>JADYXW010000040.1 GCA_020853975.1 Phycisphaerales bacterium
CGCGTCCATGGTCCACAATGGACAACGAACACGGCATTCGCTTTGTTGACCACCGGGAGACCCGCGCCATCGTCGAGCCGCAGGCCGCGAGGCTTGCGGCGAGGGCGCGGAGAGTGCTAGGGCTTGGTCCCGTGGTGTCCCATCGAACGATCCATCCAGCGACCAAGTACCCGCCACGTCAGAAACCCGATCACGGTAAGGCCCAGAAGGAACGCTGGATACGAGATCCACCACGGCAGGGCGCTGGTGACCATCGAATACTCCGACATGCCGCCGACGCCCGCAAGCACGCCGAGGGGGAGGAACACGACGTTGATGACCGTCAGGTTCTTGAGCAGGACGTTCATGTTGTTGTTGACGATATTGCCCCGGGCGTCCATCAGGCCCGAGAGCACGTCGGAGTAGATCCGGGCCTGGCGGCCGCACTGGGTGTTCTCGATCATGAGGTCGTCCAGGAGCATGACGTCGTCGGGAGTGAACCCGATCCGGTCGACCATGGCCCGCAGGCGCATCAGCACCGCGCCGTTGCCCTCGATCGCGTTGACGTAGTAAACCAGGCTCTCTCCCAGAGTGAACATCCGCAGCAGGTACTCATTTCCGATGGAGGTGTTGAGCTTGGCCTGCACCTCCCGCGACAAGGCCATGATGACGCGGAGGTGGTCGATGTAATGACGCACCTCTTCCAGCAGTTCGCGGAGCACCAGGTTGTTCAATGCGACCACGCTCCTGGTCCGCTTGCGGCACAGATCGGGGCCTTCGGTCGCGGTGATGATGGTCAGACTGTTCTTCCGGACCACCATGCCGACCGATGATACCTCGAACAGGCCGACGGTACGGAAGGATGCCGGGTCAGGCTGCTTCCAGATAATGATGGTGTTGTCGCCATCGATCTCGACGCGGGGAACCTCCTCCGGGTCAAGCATGGACCCCAGGGTGTGCTCGTCGATACCGCACGAGGCCAGTAGCTCGGCCCTTTCCTCGGCCGTGGGCGCGCTGTACATACGGATGGGACCGCCGGCGACCTCATCAACCCGACCCTCGACGATGGAGTAGTCTCTGCGCATGGCGTCCTCGAACAGACCTAACGTGCGGTGCCGGGCCGCAGACGATAGGCACCGACGCGCACCGCTCCGCGTTCGAGCCCGTGAAATCGAACGCCTCCCCGCGCGCGCCTTACCCTTGTATCGCGACGGCCCGCGCACCGGCGCAGCGCCCGCGCGGGCCTGTCTCCGGGAGTGGGGCCGGGCCGCGCGGAAGCCGTCATGATCCGACCCATCGCACACCTGGCGGTCTGGGCGGCCGTGTACATCGCGGCGGCGGTCGTCTGTGCTGCGCAACTCCTCGGCGCGCCGGACGTGCTCACGCCCGGGATCCTGCTCTTCGCCTGGAGCACCGCCCTGCTCGCCTACCTCCTCGACCGCGTCAAACTCCGCGACGCCTGGCTCGACCCCGCGGACCAGCAGGCCCACCCCGACCGCTACGCCTTCCTCTTCACGCACCGGCACGCGGCCCGCGCGCTCATGGCGGTCGCGGGCGCGGTCTCGCTGATCTCGGGATGGATGCTCCACCCCATCGCCGCGGCGGGGACGGGCGCAACCGTCGCGGGCGTGCTGCTCTACGCGGGCCGGCCCCGCACCCCCGGCAGCGGGGCGCGCGTGAAGGACCGCTTCATCATCAAGAACCTTTTCGTGGGCGCGGGGATCGCCGCCTTCGCGGTGCTGATCGTGGTGCTCACGGCGGAGCGCGCCGCGGGCGGGCGCAGCATGGACCTCCGCGAACTCTGGCCGCTCCCCTTCCCGCCGCTGCTGGTTGCGCTCACGCTCGCGTACCTCACGCTCCGCGTCTACGCCGATGCGGTGCTCTGCGACATCGACGATGAACCCGCCGACCGGGCCAACGACACGCGGACGCTGCCGACCCGCATCGGCGGCGAGGACGCGTGGCGGGCGGCGATGTGGCTGCGCCTGGCCCTGGCGGCCTCCCTGCTCTGCTGGCCCGCCGGTCCCTTCGCGGCCCGCGCGGCGTGGGCGGGTTTCTCCGCGGCGGGCACGGTGTTGCTGCGCTGGTGGCGGCCCCGTCGCATCCGCGACCTGGTGGATGCCCGCTTCGGCCTCGAGGCCGCCTGCGTGTGGGCGGTCCTGCGCATCATGTCCTGACCAGCCGCGCCGCACTCGCGGCCCGCGTTACCTCACCGCGTCCCCGCGACCGCCGCCTCTTCCAGCTTCACCGCCATCGGGAACAGGATGCTGTTCTCCTTGTGCACGTGCGTGTGCGTGTCGGCTTCCAGCTCCGCCAGGCCCTGGAGCATGGCGCGGTAGGTGTTGCACGCCTCGGGCGGGGGCGCGAACCCGTGGGTGAGCCCGCGCATCTTCTCCAGCGCCGCCCCCGAGTCCTCGTGCTCGGCCATCATCACCCGCACCGGGTTCTGGATCCCCGCGCGGGGCGGCGCTTGGCCCGCAGCCAGCGACCGGATCCACGGGAAGAGCACCTTCTCTTCCTTCATCATGTGCTCCATCATTTCGCCCGCGAAGCCCGCGTAGACATCGCGCAGTTCGACCAGCGCGGGGCTGTGCCCGCCGTGCACCGAGGCGACCTTGGCGGTCAGCGCCGTCAGCCGCGGGAGTTCGCGTTTGAGGTAGTCGTGGTGCGTCCGCTCGATGTGGTCGGCCAGCGCGCCGGCCCCTTGGGCCGCCCAATCGGTCACCGGCTCGGGCCCGCGCTGGGCATCCGACGCCCTGAGCGCCTCCAGCACGGTCTCGGCTTGCAGGCCCTTGGCGGCGCACGCCGCCGCCAGCGTCAGCCGCCCGCCGCAGCAGTAGTCGATCCCCATCCGCTCGAAGACCCGGGCCCGCGAGGGCCGCTCGACCACCATCTCTCCGACCGTCGCCTGTGCATTGATCGCCATGTCGTCGCTCCCGTCTTTGTTTCGCCGGGGCCGCCTCGCGCAGCCCACGACCAAGCGTAGGCCGGCAATATCGGATAACAAGGTCTTCATGTGTGCCCCGCGCCGCCCCGCGCTCCCGCTCCCTGTACAAGGCCGTTTCGAAGGGTTGGCGGACCATCTCGGGGTGGGCCGATGGGTGTGCGATCGACACGGGTCGTTCACTGGGACGGGCGGAGACCGCGTCTTGAGGGCCGCCAGCTGGGTACAGATACTCCAGCCCCGCCCATTCGCGTCGCGGGGTGACCTCCGCGCTGTCCCGCCGGGACGATATGAGCGACGCACGCGTTCTGCCGCCGCACCCCCGGTTGCGGCCAGGCTGAGAAGTATCACGCCGACGGCTGGTTGAGACTGGATCGGCGTGTCGGACGGGCCAGAATCACCGGTTGCGCGGGGCTGAGCCTCAAAGTCGCACGTTTTTGCACCCTTCCCCCTCACCCAAGGGCCCCGGCGATTGGGGTGATGCCGAACCTCTTTCGCCGCCTCATGTCACTCAGGCCGTCGGGATCGAAGCGTCCTCGGTCTACGATGCACGGGGTGCAGCGATGACGACTCGGCCACGACGATCCACCGTTTCGGAACCTGAGCCCACCGCGCTTGCCGAGCTTGTGGAGCGCGTCAAGGAGCTCAAGTGCCTGTACGAGGTCGCGGCGGTGTTTGCCGAGCGGCGAGGATCGCTGCGCGAGTGCCTGGTGCGGGTGGTATCCGGGCTCCCCACGGCCTGCCGGTATTCCGGGCGTGCCCGGGCATGCCTCCGGCTCGACGGAATCGTCGTCGCGTCATCTGGGGGCCGACTGGATGCGGCGGCACACCGCATCAGCGCACCGCTCCGGGTCGCGGGCCAGGAGCGCGGTGAGGTGGAACTTGCCTATGTCACGATTCCAGCGACCGACCTGAGCAAGACCGACACAGAGAGCGAGGACTCGTTCCTCACCGAGGAACGAGCCTTGCTAGACGCCGTGGCGCACCAGATCGGCGTCTTCATCGCGAGCGTTGAGGCCGAGCAGCGCCGCGCCGACATGGAATCAAGCCTGCGGCACGCCGACCGACTCGCGACCATCGGCCAGCTCGCGGCCGGCGTCGCCCACGAGCTTAACGAACCGCTGGGCAACGCGTTGGGCTTCGCGCAACTGGCGCTCAAGGCACCCGATGTGCCGCCGCAGGTCCGGTCGGACCTGGGACGGATCGCCGATGCGGCACTGCGCGGGCGGGAGATCATCCGCAAGCTCCTGGTTTTCGCGCGGCAGGCGCCGGCCTCCAAGCATCCGACGGTGCTCAACACGGTTGTGGAGGAGGCCCTCTTCCTGCTCGAGGCCGGGTGCGAGAACCCCGGCATCCGCTTTGTGCGTGAGCTGGAGCCGGGGCTGCCCGAGATCGACGCCGACCCCGTGCAGGTCCGCCAGGTGGTGACCAACCTGGTCATCAACGCCATGCAGGCGATCCCTCGCGGGAGCCGGGGCACGATCACGATTCGCACGGCGTCCGAGAGCGGGGCCGCCGCGCTCACCGTGGCGGACTCGGGTTCGGGGATGACGCCAGAGGTGCTCCGCCGCGTCTTCGACCCGTTCTTCACGACCAAGGATGTGGGCCAGGGCACCGGGCTCGGGCTCGCGGTCGTGCAGGGCATCGTTGCCGGACACGGCGGGAGCATCGAGGTGGAATCCGAGCCGTCGCGTGGGAGCGTTTTCCGTGTCCGCCTTCCGGCCCGCGCCGCGGCGTCGACTTGAATACGCTCACGTAAGGTGACCAACGACACGGCCCGCATCCTCGTCGTCGATGATTCGCCCGGCACGCGCGAGGTGCTGGAGCGCAACCTGCGCGCCGAGGGGCACGAAGTCCGCACCGCCGCGAATGTCACCGCCGCGCTCGAGGCCCTGAGCCGCGATGCGATCGACCTGGTCGTGACGGACATGCGGATGCCCGGGGCCGACGGCATGGAGCTCGTCCGCCACCTCCGCGAGCATCGCCGCGGCACGGGGATCATCATGGTGACCGGGTTCGCGACCGTCGGCGGCGCGGTCTCCGCGATGCGGGAGGGCGTGGACGACTACCTCCCCAAGCCGTTCTCGGATGAAGAACTTCGCCACGCGGTTGCCGCCACACTCGACAAGGTCCGCCAAAGGCGCGACATCGAATCATCCGATCCGGTCGAGGCCCCGGACGGCCTGATCGGCGCCTCCCCGGCGATGCAGCGGGTCTACCGCCTCATCGCGCGGGCCGCGGGCGCGAGCGTCCCCGTGCTCATCACCGGCGAGAGCGGGACGGGCAAGGAACTCGTCGCCCGCGCGATCCATTACCGAAGCCCGCGCGCCCAGGCCCCGTTCCTTGCCGTCAACTGCGCCGCGATCCCCGAGACGCTCATCGAGAGCGAACTCTTCGGGCACGCCAAGGGCTCGTTCACGGGCGCGACGGCGGCGCGGCAGGGCTTCTTTGTCGCCGCCGACGGCGGGACACTCTTTCTCGATGAGGTCGCCGAGCTGTCTCCGATCGCGCAGGCCAAGCTGCTGCGCGTGCTGCAGGAGCGGACGGTGCAGGCGGTGGGGTCCGACCAGCCGCGGCCCGTCGATGTCCGCGTGATCGCCGCGACGAACAAGGACCTCGAAGGTCTCGCCAGGGAGGGCAGGGTGGGACGGGGGGGCGAGGGGTCGTTCCGCGAAGACCTGTTCTTCCGGCTGCACGTGCTGCCGATCGATGTGCCGCCCCTGCGCGAGCGGGGGGACGATGTGGTGCTGCTGTTCCGCCACTTCTTGTCGTCGGCGGCCGGGGCGGCGTCGATGCCCGCGCCGCGCATCACGGATGCGGCGGTCGAGGCCCTGCGGCGGTACTCCTGGCCGGGCAACGTGCGCGAACTCCAGAACCTCGCTCAGCGGCTGGTGATCTTCGCGGATGCGGGCGTGATCGACGCCGTGGACCTGCCGACGGTGATGCGCTTCGTCGCCCCCCTCACTCCCTCGGCGTCGGCGGCGTCCGGCGCGCCGCCCGCCGGCCTGCACCGCTCGCTCCGCGCGGTCGAGGCCGAGCACATCCGCGCGGTGCTCGAGAGCGTGAGCGGGAACAAGACCAGGGCCGCGGCGATCCTGGGCATCGACCGCAAGTCGCTTCGGGAACGGCTGAAGGCGGCGGGTGATACGCAGCGCGAAGCGCCCGACGCGGATGCCCCCTGATCGGCCCGGGCCGCGCGGGCGCCGGCGCCAACGGACCCCTACGCCGCCACCGTCGCCGCCCACAAGTCGGACCACGACCCCTTCTCCCCGCGCGTGCTCTCCCAGCGGAGGGCGTAGTACGCCGTCTTGCCCGCATCCGCGCTCGTGAAGCCCGTTTGCAGGCTGCCCCGTGAACTCACGGAGAGGAAGGTGTACGAGTCGGCGGGACCCGGGCCGGTCCGCGGCGGCGGGAGCGCGAGCGTGCCGGGTTCGGCCAGCGCGAGTGACCTTTCCCCGGTTGACGTACCAGAGTCTCTGAGAGTCCGAGCTCGGCAGCGCCCGCAGCAGCGCGCAGGGTGCAATCCGGGCCATTCCGCGTCATCGTCCGCCAACAACGGGAGCGCCGCAAAACGCACAGCGGCGGCCCGTGAGGACCGCCGCAACTCGCGTAAACGTCGGGATTTGTGCGCTCCTGGGCAACCCGTGTCATCGGCTGCCAACGCGGAGGTTTCAAGCGAGGCGGACGGGACTCGAACCCGCAACCACCGGATCCACAGAATACCTAACAACTACCATCCTAGGCGTTTTAATGCTGTCAGGTGTCGATGTCGCCTCCATTTCGGAGGGCTTTCCGGTAGCCAATACCGGATCGGCTGTTAGGGACCGGCGCATTGAGCGTTCAACAACCGCTTGTCGCACTTTGCGTGGAAGCGTTGTTTCTTTTTGGCGGGTGGTCGATGCGGGTACATGAGCCAAGACCGAATCGTCCCGCTGACCATTGACCGCCGAGTTGCCGTCGTCCCTGTTTACTCCGACCGAGGGCGCTGCTTTGCCCTCGTTGACGCCCAGGACGGCGAGAACGTCTCGACCTTGGCTTGGTTTCGGCATCGCCGTACCGGCTACCCGACCTATCGCCGATCCAACGGCCTCATGCTGACTCTGCATGCCTGGCTGCTCGGCTCGCCTCCGAAGGGAATGGTCCTTGACCATGCCAACGGCAACAAGCTCGACAACCGGCGCTCCAACCTTCGACTGCTCACGGTCGCCCAGAATGGACTGAACCGCCATCGGGCGAACAAGAACAACAAGAGCAGCCGTACGCCTGGGGTCTGCTGGTCCAAAGCCGAGCAGAAATGGAGAGTACAAATCCGCTGCAACGGCAAGGACCATTTCGGCGGGTACTACGCCGACGAAACCCAAGCCAAGGAAGCGGCCACAAGGCTCAGAACTAAACTCTTTGAGCAGCAAGAAGCTCCGCAGAACTCGTAGACTCTGAGCATGGCAGACCCCCCTTCCGAGCAGCCGCAGCCTCCACCGGCTCAAACCCTCGGCGACTTCAGACTCCTCCAGCGAATCGGCCAAGGTTCTCAAGGTGCCGTTTGGCTGGCTGAGGATTCGCTGGGCAGGCGAGTCGCCGTCAAGAAGCTCTCAACGTTGTCCCACCCGTCCCACCTCAACAGGGAAGAGACGGCGCTGCGCCTGTACCAAGGCCTGAGCGAAGAGCGGCATCTTCTCCGGGTGCTGCATGTCGGCAGAAGCGACTGCGGACTGTTCTACTCGATGGAGCTTGCTGACAGCGAAGACACGGGTGATGGGTCGGCCCCCGTCCCCATGTCGCTGTCTCAGCTTCTTTGCAAACGGGGATCGCTCGGCGGGGACGACTCAAAGCGGATCATCTCCGATGTCTTGGATGGTGTTGCCGCCCTTCATGCCAGGGGCCTCCTTCATCGGGACATCAAGCCCTCCAACATTCTGCGAGTCGGCGGGATTTGGAAGCTCGGCGATATCGGGCTGATCACGGAGGATCGCACCGAGGTCACGGCGCTGGGCACCGTCGAGTTCATGCCCCCCAACGGAGCCATCGACCGAAGCTCCGACCTGTACGCCTGCGGCAGGGTGCTGTACTGCTTGCTGACGGGGCTTCCCGCTCGGTCGTTTCCCACGCTGCCCAAGTCGCTGCTGGCTGATACCTCTCCCGAAGTTCGAGCGCTCAACGCAGCGGTCAACCGGGCGTGTGCGTTGGATCCGACGCAGCGCTTCCAGTCGGCAGCCGAGTTCAAGGCCGCACTTGCCGAATCTCGCCGCACTTGGTCAAGTCGCACGAAATGGTCGGTGTTCTTGGCTGGTTGCTCGCTCATCGCACTCGCCGGTTGGGGCATTCATGGCCTCCAACAAACTCCCTTCTCGACAGTCGGGAAAAGCGCATCATGGCTGCCGCTCTTCAACGGCTCCGATATTGCCGGATGGAGCAAGCCTGAGCCATATCACGGTACGTGGTTCGTTGAGAATGGGACGATTCGCTGTAATCGAGACGCTGAGTACAAGCTTCTGCGGCTGGACCAGAATCTCGGTCCAGGCACCCTTCGAGTTGTGGCATCACCGGATCATGAGCATGCCCGCTTCGGAATTCGCTACGCCTGCGATCAACCGGGCGGAGGGCCGTTGTTCATGCTCATGGGCGACAAGTACACATGGCTCAGAGGCCACAAGGACGCCTATCCGCCCGATCAGCCGGGCAACTGGTTCAGCTTTCCAGGGCCGATTCCCAAGCCAGGCGAGGAGGTTGTTCTTGAAGTCGAGTTGGGTCCGACTCGCCATCAACTTCGAGCAAACGGGCAGTTGCTGTACGTACTTCCGCCGATGGACAAGGGTGGCCCGATGATGCTCCATGTTTGGGCGGATGATTCGGCATCCTTTCGGTCGGTCGAGTACCAACCGGCTGTCGGGAAGTGACTTGCGCTGATTCCGAGGAATCCGTGTCAGACTTTTCGACTGGTCTCGAAGTTCCTGTTGCCGGGAATCGTCCCGGCAGGAGAGACCAGCATGAGAGAGACCCTGTTCATCGTCGCACTTGCTGTTTCCGGATTGCCGCATGCCGCCAAGGCGGACATTCTCGCCGGGCCGATCACCAACCCAGCCAACGGGAACCAGTACATTCTGCTCACCCAGAACACATGGGCTGCGTCGCAGACAGAGGCTCTCGCCCTCGGCGGCAACCTCGTCACGGTCAACGACCAAGCCGAGCAAGACTGGGTGTTCGATGTCTTCGCCCGTGCGGGAGGAAGCGGGCGTGGATTGTGGATTGGTTTGTCTCGACCCTCTGCAAGCTCGCCGTTCCAGTGGGCTTCTGGAGAACCGCTCGGCTACACCCACTGGGCTCCGGGCGAACCGAACTTTGGAGACGAACGCTTCGTCTACATGCTGCCGACCCTCGGGGGCACGCCGCTGGCGGGGTACTGGAACAA
>JADYXW010000041.1 GCA_020853975.1 Phycisphaerales bacterium
CAGAGCTCCAGGAGGATCGCACCTGCACCTCCGCGCGTGTGCGTACTCGCTCGGCCCTGCCCCGGACCCGGTTGTCTCGGTCCTTCTCCGCCAGTTGCACAACGCTGGGCCCCCACCGCTCCCATCCCCCTCGAAGAGGAAGGACGCGGGACAGGAGCCAAACGCCCGCGAGACGGCAGAGACTCTCGGGTGATGCGAGCATGCGAGCAATGTCGTCGTCAACCGGGCCCGCAGACGCGCAGGAAGCGGCGCCCGAGACGACGAGCCTCAGCACGCTCGCACGCACGCGATGGTGCGGATCGGCCTTTAGCTCCAGAATGCGGTCGCTGAGCGCCGCCGGCGCGGGGCCTCGGCCCCGGTGTCCGAGCGCGTCAACCGCGTTGGCCCGCACCCGGGCGTCGTCGCTTCTGAGGAGTACGGGCGCGAGCTCGTGCTGCGGATCACCCTCGCAGAGCGCCGACGCGGCGGTCGCGCGAACCCGCGAGTCGCCCCCGGGCCCACCGGCGCACAGCGCCGCGATCTCGGACATCAGACCGCCTGCCAGGCCCAGCTTTCTGACGAGCGAGAGGGCCGCGAGTTGACGAGCGGCGTCGCCCCTCAGTTCCGCACGCATCGCGGCCGCGAAAGCCACAGGGTCCTTCGCGGCGCCGGTGAGGGACTTCAGGCCAGGCCCTTGCGCCAGCGCCAGGGCCGAGGCCCGCACCGCTTCGTGGGGGCTGCGCGCAAGCAGGCCTGCGAGCCTCGGACGCGCTGACGCCGCTCCGAAGTCTCGCCTCGTGAGCAACTGCACGGAGGCCGCGTGGGCCACCCGGGGGTCCGCGTCCAGCGCCAACTCCGACTTCAGGGTGCCATCGCCGCACCGGGTCGCAGCCAGCCGCACGCGCGGGGAGCGGTCCGTGATGATGCTCGCAGCAAGCTCCTGCGGCACGGGGCTCGGGTGGCCGGCGAGCGCGAAGGAGACGCCCCACCGGGAGCTCTCGGGCCAGCGTGACATGACGCCCGCACTGGGCCACGGGCCACGGCCCAGGGAGTCACCGCCAGCGACCCTCGCCCACCGTTCCCGCCTGCGCGGGTGCGCCAGAAGATGGGCGGCGTCAAACACGAGTGCCTTCTCGAGAGGTGTGCCCTGCGCCCCCAGCCGCCTCTCGCACGCGGACCGGTAGCCGGGGTGCCTCAGCCACTCCATGGCGCGCCGCCCGGCGAGTGGGAGCCTGGTCACGTTGAGCACGGTCTTGAGCGCCGAGGCGATCGCGGGATCGAGCGACGCCAGAACGGAGGCGAGCCGCTCCACCCCGCTCGCGGCGTCCTCTCGAAAAATCATCGGCCCGCGGTTGAGCGCGAGCACTCCAACCAAAGCCCCGCGTCGTCGATGCTCCGGAAAGGTCGCGAGTGCCTGGGCCAGTGCGAGCCTCAGGGCGTCGACGTCGCCTGAGGCAGAGCCCTCGGGTTTATCGGCGAGTCCGCTGCACGAAACCGCCAGCCGGACGAGGGCCCGCTCGGCCGCCGCCGCGACCTCGGGTCGTCGGTCAACGATCAGCGCGGGGAGAATCTGAAAGAGATCGGGGTCGCCGGACTCCTCTGCGAGAAGCGCGAGGGAGCGCCGGGTATCCGGCGCCGGGTCCGTCGCCAGAGGTCCAACGACCAACTTCCTCGAACCAGCCCCCAAGGTCCGGGCCAGCGTTCGATGCTCGTCGCAGAGACGGCAATAGACCCGGGCGAGCTGGGCCACCGCTGCGAGAGATCGACGTCGGTATCTCGCCTCAAGCCATGGAATCACGCGAGTTGCGCGAAAGAATCGAACCGCGCGGGAACGGTCGTCGAATACGGTTTCGGCCGCCAGCTCCAACAGAGCCGGCGCGGCTTCCAGGGACTCCTGGGGCGAGCAGCCCATCAGCACGTCGCCCAGCGCGACGACGCGGAGACCCGGGGTCAGACGAACAACCTGCTCGAGCCGTTCTGAGAATGTGTGAATGGGTCTTGACACGCGCCGAGATCCTGATCGACTGTACCGCCCGTGGCTCCACAGAGAGCAAAACCCGAACTGGATGTGACACTAGATGACAATGTACAACTGATTGGGTTCGGGTTCCGATCAGTAGCACCTATGGTGTGAAACTTCTGACGCCTCGCGGAGTATACCTGCGGTGCGTTTTTGGACGGGGAAGAAGGCGAGAGTCGGACCTGAGAACTGTGCCACGGCTTTGGTGCGCCGCCACAGAACGAAGGCCCGACACAAACATGAAGGGCAAAGAGAGAGGCCCTTCGAGCGGTGCTGGGCCATGGCACGGAGGTGCCGGTCCGAACAGAGGTTTCTCGATGAATCCCGTTCAGGCAAAGCCGAATCTTCTCCAGTCGCACCAGGTCGTTCTGTACAACCGTGCCCTTCACCCCGAGCTTTTCGCGCTCAAGGGCCGCAAACTCCTCTCGCACGGCGAGTACGAGCTCGAGGCCTGGGTGTTGCCCGGGCAGCACCTGCTGCGTTTCTCCCACAAGGCGGCGTGCCTCACGGAACTCGTGACGGACCAGGACCGCAGCGTGCCCTCGCAGGGCATCGTCTCCGCGTTCCTCTGCACGAGCGAGCGGGACTACGAGCACGCGTTCCCGGAGAGCAAGGTGACCTACATGACGACGGTCACGACCGAGTCGCTCAGCCAGAATCTCTACCAGTCCACCTACGAGGAGATGCTCGACCTCGCGAGGCGGAACCAAGCCCTTGCCCACAAGTGGCAGGATGAAGCCGGCAAATGCCTCTCGGTCATCGATACCCAGCGCATGACCCGGGAAGTCCACATCCAGACCTACCACATGCTCGCGTCGGGGGGCGTGGTTCTCCGGACGCAGACCATCTTCGAGCATCGCTAGCCCGGGCGCTCGGCGCCGCTCTGGCCGACAGTGCTCGTCGCTCCGGGCCCGGGGGCATCTCCTCTTCCGGGGCCTAGGATGCCCGCGATGTTCGTCCGCACACAGCCTGTTTCGCGCGCGCCCCTTGGGCCCGTCGCCCGGGGCTGCTCTCGAATTACCCCGCCCCGCTGAGGGGCCGGGGCACCCTCCGGAATCCTGAGCGGGGCTCACGACGCCGGGACCGCACCGTCCCGGGGTTTGTAGCGTGCGCCGACGCCCCCGCTTCGCTTACTATCGCCGATCCCGCCTCCGAGTCCCAGCCCATGAGCCAACCGCCCCCCGCACAGACCCCCGCGTCCACCCCGAACTCAAAGCCCGACGAAGGGAAGAGCCGCTATCGCGCCACGCTCAACCTTCCCCAGACGCCCTTCCCCATGAAGGCAAACCTGGTGCAGAACGAGCCCGCGTCGGTGAAGCGCTGGAAAGGCGGCGGTGTCTACAAAAAGCTCCGTGAGGCCCGCGCGGGCCAGCCCGTGTGGTCCTTCCACGACGGGCCTCCCTACGCCAACGGCAACATCCACCTCGGGCACCTGATGAACAAGTGCCTCAAGGACATCGTCGTACGCTCAAAGTCCATGCAGGGCTTCGACGTGCCCTATGTCCCGGGCTGGGACTGCCACGGCCTGCCCATCGAGCACAAGGTCGCGACCGAGATGATGGAGGGCGCCAAGGGCGAGAAGCTGCGAACGCTGGACAACTGGACTCGCGCGACCGTCGTGCGCCGCGAGTGCCAGAAGCACGCCGAGAAGTTCGTGAAGGTGCAGGCGACGCAGATGGAGCGGCTGCTCACCATCGGCGACTACGACAACCCATACCTGACCATGAGCAAGGAGTACGAGGGCGCCACGCTCGAGGTGCTCGTGGGTCTCATGGACCGCGGGATCGTCTTCCGCGCCCTCAAGCCCGTTCACTGGTCCATCGCGAACGAGACGGCGCTCGCGGAGGCTGAGCTGGAGTACCAGGACCGCGAGGACCTCTCCGTGTACGTTGACTTCGAGGCCGCGGACGCGGACTCGGTCTACGACGCCTTCGGCCTGCAAAGCTCTCCCGATGAAACCGACGCGGAGGATGACCAATCAGGCACGGCGGAGTCGGCCCGCATCCCCCGGCCCGGTTCCCGTCCCATGCAGCGCCCGTGCTTCATGATCTGGACAACCACCCCCTGGACGCTGCCCGCGAACCTCGCGATCGCGGTGAACCCCGCGTTGGAGTACGCACTGGCGTGGGTGGACGGCAACGTGACCGTCATGGCCGCCGATGCTGTGGAGAGGGTCTGCAGGGCCTCCAAGAGCGAGCAGCACGTGGTGCTGGCACGAGTGCCCGGGTCGTCGCTGGTGGGCCTGCGCTATCGCCATCCGTTCGTGGACGGGTCTGCGCACGCTGGAGCAAAGGGCGAGGCGAGTGTCTTCCGCGTGGTCGGCGCGGACTACGTGACGCTCGAAGACGGCACGGGCCTGGTGCACACCGCGCCCGGGCACGGCACCGAGGACTACCAGACCGGCGTGCGGACAGGGCTGCCTATCTACTGCCCGGTGAAGGGCGACGGCACATACGACGCCAGCGTGCCCGAGTGGCTGCGGGGCATGGACATCTGGAAGGCCAACGAGCTCATCGCCAAGCGGCTGCGGGAGAGCGGGCACCTGTTCTACGAGCACCGCTTCACGCACAGCTATCCGCACGACTGGCGGAGCAAGACGCCCGTCATCTTCAGGTGCACGGAGCAGTGGTTCGTTGGTGTTGATCGCCCGTTCAGCGTGGACGGCGACGCGCCCCGGTCGCTGCGGGAGCGAGCCCTGGGCGCGACGGAGGGCGGCGGGGTCGGCTTTGTGCCCGAATGGGGCCGCAACCGGATGCGGGGCATGCTGGAGAGCCGCCCGGACTGGTGCATCTCGCGTCAACGGGCCTGGGGTGTTCCCATCCCGGCGTTTGAGCTGCCCGATGGCTCGATGTTCATGACCGCCGCGTCCTGCCGGGCCGTTATCTCGGTGATCCGCGAGAAGGGTGCGGACGCGTGGTTCTCGATGAAGCCCGAGGAGCTGCTCGCGTCGTACGACGGGCGTGCGGACGCGGGCGCGCCCGCGGCGTTGCGTGATGGCTCGGTGCCGCTCGCGTCGCTGAAGCGTGGTGGCGACATCCTCGACGTGTGGTTCGAGTCGGGGTCATCGTGGCACGCGGTGGTCCGCCAGCGCGGACTGGCGTTTCCCGCCGAGCTGTACCTGGAAGGGTCGGACCAGCACCGGGGCTGGTTCCAGGCGTCGCTCCTGCCCAGCCTGGGCGTCACGGGCCGCCCGCCCTATCGCACGCTGCTGACGCACGGGTTCATGGTGGACCGCGACGGCAAGAAGCTCTCGAAGAGCCGTCCGGATGCGCACCGCTACGAGGTCGAGAGCCTCTGCGCCGAGTTCGGTATGGACGTCATGCGGTGGTGGGTCTCCTCGCTTGCCTACGAGAACGACGTGAAGGTGGACGTGGAGCTCTTCGCCATCGCGGGCGAGAGCTATCGCAAGGTGCGCAACACCCTGCGCTTCATGCTGAGCAACCTGCCCGAGAGCCCGGGCGAGCTTCCGATGAGCGTCGCACCGCCCTCGGCCTCCATCGATGCGTGGGTCCTGGGCGAGTTCGACGCGCTCCGCAGGCACGTGATCGACGCGTACAACCGCTTCGACTTCCAGGCCGCGCACAAGGCGCTCTTTGATTTCTGCAACGACACGCTCAGCGCGACCTACCTCGCGGCGGTCAAGGATCGGCTCTACTGCGACCGCGCGAACTCGCCCCGCAGGCTTCGCACTCAGGCGACGCTCTGGCGGATGACCGACGGCCTGGCGCACCTGCTCGCGCCGATCCTCTGCCACACCGCGGACGAGGCCCATCGCAGCCTGTGGCGTGCCTCGCCCGACAGCCCGCGCTGCGTCCACCTCGGTGAGTTCCCGACCCCCACCGAATCCGCGGTCCACCCCGCGTGGCCCCTCGTGATCCAGGAGGTGACGCGCGCCCGGGTCGAGTTGGAGAAGGCCAAGTCCACGATCGGGGTCGACAATCCGCTCGACGCGGGCGTGGAGCTGCCGGATCCCGAAGGCTCGCTGGAAGCCTTCGACCCGGTTGATCTCGCCGACCTGCTCGGCGTCAGTCAGGTCACGCTCTCGAAGTCCGGCCGGGAATCTCGTGTGCTGGACCTGCGCGAGCGCCCAAGGTGCGAGCGCTCGTGGAAGCGAGACGGGACGGTCCGCCAACGGTCGGATGGCGGCCTGCTCTCCGATCGCGACGCCGCGGCGGTCGGGGTCACCTGAGCGCCGCTAGGTGACGGAGACAAATCGGCCCGTGTCGACGGGCAGCCACTCCGCCGGCCCGGACGCGACAGGCCACCATGGAGTGCGCCCGAGTACGGGGCGCACACGCTCGGCCGCAGGCAGGTCCGTCAGGGTCGCCAATCTCTGGCCGCGCGTGGTCGCGTCCGGCAGGCAGCCCACGAGACATCCGGTGTACGGATGGAGCGGCTCTCTCAGCACCGCAGACGCCGGCCCGGCTTCGACCGGATGGCCCGCGTACATCACGAGCACCTGGTCCGCGTGGCCCGCGACAAGCCTCAGGTCGTGAGAGATGAGCACGACACCCAGTCCCCGCGAGGTCCGCTGCGCGCTCAACAGTTCGAGGACCCCCGCGCGAAGCGACGCGTCGAGCGCCGTCGTGGGTTCGTCGGCGATGAGCACGCTCGGGCTGCCGGCGAGGGCCATGGCGATGAGCACGCGCTGCCTCATGCCACCGGAGAACTGGTGGGGGTAATCGTCGAGGCGCGCCGACGGGTCCGGGACCGCCACCGAGGCAAGAGCCGCCGTCGCCGCCTCACGCGAGTCCCGTGCCGACAGGCCCGCATGAAGCCGGAACGTCTCGCCGAGTTGTTCGCCGATGGTCATGACGGGGTTGAGCGCCGTCATTGGCTCCTGGAAGATCATGGCGAGCCTCTTGCCCCGGAGCGTGCGGTGTCGCGCCGGTGCGAGACCGATCAGTTCGTCCTCCGGCTCGGCGGGTCGTCCGGCGAGCCGCGCCGAGCCGCTCGGCGCCGCGCCGGGCGGGAGCAGCCCCATGAGCGCGAGCGCCGCCATGCTCTTGCCGCTCCCGGATTCGCCAACGATCGCCAGGGTGCGTCCGGCGGTCACGTCGAAAGACACGCCCCCGACGACGGCACGGCCACCGATCTCAACCCCCAGCCCGCGCACGCGGAGCAGGGGGCTTGTCGGCTGATCCTGGCTCGCGGGCTGATGGCTCATCGCACCCACCTCCGCCGGAGCGCCTCGCCCACGAAGTTGAGCGCGAGCAGGGTTGCGGCGAGCATCAGCCCCGGAGCCGCGGGCAGCCACCAGCTCGATTCATACGGATTGATCTCGCCGAGGCCCTCGGCCGCGAGCGAGCCCCACGAGGGGACCGGGGGAGGGACGCCGATCCCGAGAAAGCTGAGAAACGATTCCTGGAGCATGGCCTGAGGAATGGTCAGGGTGGCGTAGACCATCACCGGGCCCAGCAGGTTGGGCATGAGGTGCCGCCAGAACAGCCGCCACGGGGATGCGCCCATGGCCCGCGCGGCCTCGACGAAGGGCCGCTGCCGCAGGCTCATGACCTGCCCCCGCACCACGCGCGAGAGCGAGAGCCAGCTCACCCCGCCTATGGCGACCAGAAGCGTCGCGAGGTCCAACGCACGGCGGGAGGGTCCCGCGAGCGTCCTGGGCGGATAGCGGCGGAGCGCCTCCTCTCGCAGCTCGGAGGCCGGGGCGCCATTCCCTTGCGCAGAGACCCACGATGCGCGCTCGTGCTGGCGCGTGACCCACTCGTTCACCAGCGAGTCCCCCGCGACCGCGAGCAGCACGACGAGCAGCACGTAGGGGAGGCCGTAGAGCACGTCGACAACCCGCATGAGCAGGCCGTCGAGCCACCCGCCCGCGTATCCCGCGAGCGCGCCGTACAGCGTGCCGATGACCACCGAGAGCAACGCCGCGGCGACGCCCACGGCGAGCGACACAGCCCCGCCCAGAAGGACGCGCACCGCCAGGCTGCGTCCCTGCGCGTCGGTCCCCATCGCCGTGCGGACCCACTCGCGGCGGAGCGCCACCGCGCACGGCCCCGATGTGGTCTCCGAGGCCTGCTCCGGAGTCAGGCCGTGGCTCTCCGCGATCTCGCGGAGCCGAGCCTCGGGCACGCGAGCGTTCAGGCGAGCCGCCTGCAGGGGTGAGACGGGCGCCCACACGGGGGGCAGTCTGGCGTCGGCGAGTTCACCCTCGTTGTACCGGGGCTGGCCCGAGGGCCCTGACCCGAGGGTGAATGGCAGCGAGGCGATGCACAGAATGAAGGCGAGCCCGAGCACAACCAACCCGGCCTTCGCCGGAACGCCGAGCTTGTGGTTCTCAGCCGGGTTGCGCATGATCGCCTCGGTCGCGAAAGCCCATTACGGATGGACCCACTCGCCCCCCGAAAGAATGAGCCCCGACTTCACACACCCGACCGCAACGAACCACGCCGTAGGCCAGATGACCGCCCCGGCGTAGCGGAACATGAAGATGAATCCGAGCAGCCCGACGATCGCGCCGGCCTGCCCCTGCCACAGGCGGCCAAACGCGGGTACAAAGTTCCCAAGGATGCGCGAGCCGTCCAGAGGTGGAACCGGAAGTAGATTGAAGAGGAACAAGACCAGGTTGAGCTCAAGCCCCACGAAGACAGCCGTGTGCACGGACGTGTGCAGACCCTCGTTCCCGATCGGGCCGTAGGTCAGCCAGGCAACATCGAAGATGATGCAGCCGGTGGCGAGGAGCAGGTTGACCATCGGTCCCGCGAAGGCGACCTTTGCGTCGTCGTATCGCCCGCGGAAGTTCGCCGGCTGCACGGGCATTTGGCCCCAGGTAATGCCGAGGGCCAGGAACATGATCCACGCCCACGGAAAGGGAATGTGCACAAAGGGGTTGAGCGTCATGTGCCCGGTGCGGAGCGGCACATCGTCGCCGCAGCGGATCGCCATCCACCCGTGCCCGAGCTCGTGCAGCGTAATGCTGACGATGATCCAGGCGATCCACGCGATGGCGCGTGTGGGGCTGTCCTCCCAGGCGTCTGCAAGCCACCAGCTCGGCATCGTGCTTCCCCAACGCGGGCTAGCGGCCCTTCGCGACCTCGCCGCCCTGAGCGGCCCACTCGGCGAGCCCGCCCACAAGCAGTCGGACCGACTCATAGCCCACACCGATGAGGCGCTTGGTCATGGCGGCCGCCGAGGCGCTGCCCGGATCCTCGCCGTAGACCATGATGGTCTCGTAGCCGGTGTAGCGTTTGTCGGGGGAAGAGGTCGAGGGAACTTCCTTGAGCCGCAGGTTGACCGCCTGCGGAATGTGACCCGCCTCAAAGTCCTGGGGCGCGCGGGGGTCCACGAGCAGCACAACGCGCTGGTCCTTCGTGCGCTGTTCCAGCAGGGCCCTTGCCTCGGAGACGCTGATGGTGTGAATGCTGGCGTCGGTCGTCGACTTTTCGCAACCTGTTACGGAGAAAAGAACTAGGACAAGGGGTACGGCAAGAGATCGGAGCCCCGGCGAACCGACGGAACCACGTTGGCGTAGCATCATGGTGGACAGAGTATCGCACCCGTCGGACGGGTGCGCGGCCGGATGTCGCCGGGTTCGGGCGGGAGACTTCCAGGAACAGTACGCTTGCGCCAACAACCAGTTCCGTCTGCGATCGTGGTCGTGGCGGCTGCCTCCGGCGCTTTGGCTGCGCCCTCATTCGGCGGGGTCGATCCAACGCGCCACGCCACACCCACGCTGATCGCGGAAACCCGTAGCCTGGTTCCCGGACAGAATGCGATGCTCGCGGTTCAGTTCGAGATTGAGCCGCGGTGGCACCTGTACTGGCCGGGCCGTAACGACAGCGGCTTCGCGCCCAAGATCACGCTCAAGGGTCCGGAGGGGTACGAGTTCGGCGAGCCCCTGTGGCCCGCGCCGAAGCGACACGTCCAGGCCGGTGGCATCCTCGATCACGTCTTCGAAGGGCGCCTCACGGTCCTCATCCCGCTCTCGGTTCCCAAGGGCGCGTCGGGCGAGGCCAAGTTTGAGGCGGACCTCTCCTGGCTGGCGTGCGAACGCGTGTGCGTGGCGGAGTCGGCGAGGGTGAACCTGACTCTGAAGATCGCGGCCGATGGCGAGAAACCTCTCGACGCGGCGGGCCGCGGGCTGATCATCGCGGCCCGGGCGGCGGTTCCCAAGCCGATCGACGAGGCGAAACCGAAGGTTGTAGCCGCGGTCCACGCGGGCTCGCTCATCGTCGAGGCGCCCGGCGCCACGCGCATCGAGTTCTACCCATTCGAAGATTGCGTGGAGATTCCCGACCTCTTGGGTCGAGGGTCTGCCAAGGCCGCGAGGCTGGCTCTGCCCTTGGGCCGCGGGGAAGGTGAGGTCCGGGGTGTGGTGTCCGTGACCATGCCCGGTGCCGCGGGCGCTCCCGCCACGGCTGCGTCCTACAGCGTTGACCTGCCGGCGAAAGCCAAGGAACCCGAGCCGCCAAGGCCCGCCACGAATGCGGGCGGCACAAAGTGATGCGTGCGCCGGGGCGTGTGTCCCGGCGAAGGATCGAAGCGCCGAGGTACTGTGAAAGGAGTCATGAGCATGAAGAACGTGAAACTTTTGAGTCTGTTCGCCGCGAGCACTGCGGCTCTCGCGATCGCGACGGGTGCGTCGGCCCAGAACACCAAGCCCGAGAAGCCGGCCAAGGAAGCCCCCGCCACCCAGCCGGAGAAGGACCACGGCAAGGACGAGAAGGGCGCCAAGGGTGACAAGGGCGAGAAGGCCCCGAAGGCAACCGCGGGTGTCGAGCCCGGGCAGCCCGCCCCCGCGTTCACGCTGAAGGACACCGAGGGCAAGGAGACCACGCTCGCCGAGCACATCAAGGCCGGCAAGATCGTCGTTCTCCAGTGGTTCAACCCCGAGTGCCCCTTCGTTGCGAAGCACTACAAGGAGACTAAGACCTTCAACGATCTCGCCACGACCTACGCCCCAAAGGGCGTGGTGTTCCTCGCGATCAATAGCGGCGCGCCCGGCGATCAGGGCGCGGGCGCGCGGGCCAACACCGAGGCGAAGAAGAACTGGGCCATTCCCTATCCCGTGCTTCTCGATGAGGCCGGCGCGGTCGGCCGCGCCTATGGCGCCAAGAACACCCCCACCATGGTCGTCATCGGCAAGGAAGGAAACGTCGCCTACTTCGGCGCCATCGACGACGACTCCGGGGCCGCCAAGCCCGGCAAGACCAACTACGTCGCCAAGGCCCTCGACGAGCTCCTCGCGGGCAGCAACGTGACCACGCCCAAAACCAAGCCCTACGGCTGCGCCGTCAAGTACGGCAAGAGCAAGGGCTGATCGACCTGCGTTCCGAAACTTCCGGGGCCCCGGCTGTCATGCGCAGCCGGGGCCTCTTTGTTTCTAGACCGCCGTCCGATCATCAGCACCAGCGGGGACGTAGGATCACCCGATGAACAGTCTGATGGCTTTTCTCGACGCGCTCCCCAACCTGCTGCTGGTCATCCTGGGCTTCGGGGCGGTTGTGTTCATCCACGAGCTTGGGCACTTCGTCGCTGCCCGCTGGGCGGGAATCCGGGTGCTTGCGTTCGCGATCGGCTTTGGGCCCGCGATCGCCTCGTTCCGAAGGGGCTGGGGCGTGCGCTTCGGCAGCAGCGAGAACGACTACGAGCAGGCGAAGCTCGATTCAGTTCTCGCGGCGGGGGAGAAGCGGGAGAACGCCCGTGTCCGGCTCGCACGATCCAGCCCGACCGAGTACCGCCTCAACCTGCTGCCGCTCGGTGGGTACGTCAAGATGCTCGGCCAGGTGGATGGCGATCCGAGCCAGGTCAGCGACGCGGGGGACAGCTACCAGAACTGCCGCCCGGTGAAGCGGATGGTCGTGATCTCCGCGGGCGTCATCGCGAACATCATCTCCGCGGCGCTTCTGTTCATCCTCATCTACACTGTGGGGAAGCCCGAACTGCCGCCGGTGATCGGCATGGTCGCCGACGGCTACCCGGCTTCCGTCGCCCAAGTCCGCACAGAGGACGGCACCGCGATCGAGGGTGGCCTGCAGCCGGGGGACCGGGTGCTCGCCATCGACGGCGAACGCCCCAAGAAGTTCGACGAGATCGTGCTGACGGTCGCCATGGCCAAGAAGGGCACACCCCTCACCTTCACCGTGGAACGCCCGGGCGCCGGCGTGCTGGTCGCGAAGGTCACCCCCGACGTCAACCGGGCCACCGGGTTGCTGGATATCGGGATCGACAAGCCATCATCCGGCACTCTTGTCCGCCCGAAGAACGCGGAGCAGGAGAGCCACCTTCGAGAGGTCTTCGCGAAGATCGGGCTCGAGGGGCTGGACCCTGGGATGACGCTCATCTCGCTCGATGGGGCTGCCGCTTCCTCGGCCCAGGACCTGGTCCGCGCTGTGGCGGCGGGAAGCGGCCATCCACTCATCGCGACATTTAGAGGCGAGAACGGCACCAAGGACGTGACCATCCGCCCTCGCGCCGTGCTCCAGGCGGATTGGCTGCCGCGGGGCGGGACGTCGGTCATCCCGGTGACGCACCTGCTCGGACTTGCCCCGGTCATGAAGGTGGGCGACGCGGCTGACGCGGCATCGAAGGGCCTGGCCGACGGTGACATCTTCGCGCTGCTGGGCACTTCGGAGTTCCCAAGCGTCTCCCAGGGCATGGTGGAGATCCAGAGCCGCAAGGGCTCGACCATCCGCGTGGTTGTGCTCCGCAAGAGCGAGGACGGGTCGTTCCGCGAGGTGGATCTCGGCGAGGTGGCGGTCAACGGGAGGGGTCAGATCGGCTTTGGCAGCACGGACACCGCGAGCGAGCTTGCGATGCTCTCCATGCCTCCCCCCACGCTTCGCGCCGCACGGGGTGGCGACAACGGCGAGTTTGCCCCGGCGGCCACAACCCTCGTGCGCGTGCCCGGCTCCACTCTCGTCAGCATCGGGGGCCGGCCGGTCGGGAACTTCACGGAGATTCGAGAGGCGCTGAAGCTCGCGACATCGCAGGCTCACGCCGCGGGGTCGGGCCGGGCCTACGAAGCCGTGCAGCAGGGCACCGTACGTGTTCGGGTCGTGATGCGTCGGCCGGTAAAGGGTGTTCCGGACTCGAGCTCGCCCGAGGAGGAGATGACCTGGTCGCTCACGCCCGACGACGTGCGGGCGCTGCACCGACTTGGGTGGGAAGACCCGCTGGTCGCAACTGGCGTTTTCGAGCCGGAAGAGTTCGTGCTGAAGGCCGACGGCATCGTGGACGCCGTCTGGCTTGGAGTGCAGGACACGCATCGTGTCATGCTCAATGTCTACATGACCTTCGTGAGGCTGACCGAGGGCACCGTCAAGATCGAGCACCTCAAGGGCCCCGTGGGGATTGCCCACGTCGGCACGATGTTCGCGTCCCGCGGGCTCATGTCGCTGCTTTTCTTCCTCGCGCTCATCAGCGTCAACCTCGCGGTCGTCAACTTCCTGCCGATCCCGTTCGTTGACGGCGGGCAGTTCCTGTTCCTGGTGTACGAGCAGCTCCGGGGGCGGCCGCCCTCGATCGCGTTCCAGAATATCGCGACCATGGCGGGCCTGGCCCTCATCGTCTCGGTGTTCCTGGTCGTCACGTTCAATGACATCCGCGCCCTCTTCGGCCTCTAGGGCCAGGGAGACATCGACGACGTGGTTGGGCTGGCCGGACTGCTTCTGGTGGGGCTTCTGGTGGGCGTGGGGTTGCTCATCGCGTACACCGCGTGGGTGCTCTCGCACCCGCCCCGCCGCACCTATGCAACGGCGCTCGCATCCGGGCGGCCCGGCGACCCTGGAGAGCTCACGCCCCCACTGGCGTTCGCGGACGTTCAGTTCGCGTCGGGCGGGCACCGCTATGGCGCCTGGGACGTCGAGGGTGGAGACCCGGCCGGGCCTCTGCTCGTGCTGGTTCATGGTTGGGGCGACTCCCGAATCGGATCGCTCTCTCGAATCGAGGCACTGGCGCCGGCTGTCTCCCGGCTCATCGCCCTGGACCTTCCGGGCCACGGCGACTCGCCCGGCGCCTCGGCGCAAGGCGCAACCGAGGCCGGCATCGTGCTCGACCTGCTGGCGGAAATCACGCACCTCTCCCGAGGCGTCAGCTCGGCGGAACCTCGCCCGGTCGGGCTCTTCGGATGGTCGATGGGCGCCGGGGTCGCTCTTCATGCGGCGGTCGAGTCGGCGGCGCGTGGTCTCACCGTGCACGGGGTGGTAGCGGAAGCGCCGTACCGGCTCCCCGAAACCCCGGCGAAACGGATGCTCATCTCCTGGGGTCTTCCCTGGCGAATAAACCTCCGCGCCGCCCTCTGGCTCCTGGGCACCGTGCAGGGCGTCGGTGCCGCGTGGATGGGGTTCGACCGTCGAGCGATGGCCGCTCGCCTGCCCTGCCCGCTGCTGGTCCTGCACGGCGAGATCGACACCATCTCCCCGCCCGCGGACGGCGCTTCGATCTGCGAAGCAGGACACGGACGGCTCGTGGTGGTCCCCGGCGCGGGGCACTATGGGCTATGGACTACGCCTGCACACCGAGAGGCGGCGCGGGTTGCGGTGCTGGAGTTCATCTCTCGCGTGGGGGAGAAGCCGCTGGGCTCCGCCTCCGGCGGCTGAGGTCGTACGATGGGGCATGGACGGCAGCCCGCCCGAACTCATGCATTCTCGCCCCTCGCCACCCGTCGACAATGTGATGGTCGCCCAGCGTGCCGCGGAGTTCACCAAGCGCTCGATCAAGAAAGAGGCAAAGGTCTCCGGCCTCCTCATGGCGTTATCGATGCTCGACCTGACGACGCTGGAGGGTAAGGACTCGGTCGAGAAGGTCCGCGGGCTCTGCCGAAAGGCTGCCAGACCCTGGGACCGGGATCAGGATGTGCTCGGCTACGGCGTGGGCCCGGTGGCGGCGGTGTGCGTGTACCCCTCGCTCGTGGCGACCTGCGCCGAGGCGCTGGGCCCCGCGCGGCGGGTGAAGATCGCCTCGGTCGCCACTGGCTTCCCGAGCGGCCAGTTTCCGCTGGATGTCCGGCTCGACGACACGCGCCGCGCGGTCGCGGACGGCGCGGACGAGATCGACATGGTGATCAACCGCGGCGCGTTTCTGGCGGGCCGGCACGATGAAGTCGCGGAAGAAATCCGCGAGGTGAAGCGGGCCTGCCGGCGCAGGGACGGCTCGTTCGCCCACCTCAAGGTGATTCTGGAGACGGGCGAGCTCGAGACGCTCGACCTGGTGCGCCGTGCGAGCGACCTGGCGATCCGTGCCATGGCCGACGTGGATTTCGAGGCTGGGATCGAGGCGCCAGGGACGCCCGACTTCATCAAGACCAGCACCGGCAAGGTGCAGCCCGCCGCGACGATGCCCGTGACGCTCGTGATGCTCGAGGCCATCCGCGACTGGCACGCCGCGACCGGCCGCGTTGTCGGCATGAAGCCCGCGGGCGGGATCCGAACCGCCAAGCAGGCCCTCCATTACCTCGTGATGGTCAACGAGACCCTCGGCCCCGTTCGCGTCGAGGGCTTCGACGGATGCCCGTGGCTGACCCAAGACTACTTCCGCTTCGGCGCCAGCACGCTCTGCAACGACATTCTGCGGCAGCTCGCGTGGCTCAAGTCCGGCCGCTACCAGGCGGGGTACGACTTTTCGGAGGCGTGAACCGTGCGCCGGCTCGCACGACTCTGGCCATCCGCTGCGGTCGGGGTGCTACTCACGCTCCTCACCTCGTGGGCGGCGGCTGCCTTCGGACAGTTCAATGACGGCAATCTCGTCGCGACCTACGAGTCGCGGAACTCAGCCCCGCCGGCGTGGCTGACACCGGAGGGCTGGGACACGCGGTCATGGCACGCGACCTGGGGGCCGGGCATCAGGTCGGACCTCATCAGCGAACAGGTGTGGATGGGGTCGAGCCTCGCACTCACCTCGGATGGCCGGAGGCAGTGGACCGTGACGCATGTGCGAGTCGGGTACCCGATGTACGCGATGCGCTGGCTCGACTACGCCTCGCACCTGCCCGAGGAGGGGGCCGGCCCGCTGCGCCGGGCGTGGATCATGGGTATCGACATCGAGGGCTCGATGTCCAGGCTGTTTGGGCCCCGGCGGGTCGACCGAAGGCTGCCGGTTCGGCCCATCGCACTCGGGTTTGCGGTGAACAGCCTGCTCTACGCGGTGCTCGCCTGGGGCCTCTGGAGTGGCGCCCGGGCGGTGCGCAGCGCGGTCCGCCGCCGCCACGGACTCTGCGAGCGCTGCGGGTACCCGCGGCCCGTGCCCGGCGCCGAACGCGGACCCACCCCGGCGCGGTGCCCGGAGTGCGGCGCCTAGCCCGCCCATACACTGAGCCCATGGGAACCAACGGCCGCCACCCCGCCTCAACGGTCGATTCAGCCGCGCCGGCTCGTGGCGTTGCCGCCGCCCGAACCGGGGGCCGGTGGGACTATGCCCCGGCCCCAGAGACCGTAAAGGTCCAGATCAAACCAGCGTACGGCCACTACATCGGCGGCAAGTGGACACGCCCCGGAGCCAGCGCGTTTGCAACCATCAACCCGGCGACCGAGCAGCCCCTGGCGAACATTACACAGGGGTCTGAGAGGGACGTTGACCAGGCGGTGCAGGCGGCGGCGCGAGCCCTGCCCTCGTGGAGCGGGCTGCCCGCCCGCGAGCGAGCCAAGTTCCTGTTCCGCGTCTCCAGGCGTCTGCAGGAGCGTGCCCGCGAGTTCGCGGTGCTCGAGACCATGGACAGCGGCAAGCCGATCAAGGAGAGCCGCGACGTTGATGTGCCGCTGGCGGCGGCGCACTTCTTCTATCACGCGGGATGGGCGGACAAGCTCGCCTACGCCTTTGCGGGGCGCACGCCACGGCCTGTGGGAGTCTGCGGGCAGGTCATCCCCTGGAACTTCCCACTCCTCATGGCGGCGTGGAAGCTCGCACCCGCCCTCGCGTGCGGCAACACATGCGTGCTCAAGCCGGCGGAGACCACCCCGCTCACGGCGCTCAGGCTCGCGGAGGTCTTCGAAGAGTGCGGCGTGCCCGGGGGAGTGCTCAACGTTGTGACGGGCGATGGGCGCACGGGCGCCGCCATCGTGGGCCACCCGCATGTAGACAAGGTCGCCTTCACGGGATCGACGGAGGTGGGCAAGAAGATCGCCTCGGCGGTCGCGGCCCGCGGAGCGAAGCTGTCGCTCGAACTGGGCGGAAAGTCGCCCCACATCATCTTCGAGGACGCCAGCCTCGACCAGGCGGTCGAAGGGGTGATCGCCGGAATCTACTTCAACCAGGGCGAGGTGTGCTGCGCCGGCTCGCGGCTGTTCGTACAGGAGAGCATCCTCCCCGAGGTGATCGCAAGGCTGGAGCGGCGTCTGGCGTCGCTCCGCGTGGGGGACCCTCTGGACAAGAACACGGACGTGGGCGCGATCAACAGCCGCGAGCAGCTCGACCGGGTGAACCGCTACGTGTCGCTCGGCCGCGAGGAGGGCGCGACGTACCACGAGGTGGCAAGCGGCGAGCTTCCCAGCCACGGCCTCTTCTGCCGCCCCTGCTTCTTCAGCAACGTCCAGCCGAGCCACACGATCGCGCGGGAGGAAATCTTCGGCCCGGTGCTGAGCGTGATGAGCTTCCGCACGCCGGAAGAGGCGGTGGCGCGTGCGAACAACAGCCCCTACGGCCTGGCGGCGGGCATATGGACGGACAAGGGTTCCAAGATCTTCGACATCGCCGGAAAGCTGAGGGCCGGCGTCGTCTGGTGCAACACCTACAACAAGTTCGACCCTGCCAGTCCCTTCGGCGGATACAAGGAGAGCGGATTCGGCCGCGAGGGCGGGCTGCAGGGACTGCGGGCGTATGTGACGCTGGAGGCCCCCTCAAGCCGAGCACGCTAGCCGGTGGTGAAAGAGACGAAGCGCCGAACGCCGGAGATCCCATGCCCGAGAGAATCGACGTGCTGAAGACCTACAAGCTGTTCATCGACGGCAAGTTCCCGCGTTCCGAGAGCGGGCGGTCGATCGAAGTGAGGGACCGCGGGGGGGGCGTGGCGGCGCACGCGTCTCGCGCCTCCCGCAAGGACCTGCGCGAAGCAGTGGAAGCCGCGCGCCGGGCGCTGGGCGGCTGGTCAGGCTCTTCGGCGCTCCTGCGGGGCCAGATCCTGTACAGGGCTGCCGAGATGATGGAAGGCAAGCGGGCCGAGCTCGCGGGCGCCATCGTCGCGTCGCGCGGGGCCAACGGCGTCAAGCAGGCGCAGGCGGAGGTCGCCCTCGCGGTGGACCGGATGGTGCACTACGCGGGCTGGGCGGACAAGTTCTCGCAGGTCCTCGGCTGCCACAACGCGGTCTCGGGCCCATACTACAACTTCACCTTCGCGGAGCCCACCGGAGTCGTCTGCGTCGTGTGCCCACCATCTCCCCCGCTGCTCTCTCTTGTCTCCCTGCTCGCGCCCGTGCTGTGTTCGGGCAACACCGCGGTCGTGATCGCCGACGCGGCGGACCCGCTCCCCGCCGCGGTGCTCGGCGAGGTCATCGCCACCAGCGACTTCCCCGCGGGGGTCTGCAACATCCTCACGGGCGACCCCGGGGAACTCGTGCCGTTTGTGGCTTCTCACAGGGATATCGACGGTGTGCATGCCGCGGAGGTTTCGCCCGAGCTTGCGGCGGCCCTCCGCGTTGGCATCGCTGAGAACATCAAGCGCACGGTCGTCCATGGTGAGGTGGACTGGAAGTCCGCCGCGTGCGAGTCCCCGTGGTGGATCGAGCCATTCCTCGAGATGAAAACGGTCTGGCACCCCGCTTCAGCCTAACGCCCGCTCACGCGCCCTCCGGCTGGGTCCTGCCGCTCTCGAACGCTCGGATAGCGCAGTGCCCACCGGCGCAGACGAGAATCATGCCGATGGTGAGCGCGAGGAGCTTGATTGCGCCGCCAACGAACGGCGCGAGCGCCCCGATCTGCTGGCGCCCCATCCAGAACGCAGCACCCAGCCCCCCCAGGGCAAGCAACGCAACCCCCGCCCGCAGGGCGTAGGCACGAGCCTGCGCGGTGCGTCGCAGCACCGCGTACGCGGCGGCTAACGCGAACAAGCCCGCTACTCCAACCCGCACCGCCGCAAAGCCCAGCAGAGACGCCTGACCCCGGGTTTCGATGAGCGTGACTCCCTGGCGGTTGCCGAGCCAGGAAAGGACCGCAGACGCAAAGACGGCCCCCGCTACGCAGGTGAGCGCGAGGCCCTGCCCTTCCTGGAACCGCCGACGGCTGAAGCCGACCCCGATCACCCCGGCCGCAACGACGACGACCTCAAAACCGAACAATACCCAAGCGGGCCGGGGCGCCACGATCGACGCCAGAACCGCCATGACCGCCGCCCAAATGGCGAGCAGCCCGGACGTGGCCCCGACGGTACGGAGAAGCCATGAAGGCAGCGCGGTGACCTGCGGAAGGGCTGGCTCGGGCATTCAGGGACTCCGATGGGAGCGGATGAGATCGGCACTCCGACCCCGCTCGGGTGATTGATACGCCCGGGAACCCCGGCGGGTTTGAGGGACCGAATAACCGGCGGTCGGATGAAGGCCTCCCCCCGGCGATGCCGATGAACGTCATGGACGGCACTTGCCACCGAGGGACGACGCTTTGAGCCATGACATGCCAGCCCCGGCAGACCTGCAACTCCGCGTGCGCAAGATGTACGCGCGGGTGCTGTCGACCTGGGCAATGGACCTCATGTCACTCAGGCGGGCCGGGCTTGATCGGCCAGTATGCAGAGCGACAGCGGCGGACCTCCCAACGCCCTCGTACCGGTTTACGGGCGCGCGGGCGGGACGCTGGGCTGCAAGCCACGACGGTTCGCTTCTCTCCTGGAGGACGCGGCACGCGGCATGATCGAGAGGAGCGCACGGCATGAGCGGAATTTCGACCGGCGTGGGGCTGTTCAGCGGGATCGACAGCGCCTCCATCATCCAGCAGCTTCTCAAGGTGGAGGCTCGCCCCCGGGACCTGGTCGCCGCCCGCGTTGCTCAGCTTCAGCTCCAGCAGACCGGGTACCTCGACATCAACTCCCGGCTTTCGGCACTCCGTGACGCGGCGAAGGCGTTCCGGGACAAGAAGACCTTTTCCACCCGCTCGGCGACCTCTTCGGATTCCGACGTCCTGCGGGGCACCGCGGGCCCCACCGCCGCCAACGGCACGTACACGTTCCTCGTCGATCGCCTGGTGACGACGCAGCAGATGCTCAGCCGGGGCTTCGCGAACTCCGACGTCGCGGCGCTGGGCGCAACCAGCTTCAGCTTTGAGCCCGCGCACGCGAGGCTGGACACCGACGTGGCGTTGGCGGACCTGAACGACGGCGCCGGGGTCTCCCGCGGGCGCATCGTGGTCACCGACTCCGCCGGCGTCTCCGCGACGATCGATCTCTCTCGCGCCACCACGGTCGGTGACGTTCTGCAGGCCATCAACGACAACGGCTCTGCCCGAGTATCGGCGAGTGTGAGCGGCGGGCGGCTGGTCCTGAAGGACACCGCGGGGGGCGGCGGGACGATGACGGTCGCCAACGGCACGGGCTACACGACCGCGGCGAGCCTGGGCATCGCGGGTGCCGCTTCGGGCGGAACCCTCACCGGCTCGGTCATCCACCGGCTCCATGGTAACGTGACCCTCGCCAACCTTAACGACGGGCGGGGCGTCAATATCCGCAGTGCCAGCGGCACCGGTACCTCGGTCTGGAACTTCAAGATCTCAGTCAGCGGCTCCGACGCCTTCATCAACGTGGGCGACGTCTACGAAACGCAGAACGTCAATGGGGTAGATCAGCTCGTAAAGGTTGAGGGCGAGGTCTCCACGATGCAGGGGCTGGTGGACCGCATCAACGAGCAACTCGCGGATCAGGGCTTCACCGACGTCACCGCTTCCATCGATCAGAGCAACGGCAGGCTCGTCATCACCGAGAGCTCGGGCTCGCGGACCATCACGGTCTCCGAGAACCCGACGCTGGGCTCCACCACGGCGGCCGACCTGGGAATCCTCGGCTCTGCGACCGGCACCCTCAGCGGCAGCCGCCTGCTCGCGGGCCTCAACACCTCGCTGCTGCGCGGGCTGAATGGGGGTGCGGGGCTGACCGGCGACGGCAAGGTGTTCATCACCACCCGCAACGGCACCAACTATGACTTCGACCTCGACCTCGTAAACGGCAGCGTGGCCGAACTGATCGCCGCGGTCGACACGGCGACAAGCGGAGCGGTCCGGCTCTCTCTCAACGAGCGTGGCAATGGATTCGAGCTCACGGACCTGACGGGGGGTAGCGGCAACCTCATCGTCACCGGCAGCACGGGGGCCGACACCGCGGCATCGCTCGGGCTTTCAACGGGCGCTACGGGTGTGGCCTCCGCGACCGTCAGTGCGAACAACCTGCAGAGGCAGTACGTCAGCCGGTCCACGACGCTGGCGTCCGTGAACGCGGGCCGTGGCGTGGGCACGGGCACCTTCCGCATCACCGACTCCACCGGCGTTTCGCAGACCGTGAACATCGACGCCAACACCCGCACGATGGGCGACGTGATCACGAAGATCAACGCCCTGGGTCTGAAGGTGAAAGCCTCGATCAACTCCACCGGCGACGGGCTGGTGATCAGCGAAGACAACACCTCAACCCCAGCGGGAACCCTGAAAATCAAGATCGAGGACGTCTCCGGCACCGCCGCGAAGGCCCTGAACCTCGCGAAGACAGCGGAGGACACGGGGTCCTCCAACTTCGTCGACGGGTCCTTCGAGCGGGTCGTCGAGTTTTCCGCGGCGGACACTCTGCAGCAGGTGATCGACAAGATCAACCAGGCCGGCGCGGGGGTTTCGGCGGCTCTGGTGAGAGACGGCGCGGGGGCCACCCCCTACCGGCTGAGCCTCACCAGCAGCTCAAGCGGGACCGCCGGGCGCTTTCTTCTCGACACGGGCTCATTCTCCCTGGCACCTCAGACCCTGGAACTCGGTCGCGACGCGCTCATGTTCTATGGGTCGACGGACGCCGCCCGTGCGATCGCGGTCACCAGCAGCACGAACACGGTGGACACGCTGCTTCCGGGCGTGCGTCTTGACCTGGCCCGGCGCTCGGATGATCCGGTGACCATGACCATCGCAACCGACACGGAGGCGATCTTCTCGGAGATCGACGCGTTCGTGAAGTCCTTCAACACGGTGGTATCCCGCATCGCGGAGCAGACCAAGTACGTCGAAGAGACCCAGCAGAAGGGCGCACTGCTCGGCGACAGCACGATGCTGGAGGTCAGGTCCTCCCTCTTCCGCACCATCCAGGCCGCCGGCATCGGCACCTCGGGCCGCTTCGAGACCCTCGCGGAAATCGGGATCACCATCGGTGAGGGCGGCTCTCTGAAGCTGGATGAAACCCGGTTGCGATCGGCCCTCGACGAGGACCCCGCCAGCGTCGAATCGCTCTTCACGACCCGCGAGCAGGTGCAGGACGCGGAGATCGAGGTGCCCGGGCTGCCCGGCGTCACGGTCCGGAACCCCAACGCGGGCAACACGTTCTCCGCCCTGGGCGTCATCGGCCAGATCGAGCAGCTCGCCACGCGGTTCATCGACTCCACCAGCGGCGTGCTGACGGGCAGGACGAAGGCCATCGAGGAGCAGATCCGCCTGCAGCAGGCCCGCGTCACCGCCATGAATCAGCGTCTGTTGAGCAAGCAGGAGATCCTCCAGAAGCAGTTCCTGGCTATGGAGACCGCCATCGGCAAGTTGCAAACCCAGCAATCCGCCCTCGCCTCGCTGGGCTGATCCCTCTCGCGCGGCGGCACGGCTGAACAGGGGCGCCGATTCGTCCGATAGATACCCCACCCATGTCGACACAGTCAGCCAACACCTATCTTCGCACCAAGGTCATGACCGCCAGCCCCGAGGAGCTTCGGCTGATGCTCCTCGAAGGCTCCATCAAGTTCGCGAGGCAGGGTATCGAGGGCCTGGACGCGAACAATCCCGAAAAGACCTTCAGCGGTTTCTCGCAATGCCGCGACATCGTCTTCGAGCTGCTCAACACGATCCGTGACGACATCGACCCTGAGCTTGCCCAGAACGCGCGGGGCCTGTACTCGTATCTGTACCGCCTGGTCGTCGAGGCCCGGTTCGAGAAGGACCGTGCCAAGGCGGAGTCTCTGGTGAAGCTGCTCGAGTTCGAGCGAGAGACGTGGGTCATGCTCATGCAGCAGCTCGCCGCGGAGCGGGGCACCACGCCCGCGGCCGCCCCAGAGAGCCAGGCCGCCCCAACCCGCGGTGTGATCAGCCTGCAGGCGTGAGCGACGAGCCCGGGCGGCCTCCGGCTCACCACGGTCCTACAACTTTGGCATCCACACGCCCAGGGCGGAGGCTGCCATGCCGGACGATTCTCTCCACTGGCTCGATGTTGACCTCATCGGCGAGGAGCTCGCCCGCATCCACCCCACGGTCGACCCGCTGCGCACGGGCTTCGTTCAGCTCAAGGCCCTGGTCACGAGCCTGCCGGGCTTTCGAGAGGAGCCCGGGCATCCGGTGAACGAGCGGATTCTGGAGGAGATTCAGCGATACTGGATCGAGGCCCGCGAGGCCTCCCGCGGGCGGGACTAACCTTCGCGCCCATGCCCCAACCCCGCAAGCTCCACGACCGGTACTTCAAGCAGGCCAAGGCCGAGGGATATGCGGCCCGGTCCGCGTACAAGCTGCTCGAAATCCAGGAAAAGCGACGGCTGATCCGCCGCAATGACGCGGTGCTCGACCTCGGCTGCGCACCGGGCTCGTGGCTGCAGGTGCTCGACAAGCATCTTGGGCCAAAGGCGAGGATCGTCGGCATCGACCTTTCGGAAGTTTCCGCGGACCTCTCCGACCGGGTCGTGAGGCTCCGGGGGGACATTTTCGCGACCGACCCGGCGGACTTCATGGCCGCGGCGGGCTTCCCGGACGGTTCGGAACGACGCTTCGACGTGCTGATCAGCGACATGGCGCCCAATACCACGGGTCACGGCGACGACTTTCTGTCCGCGAGGCTGTGCGAGCGCGTGCTGGACCTGTGCGCCGGTCTGCTCAGACCGGGGGGGAACATCCTGATGAAGATTCTGGAGGGCGAGCCGACGCCGGGCGTGATCGCCCGGACGAAGCGGATGTTCGCGCTCGCGGGAACGACCAAGCCTCAGGCCAGCCGCGACGTCTCGAAGGAACTTTTCATCTGGGGCGAGGGGTTCAAGGCCCCCACGGCTGCCTGAGCGCGACGCTCGCCCCGCGGTTCTCGCCTTATGCTCGTCCGTGGAGTTTCTCGCGCCATCCGCCATGGCCTTGGCTGCGGCTGCAGCTGGCCCCGTGCTGATCCTGCTCTACCTGCTGCGCCTGAGGCGGCGCCCGGTGCGTGTTTCGACGGTGCGCTACTGGCCTCATGCTGTGAGGGACGTGCAGGTCAACGTACCGCTTCGGATGCTGCGCCCGTCGTGGCTGCTCCTGCTGCACCTGCTGATCGGGGGGCTCGTTGTCTGCGCCGTGGGACGCCCCGCGGTGCGCGGCGTGGGAGGGGGCGGGGGCCGCATCGTGCTTCTCATCAACACGTCCGCGTCGATGTCGGCCCTCACGGCCCGGCCCGGCGCGACTCGGCTGGATGACTCGCTCGCCCGCGCGCGGGAACTGGTGCGTGCGGACCGCGGGTCACCCCCGAGCCAGTTCGCGGTTGTTGCGTTCGCCTTGGAACCGCACGTGGTCTCCGGCTTCGGGGCCTCTCACCGGGCCACCTTCGACGCGCTCTCGGGCATTTCGGGCACGGACCAACCCGGCGACCTCCGGGCGGCTCTTGAGCTCGCGGTTTCGCTGCTCGATGCGGTGGATGAGGAAACACCGCGGGGCGCCATCGCCCTCTTCTCGGATGAGGCCCCACCTACCGAGGACGTGCCCGCAGCGGTGCGGGTCGAGCGGCTGGCATTCCAAGGGGAGGCGACTCCGCCAAATCTCGGAATCGTGACCTTTGCCGCGAGGCGCTCGGAAGCATCCTCAGGTACTGTCGATGGCCTGGTGGAGGTCATCTGGACGGGGACCGACCCAGCCCCGACCGTATTGAGCATCAGTGTGGACGATGATGTCGTGTCCCGCATCCCGATCATCGCGGCTGGGAACGGGGCAAGAACCGCTGCTTCGTTTCAGATCGCGAACGTGACCGGGGGCGTCCTCCGGGCCGCCCTCCCAGGAGGGGATGCCCTGACCGCGGACGACTCGGCGGCGCTCATGCTCGCGCCGGCGGCAGACCCCCGGGTGCTGGTCGTGTCTCCGGAGGGCGGACGGAGCGCGGCGCCGCTGGGTTCGGTGCTGCTGCGCGAAGTGCTCTCCGAACTGCGGACCTCAGGCATCGAGGTGGTCTCCGAGCGGGAGTGGCTCTCGCGGGGCTCTCCCACGCCGCCACCCCCGTCCCTGATCGTCTTTGACCGCGTGTCACCCAGCACAACACCTGAGTGCCCCTCGCTCACGTTTGGCGCGGATGCCCCCGGAAGGCCCGGGCTTCTCGGCGCTGGCGAAGGTGGCCCCCCGGGCGCCGTCTTCTGGGATCGGCGGCACGCAACGCTCAGGCACGTGAGCCTCGACGGCCTCTCGCTCGACGCCACTCCCCTCGTGACCCCGGTGGAGGGCTGGAAGCCGATCGCGCGGTGCACCGCCTCGCCCATCATCCTCTCAAACGCCGCGGACCGGTGGCCACGGCTGCTCGTGACTTTCGACCTCACGCGGTCAAACTGGCCTGTGCAGCCCGGGTTTCCGGTGTTTGTCGCCTCGGCCGTGGATTTCCTCACCTCGCGTGAAGCGCTCTCGCGAGGCGAGGGCTTCACCACGGCCGAGCCCATCGAGATACCCACGGCCCCGGGAACGAGCGTCTCGGTCGAAGGTCCGGACTCGGCAACCGCCGTCGCGGGCCCCGGAGCAGTGGTCGCGACCATCCCGCCTCTCGCCCGGGTGGGGCTGTACAGCGCGGGGGGAAGGTCGCTGGCGGTCAACGTGCTCAACGCCTCGGAATCATCGCTCCACGGCCCCGCACGTGTCGCGCGAGCAACGAGTGGCGATGCCGCCCCCGCGAATCCCAAGGAACGGCGCGAGGTCTGGCACTGGTTCGCGGCCGGCGCGCTGGCACTGCTGTGCGTCGAGTGGCTTGTGTACGCGCGGGCCGTCCGCGTGTGAGGCCGACTCGGGCGGGCCCACGCCGAGCCCCGATCAGCCCAGCTCCACACTCCAGTACGCGTGGTCGAGGAACGCACGCCACGACTGGTACTTCTCGTTTCCGAGCCGGAGCATGATCAGGGGGTTTCGCTTCGGACGCTCGGGCTTGCGGATGAGCCGCATGTGCGCCTCGTCGGGCGTGCGTCCGCCCTTCTTGGCGTTGCACTTGATGCAAGCGCAGACGAGGTTTTCCCACGAGTCACCGCCGCCCTGGGCGCGAGGGCGCACGTGGTCGATCGACAGGTCGCTCGTGGGATAGATGCGGCCGCAGTACTGGCAACGGTTGCGATCGCGGGCAAAGAGGTTTCGGCGGTTGAGCTTCACGCTCTGCGCCGGCAGTCGCTCATAGCCAAGCAGTCGGATGATGCGTGGCACGGCGATCTCGAACCGTACCGTGCGGACCCAGTCGTGGCGCTCCCGCTCCATCTCGCGAGCGAGCGCGGAGACCTCGATCCAGGACTCAAGGTCATAGGTCAGGTACCGTCCCGCGCCGGCGCCGTCGGTCTCGACGTGAATGATCTCCGCGATGCTGCGCGAGAGCAGGCTGAAGGCGCGCTTCGCGGGCACGACACGCATCGCGGCGAACGCCTTATTGAGCACCAGCACCTTGGACCCGAGCCCGCCGGCTTCCGACGCCGCCAGCGCCGCCGCGAGGTCCGACGGCACCACCCCGGCGCCGTCCAGCGTCTCATCCCCACGACCACCAGCCGGTTCACCAGTCCTGCGGTGCATGACAGCGTCCCTCCGGGACGACCTAGTTATAGCGACGTTTGGGACGTGGTGCAATAGCGCCCGCATCCGGAAACCCCCCGCGCGCCTAGGCACCCACCCGTTGCGGGTCCGGGAAGTCCCGGTAGAGTGCGCTCTGGAAGTCCGTGACCATCGAATAGACCGGCATGTGCAGCCGCTCGACCTCACCCGTCCTGGTTGCCACTTCGCCAAAGGCCATGTCGAACTGGGCGAGGTCGCGGAAGGCGATGGAGATGTGGAACTCGCCCAATCCCGCGGGGCCGAACCCGAACTTCCGCCTCGTGATCCGCCACGATTCCAGCCGCCCCAGGTCCCGCAGGTGGCCCAGGTAATGGCTGACCGCCTGACAGAACTCCAGGTCCTTTCGGCTGTCCTTCAGGTTGACCCAGATCTCGTAGTGGTTCATGCCACAAGGTTACGCGGAATCCCCCGAGGCTTATGCCGGGGCGACGCCCCGTCCGGTGCTCCCGGCCAGCCGCCTCAGGACGGTTTGGGCAACGACAAAGGCGAGCAGAACCGCGGCGACGAGCATTTGGACCGCACCGGGCGAAAGCCCCGGCTCATAGGCGGGCAGCACGAGCGCCAACCCCACGACGTGCACCCCGACCAGCGTGCCAAGGACCGAGCCCCGCCCTCCGGTAATGAGCGTGCCCCCGATCACGACAGAGGCGATGGCGTCCAGCTCCATGCCTTGCGATTGATCGTGGGACGCTGTGGGCACATAGAGCAGTGCGGCGATTCCCGCCACGCCCGCAAGCGCTCCGCTGAGCACGTAGGTCGCAACACGAACTCGCGCCACGGGAACGCGGCCGGAGCAAGCCACAGGGTTATCCCCCAGGGCCCGGACCCATCTACCGCCAACGCCGCGGAAGTCCCAGACGATGGCACAGCCGGCCACACCAAGCACACAGAGTGAGGTTACGGTCGATTCCGTCCTGCCGAGGCTCCAGGCCCACCCCGGTAACTCTCCGAAGTAGCCGCGCTGCAGAGAGAGCGGCTCGGTGCTCAGCATCAGGGCCGCCCCGCGCGCCAGGAACATGCCCGCAAGGGTCACGATGAACGCCGGAAGCCCCAGTCGCTGCACCGCGAGGCCCTGGGTGGCCCCCGCGATGAGCCCGACGAGCGGCCCGCAAGCCACCGCGAGCGCGGGGGGCACCCCGGCCTGCGCGGCCCACACCGTCACAAAGGCGGAGAGGGTCGCCACGGCACCGACCGCCAGGTCGATCCCCCCGGCGATCACCACCCAGGTCATGCCGATCGAGACAAGGATCAGCGGGGCCCGCGAAGTCCAGAGGCCGGAGACGACTCCGGCGGCATCAAAGCCCGGGTAGCGGACCTCCGCGATGACCAGCATGCACACCAGCACCACCGGGCCGACCAGCGTTGGCAGAAGCGCTCGCCAGTTCAAGACCTGCCCCCCTGAGCCAACGCGGCAGAACCTCCGCCCAGGGCGCGAGCCCCGGCGACCGCGACCAGTGCCTTGGTCACCAGTATGAGGCCGGGCGCCACGCCCCAGATGTCAAGCAGCACCGTCGCGGCCTGCATCAGGAGTGCCCCGAGCGCAGCGCCCAGCACCGCGGCTCGCCCACCCCGGAGCGAACCACCACCAATGACCACAGCGAGAATGGCGTCAAGCTCGATGGCCAGGCCCGTCGAGTTCGGATCAGCGGTCTGGATGTCTGCGCAGACCAGGACGCCCGCGATCGCGCTGCACAGACCCGCGATGCCGAACGTCGCGAGCGCCAGCGCGAGGACAGGCACGCCCGAGCGCCGCGCCGCGTCTCTGGAGTCTCCCAGCGTCTGGAGCATGAGCCCCAATGGCCAGATGCGTACGAAAAGCCACGCGGCAAGGACTGTGAGACCGGCGATCAGGAGCGGCACCGGCAGCACTCCGACCGAGCCGTTCGCGAGCCAGCCGGAGAGAGGATCCTGGAATGGTCGGTTGAGACCGGACGTGATGGCCTGCGCGGCACCGCGACACCCAACCATCGTCACGAGCGTCGCGACGACCGCCGGCAGCCCGAGCCAAGCGACCAGCACCCCCGAAACCACGCCGCAGGTCAGCCCACAGAGAAGGGCGGCGGCGATTGGCCAGGGCCCCCCCAACCCGGACTGAGACGCGAGCGTGGCCCCCGCCACAGCGGACAGTGCCATGACCGAGCCCGTGGAGAGATCGATCGCGCCCGTCGCGATCACCAGGCACATGCCGACGGAGACGATCACCACCGGCGCGCCGTTCAGCAGTACATCCAGCACCGCCCCGACCGCACGGCCGTGGACGATCGTGATGCTAAAAAACCCCGGTGTACACACCGCCGCAACCATGACGACAAGGGCCATGCAGACGCCCGGGAGCATGCGGCGCGCGCGGGCCGAAAGCTGGACGGCTCGCCTGGGAACCGCGAGGGGCTGGGCGGCTCCCCCCCGAGCGCTCACCGCTTGGGTCCGTCAGTGGCCGGAGGCGGCTCGCCCTGGGGCGGGGTCTGATCGGGGGGGGGTGTCGGGGGAACGGTCGCCGGGGGAGTCGCGCCCGGATCGCCGACCGCGGGCGCGGGCGGTGCCGGGGGCGGCGGGGGCTTTGGAACCTGAGCGTCCAGAGGCAGAGGCGGGGTGGCCTTCAGCTCGTCCAGCTCCTTCACTCGCTGTTCCGCGACCTTCTTGTGCAGCACGTACGTCGTGCCGTCGACCAGCGAGGCGATACGGTTGTACCACTGTGCAGCCTCGTCCCAGTTGCGACGGCACTCCGCCACAGCCGCCAGCCCGTACATCGCGTTCACGCGGGTCAGGAGATTCCCGGAGCTGGTCGAGGCGTCATCGTGCACTCGCTGGTAGAGCGCTGCGGCCTGTGTGAGGTAGTCCTCGCGGTCCGTGTCGGCCAGGGCGTCTTCGGGCTTGGCCAGCGCTCCCGTCGGAGAGCCCTGCTCGCTCACCGCGAGCTCGGCCCCGATCTTCATGCGGCGACGTACCGCGTCCACGTATCGATCGGCAGCTTCAAGACGCGCAAGCATGCTCACTGCGCGCACGCCCTCGAACTCCGTGGCGACCGCCGCGAGCGCAGACGGGCTGGCGCTCGCACCCGCACGCGCAAGCTCGAACTCCGCAAAGGCCTTGTCGACTCGCTGCGACTGGCCCACCTGGTAACGGAGGTAGAGCGTGTACCCGACGGCGCTGAGGGCCGCGACCATCAGGATCGGCGTCCCCCATTTCCGGAGCCAGTCGATGAAGTCCTGATTGAGCAGAGACTCTTCAAGACCTGCCCGTTCGCGGATCTGTGTCTGTCTTTCGTCCATATCGCTCCGTGCCAGTCTTCCGGCGTCGGCCGGACGGGCTCCATTCGGGATTGGGCCTCGGGGGCAAGTCTAGGGGCCCCGCCAAAGGGCCGGGGGCCAGAACCAGAGGGGATCGACCCCCTGCATGGCCCGGTCGCTCACCAGCCGGGTTCGAACTGCCCCTGCGAAACCGCCAAGGCCTTCGTGGTCCCTCAGGCTCACACTCACCTCCGGCCCTCCAAGCGGCGGCCCCAGGTCGGAGCGCAGCCCGACTCTGAGCACCGGGACGCCATCCGCCAGCTTCGCAGCAACCTCCTCCGAGACTTCGGCGCCAGGATCCGAGCAGAGCAGCACCAGGTCCGCGTGGGGCGCGAGCGTCATCGCGATGTCATGGGCCGCTGCCTCCGCAGCGTCCGGGTTTGCTCTCAACCCGGGCGTGTCCACCCAGCGCACCACGAGCCCGTCGAGCTCGACAATCGCCCCCACGTGGTCTCGCGTGGTTCCCGGTTCGTCGGCGACGATGGATACGCGACGACCCGCGAGCGCATTGAGCAGCGACGACTTCCCGATGTTGGACGGGCCGACGGCCACGACGAGAGGAGGTTCAACCAGCCTCCGGAACTCACTAGAAAGCGGGTCACCCGGCCCTGGAAATGCCACGCCCGGCCGAGCCCACGCCTCGGGCTGCGCCAGCAGGGCCGGAATGACGCTGGGGCTCACAGCCCGCGCGAGGGTCCAGAGCATCCAGGCTTCCAGATCGCTGCCGGCTTCCGGGTAGAGCGCCCGGGGGGAGGGGTCCGCCCTCCGGGAGAACCCCCGCGTCCCCAGCCAGTCGATCACGCTTCCCATGACGGCCGGCCCCCCGTGGGGCATGAGGTGAAGCGAGTCCTCCCACCGGAACACGACCATCTGATCGACGCCGGGCACGTCGACCACACGGGCCTTCCCTGCGTCGAACGGGGGCAACCCCAGCCGCCTGAGCGCTACGGAGGCATCGGGCCCGAGCACGATGCAGGCCAGCGCGCCGCGCGCGCCAACGGGCGTGGCGAGCGCCCACCAGGGGCCTGCATGGTCGCTCGCGAGTTCAGGGGTCGGCATCTCGCCCGTCCCGGTCATCGTCGGAAACGGCGGACTCCTCGTGATCGAGGCTTTCGTCTGAGTCATCCGCTCCCCAAGCGAGCTTGCATGCCTCGAGTATGCCGATGAGCTGGAGATCGGGCACGATGTGCTCGACCAGGTCGTGGTTCTCAAAGAGGAGAGCCGCGTCCCCACCGGTCGCGATGATCTGCGGGAACGCGCCGTAAAACTCGGCGTATCGCTCGATGGTCTCTCGCACCGCGCCGCGTGCAGCCGCGAGCACGCCCAGGAGCATCGCGTGCTGGGTGTCGCGGCCGAAGGGGCCGAGGGCAGGGTCGGGCGGCTCGAACCGCACCGCCGGAAGCTGCGCGGTGCGTGCGTGAAGGGCCGCGAGCATCATGCCCAGACCGGGCGCGATACACCCGCCATGGAAGACGCCCTCGCCATCCACGAAGTCCACCGTGATCGCCGTCCCCGCGTCAACGATGATGCACGCCTGCTCTGCGCGAACAAAGGCGCCGAGCGCGCAGAGGATCCTGTCCTGCCCCACGGTCGAGGCGTCCCGGAGCGTGTGCACAAAGGGCAACGGGACATCGGCGCCCGCGTGGAGGGGCGTGACGCCGGACTTCCGAACGGCTGAGGCCAGCGCGTCCCGCGCGGGCGGGTTGACGCTGGCGAGAACCACCGGCAGGCCGGGTGAGGCGGCCAACGCTCCGAGAATGGCCCCGGCGGCGGCGGCCGGGTCATTGCACGGGAACGAGGCCGGGTCGATGAGATCCCCCTTGAGGAAGCGGCCGACGCGCGTACGAGAGTTGTTGACCGCGACGGCGATCAGGGAATCGGGCTGCATGATCGATAATACGGCCGACCGGGGGCAAGATGGTGCCGGTCAGGGGATGGGCTTGTTCACCTGGAACCGAGCGAGGGCCTCGGGTGTCGTGGAGGCCCCGGTAAAGGTGCTGCCCGAGGGGTACCAGTAGTCGACGCGCTCGTAAGACTCGTCCTGCTTGACGACGCGGACGCTGCCGTCAAAGAACAGGGCGTTCATGACGCCGGAGTGCCGATACGAAAGCTTGACGTTTGAGAGGTTGGCTCCACGGCCGTAGGCGGTCGAGCCGTTGAAGCCGGGGCCGGAGTCGCAGAACGACCCGAACCGGTTGGGGTTGCCGCTGAGTTCGAAGTCCAGCACGCGGCGGGTCGAGTCGTAGTACCGCGTACCGTCGGCGGCGAGCACCTTGCTGGAGAGCTGGATGCCGATCTGATCCAGGCGGGGCAGATAGTCGCCCCGGACCGTGCAGGGGTCTCGGAAGCCGGAGGAGGCGGTGCGCCAGTCCATCCGGGCGGCGCCGGGATTCGGCGTGTAGTAGCGGACCGCATCCGGCATGGCACGTACATCAAACCCCAGGAGTGAGAACCCGGCGGGCGCGAGGTACGAAACCTGGCGGTATGTGTACCCGGCCTTGATACGCTGGAAGTCGTCGAAGTCCCCGGGAACGCCCGACCCGATGAACAGCTCGTCGTTCACGACCCGTGCGGACGGGCAGCCGTACTTGTTGAAGATCTGAAACGTGCGCATCGCGCGGTTCTTGGACAGGCCGGCGGAGTCCCCCACGACCGGGCTGATCCAGTCGGTCGAGGCGGTCGGCGTGCTCGCGCTGGTATCACCCTCGCAGGATGCGCCGTTGGTGTAGGCGGCCATCGCGCCGCTGGTCCGCTGGCTGGCGATGAAGTCGGAGTTGGCTCCCGCGTAGATCATCTGCCCCTGCCCCAGGCCTCGGAGCATGGACTGGCAGATGACGTTTCGGGCGGCCTCTCTTGCCTTGCCCAAGGCAGGAAGGAGGATGCCGATGAGCAGCGCGATGATCGCGATGACCACCAGGAGCTCGATGAGGGTGAAGCCGTCGGCACGGTGTCGGCGCGCTGTGGTCGTCGTGGTGGTCATGGTCGTCATTGGTCACTTCTCGGCGAGCTTGCGTTTGATCGGTTCCGGGGACTTGACCTTCACCTGGCCGGTGGCCTTGTTCAGGGCTACCTCGCCCGATTCCTTCTCAGCCAGAGATACCGCCAGGGGCAGGTACCGAGCGGAAACCTTCCACACTTCCCCCTCGCGTTCGGCGGGGAGCATCAGGGCCTTCTGCGTTTCGGGGTTCTTGAGGGGGAACAGAAGGCCCCCGCCCGACGGGCGGTCGCACTCGTAGAGGTCGCCGGTGGCCACATCCACGATCACGACCGTCGTTGCTTTTTCGATCTGGTCCCCCGACCTGAGCTGCCAGAAGAGACCCAAGCCCAGCGCGATGGCTGCGGCGACGAAGAGCACGATGTGCCAGGGCCTCACACCTTCCATACGTCCTGAGACTCCGAAACCACCTTCGAGGGCCGAAGCATATACCTCCAGTCTCCCGGCATGCATCCAGACACCCGACACGAACTGCTGCAACAGTGGCTTTGTACCGCACCGGGCCCTCCCGCCGCAACCGATCGCAAGGTCTTGACGAAGTCCTAACCGCGGCCTCGCGGCCCGGAGGACTCGTCCGGGCACCCTACCATCACCCATGCGGCTGATTCTTGCCAACCCCCGGGGCTTCTGCGCCGGGGTACACATGGCCATCGACGTGGTTGACCAGGTGCTCGACCTTTTCCCGGGCGAGGATCTCTATGTCTACCACGAAATCGTCCACAACCGGCACGTCGTGGGGCGGTTCATCTCGCGGGGTGTGAAGTTCGTTGACGACGTGGACGAGGTGCCAACCGGCAAGATTGTGGTGTTCTCCGCCCATGGCATCCCCCCGGACGTCCGCGCCAGGGCCCGGGCCCGTGGGCTGACCGCGATCGACGCGACGTGCCCCCTGGTCACCAAGGTGCATGCGGAGGCCGTGCGTTACGCTCGCCAGGGGTACCAGGTACTGCTTGTGGGACACAAGAACCACCAGGAGGTCATCGGCACTACGGGAGAGGCGCCGAACGCGACGCAGGTTGTCGAGAGTCCCGACGACATCCCCGGGCTCACGATCCGCGACCCGGAGAAGCTTGTGTACCTCACGCAGACGACGCTCTCGACCGACGACGCCGGTCTCATCATCGACGCGCTCAAGCGGGCGTTCCCGGCCATCAAGGCCCCGCCGAGCGAGGACATCTGCTACGCGACGACGAACCGGCAGCACGCGGTGCGGACCATCGCGCCGGAATGCGACCTTGTGCTTGTCATCGGCTCGAAGAACTCCTCGAACTCGGTGCGCCTGACCGAGATCGCCTCGAACGTCGGCACGCCGGCCAGGCTGCTGGACGACGTCTCCGAGGTCGACTGGTCGTGGTTCGATACCGGCGGTGAGACCGTGCTCGTGACCGCCGGCGCTTCCGCGCCGGAGGACCTGGTCGCGAGCCTTTGCCGAACGATCCTGGCGAGGTTCGGCGGGACCATCGAGACCCGCGACGTGTTCGACGAGGACGTCGAGTTCGCACAGCCGGGCGCTCTGAGGAAGCTGATGACGGACCGCGGGATCGACCCTCGCTCGCGGCGGCTTCGCGTCTCCGCCCCTGTCGTGACGGCGGACGCCTACGGGGCGGTTCCGCTGACGGTGAGCGCGACAAGAGCACGCAGCCCCAGTACCGGGCAGGCCTGACAACACCTAAGCAGAGCACGGAGCGCCCGCGGCGTCGCGAAACCATGAAGCACCCGACACAGCACATCTTCGAGTTCACGCCGGAATCCCTGGGCGCCTGGTGCGAGACCCGCCGCATGCCCAAGTTCAGAGGCAAGCAGATCCTCGAGTGGGTCTACGAGAAGGGGACGATCGACCCCGGGGCGATGTCGAACTTGTCCAAGCTCGATCAGACGACGCTCGCGCGGGACATGACGTTTCTGTCGGGGCGGACGCTGCGCCAGCAAGCCGCGACCGACGGTACCCAGAAGCTGCTCATCGAGTGGGACGATCACCAGACGCCCCAACCGGTCCGCACGCTGGAGGTCGCGCCGCCTTCTCCCCTTGCCATCGCGGGGCAGGAGCAGGGCGACCCTTCACGACAGACCGAGTGCGTGATGATCCCGAGCCTTGCCAACGAGCGAGAGCCCGAGGACGACGACGGCTCGCGCCGGGCGCCACGATTCACCGCGTGCATCTCGTCGCAGGTCGGGTGCCCGGTGGGATGCCGCTTCTGCGCGTCCGGGCTCACGGGGCTTGACGCCAACCTCTCCGCCGGACGCATCGTCGAGCAGGTGTGGCGCCTCGCACGTCTGAAGGGCGTGAGGCGGATCACGAACGTGGTGTTCATGGGCATGGGTGAACCCCTGAGCAACCTTGCCGCCGTGATCCCCGCGGTCAGGACGATCACGTCCCTGTGGGGGCCGGGCATCTCGGCCCGCAAAGTGACGATCTCCACGGTCGGTCTGCCAAAGGCCATCCAGCGCCTGTCGGAGCAGCTTGACCTGCCCGTGACGCTCGCACTCTCGCTGCACGCGCCGAACGACGAGCTGCGGCGAAAGCTGATCCCGTGGGCCGAGTACACAACGATCGCGGAGTTGCTCGCGGCGTGCCGCGCGTGGTTCGAGAGGACGGGCCGCGAGATCACTCTGGAGTACACGCTGCTGCGCGGGGTGAACGACCGGCCCGAGCACGCGAGGCAGCTTTCGGAACTCGCCCGGACACTCCGGGCCAACGTGAATCTGATCCGGTACAACGAAGTCGCGGGGACGGAGTTTGAGCGCCCGCGAGACGAGGACGTACTGGCGTTCCAGAAGGTGCTGCGGGGGGCGAACATCAACGTGCACATACGGGCCAGCCGCGGGCGGGACATCGCCGCCGCGTGCGGGCAGCTCCGGCACGAGAACACGTCCAAGGCCGGGGCATGAGCGATCCGGGCATGAGGCCGTTCGGGCCCGAGCACCTCGGGGCGCTCGCGTGGACACTGCCGCTGATGGTCGGGTCGTCCTGGCTTGGGAGGCGGTGGCTCCGTCGCGCCTCTGAGGGGCGTGACTCGCGTGGCCTGGCAAAGGAGCGATTGCTCTGCGCCTGGTGGGGCGCGGGGGTGGTCGCCATCAACATCGCCTCGATCGCGTACTGGCTCATGCCCGGGCGGTACGACGTCAGGACAAGTTTGCCCCTGCAGCTGTGCGATCTGGCTTGCCTCATGACGCCGCTGGTGTTCATGACAAGGTGGCGCCTGCCCCGGGCTCTGGTGTACTTCTGGGGGATCGGGCTCTCGACGCAGGCGTTTGTGACTCCGACACTCGACGAACCGCCCCCCTCGGCGCGGTACTGGCTGTTCTGGCTCGTGCATCTCGCCATCGTGGGCAGCGCCGTCTACGACCTGGCGGTCCGGCGGTTCAGACCAACCTGGCGCGAGCTTATCTGGGTGCTCTGCGTCACCATCACCTGGGCCGCGCTCATGGTGTGGCTGAACGAATCGCTGGGGAGTAACTACGGGTACGTCGGGCGGGGAGACGCGAGTTCCCCCACCATCGTCGACCTCCTCGGTCCATGGCCGGCGCGGGTGCTGATCATGGGCATCATCGGCTCGGGAATGTTCGTGTGCCTGTGGGGCGTGTGGCCTCTCTGGGCGCGGCTGCGCCCCGGGCATCGCGCCCCTGGGGCACGCTAGACTGCGCCCCGAATGACCCGGCTCGTGCTCGGACTCATCCCGCTCGCGTTCCTGCTCGCATGGCCCCTCACGGTGATCGTGCGCAGGATCAGCGCATCGCTCGGCGCTATGGACGCCGCGGGTGTCGAAGGGCAGGTCAAGGCGGCACCCCGGCGCGTGCCAAACACCGGGGGCGTCGCGATCTTCCTGGCGATTGCGGCCCCGATCGTGCTGGGGCTCTGGTTCCTCGCCCCGATGGGCGCCTCTTCCGACACCGAGTGGCAGGAAGAACCCGGGCTGATCCCGGTCGACCTCTACGAGCACCTGCCACGCCTCGCGCACTCGGCGGACACGGCGCTGCTCCTCGTCGGGTGCCTGGCGGCCCTGCACGTGCTGGGGCTCATCGACGACCGCCGCCCCCTGGGGCCATTCGTCAAGCTTGGGGTCATGACGGCGGTAGCCGCAGCGGTCCCCCTGCTCTCTCCAGAGACGCGGATGCTGACGATGCTCGATGCGCACGCGGGAGGCTCGTGGCTGTCCATTGCGCTCACGGTACTCTGGCTGCTGGTGGTGACAAACGCGATGAACTTCATGGACAACATGGACGGGCTCACCGCCGGGACCGCGGGGATCGCGTCCGCCTGCTTCCTTGCCGCTGCCATCCTGCACCAGCAGTGGTTTGTCGGCGCGTGCCTCGCACTGCTGGTGGGCGCGTGCGCGGGCTTCCTCGTGCTGAACTATCCGCCCGCGAAGATCTTCATGGGCGACGGGGGTTCGCTGGTCATCGGATTCCTGCTCGGGTTCCTGACGATCCGTACGACGTATGTTCCCGACGCCTTCGCCGGAATGCTCGCGGGCCGGTGGTACGGCGTGTTCATGCCCCTGTGCGTGCTCGCGGTCCCGATCTATGACTTCGTGAGCGTGGTGGTCATCAGGCTCAGCCAGGGCCGTAGTCCGTTCGTGGGGGACATGCAGCACCTCTCTCACCGGCTGGTCGGGATGGGCCTCTCAAAGCGTGCGTCGGTGATGGTCATCTGGGGCCTCACGCTCGTGACGGGCATTTCGGGGATCGTGCTGGGCGGGCTCGCGCCCTGGCAGGCAGCCCTCGTGGGGGGACAGGTGCTGGTCATTCTCGGGCTCATCGCCGCGTTTGAGTTCGCCCGGTCGCGGGGTACCTCGGCATGAAGGGCGTGTCGAGCGATCCCGCTCGGGGCACGCCCGGCCGGGCGGCGTTCGGCGCCGCGGCACTCCTCGTCGGGTGCGTCTGGGTGCGAATGACGACGTCGCACGACTTCTTCCCCGCCTGGGGCGGCGACCCGCTGACCACCGAGTCCCCGATCCTGGGTCTCACACCCGCCGCGTCGCTCGCGCTGGACGCCATTACGACCCTCGCATCGATGCTGTTGCTCGCGGCGATGCGAGCGAGGGGGATCGTGCTGCCTTGGTGGGAGCACGCACTCGCGGCTGCGGGATGGATCGCCGTCACGCTCCACGCGTGGATGCTCGGCCCCGGGGGCGATATGCAGGGGCTGCTGCTCGGGGGGACCTGGTGCTCGGGCATCGCGGCGGCCCTGGCGGCGAGGTGCGCCGCGCGGGACGCCACGCTCCGCAACCTCGTTTTCGCGGGGCTGCTTGCTGCGATCGGCCCGCTGTTCCTGCGGGGGCTTGCGCAGGTCTACATCGAGCATCCGATGCTGCTGGAGACGTATCGCGCCGATCGGGCGGCGATCCTCGGATCCCACGGCTGGACGGAAGATTCGCCCATGGCCCGCGCGTACGAACGCCGGCTGCTGCAGTCGGAGGCGACGGGCTGGTTCGGTATGGCGAACGTCTACGCGTCGGTCGCCGCGGCAACGCTCGCTGCGTTGTTCGCGCTGCTGGTCGCGGCGGCGCGGTCTCGGGCCACGCGGAGCGGGCTGCTCGCCGCGGCGCCCGGGCTCGGGGCGCTCATGGCGGCCGGCTCGCTGGCGTACGCGAAGTCCAAGGGCGGGGCGGGGGCGTTCGCGTTGGGCTTTCTCATGGTGGTGCTGGCGCACGTGGGCCCGCGCGTGCTGGGGTTGGCGCGGGGCCGCTGGGCCTCGATCGTGGGAATCGGCGCCCCGGTGCTGGTCCTGCTGATGGTGGTCGCGCGGGGCCTCGTGGGGATTCGGTTCGGTGAGCTCAGCCTGCTCTTCCGCTGGTTCTACATCGAGGGGGCGGTTCGGGTCTGGCTCGACCGGCCTCTGCTGGGGGTGGGCCCGACGGGGTTCAAGGCGGCGTACACGCTGCTGAAGCCCCCGATCGCTCCGGAGGACGTCAGCAGCCCACACTCGATCCTGTTCGACTACGCCGCGACGCTTGGTGTGGGTGGGATGGCCTGGGGGGCGCTCTTCCTCGCGTGGATGCGGACCGCAGGGAAGCAGCTCTTCGGAGAGCCGCCCCAGTCGAGCGGCCTCCCGCCGCTTCGCCTGCACGGAGGTGTGTTGATTCTGTCCATGGTGGGTGCCACGCTGGTGGGCTCTCTGCTGGAGCGTGCGGTCGCGACGCCCGAGATGGGCCTGGTCAGGATCGGCGGGCTCGTGCTGGCATCGCTCATCGGGGTCGGCGTGCTCACGGTGCTGGCGGATGACCGGATGCCCCGCGCGAGGCTAGCCCTGGCCGCGGCGGCCGTCACCGCCGGCTCGCACGCCCAGATCGAGCTCACGTCCATCTCGCCCGGGAGCGTGGCGTGGCTGCTGGCGATCGTGGCGTGCGGGGCGCCCACCTGGGACACCAAGGCTGTGCCCCGCGTGCCCTGGGCTTTGTGGTGGCTCGCACCGGCGTGCCTGCTGGCCGTGATCGCGGTCCGGCGGGGATGGCGATGGGAAGCCCCGCTCCGCCTCGCGTATGAGTCTGTCGCGCCTGTCGCCGACATGGACGCCCGACTGAGAGACCTCGCGACCCGGCCCCGGGCGGATGATTCCCCCCGCCGGATCATCGCGGACCTTGGAGCGGCGCTCGGAGAGCCCGAGCTCGAGCGGCGTGCACTGACGGGCGAGGACGTCACGGCGGCGATGCTCCGGCTTCGACTCAGAGCGACGGGGCAAGCAACGTCGCACCTTGCCATCGCCCTGGACCGGGAGCCACGTGACTTCCAGACCTGGCAGGCGCTCACCCGGCTGTTGCTCGTCAGGCTCGGCGACCTGCGGCAGGCCGGTGCGGAGGGCGAGTCGCTCGACGAGGCTCTCGCCCGCGTGCGCAAAGCCCTCGACGAGTACCGCGGACCGGTGGACGCGGCATCCCAGGGCTGGCGCGCGACGATGCACCACTCGCTCTCCCAGATGTTGCCATCCGAGGACGACCTGCGACTGGCGGTCCGAGATTGGGAGGAAGCGGCGGCCCTGGCCCCGCACGGGGTACTCATCCCCATGTCACTCGCCAGGGCCAACGCTCTGCTCGGAGAGACCGTTCACGCCCGCGAGTGGGCCTCACGGGCACTCGAGAATCATGCCAAGATGGCTCTGGACCCCCTCCAGGGGCTCACGGAGGCCCAGGTAGTCGAAATGAGGGGCTTGGCAGGGCGCTAGGGGGCATGGGGAAAGGCAAGTGGCGACTGCTCCCGGGCTTGATTCGCGGCCCGCTGCTTCTACTATTGTCCTCCCCGTATGAAGGGCAAACATCGCCTCGGGCCGAGCGGCCCGAATGCGGGGACGGAGCCCGGCCAGATGGACGAGGAAGAAGAAATCGAGCCGCACTAGTTTCCTCGTCCACGTGCGCGTGGACCCGACCGTTCTCCCGCTTCACTCAAGCAGTTTTCCGCCCCAGAACCGTTCCGGGGCCGCGTTCTCCGAACCAGCACCCGCCGAGGACGGCCCGACAACGCGTCGGCCGGGCGATCGGCAAACCCTGACGAGCGACCCATGCCCACCGACCTCTCGAAAATTCGCAACATCGGCATCTGCGCCCACATCGACGCCGGCAAGACCACCGTGTCCGAGCGCATCCTGTACTACACCGGCAAGAACTACAAGATCGGCGAGGTGCACGAGGGCACCGCGACGATGGACTTCCTGCAGGACGAGCAGGAGCGGGGCATTACGATCCAGTCCGCCGCGACGACCTGCCCGTGGACGCGGCACGGCGATGAGTACAAGATCAACCTGATCGACACACCCGGCCACGTGGACTTCACCATCGAGGTGGAGCGTTCGCTCCGCGTGCTCGACGGCGCCGTCGCGGTGTTCGACGGCAAGGAAGGCGTGGAGGCGCAGTCCGAGACCGTGTGGCGCCAGGCCGACCGCTACCGGGTGCCCCGCATCTGCTTCATCAACAAGATGGACAAGGTCGGCGCGTCCTTTGAGTTCTCCTTCGGCACGATCAAGAGCCGCCTGGGTGCCAACGGCATCCCGATCCAGTACCCGGTGGGCACGGGACATGCCTTCAGCGCCATCATCGACCTCGTGAAGATGAGGGCGTTCTTCTTCGAGGGCGAGAAGGGCGAGACGATGGTCGAGAAGGCCATCCCCGACGCCGAGATCGAGACCGCCAAGCAGTGGCGTCACGACATGATCGAAAAGATCTCCGAGCTCGACGACGATCTCATGGGCATGTACCTCGAGGGCAAGGAGCCCAGCAACGAGCAGCTCGTCGCGACCCTCCGCAGGGCGACCGTCGAGCGCCGCTGCTACCCCGTGATGTGCGGCGCAGCGCTGCGGAACATGGGCGTGCAGCTCCTGCTGGACGCTGTCATCGACTACCTCCCCTCGCCGAACGAGAAGCCGGAGGTCGAGGGCACCGATCCCCGCGACAAGGAAGTGAAGATGACCCGCCCGCACGACAAGGAAGCCCCCTTCTCGGCGCTGGTGTTCAAGGTCGTCTCCGACACGCACGGCGATCTCACCTACGTGCGCGTCTACTCGGGCACGCTCACAAAGGGCACGCGCCTGCTCAACCCCGGCAACAACAAGAAGGAGAACGCCAGTCGCATCTTCGAGATGCACGCCCAGAATCGAATCCCGCTGGAAGAGGTCAGTGCGGGCAACATCGTCGCGGTGGTCGGCATCAAGGACTCGTACACGGGCGACACCCTGTGCGACCCGGACAAGCCGATCATCCTCGAGCGGATGCACTTCCCCGAGCCCGTGATCAGCATGTCGATCGAGCCCAAGGGCTCGGACGACAAGCGCCGCCTGTCCGACGCGCTCGCAACCATCCGGCGCGAGGACCCCTCGTTCCGATACTCATACGACGACGAGACCGGCCAGACCATCATCTCGGGCATGGGCGAGCTGCACCTGGACATCATCCGCACCAAGATCGTGCGCGACATGAAGATCAACGTCGAGGTCGGCAAGCCCAAGGTCTCCTACCGCGAGACGATCACCAAGAAGGCCGAGTACGTCCGCGGGCTGCACAAGAAGCAGTCGGGCGGCCGGGGCCAGTTCGGCGACGTCATCATCCACCTCGAACCCTTCACCGCGGAGCAGGCCGCGGCCGAGGAGCTGGACTTCGAGGACAACATCGCGGTCGAGAACGCCATCGTGGGAGGCTCGATCCCCAAGGAGTTCATCAAGCCCGCGATGGACGGCATCCGCCAGACCGCCAAGACCGGCGTCAAGTTCGGCTACCCCATGATCAACATCAAGGTCACGATCGTCGACGGCTCGTCGCACGACGTTGACTCCTCACAGGTCGCCTTCGAGCTCGCTGGCCGTCTCGCGCTCATCGCGGCGGCTGACCAGGCCGGCCCCGTCCTCCTCGAGCCCATCATGAAGGTCGTCGTGACCGTGCCCGATGAGTACCTGGGCAACATCACGGGCGACATCTCCTCTCGTCGCGGCATGATCGTCAACACCGACGACCGTGGCGTCGTGAAGATGGTCAACGCCGAGATCCCGCTCTCCGAGCTCTTCGGCTACACCACCGATATCCGCGGCATGTCCCAGGGCCGGGCCAGCGCGACCATGGAGTTCCTCGAGTACCGCCAGATGCCCAACAGCATGATGAAGGAAGTGCTGGAGGCTCAGGCGGGCGGCGGCAAAGACAAGAAGTAAGCACCTCAGGGAATGTCTCGCCACGCCACGCCCCGGGCCTTCCCGGGGCGTTTTTCATGCGGCGCGAGCGGACAACTGGTCTACCGCGGGGCCTCCCAGGGTGTGCCGGGCTTGTAGCCCACCAGTGAGTACAACTCCTGACGGGTCTGCATCTGGGGCAGCAGGTCCTCCGCTGTCCCGGTCCGGTGCAGTTCTTCCAACGCCCGGGCCACGGCGCCCATCGCAACACGGAGCATCGTCACCGGATAGATCACGATCGAGTAGCCCATGGACTCGAAGCGCTCTAGCGGGAGCATGGGCGTCTTACCAAACTCCGTCATGTTTGCGAGGAGGAAAGGGCCGCCCTCGGGCGCCGGGCCGGACAGGCCCCTCATGGCCCGCGCAAAGGTCTCGAACTCGGCCTCGGAGACGAGCCCCTCGGGGAAGATCATGTCGGCCCCGGCACGCACATACGCGGCGGCCCGGTCGATCGCCGCCTCCAGGCCATCGACGCCTCTGGCGTCGGTCCGCGCACAGATGACGAACGCCCCGCCGCTGCAGTCCCTGGAAGCCTTCGCGGCCCACTGCACCTTCTCGATCATGTGGTCGGTGGGGACCAGTTCCTTTCCGTCCAGATGCCCGCAGCGCTTTGGGAACCTTTGATCCTCGATATGCAGGCCAGCGGCCCCCGCCCGTGCGTAGTCCAGCACCGTCCGGCGGACCATCTCCGCCTCGCCAAAGCCCGTGTCCGCGTCCGCGAGCACCGGCAAGCCGGACGCGTCCGCGACCTCGCGGATGCAGCGGCAGAAGTGCTCAAGGCCAAGCAGGCCCACGTCGGGAACGCCCGCGCTCACGCTGGTCGCGGCGCCGGAGACGTAGCACGCCTGGAATCCTGCGCGCGCGACCGCCATGGCGCAGAGTGCGTTGAACGCGCCCGGCGCCGCAACGCAGCCGAGGCTCATGGCGGCGCGCAACCTCGTGCCGGGATGTGTCGTGATCGTCATGGGCCCATCGTACGCGCCAGGTGCGGAACCTACAGCCCTGCGGCGGCCAGCCACTCGGAGGGTCGCTGCTCGAGCGCGATTGCGATCGAGAGCAGGGACTCCAGGCTCGCGAGGTGCGCCCCTCGCTCGATCGAACTGAGCTGGCTCACGCTGACCTCCGACGCCTCCGACAGCTCCTTCAGCGTCCAGCCCCGCTGGGTGCGGGCGATGCGGATCTGTCGCCCCAGCTCGACCCTTAGCCGGTCCACGGGTCGCCTTCCGAGCCCGAGCTTCGCGACGGCCTGCGCGAGTGTCGCCCGCAGAACCTCGATCGAGAAAGGCTTGGCGATGTAGTCGAAGGCCTCCTGCTTGAAGGTCTGGCGCATGCCCTCCAGGGACGGGTATCCGGTGACGACCACCACCGCCAGCCTGGGCCAGCGCTGGCGGAGCTCGGCGAGCACTTCCTCACCGGAAGCCCTTCCCATCTTCACGTCCAGCAGAACGATGTCCGGCGGGTGGTCTCGGCAGGCCTCGAAGAGCTCCTGGGGGGTCGCCACGGCGCGAATCTCATGCCCCTCCGGCTCCAGGAGGGCGACGAGGAACTGCCTGAAGTCCTCGTCATCATCCAACGCGAGGATGGAAAGTGGCGGGGTGCGCTCGTGCTGCTGGGCGTCGGCCGGAGAGATCGTCGCGGGAGGGTTCATGTCTGCTGGGCTCCTGGCTGCGCAGACTCTACCGCGCCCGCCCTGTCCGGCTAGCCCGCCTTGGGCAGCAGCACCTCGAAAACCGCGCCCGGGGCGTCGGTGCGGTTGCTTCCGAGGAGCAGGCCGGAGTGTTCCCGCACGATGCCTTCGGCGACCGCAAGCCCGAGCCCGGTGCCCCGCGAGTCCAGGCGTGTCGTCGCGAAAGGCTCAAAGAGCCGGGGGAGCACCGCCGCCGCAATCCCCGGGCCATTATCGCGCACGCTGATGCTCACCCAGTCCGTGCCCTCGCGGGGCACTATCCGGGCCTCGACGACGACGCAGGCCCCGGGAGACGCCGGGGGCGGCCCGAACGCGTCCACCGCGTTTCGGATCAGGTTCACGAATACCTGAACCATGCGTGCGGCGTCGCACTCCACGATGACCGCCTCGTCCACCTCGTTGCTGACCGCGACGCGAGACGCCTCACGGTCAAGCGCCACAAGCGTCGCGGCCTCCTGCACCACGCCCCGGATGGCGGCGGGGCGGCTGGAGGGCGGGCGGACTCTCGCGTAGTCGAGCAGTCCCTCGGAAAGCCGCTCGAGCCTGCCGACCACGCGGAGCATGAGCGCCGCCTCCGAGGGGCTCGGGCTTGCTCCGGGCTGCGTACCAAGCCGCTCCACGAGCCCCTTGAGCACCGCCAGGGGCGTGTTGAGCTCGTGAGCGATACCGGCGGACATCATTCCCAGGCTGGCGAGACGGTCCGCGTCCGCGAGATTGCGTTGGGTCGCTTCGAGCAGATGGTTCTTCCGCCTCAGGTCCGTCGCGACGGCTTCGAGCTGCCCCAGCGCATCGGCCAGCGCGGCCTCGTGCCGCCGGAGTTGCTCGACCGTCTGGTTCCGTGAGCGCATGATGTCGCCCAGCTCGTCGGAGGGAATGGCGTGCTCCGGGATGAGTTCCTCGCCGGCGCCGCCCGCGACGGCAAGGTCTGCGGCGTACATCTGCCGAATGGGTTCGTAGACGTTTTGGGGCAGCACAAACACCTCGAGGGCGACCACCACCGCCGCGTACGCCGCCAGCAGTGCCGCGACCACGAACAGATAGAGCCTGGTGACCGCCGCCCGGACGGCCGGGAGTTGCAGGGTCAGCATTGCCATTCCCCGCCCGGGCACCCACATGATGGCCCCGCCTCCCCCGGCCTCAGACGCCGCCGGCACCGCGGAGCCGGGTCGGGCCGAGGCGTCGGACCACTCCTGAGGCCCGAGTCCCAGTTCTCGCTGGTCGCCCATTCGCAGGCCCGCGCCGGGGAGCGTGGGGAAGGTGTCGGCGCGGGCCAGTTCCGGCGCCAGCAGGTCGAGCATCGCCACAGCCTGAGAGGACTCTGCCCGCTTGACGATCTCGCCAAGGGCGGGGCGGAGCGCCACCAGCAGGATCGCAGCGAGCACAAGCGAGAACACCGTGTGCAGGACTACCAGCTTCTTGCGGATGCGCATCCGTGTCAGCAGACCGCGTCCGAGTGGCGCTCGGAGCAGCGCACGCAGCGGCCTCCGGTCAAAGAAGCCCGGTTCGGGCTCCGGCGATTCGCGGGACGGCGTGCGGCTCGTGGAGGGTGGCTCGGGCAAGTCGGGCTCCGTGAGGCTCCCTAGAATCACGCGTGAAACCCAACAGAGCATTGTCAGCCGCCACCCCACGGAGGGCAAGGTCATCGCGTCCCTCCGATTCGGCCCGTGACCGGGTGGTGTGGGCGCTCTCTCGCCAGGCGGAGCGGTGGCCCGAACTCGACACCACGCCCGTCAACTCGGAGGGGCTCCCGCCCCGCGACGCGGCCTTTGCGCACGCGATCTACGACGCGGCCCTCCGCCGCTGGATAACTCTGGAATGGGTCCTGAACCGTCACCTCAGGCAGCCCCTTTCCGGGATGAAGCCGGGGGCGCGGGCGGTGCTGATAGGCGGGGCGGCCCAGATGCTCCTGCTCGACCGCGTCCCGGTTCACGCCGCGATCAACGAATCCGTCGAGTGGGCCAAGCGGCACCTCTCCGGCAGCCTCGCGGGCATGGTGAACGGCGTGCTGCGCAATGTGTGGCGCGACATCCTGACGCAGACCAGCGACGACCGCCTGCACTCCCCGACACGGAGGGCAGAGTGGACCGGGTCGAGGTTCGAGATTCCGCTCCCCGACGGCGGTTGCCGCGTGCTGCGGGAGCCCGTGCTCCCGGAAGACCCGCACGAGCGTCTGCGCGTCGTGACCAGTTGCCCTCAGGGTCTGTACGAGCACTGGCTGAGTTCGCACGGCGAAGCGACCGCGAGAGCGCAGGCGATCCACCTTCTGGCCACGCCCCCCACGGTCATCAACATCGCCCACCGCCGAGGAACGTTGCCGGAACAACTGGAGGCTCTGAGCGTCCCCCACAGCCAGCGGGGCAGCCGCGTGTGGACCGGGCCGCGCAGCGAGCTTTCTTCGCTGCTCGCCCGAAACTCCGACCTCTGGGTGCAGGACTCGTCCTCCGCGGCGTGCGTGCTCGGGCTGGCGGAGTTCGTTCAGGCTGCACGGGGCGGCAAGGTCGTTGACCTGTGCGCGGGCCAGGGCACCAAGACCCGCCAACTCGCCGCCATCTTTGGCGAGTCCTCGATCATCGCGTCCGACCCGGACGAGCCGAGACTGCAGACGCTCAGGCATGTCGCGGCGGGGCTCGCGAACCTCCGCGTCGTAGAGGCGGCGCAGGTCTCTTCCGAGGGCGCCGGGGCCGCGCTCGTGCTCGCGGATGTGCCCTGCTCGAACAGCGGGGTGCTGGCACGCCGGGTCGAGGCCCGGTACCGCTGGAGCCTCTCGCAAATGGAACGCCTGGTCGCGATCCAGCGAGAGATCCTCGCGGCCGCCGCGTCGATGGTCGCGCCGGGGGGGCTGGTCGTCTACTCCACGTGCAGCATCGAGCGGGAGGAAAACCAGCAGCAGGCGGCGTGGGCCGCGGGGCTCGGCCTGGAACTGGTTCGAGAACGTGCGACGCTTCCCGAGGGCGTTCCCGGCGGGCCGGACACCTCCTACCGCGACGGGGCGTACTGCGCCGTGCTGCGGCGCACGAGGCCCTGACCTGTCTTTCCGGCCCATGGTGCCCGGAATCGGACCGGGGTACACTCAGGGCCCGCACGATCGCTGGAGCGTCGCCGCATGAACCTGCTGGATATTCTGCAACCGACCTGTGTCCGGTCCCCGCTCCAGGCGGCGGACAAGAAGGGCGTGATCGACGAGCTGGTCGACCTGCTGGTCGCCTCTGGTCGCGTCACGGACGGCAAGGCGCTGAAAGACGCGGTCTGGACGCGCGAACAGATGCGGACCACCGGCATCGGGTCGGGCCTGGCGATCCCGCACGGTAAGTGCGCGGGGATGCAAGGCCTTGCGATGGCCATCGGCAAACCCGCGAAGCCCCTGGACTTTGAGGCGATTGACAGCAAGCCGGTGCAGCTCGTCGTGCTGCTGGCGAGCCCTCCGGACCGGGCCAGTGATCACATCCAGGCCCTGGCCAAGATCAGCCGGCTGATGACGATGGATCAGTTCCGCAACCAGATCTACGCCGCCGGCTCGGCGGAAGAGATCTACTCGCTCCTGGCCACTCAGGAGGGCCCCCGGTGAACCGGGGGCAGCCCGCGCCGGGTCTCTTTCCGACCGGGATGTTCGAAGAGCAGCTCAGAGCCTGTGTCACATGGCCGGGCGCGCCCGCGTCGCTCGTCACGGCTGCGGAGTACGCGCTGCTGGCGGGTGGCAAGCGGCTGAGACCCGCCCTTGCGTGGCACGCCTGCGTCGCAGCGGGTGGTGAAGGCCCGGCAAGCCTGCTCCCGGGCGCCGCGGTCGAGATGGTGCACGCGTTCTCCCTCGTACACGACGACCTGCCAGCCATCGACAACGACGATATCAGACGAGGCCGCCCGACACTGCATCGGCACGCGGGAGAGGCCATGGCCATCCTGGCGGGCGATGCGCTGCTCGCGGGCGCGTTTGATTGCCTGCTTCGCTGGCCCGCTTCCTGGCGTGAGCCCGGCACCAGCGCCGAGACCGCAACCCTGCGACTCTCGCTCCTCGAAGACCTCTCCCGCGCGACCGCGGCCATGATCCAGGGCCAGGTGTGGGACACGATGGGAGGCCTGCCCGAGGGACTCTCTCCCACTGAGAGGCTGAAGCTCATCCACTCCAACAAGACGGGGGCCCTGCTCGCGGCCGCGTGCCGCATGGGCGCCCGCGTGGCCTGCGGCGGAGGGGTGACGCCGGCGGCCACCCTGAACGCGATCGGGAAGTTTGGAGAGACGATCGGTCTGATGTTCCAAGTCGTGGACGACCTGATCGATGCAACCCAGACCCCGGACCACGCGGGGAAGCGCACCGGCAAGGACGAGGCGGCGGGGAAACTCACGTACCCGGGGGTGCTCGGGATCGAGCCAACCCGTGCGGAGATCGGGCGGCTGCGAGCGGAGGCCTTCGACGCCATCTCGCCCTTGGGTTCTCGCGCCGAGGGTCTGAGAAGCATGGTTGACTACTTCGCCGAGCGAACGAAATGAGTGAACAGGGCGTATCTCCTGGCGTTGCCCGGGCGGGCCGAGCCTGCTAGGATTTTCAAGAATCTTTGAAAACTCTCGACCTGCTGCTCCGCCCGTCGATAGGGACCCGACTCCAGAATGCCCACCACGCTGCTAGAGAACCTCCGCACGCCGCACGACCTCAGGGCCATCCCCGTGGCACAGTTGCCGCAACTGGCGGCGGAAATCCGGGGTGTCATCACCTCGCAGGTCTCGAAGGCGGGAGGGCACCTGGCGCCGAATCTGGGGGTGGTCGAGCTGACCATTGCGCTCCACTACGTTTTCGATTTCTCTTTCGACCGCCTGCTCTTTGACGTGGGCCATCAGTGCTATCCGCACAAGCTGCTGACCGGGCGGTTGGAGAAGTTCTCGGGGCTGCGGACGCGGGAGGGCGTCGCCGGGTTCCCGGAGCCGCGTGAGAGCCCGTTCGACCTCTTCAGTGTGGGACACGCGGGCACGGCGATCTCGACCGCGGTTGGAATGGCGCGGGGCGATACGCTGAACAAGGATGCCTTTGACCCCAAGACCAACCCCAACGGGAGGCGGGTCGTCTCGCTCATCGGCGACGCGTCGATCGTGAACGGCGTCGCCATGGAAGGGCTCAACAACGCGGGAACGCTCAAACGACAGTTCCTGGTGGTGCTGAACGACAATGGGATGTCCATCAGCAAGCCTCAGGGGGCGCTCTCCCACTACTTCGACAGGCTGCGGCTGTCGCCGTTCTACAGCGACCTCAAGAGGCAGGCGAAGGAAGCCCTTCGCGGGATGCCGGGCGGAGAGACGCTCCGGGGGACGTACCACAAGCTGGGCGAGGCCTGTAAGGCCGTTGCGAACGAGGGCGCCTGGTTCGAGCACTTCGGGCTGGTCACGGTCGGCCCGATCGACGGGCACGACATCCCCAGGCTGATCGAGTACCTCAGAGAAGCGAGGGACTTCGACCGCCCCATGGTGTTGCACGTGCACACGGTCAAGGGCAAGGGCTACGAGTTCTCGGAGACCGACAGCACGACGTTTCACTCGCCCCCCGCGTTCAAGATGGAGCCGGGGCTGGAGAAGCAGGGCTGCCGCGTCGAACTCCGCACCGAAGGGCGCAGCTTCACCACGGCCTTTGCCGACGCGCTGGGCGACCTCATGGAGCGGGACCCGAAGATTGTCACCTGCACCGCGGCGATGCCCGACGGCACGGGGCTAAGCAAGATCCTTCCCCGCTTTCCGGAGCGAGCTTGGGACGTGGGCATCTGCGAAAGCCACGCCATGGACATGATGGCGGGCCTGGCCAAGACCGGCTGGAAGCCCTTCCTCGCGGTGTACTCCACGTTCTTCCAGAGAGCCTTTGATCAGGCGTTCCAGGAGGCGTCGCTTCAGGGCTTGCCGGTCAGGCTGTGCCTGGATCGGGCGGGTTTGGTCGGCGGCGACGGCGCGGTGCACCACGGTTTCTGCGACATCGCGCTTCTCCGGACGCTCCCCGGGGCCACGATCACCGCGGCGATCGACGAGCCGAGCCTCGTCGCGGCACTCGAGTTCATGAGGGGGTACGACGACGGGCTCTCGGCCGTGCGGTACCCGCGTGAGGCCGTGAGCGACCGTTTGACCATGGCAAAGTGCCCGCCGTTCGTGCTCGGCAAGGGCCGCTGCCTGACCCCTCAGTTCGACGTGCTGGAGGGAGGGTCCGTCCCCGATGCCGCGGTGCTGGCGTTCGGGACCATCGCATTCAGCGCGCTGGAAGCCTCGGGCTCGCTCCTCGCGGCGGGCGACGTGGCGGTGTGGGATGCTCGGTTTGCAAAGCCCGTGGACACGGCCCTGATCCGCCGCCTGGTCGAGCTGCGGGTACCCATCGTGACCGTCGAGGACCATGGCGTGACGGGCGGCTTCGGCTCCGCGGTGCTCGAGGCAGCGTCGGCCATGGGGCTTGACACCTCCGGCATCACGCGTCTGGGTCTGCCTGACGCCTGGATCTACCAGGGCTCGCGGGCGGGGCAGCTCGCGGAGGTCGGGCTCGACGCCGCGGGCATCGCCCGGTCGACGGCGGCGGTGATGGCGGGAAGGCCGCGCGACCGTTCCGCCGTGAAGTCCGCGCGGGCCTGAGGCCTGCCGGCTGCACAGGGGCGGCGGAACGGGTACGCTCCTGCATCGTGGTGGGCCGGACCCATCTCGATCCGTCGAGCCTCATAGATGCCCCGATCCACCGTGCTGCTCGTCAACCCTTCGAAGCCCGCCGCCAAGAGCGCCGCGGCGAGCGTGCGCGAGTTGGTGCAAGCCCACGGGGAGCTGCTGGGTGAGTTTGCGGCGGACGGCGCGGCACTGCCCCCGCAGGCCGCGCGGGCGGACCTTGTTGTGGTGTTCGGCGGGGATGGCACGCTGCTCTCGCAGTCGCGCCGCTGCCTGGATATCCGCGGCTCGCTGCTGGGCATCAATATGGGAAGGCTCGGGTTCCTCGCGGAGTTCGATCTCGCGGCCATCCGAGAGCAGGCCGCGGGCATCTTCGGCGATGGCGCCATCTCGACAGAGAGCTACGGCGTGCTGCGGGTGGAGGTGGAACGCAAGGGCCGGGTTGAGTTCGCGGGGCTCGCACTCAACGACGCCGTGGTGACCGCGGGCCCGCCATACCGGATGATCAGCGCTTCCATCACGATCGACGGGCACACCGGGCCCAGCATGGCGGGCGACGGTGTGGTGGTATGCACGGCGCTGGGGTCCACGGCGTACAACATGTCCGCGGGCGGCCCGATTCTCTCTCCCGCGGTCGACGCCCTCGCGATTACGCCCATTGCGGCGCACTCCCTCTCGTTCAGGCCGGTCGTTGTGCCCGGGTCCTCTCGCGTCGAGATTTCCCTGGCCCGGGCGAACTCGGACACGAGCGGCCTAGGAACCACTCTTGTGCTCGACGGGCAGAGTCACTTCACGATCCGCACGGGGGACCTGATCCGCGTTGTGAAGGACGGACGCACCGTCCGGCTTGTGCGGAACCCTCGCAGCGACTACTGGTCGAGGTTGATCGGGAAGCTGTATTGGGCAAGCACTCCCCGCACCTGACGCCCCGGCCCCGAGGATCGCTATGATCTTCAGTGCAACGGGGATTCACACTCATCGAACTGCTCGTGGTTATCGCAATCATCGCGCTCTTGCTGGGCATTCTGCTGCCCACGCTCGCAGCGGGCCGCGAGGCCGCCCGGGCCTCGGTGTGCATGTCCAACGAGCGTCAGGCGTTCATCGCGATCCGGGCGTACGCGGACGAGAACAAGGGGCAGACACCCGCCCTGGGGGTGCCGTACGCGGCGCTCCCGAACTGGGGGCTGGTCGTGCAGGCAACCGCCGGGCTGAACGGCAGCACCTCGGCGGAGCTCTTCGCTGCGGGCTCCGTCCTGGTCTGCCCGACGGCTCGGGGGAAGTATGGCCCGTCTATGCAGCGGACCTATGCCATCAACGTGACGGGACACGCGGGGACTGGCACCGACCCGGACCACTATGACGCCGGAGCTGGGGCAGCGATCCGGATCGACCGCGTCGATCGTCCCTCCGACCGCGCGCTGCTCGTGGACTCGAAGCCGGCCCCGGTGACCCCCCCGGCACCGCCCCCCACCCGCACCGCGAGCGTCATCGACTTCCGCGACCCCCTGACCACCGAGGCGCGGCTCTCACGAATCCACTCCTCGGGCCGCGGGTGGAACACCGGGATGCTCGACGGCTCCGCCCGTCTCTTCACCGAGATCCCCGGACTCTGGACGGAACCCCTGCCCTGATGCTCCGCCTGAAAGCCGGTCCGGCCCTTGCCCAATAACACGGCATCGGGCGGACGCCCGCGGAAGGGGTGGCGCATGCACGCGGCGAGACTCTCCATGGATCAGCCAGGCTTTCAGCCCAACGCCAGCGCCGATCAGCCCGACCCCATGTTCGACCCCCACGCCCAGGAGTGGGAGAAGAACTACGCGATGCTCTCGCACCTGAGCCTCATCGCCGCGCACGTGCTGCCCGTGGTCCCAACGCTCGTCATCTGGCTCATCAAGCGGGACCAGTCGCCCTTTGTCGATGATCATGGAAAGGAAGCGCTCAACTTCCAGATCAGCCTGTGCCTCTACATCGTCGCGAGCGTGATTCTCGCGTTCTGCGGCGTCGGGTTCGTGCTCGTCGTCGGCGCGTACGCGCTCGGCGTCGTCGGCATGATCCTGGCCACAATGGCCGCGAGCAAGGGCCGTTACTACCGCTACCCGATGTGCGTGAGGCTGGTTCGCTAGAGGCTCTTTGAGCTGGGGGCAGGGGCAGGATCGACGCCCCACAGCAGGCCCTGTTCGCGCCGATGGCACCACAGCCGCAGGTCGTGGTCCGCGTAGGTGAAGCCACGCTTGAAGGTGGCGTCCGCCTCGCCTCCTCCATCGGGATGGAAGTGGCTGATCTTCGCCCGGGGTTCAAAGACCCAGTTACCCAGGCACGAAATGGTCACGCCGAGCTCGGCATCGTTGAGCAGGTGGTAGTAGCCGGGCATGAACAGCCTGCCCTGGGGGTCCGCCCGGCGAAAGCGGTCCAGGAACGCTCGCCCGAGGAGCGGGAAGGCGAGCTCGTACGCGCCGGGGATGTTCTCCTGGGCCAGCCCCACCACGCCGTCGGAGTCCGGGAAGTGATCGAGCAAGGTCGCGGTCGCGATGTCGAGGGTTTCGGAGCCGAAGAGGCAATCATCCGTGCAGAACAACCCGTGAGCGCCAACCAGCGACCGAAACACGAAGTTCAGTGGGGCGGTGCAGCCGATCCGCTTGTTCACTTCCGTGCTGTAGACGCACTCCACGAGCCCCGGGTAGCGCGAGCAGGTCTCGATGGTTCCCGGGTCGCCCGCAGCGACGCAGACCCGCGCCGGGTAGCCCGAAGCCCGCACCGACTCGATCATCGCAGACAGTCGCTCGGGGCGTTTGTAGGATGCGAGGAACAGGTCGACCGGTGGGCGTGGGTCGCTCATACCACTGGCTCCGCACGGGGTGCCGAAGTGACGGCCTGTGGCCTGAACCAGGCGCGAGCGTCCCGGAATGCCCGCTGCCGCTCCGAGTCCACGAGCAGACCCGGAGTCTGCGTCCAGCGGATGGGGTTGAGCCCGTTCAGACGTTCAACCAATCCCGCGTCGTTGTCCGGGGTGATGACGTGCATGGGTTCGGGTCGCAGCGCTGTGCCGGCGTCGACACGGTCGACAGGCGTCGGCCGACCACTCGCCCACGCGGGCTCGCCGTGGAGTGCGTCATCGACCCCGACCCAGGGAACCTGCTTGGCATCGAGTGCGGCGGCGACGTGGGCCGCGTTCCGGCCCAGGCCCCAGAGGACCACGTCGCGCCCGGGCTCCGCCATGCCCGCGATCAGACCTGCCCGGAGCGCATGCGCCCTGGACGCGGCATGGACCAATCCGCCCTGAGTCTGCAGCACGTGCCGGGGCGGTGCGCCGCAGAAGCCGAGTCTTGACCACCATCTCCCGAAGAGTTCCGGGTGCCTCGTCTGCGTTTCGAGCACCGCGCGACCCGAGGCCCGGAGCCAGCCGCGCGCCAGGCGCTCCGCGACGAGCCCGTCGATCCACGAGGCGACCGCCGCCTCTGTGGCGCCGTTCGCGAGTGCGGCCGCCGCTCGGACCATGAGACCGGTCGCGGGCTCCGGGGCCTGGGGCCGAAGCGTGAACGCGGCGATGGACTCTGGCCGGACGCGCCACCAGGCGCCGCTCGCAGCGAGGCCAAGCTGAAGCCTGTACCACCACGCTTCCCGCGCGGGCGTGGATGCGAGCGCTGTCGCGACCGCCGCCCGACGAGTCAGCATCGCGACGGGGGGTATCCAATCGGCGGCACAAAGAGCCGCGAGATCGAGCACCTCTCCAAGGCCCTCGACCCGGTTCCCCGGCACAACCCCCAGGGGACACCAGCCCACCCAGGAGCCGGCGCTACCGACAGCGTCTGATGGAAGGTCGTTGAGCAGCACTCGCAGCGCGTGCGGCGCCAGCTCGTCGCGATCGTCCATCCACAGGAAATACTCGCACCGCGAGGCCGCCGCGACCGACAGGAGCGCCGAGACCGGCTCTGTTCCGGAGACCACGCGGACTTCGCACGGCGTGTGGACCGACTGGGCCTCGGCCTGCGACTTGGCGCGGGCGGCCAGAGCGTGGTCCTGCCCGGCGAGCACCGCGATGCAGACCGGGTGTTGCGCTGAGTGCGACACGCCGTGCTATCGGCCCGAGCCTTCCGCAGGCTTGAGCCTGTGGGCCCGTTCCCGGGACTCTGCGGTTCACGGGCCCCGGAGAAGCTCGAGCCTCAGGACCGCGTGACCATCGAGCTGGAAGTACTCCACCTCGATCTGCACCCTGGCGTCGCTCGGCAGGTCGAAGGTGCCGGAGTCCTGGGCCGGGGCATGGTGTGTCCAGTCTTCGATCACGGTGCGGGGCTCGGCGCCGTCGATACGGACCCGGACCCGCACGCCGTCGTCACTGGTCGTTCGGACCGTCCACGCCCCGGCTGGCAGTGGCAGCTCGGTCAACGCGATGATCCCATAGTTCGAGCCACCGGGCAGGCTGTCTCGGGCGACACCCAGGCCGGGCAGGGAGCGCAGACCGCCCCCTCCCAACGGGAGGTTGAGGTCGCCGCGAAGTTGGAAGGACGTGCCGCCCGGGCCGGCCGCTCGCCAAGCGGCAAGGTCCTGCCTCGGGTCCACTGGGGAGGGAAATGCGGAGCAGTGCCAAGTCGTCCGCAGCATGGCGCCCTGCTTCTGCCAGGAAGCGCCTCCCGCATCGACGGAGAGCGCGTACTGGCACAGGCCCTCTGCCACAGGCACGCACTCGATCTCAACCATGCCGTCGCGGTTCCATACGCGGGCATGTACGTCATCAGAGGCCCCAACCACGGCTCGCGTCGCACCGAAGACCTGCCAGCGATCCGCACCGGCGCCGGCCCCCGCGTACCGCATCATGGGCGACTCATGGTCCCACGGCCCCCACTCCCCCATGATGATGTGCTGGCGTCCCCTCAACGCAGCTCGGGCTCCCAGGGGGCTCGACAAGCCTTCGGCCTTCCACGCTCCGGAGGTGGAGGGCCGCTCGGCGGCTCCATCGGTCAGGAGCGAGATGCCAGCGGAGAGATCGAACTCCTGCGCTCCGTCCGACGCAAGCTCGACGACGTTCGCGTGATACGCGTTGCCCTTCGCGTGGGTGCCGTCCGGGTCTCGCACCTGCAGCACCGTCAGGGGAGGAGGCTTGCCCCCGACCCAGGCGAATGGGTGGTGTCCGTCAATACGAACGAGGTTGTGCGAGAACTCGTTGTGCGAGGGCCCCTTGTAGCGAGCTCTCACTCCCGGCGTAGCGAGCAGCCCCTTGTCGTCGTCCCACCAGAGGTGAAGCGCGACGCGGTTGTTGACGAAGGTATTGTTGCGGATGAGGTGACCCCCGCCGTGCTCGATGTTGATCGCGCCGCGCTCGAGCCCGTAGCCCATTGCGCCGTTATCTTCGAACGTGTTGTCCTCGACGGCCCAGCCGTTGGAGTACCCGCCCCAGATGCCGCAGATCGCGTTGTCCACGATGCGATTGGCGATGACGATGCAGCGATCACTGAACGTGTGCTCCAGGCCGTGGGCGACAGCATGACTCAGGTCGTTGCCGATGAAGACGTTCTCGGTACAGCCCGCGGCTGCGTAGTCAAAGTCCGGGCTCGGGGGCGGAGTCTCACCCAAGCTCTCCTTGCCCCCGAAACCGAAGAACCCGTCCCCGCCGTGGGTCGCCGAGTTCTCGATGAAGATGTTGCGCTGGCAGGCCTCGAAGCAGAGGATTCCGGCGGAGTCCTGCCCTCGGTTGTACACGTCGTGGCTGTATCCGCGGACGCAGAAATCAAGGGCATTTCTCGACACGAGGTTGTCGGAGCTTCGCCAGAGTGCGAGCCCCCACCCGGACAGGAAAGACGCGTCGCAGTCCACGATGCGTGACCTCTGCACGCGGTCGAGGATGATGCCGTTCTGCCCGGTTCGGACGCGGACATCGCGGATGGCCACTCCCGACGCCCGCTCCACGACGACGGCCCCTCCATAGCGGCTCATCCACTCGTGCCGATCGTTCTCGTGAGGCCACAACCAATCGGCAGAATCCTCTCGCTGCGGGGTGCTGCGGAGCCGCTGGCGGAAGTTGTCGTGGAAGCGGGCGCCCTCGAGCCCGAAGCCATCGCAGTTCGAGGCATAGAGGCCGACCTTGTAGCCGGCAACCTTGGCGTGCTCGATTCGCACGCGCCGCACGCCGTCGACGCGAACGCCGATCCCCGTGAGAGTGTCCCAGGCCGCCAGCCCGGGCGTGTCCCCGACACTGGCTCCTCTCAGCACGGCCCCGGGCTCGAATCGCACCGTAACGTCGTCGGCGACGACATGGATGACGCCGTCGCCGTCGGTGTCCGGGATGATCGTTCCCTCGGGGACGCGGATGATGCAGGACTCGGTGATGCGGACATTGTCCCGGTCCACGACCACAACCGGGAGGTCCGCGTGCTGCACGAGGAGTGAGATCACGAGCGGGGTCAGCATCGTGAAGCCTACGTCGCCGCGACGGGCAGAAAAAAACACGCCGCCCCGGTTGGGAGCGGCGTGCGTGTTCAGTCAGCGTGGCGCGGGCTCACACCATGGACTTGAGGCCCTTGAGGGGGCGGATGCGGATGGCGGTGCTGGCGGGCTTGGCCTTGAACACCTTCTCGAGCTTGGTGAAGGGGTCGATGCCCTTGCGCTCCTTGGTGGCGGGCTTGAAGATGCTCTTGACCTTCATGAGGCCGGGGACGACGAAGATCTTGGGCTTGTCTGCGCCGGGCTTGGCCAGGTCGGCGGCCATGACCTTGGACAGGGTCTCGAACACGCCGGCCACGTCCTTGCGCTTCAGGCCGTTGTGCTCGGCGAGCATGTTGAACAGCTCGCTCTTCTTGCGGGGCTTGCTGCTCGCGGTGATCTTCGCGGGTTTCGGGGCGGCCTTGGTCGTTGCCTTTGCGGTCTTCTTCGCCATCGCAAATCTCCTGGTTGTGCGGTCCTCCAATGACCGCGTCGGGCTTTTTCTAGCAGGTTCCAACTGCTATCGCAAGTCGGCGCGGGAAAAAACGCCCGAATTGCGGGGGTTTTTGTCGGGCATCAGCTTTCGTGGGCTTGAGAGTTTCCGGAAATGGCCTGAAAGCGACGGTTTCAGAAGAGCCCCCGCAGTTCAGGCTCTCTCCGGGCGGGGCCGGCGGCTGTCACATCCACTACCACCGCGGAGTGATCGGAGAGCCCGCGTTCGCGCCCGGCGTGATCGTGCCAGGCCCCGCGAACCCGGGCTCCGACGCCGGGGGAGGCCCATGCCCCATCGATCCGGCCCGAGCAGCCGTCGTGCCCCTCCCAGGTGGGGTCGCGGCGGCCCGGGTTGCTCTCACGCCAGCAATCCCGGTACCCGAGTGACCAGAGCACGCCCAGCAGTTCCTCCCCCCCATAGCGTGTGGACCCATCGGGACCTCGCCGCGCAGTATTTAGGTCTCCAACGATCAGCAGCGGGCGGCTGCACCAGGTCCTCGCAACGTCCAGCAACCCGTGCAAGAACAGCGACTTATCGCCGGGACGAGTGTCGTCCGGCACGTGCACGCCGAGCACGGCCAGGTCCAGCTTCTCAAACCACGCGCCGAGCCATCGGCGACCAGGGACCCCGCTCGGAGCCGGGATGAGCGAGGTGGGCGGTGATTCGCTCGCCAAGAGCAACCCGTTGGCGTCGCCGGCGTCCGAGGTGTGCTGGTACGCGAGCCCTGAATCCGCGAACTGGGATCGGAGCATGGAACCCCGGGCGGCCCGGAACTCCTGCAAGACGACGACCTGCGGACAGAGGGAGTTCAGGTGGAGCCCGATGAGGGGGGTGCGCACGGCCCCCCCGCCCTGGAGGATGTTCCAAGACACAACCCGCAGGCAGCCCGAAATCGGCCCTTGCACAAGGCCATCATTCGCCGTCGCCCCTTGCAAAGCAGTCGGCGGGGGCGATACTTCCGCGTGGTTGGCGTCTGGATCATCCTCGGAATCGCGTTTGGTGCGGGCGCGACGGCGCTCGCCGCGTGGTGGCGGATCAGGCGTTCGAGCGCGCGGGCCCGCGTGGCGGAGCGCCGAGCACGGGCCGCGGAGCGCCTAGCGGAGCTGGGGGCCATGACCGGGGGGCTCGCCCACGAGATCAAGAACCCGCTGTCCACGATCGGCCTGAACGCCCAGTTGCTGGCGGAGGGGATCGATGAACTGCCCGCCGACGCCCCGCCGGACCCCGAACTCAAGCAGAGACTCTCGCGGCGGCTCACATCGCTGCGTCGCGAGACCGAGCGGCTGCGGGGCATCCTGACCGATTTCCTGAGCTATGCAGGGGAAGTGCGGGTCGACCTCAAGGCCACGGACATCAACGAGGTCGTGTCGGAGTTGGCCGACTTCTTCGGCCCACAGGCTCAGCAGCAGGGCGTGCGGATGAGGCTGGACGCTCCGGGGGGCACGGTTCGGGCCCACGTCGACCCTGCCTTGCTGAAGCAGGCCCTGCTGAATCTGGCACTCAACTCGGTGCAGGCGCTGGCCTCGATGCCGGCGGGTTCCGGACCCCGTGAACTGATCCTGAAGACCAGCCGCGGTCACGACGCCGAGAAGGTGCCGGTGGTGGAGATTCGCGTCATCGACACCGGGCCGGGGATGGCGCCGGAAGTCCTGGCGAACCTCTTCACTCCATACTTCACGACCAAGGCGGGAGGGTCCGGGCTGGGCCTGCCGACGACGCGGAGGTTGATCGAGGCCCAGAACGGCCGCATCGAGGTGCACTCGGAACCGGGGCGGGGCACGGTGTTCACCATCGCGTTTCCGGCGTTGGCGTAGTCAGGCAACTCCGGGGGGAACCCGCCCGTATGGTTTGCGGTGCTCATCCTGACCGTCATCCAGGGACCGGACAAGGGGAGGCGGTTTGAGCTGCCCGACCAGGAGCCCCAGCTTCTGGGCCGGTCGAGCGAGGCCCTGCCGATAGACGACAACGCGGTCTCCCGTCGGCACGCGGAGCTGACCCCCGACGACGGGCACTGGTACATCCGGGACCTGGAGAGTCAGAACGGGACGTACGTGAACGGCGTGCGCATCGGGGACCGCACGCGACTTCGCCTGGGAGATCAGGTCCGCGTCGGGCAGACCCTGCTCGTGTTCGGGGTGAGCGAGTCGCGCGCCCCGGACATCGTGCGGGTGGTGGGACCAAACAGGATCGACGCGTCGATCGAGCGCACACTCCCCAGCGTGTCCCCGCCCGGGCTCTCTCTCTCGGGCGGCAATGACGACTCGGTCATCCTCGCGGAGCCCGAGCCCCGGGCCGCGGCCCCGGACCACCTGCGGGTCATCTACCGCCTGACGACGCTGCTCACGACCCGGGTGATCGACCGGCAAGAGCTTCTGCGGACCGTGCTGGACCTTGTCTTCGCGGAGTTTCGCCCGCAGCGAGGCTGCATCATGGTCGCGGGGCCCACCCCGGAAGCGCCGATGGTGCCCGAGGTGGTGAAGTTCCGCGAGGAGCCTCTGGACCCGGACGAGGCGAAGTTCCAGGTCAGCCGCACGATCCTGTTCCACGCGGTGCTCAAGGGCGAGGGTGTTCTCGCGAGCAACGCGATGAACGACCCGCGGTTCGCGAGCGGGGACAGCGTGCAGAGGCTGCACATCCGCTCGGCGATCTGTTCTCCCATCCGGTTCCGGGACCGAACCTTCGGCGCCATCTACATCGACTCGTCGATCGCGAACTACACGTTCACGCCCGAACAGCTCGCCCTGATGAACGCCATCGGCCAGCACGCGGGGCTGGCCCTCTCCAACGCCGACCTCTACCTTCAGAACCTGCAGGCCGAGAGACTGGCGGCGATCGGCGAGACCGTGGCCCAACTCTCCCACTCCATCAAGAACATGCTGCAGGGGCTGCGGGGCGGGGCGGATGTGGTGGAGATGGGCCTCACGAAGAATGACCTGAAACTGGCCCGGGGCGGCTGGACGATCCTCCAGCGGAACCTCTCCCGAATCATCTCGCTCACGATGAACATGCTGGCGTTCTCGCGCCAGCGTCGCGTCGAGGTCGAGCTCGTGCGTCTCGCGCCGATCATCGACGAGTGCGTGCAACTCCTGGAGACCGCGTGCCAGGCCAAGCAGGTCGCTATCCTCGCAGACGCCGACGCGGAGATGCCCCCCGTGGCGGTGGATGCGCCGCTGATCCACCAGATGCTCATGAACCTGCTCTCCAACGCGGTGGAGGCGGTTGAGCCCGGGCTGGGCGCGGTCACCGTGAAGGCCCACTACGAGGCCGCGAGCGACGGGCACGGGCCGGTCGCGGTGCTGCAAGTCATCGACAACGGGCCCGGTATCCCGGCCTCGAAGCAGCAGTGGGTCTTTGAGCCCTTCAACACGACCAAGGGGATCAAGGGCACGGGGCTTGGGCTCGCCGTCGCAAGGCGAGTGGCCGAGGAGCACGGCGGGAGGATCAGCGTGAGTTCAGAGGAGGGCCGCGGCGCGACCTTCACCATCACGCTGCCCGCGGACGGGGCCTCGGTCGCCGATCCGTCCGCGACCGCGACCTCGCGGCACCGCAGCCCGCCACTGGGCCAGTGAGGCGTCGCAGCGGCTACCCTGAGGGCTTGCCACACGTGCGCATCGAGTTCTGGGGAGCCGCGGGCGAGGTCACCGGGTCGTGCTACGTCGTGCACACGCCCCGCGCTCGAGTGATGATCGACGCGGGCCTTCACCAGGGGGAGCGAGAAACGTTCGAGCACAACCAGCGCCTGCCGCGGGACCTTGCCTCCATCGACGCGATGGTGCTGACGCACGCGCACCTCGATCACGCGGGGCGTCTGCCCATGCTGCCCCGTCGGGGCTACACAGGGCCGGTGTACTGCACGGCGCCGACGGCGGATTTGTGCGAGATTCTGCTGATGGACAGCGCGAGGCTTCAGGAGGCCGACGCCGCTCGGCGGGCCCGCAAGGTGCCTACGGAGAACGGTGACGCGGAAGCGCTCTATACGCCCGAGCACGTCCCGGCGGCGCTGGCACTCCTCCGGCCCACGCCGCTGGACGTCTGGACGCCGATCGCGCCGGGCGTGCAGGCCCGGCTCGTGGACTCCGGGCACATCCTGGGCTCCGCGAGCGTGGAGTTGAAGGTCGAGAGGCCCAGTGGCCCTGCCATCCGCGTTGTCTTTTCGGGCGACATCGGCCCACGCGGCATGCCGCTGCTCATGGACCCCACGATCCCCGGTTCGGACTCCAGCCCGCCCGATCTGGTGGTCATGGAATCGACCTACGGCGACCGCGACCACCGCTCGCTGGACTCCACCATCTCCGAGCTCCGCGGGATCATGCACGAGGCGATCTGGGCCAAGGAGAGGATCCTCATCCCCGCCTTCGCCATAGGTCGCTCGCAGCTCGCCATCTACTACCTCGGGAGGCTCGCGAGCGAGGGAGTCACGCCAACGCTTCCCGTGTACCTCGACAGTCCTATGGCGATCGCCGCCATGAAGCTGTACCACCGCTACGCGGATCAGCTCGACGAGCGGATGAACGATCACGCCACCCGGGGCCGATCGGCGCTCAGGTACCCCGAGCTGCACCTCTGCGAGACCGTAGAAGAGTCGCAGCGCCTGAACGACAGGGATGGGCCGCTGGCCATCATCGCCGGCTCGGGCATGTGCAACGGCGGGCGGATCGTGCACCACCTGCGCCACCATCTGTGGAAGCGCGACACGCGAGTGCTCATCCCGGGGTACCAGGCGGCGAACACTCTGGGCCGTCTCCTCGTCAGCGGCGCCACGAGCGTGCGGATCTTCGGCGACGAGATTCCGGTCAGGGCAAAGGTCCACACGGTCGGCGGACTTTCGGCGCACGCGGGACGCCGCGAGCTGATCGAGTGGGCCGGGGCCGCAAGCCGGGGAGGCGGCTGCCCGATCGTCCTCACACACGGCGAAGACCCGCAGCGCGAGTCCCTGGCGCTGGCCCTGATCCGGACGCTCGGTGCACGGGTCGTGCGGCCGGCCTTCGGGGACAGCGTTGAGGTCATCCCCCGGTCGCTCGCCTAAGCGGGCAGCGACTCGAGCTCCGCGTGCACTCTGGCCGCGAGACGGCTCAGCGTCTGAGGGCCGAAATCAAACTGAATGCCCGCGGCGGAGAAGAGCTCCGGGAGAGGCCTGCTTCCCCCGAGTGCGAGAGCCCGCTTGTATCGCTCGAGCGCGCTCGCCTCGCCCTGTTCGGTGCTGTGGAGCCAGAGCTGGAGCGCGCCGAGCTGGGCGATGCCGTACTCGATGTAGTAGAACGGGTGGCTGAACAGGTGGAGCTGCTTCTGCCACGTGATGTCGCGGTGGTGCTCGAGCCCGCGCCAGCTCGCGCCGCCCCCGAATCGCGCGTCCAGCGCCCGCCAGCACGCCGCACGGTCTTCCCGAGTGTGCCCGGGGTTGGCGTAGACCCAGTGCTGGAAGGCGTCGATGGTCGCGATCCACGGGAGGATGACGATGGCCCGCTCCAACTGTTCGCGCCGGGCGCGCGCGTGATCTTCCGGCGACGCGTAGAACGCGTCCGCCCCGCCCAGATGGTTCATCGTCAGCAGCTCCATCGACATGCTCGCTACCTCGGCAAACTCTGTCGGGCTGTGCCGATACTCCACGAGCGGCTCGTGCGCACAGAGCATCGAGTGGAAGGCGTGGCCCGCCTCGTGCACCATCGTCTCCACATCCCGGTTCATCCCCGCAGCGTTCATGAAGATGAACGGCTTGTTCGAGCGGTCGAGCATGTACTGGTAGCCCCCCGGGGCCTTGCCCTTCCGGGAGTCCAGGTCCAGGCACACGGCGCCCGCGTCGGAGGCTCGGCGAATCCGGCCCTCGCCTTCGCCAAGCGACCCGAACATCTCGGCGAGGCCCGCGTCGAGGCGGCGGAAGACGGCGCGCGTGCGGCGTACGAGGTCCGCGCCGCCCGAGAAGGGCTTGAGGGGCTCTCTCCCCTTCGGGTCGACCGTGAGGTCCCACGGCCTGAGTTCATCCACGCCCAGCACGCTCGCTCGTTCCCTGTGAATGGCCCTGACAAGCGGCACGATCTCGCTCTCGACGCCCTCGTGAAACCGCAGGCAGGCCTCCGGCCCGTAGTCGAAGCGGTGCATGGACCGGAACGCATAGCCCACATAGTCGCGGAACCCTGCGTTCCGGGCGATCCGGTGCCGCAACGCGATCATGCGGTCGTAGACGGTGCTGATCGCCTCGTGGTCCTGGTGCCGCCTCTCCGCGACCGCGCGCCACGAAGCCTCACGCACCGAACGGTCGGTGCGCTCCTGGTACCGGGCCATCTGGGGGAGCGTCTGCTCGGAGCCGTCGAACGTCACCATCATCGCGCCGAGCACTTCGTCGTACCGCTGCGAGAGCTGCGCAAGCTCGGTCTCGAGCGGAATGTTCTGCTCGCGGAAAATATCGACGTCCGCGCGTGCGTTTCGGACGAGCACCGCGAGCCGGGCCTCCGCGTGCCCCGGCGCCTCCGCGAGCGAGACCAGCCTGCGATCCAACTCGAACGCAAGCTGGATCACGCGTGGGGAGACCTGCTCGACGTACGACGCGTACGCCCTTGCGGCGTCCTGGTCGTCGGTGTTGCAGGTCATGGCGATGTAGAGCCGCGCCCGCCCCTCGCTCAGGGCCGCCCCGAGCTCGCTGCGATCCGCGACCCACGCTCCGAACGCCTGCGCTCCGCGCACCTCGCGGGTGAGCAGTTCCTGAACGACGGGCTCGACGTGCGTGAGGCTGGTCGGGTCAAAGTCGGGGCTCAGGTGCGGGGGCATGCGCGGAAGTCCTCCGTTGAAATCCCGCGAGGCCCGCGGGGCCCCATCCTAAGGCCGGACGGCGGCACCCCGGGTCGATCGCGTACGCTTGTCGCTATGGCGCGGGACGTCTTCATCACTGGAATAGGCTCGGTGTCGGCGCTAGGGGTTGGCGTGCAGCCGCTGTGGGAGGGGATGTGCGCGGGGCGCAGCTCGCTCGGGCCGCTCACCCTGCTCGACCCGAGCGGCTTTTCGTCAAAGTTGGGCGGTGAGGTGAAGAACTTCGCCGCCAAGGACTACGTGCCAAAGAGCTACCGCAAGGCTGTGAAGGTCATGGCCCGCGACATCGAACTGGCCGTCGGGGCCGCCAAGGTCGCGGTGGACGACGCGGGGCTCGTGACGCGTTCGCACGCCGACACGCCGGACCGCTCGCCCTCGTACGAGGCCTCCCGCATGGGCTGCCACATCGGGGCCGGGCTGATCGCTGCCGAAACGCTGGAACTGGCCGCAGCCCAGGCGACGGCGGTGAGCGACGACCCGGCCGACGCCGCTGCGGGCGGCTTCTCCCTCCGTAACTGGGGCACCGTGTCCACTCCCGCCTTAAGCCCGAAGGGTGGCATGGACAACCTGCCCCCGCTGTGGATGCTCAAGTACCTCCCCAACATGCTCGCCTGTCACGTCACGATCATCCACGGTTGTGAGGGCCCCTCGAACACGATCACGTGCGCTGAGGCGAGTTCGCTCCTTTCGCTGGGCGAAAGCCGCAGGGTCATCGAACGGGGCGATGCTGACGTCTGCTTCAGCGGCGGAGCGGAATCAAAGCTCTCTCTCATGGGCTTGATGAGGGCGGAGTTCACCGGACGGCTTGCGCCCACGGGCGAGGCCACAGACGGGGGCGCCATCGTCCGTCCCTTCGACCCCGATGCTCCGGGCACGCTGCTGGCGGAGGGGGGCGGGATCCTGATTCTTGAGGCGGAGCCCGCGGCCAGAGCACGCGGGGCCAGGGCCTACGCGAGGCTCTCCGGCTTCGGCGCGGCACAATCCCCGACCGGCTATCTGCCGACCGGCCCGGAAGCACCAGAGGCCGAGGACCAGGCCCTGCAGCTCGCGATCGAGGCGGCTCTGCGCGACGCAGGCCTGTCCCCGGGCGACATCGACGCGATTGCATCGCACGCGCTGGGCTGGGCCGACCACGACGCCACCGAGCTGCGGGCGCTGTCGGCGGTATTCGGCGCCCGCCTGCCCGACATCGAGATCCTCACGACTGCCCCTTTCGTGGGGGACATGGGCGCCGGTCACGGCGCGGTGCAGGCGGCGGCGGCGGCGCTCGCGGTCTTTCACCAAACGCTCCCCGCGAGGTTGAACGCGGGGCGCCCGCCCGCGAGGGTGCGGGCCGGAGCCGCACCGACGCGGCCCGCGACCTTGAGGCATGTGCTCGTGGTGTCCGCCTCCATTGGAGGGCAGAACTCGGCCGCGATCCTGAGCCGCATCACCTGACCTCGCTACACCCGGACGGCTAACATTGCACCGCGGCGGCGCTCGGCGTCACCCTCCGGCTCTACGCAACTTTGGAGACCAACCGATGACCAACGAGTTTTCCCATGACTATCGCGGCGGCGGGGGCGGCGGACGCGGGCCTGGCAGGGGCGGGCACCGTGGTGGCGGCGAGCGGCGGGGCGTGCCGCTCTCGGCTCTGGACCCCACCACCACCGAGGCATCCCGCAAGGTCATCGGCGCCGCCATCGAGGTTCATAGGGCGCTCGGCCCCGGCTACGCGCGTGATGTGTACCACGCGGCGCTCCGGTCTGAGCTTGATGCCCTGGGCGTGAAGCACGAGGTGGGCAAGAAGATTCCCGTGAAGTTCAAGGACCGCGAGGTCGGGAGCACCGCGTGCGACCTGCTGGTCGAGGGGCTGTTCATCGTCTCAGTCGCGGCCAACCCAGGCCCCGTGAGCACGCCCGAGCGGCTGGCCCTGCGGGCGCAGCTGCGTGCGGCGAACTTTGAGCTTGGGTTGATCGTCAACTTCGGCGAGCGCCGCCTGAAGGACGGGCTGGTGCGCGTGGTGAACATCGACAAGCTCCGGGCCGAGAAGGGCATCGGCGCCGACGATGACCTGGACGACGGTGCCGGCTCGAGCCACGACTTCGACCAATGAGCACGCGACGTCGGGTGACTATCACGGGCATGGGGTGGGTCACGCCCCTGGGCACAGACGTCTCGGGCGTCTGGGCCAGGCTGGTCCGGGGTGAGAACGCCTTCGGGCCGATCACGCGATTCAACGCGTCCACGTTCGCGACCAACTTCGCCGCCGAGGTCCGCGGGTTCAACTTCGAAGCGCACGTGCCCGACCCGGGCAAGCACACGCACGCCGGGCTCTCGACCCGCTTCGCGCTCGCCGCAGCCCGGCAGGCGTGGTCGCAGGCCGGGCTCGATGCGCACTCGTCGCTGGACCGCAGACGCCTCGGGATGTACTTCGGCGCGGGCGAGGGCTCGCTGGATTTCTCGAACTTCACCCGATCCAACCTCGCGGGGTTCGACCTCGCGACCCGCACGCTGAATGACCAGGCCTGGGCCACGGAGGCCCGGCAACGGCTGTCGGCCCCGGTCGAGATCGAGCAGGAGCCAAACTCGACGCTCACACACCTGGCAAGGGAGTTCGGCGTGCGCGGGCCGGCGTACAACTGCATGACCGCCTGCGCCGCCAGCACCCAGGCGGTGGGCGAGGCGTACGAGCTGATCAAGCGGGGCGACGCGGACACCATGCTGGCCGGCGGCACGCACTCGATGATCCACCCGCTGGGGATCACGGGATTCATCCGCCTGACCGCGATGTCGACCAGCCGTGAGGACCCGGCGCGGGCCAGCCGCCCGTTTGACAAGGACCGCGACGGCTTCGTGATGGGCGAGGGCGCGGGCGTGCTGGTGCTCGAAGAGCTCGGCCACGCCCTCGCACGCGGGGCCACACCGCTGGTGGAGGTTGCGGGCTTCGGCTCATCCGCCGACGCGTTCCGGATCACCGACATTCACCCGGATGGGAAGGGCGCCGTCGCGGCGATGCTGCAGGCCTGCCGCATGGCGGGGATCAACCCGCGCGAGCCCGGTGAGGACGGACGCCCGCAGGTGCACTACGTGTCCGCCCACGGGACCGGCACGCAGGAGAACGACCGGATCGAGACCATCGCGGTCAAGACGCTCTTTGGCTCCCTCGCCCCCCGGGTGCCCTTCAGCAGCGTGAAGAGCATGCTGGGGCACCTTATCCAGGCGGCGGGTGCCGTGGAGCTCATGACCTGCGTGCAGGCGATCCGGACGGGCGTTCTGCCACCCACAATGAATCTGCGGAATCCGGACCCGGAGTGCGACCTGGACTATGTGCCCAACGCCGCGCGGGACTGCAAGCCGCAGGGCGGTGTCCGAGTGTGCCTGTCCAACTCCTTCGGGTTCGGAGGCCAGAACAACACGATCTGTGTGCGGGCCTTCACGGGCTGACCTCGCGTACGCACACCCCGGCCCGCGCTCGCCCTGTCGGGATGATCCGTGGGCGGGTTCATATCCTTCCCTTGGACCATGAGCGAGGCCAAACTCACCCCGGCGATGCAGCAGTATCACCGCTTCAAGCAGCGGCACTCCGACTGCGTGCTGCTGTTCCGCATCGGCGACTTCTACGAAATGTTCGGCGAGGACGCGGTCAAGGTGAGCAAGGCGATCGGTCTGACCCTCACCCAGCGCACCGAGGGCGTGCCCATGGCGGGCGTGCCCTTTCATCAGCTCGACGTCTATCTCAAGAAGCTCATCGCCGCGGGCTTTCGCGTCGCGGTGGCGGAGCAACTCGTCGAGGCGTCGCAGGCCAAGGGAGTCGTGCCCCGGGCCGTCACGCGGGTGCTCACGCCCGGCACGCTGGTGGACGACAGCCTGCTCGATCCCGACAGCGGGGGCGCCGTCGCGGCGGTCGCGTTCACGGGCGAGGGCGATGCCTCCCCCGCCGCCCTCGCGGTCGTGGAGGTGTCCACCGGCGATTTCGCCGTGCTCTCGTGCGCAGCGACCGAGATCCTCGATGAGCTGGCCCGGCGCAGGGTGCTCGAACTGCTCTACTGCGACACCGGCGCGGGAGTGCCCGCGCGGGTGGCGACGCTGCTGGCCTCGCTGCGCATCTCGGGCACGCCCCTGCCCGCCTGGCACTTCAGGCCTGAAGAGGCCCGCCAATCGCTCGTAGATCACTTCGGCGTTTCAACGCTTCGGGGCTTCGGCCTGGCCGACGACGCGCCCGAGGTGCTTCCCGCGGGCGCGGCGCTCCGGTACGTGCTCCAGACGCAGACCTTGGACGCGCAGGACGCGCGAACCGCGCCCAAGGGTTTTTTGAGGCCGACGCTCGCGCACCTGAGGCCGCCCAGGCTCGAGGATCACGGCGCGCACTGCGTGATCGACGCCGTGAGCCTCCGTGCGCTCGAGATCGAGCGGACGGTGAGGGGTGGCGAGGGCTCGAACGGCTCTCTGCTGGGGATCTTCATCGGCCACGGGCGCTCGGGCATCACGCGGACCCCCATGGGACGTCGCCTGCTCCGCGGCTGGCTGTGCCGCCCGCTTCGCTCGAGGGACGCCATCGAAGCCCGCCAGCGTCGCGTCTCGACGCTGGTGGAGGACCGCGAGTTGGCGGACGAGCTGGGCTCCCTGCTGGGCCAGATTCAGGACGTTCCCCGCATCGCCGCGAGGCTCGCCCTCGCACGGGTCACCCCTCGCGACCTTGTCGGGTTGGCAAGGTCGCTCGCGGGCGCGGAGGAACTCGCCGCGTGCGTCTCGGGCGCCGCCGCGCTCGACTCGCTGGCCGGCGAGTTGCAGGACGTCGCGGCACGGGCAAGCGCCGCGGCAGCGGAGGTGCTCCGTTCGTGCGTGGAGTCGCCCCCGCCCCACCTTCGCGAGGGCGGGCTGGTGCGCGACGGCGTTGACCCCGCCCTCGACGAGGCCCGGCTGCTGCAGAGGGACGCCGGCGCGTGGCTGGCGGACTATCAGAAACGGCTCATCGAGACCCACCAGTTGCCGGGCCTCAAGGTCGGGTACAACCGCGTCTTCGGGTACTACATCGAGTTGCCACAGGCGCAGGCGCGCCAGGCGCCCGATCTGCTGCAGCGCAAGCAGACCCTCCGGAACTCGGAGCGGTACACAACGCCGGAGCTTTCGCAGTACGAGCAGAGGGTCCTGACCGCCCAGTCCCGGGCGCTCGAGCGCGAGCGAGAGCTCTTCGCCGGCATGTGCGCTTCGCTGGCGGAGCTTCAGACCGAGATCGCCCTGTTCGCCGGCACCGTCGCGGAACTGGACGCGGCGCTCGGGTTTGCGAATAAGGCCGCCGAGCGTGGCTGGGTCAGGCCCGAGATCGCGGACGAACCGGTGCTGGTCATCCACGGCGGCCGGCACCCAGTGCTCGACGAACTCCTGCAGGGGACGTTTGTCGCCAATGACGTGGAGCTGGGCGCGAGTTTCGCGGCGGAATCACTCCCACCGCTGGCGCTCATCACCGGCCCCAACATGGCGGGCAAGAGCACGTTCATCCGCCAGACCGCACTCATCTCGCTCCTTGCACTCGCGGGGTCGTTCGTGCCGGCGGATCGAGCCCGGGTCGGGCTCATCGACCGCATCTTCACGCGCATCGGCGCCGATGACGCCCTCCACGCGGGCCAGTCGACCTTCATGGTCGAGATGATCGAGACCGCCAACATCCTCAACCACGCGACGGGCCGATCCCTGGTGGTGCTCGACGAGGTCGGCAGAGGCACGAGCACGCTCGACGGGCTCTCGCTGGCGTGGGCCATCGCGGAGCATCTCGCCCACCCCGTGGGCGCGGATCACGGGCCGCGCACGCTCTTCGCCACGCATTACCACGAGCTCACCGAGCTTGAGGGCCGCTTTCCGGAGCGTGTTCGCAACCTGCATGTCGCGGTCCGCGAGTGGCCGGGCGGGGGCGAGCACGCGGAGATCGTGTTCCTGCACCGCATCCTGCCCGGGCGCACAGACCAGTCCTATGGCGTGCACGTGGCTCGCCTGGCCGGCGTACCGGCGCCGGTCGTCCGCCGCGCGAGAGAGATTCTGAAGACGCTTGCCGTGCACCACAGCGGGCAGCTCGCGGGCGGGCCAGAGGTGCCTGCGGCCTCCCGGCACGACGGCAACGGCCAGCTCCCGCTCTTCACCGAGTACCTTCCGCACCCGGTGGTCAACCAGCTCGCGGAGTTGAAGCTCGACGCACTGACGCCGTTGCAGGCATTCGATGAACTCCGCAAGCTTCGGGCCCAGGCGGTGCAACCAGATTCGAGATAGACACCCGATGTGCGGTCCCCACCGCCAGTTCAGACACGGAGACCCAGGCATGATGACCCCGCAGACCCTCAAGGCTCACTTCGAAAAAGCCCTGCCCTACGACAGGTACGTGAAGTCCGGCACGCCGGCCCAGCGGGACTCGTGGACCAACTTCGAGCACCTCGCCCGCGAGCACGCAAGCCTCGACAGCCATCAGCGGGCGTCGATCATGGATTGGTGCCGAAAGATCAACATTCTCGTCATCTCCGGGCTGTGGTGCGGGGATTGCGTCGCGCAGTGCCCGCTGCTCGCCATCATCGCGGACGCGAGGCCGGAGCTGGTTGACCTGCGGTTCGTCGACCGAGACACCCACCTCGACCTCGCGGAACAGGTCCGCATCTGCGGCGGGCTGCGCGTGCCCACCGCCATCTTCATGAACGAAGATTTCGAGTTCGTCTCGCTGCTCGGAGACCGCACGCTCTCGAGGCTCCGGGTGATGGCGGCCTCATCGCTGGGCCCCAACTGCCCGCTCCCGACATCGCAGGTGCCCCCGGACGAGATCGTCGCAACGATGCACGACTGGCTCGCGGAGGTGGAGCGGGTGCACCTCACGCTCCGACTCTCCCCCAAGCTCCGCCAACGTCACAACGACTGACCCCGCAGCGTTCAGCGCCGGCCCGCGTCGAGCAGCGCCGCGCGGTGCACGAGCTGAAAGGTCCCCCGCGACCAGCCTCGGTATTGGGGCTGGAAGCCGAAGACATGCACCCGGCCCTTGCCGTAGGGCACGCGGACCCAGGCTGCCTGCCCGGCAATGACCTCGGGCTTCGCAATCCATCCGGATTGGAGCAGACGGCTCGGGGCGTAGCGGAGCAGAACCTGGGGCTTCTCCGCCGGAGCGGGCTGGGGGATTCCCGCGGCCTTGCGCTCGTCCGAAGTCATCTCCCGGTAGGCGGCCCCCTTGGAGAAGAACAGGGAGACGGACGGAGGCAGGCCCGCCGTCAGGTCGCCGCTCTCGGGTGTCGCCCTGAGAACGCTCCCCGGACAGGAAAAGTCCTTGCCCGCGACCGTCACGTCGACGAGCGGAGACCGGAACAGGTCGATCGCCCACCGGCTCGCGGAACCGAGGGTGATGAGCGTGCCGCCCTCGCGCACGAACTCCTCGATCGCGATCGCGCCCTCGGGAGCCAGGCCGCCCGTGAGCGCGAGCGGCGCACTCCCGGCCCGGCGGCCCTCGTCGAGCGTCCCGGGTCCGATGCTCGGAACGATCAGCACGTCAATGAACGAGCGCAGATCACCTGCCCGGACCATCTCGTTGCGCACTCGGACATACGGAATCTGGTCCGTGTCGAGCACGTAGCGCATCCAGCCCTCGTCCATGCTCCCCGACCAGGGAGCGTACAGCCCGATGCGGGGAAGGCCGTTTGCCTTGCCGCCGGCGACGGGGACGAGCAGGCCCGCCTCGTCGCCCGCTGCTCGGATCGAGTACGACCCTCCCGCGGCCAGGGCCTTGGCGAGCCGAGTCCATGCGTCACTGTGCAGCGTGGAGATCACGCCACCCGACGCCCGCGGGTCGCCCTTGAAGGCGCCGGTCGCATCCTCTGCGGTTTGGACGGCACGCCCCGCCGCGGGCGGGTCGCCCACAACTTCCACCCGCCTCACACCCATCAATAGAGGCAGCGTCCACCCGGCGACGTCGTATGGCGGCTGGTCGCCCGGATAGCGCTGCACGTCGAAGAGGTCGCGCACGTACAGCCCGTAGGGCTGGTCGGCTCTGAGGAGGAGCGAGCCCGCGGGGTACTCCCTGCCATCGGCCTGTGTCGCGCTCTCCAGCACGCTCATCTCCACACCCGACTGCAGCAGCACGTCGGCGAGGATCGCGACCGCCACCGGGTCGCGGTTGTCGCTCGGGATGATCCACGCCCGGGACGGGCCGGCAGCGCCGGCCTCCACGGCCCTCGTGGCGGCGGACCGTGTGCCGTCCAGCCACACCCCGGGCTCCCGGGAGAGTGTGCCGAGCAGAGACTCGCCGAACGCCATCTCGTAGTCGATGATGTCCCGGATGCGCCACCAGCCCCCGGGCCAGGGCCTGAGAAACTGGTTTGACGGGACATCGCCCCCGAGCCCGTTGGGGCCCTTCAGACGGCCCGGCTCGAAGTAGATGGGTGAGGCGATGTTGACCGACGCCGCTTCCGTGAGCAGGCCGACGATGTTGTGCCGCACGGGGACGTTGCGGTTCCCGCCGTTCCACCACATGTCGTAGGTCACGCCCGAGGCGACCCCGGTGAACCCCGCCGCGGTCATGTCGAGCACGGCTCTGGTGCCGATGAGATTGATGCCCCCGATGATGACCGGATCCAGGTTTGGGTTCAGCGGGTCACGGAAGGGCGGCACGAACAGCCGCTCTCTCTCCGTGCCCTGCTGGTGGACGTCCCAGTAGACAGTCGGGAACCACTCCTTGTACAGGAGCCGGGTGACGATCCGCGTTTCCGCCTGAGTCAGAGCGAACCAATCGCGGTTGTTGTCGTGCCCCGCGTAGAGCTGGTAGAGGCGGGGCAGGTCGGAGTCTTCGAGTGGGGTGCCCACGTGCGTGCGGTACCAGTTCACGACCAGGTCCAGCCCATCGGGGTTCGCGCAGGGGATCATGACCACCACCATCCGCTCCCGGGCGCTCCGCCAGGGCTCCTCGTCGCTCGTGGCGAGCGTGTGCGCGAGCTCCATCCCGAACTGAGGGGCGGCGGTCTCGGTGGAGTGCATCGCGCACGCGACGAACAGGATGACCTTGCCGTTCGCTACGGCGTCGTCCAGTTCCGCCGGCGTGCGTCCTCGCGGGTCGGCGAGCACCCTGGCCCGCCCCTTGATTCGGGGCAGATCGCCAAGGTTGGCCTCGCTGGAGATGATGGAGATGAGGAAGTCCCGTCCCTCGGTCGTTGTACCCACGGCTTCCGTGCGGACGCGAGCAGACTCCGAGTCGAGCTTCCGGTAGTACCCCCCTACCTCGGCCCAGTCGGCGAGCGTGAAGTCCGCCCCCAGGGGCCGCCCAAGGTGCGCAGCCGGCTCTGTGACCTGTGCCGCGGCCGGCTGAGCGGGGACGGACAGAGCGCCGAGCACGCACGCCGTGAGCCACACGAGGGTTCTCATCCGAGCTTCTCCTGGGACCAGGCCGATGGGAAATCGGGGTGATAATACCGAAATGGCCCGCCGCCGGGCCGCTCGCAGAGCCCGGGCGGGCAGGTCCCGCTGGGCGCCCGCCCTCGGGCGCGGTACGCTACGGGCATGACGCGCCTGGACTCCCCCAACAAGGACGGCTGCTGCACCACTCTCGAGGGCCACAGGTACCCCACGCTTGATAGCCTGGTCCAGTACCTGGATTCGCTGTCTTCGCGTGCCTCGCTGGCAAAGCTCACGGAGCTTCTCCGCGGTGCCAACGTGGGCCGGGAAGACATTGCCCCCTCCTGCGTCTTTGGCGCAAAGGGGTACAGGCGCAACACGATCAAGCGGACAGAGTGGTACGAGCTGCTGGCGCTCTGCTGGCGCTCGGGCGACCGCACGCCCATCCACGACCATCAGGGCGTGTCGTGCGCGTTCAAGGTCGTCGAGGGCACGGGGACGGAGATCCGTTTCGCGCCGACACCCAGCGGGCTCATCTGCCCTGTGCAGACGCTGCCTATGGCCCCGGGGTATATCTGTGCCGCGGACGACGCGGACATCCACGAGGTCGCCAACATGCAGGCGCCCGGGACGGACCTGATCACGCTGCACATCTACTCGCCGCCCATCAAGAGCATGAACGTGTACGAGTTCACCGCGCCCGTGCCTGAGAACTGCAACTCGGTGTACGGCGGGGGTGCCCGCGCCGAACTCCCGTGCTGACCGAGCAGATCGTTATCTCGATCCCTTTGAGTTGACCGCGCCCCGGACCGAGGGCCTCTGGATCTCCGGAGGTGGCGCGGTGCTGGCCCCGCCCGCCTGCATGGCCTCGGTCACACGATCGCCCTGCACGTTGGCGGCCCGCTGCTCGTCGGACTCACCCTTGCCCTTGAAGAAGATGAGGTAGGCCGCGCCAGCCAGGGCGATGCCGGCCACGGAGAGCAGGATGGCGTTCTTTTTGGCCTTGGCGTCCATTCAGGGCACGTCCCTTCCGCGAATCCCGTTGCGGGTCGCGAGAAAATACGCGGGCTTGGAGGGTGTGATGTCGAACTGGTACAGCGATGTTGCGGCGGTCTGCCCCCCGGGAATGTCGAAGAAGTAGCGAAGCTCCGTCTCCCCCGGGTTCCACAGGCCCGCGGGCTGGGGGAGCATCCCGTCGGTCGGGCTGGGGCCCGTGTCGGTCGAGGTAAAGGCAATCACGTCGGACATGATGACCGTCTTGCCGCTGCCATCAACCATCGCCACCTGCGGGCGGGAGCGGGGCGTGTTCCATTGCGCGATGCGGCCGTTGCGGTCACGGGTCTGGAAGTCCGCGCGTTCGAAGAGGATGACCTTCTTCTGGGCCACCACTACATCGCTCACCCGGTTCCTCGCGACCATGAAGCCGTTGGATGCGTTGCCGACGAGCCGATTGGGGGAGGTTCCCGAGAACCGGTCCCACTTCTGGTAGCAAGCCCAGGAGTACCAGTACGACACGGGGAGAATCCACGTCATGTCGTTCTGCATGTTGGCGCCGCCCGAGTCCGCCTGCTGGGCCCACAGCGAACGAATGCCGACGTCGCCCGGGGCGAAGCCGGTGCGGATGCGGCTCTGGATGTCCTGGTCACCGAACATCATGTGCGAGAGCCAGTGATAGGCGAAGGTCTCGTTGCTCTGCACGCTCTGGGTGCCGGTGCCATAGTCCCAGCCGATGCCGCCGTAGGCCCAGCCGCGGCTCTGGCAGTAGGCCTGAGGCACCTTGACCCAGGCGCGATCGTCAAGCCCCGTCGTCACGTCGTTGACCGTGTCGAACGGGTTCATCAGGACTTCCTTGTTGTCGGTCGCGTAGTAGTTGTTGAGCAGCACGTTCTGGTGCAGGTTGTTGAGGCTCATGGTGCGCTGTGCCGCCATGCGCGCCTTGCCGATGGCCGGCAACAGCACTCCGATCAGGAGCGCGATGATCGCAATAACGACCAGAAGCTCGATCAGCGTGAATGCCCTGCGCATGTTTCACCTCTTCCGCATCTTGGGTCGCGAATGGACCCGGCCGGGAGACCAGAATAGCCCCCCGTGATTGTACTGAACCCGCCCGGGGAACGCCAGCCTATCGGCAACGGGGGCTCTGCCAGGTCAATCCTGGCCCATCAGTCTGCTTCCTGGTACTCCACCCGGACCCCCGCCGGCAGGGCCTCCAGGAAGTACTTCCCGTACCGCGCCGTCCGTACCCGGTCGTCCAACACGACCACCCGCCCCGTGTCCGAACGCCCGCGGATCAGCCTGCCGAAGCCCTGGAGGAACCGGATGACCGCCCGGGGGAGGGAGTCCTCCATGAAGGGGTTGCCCCCGCGGCCTTCGATCAGCTCGTACCGGGCCTGGGTCAGCGGACGATCCGGGGGGTCAAACGGCAGCTTGGTGATGATGACATTCCGCAGCCCGCGCCCGCGAACGTCCACGCCCTGCCAGAAGCTCGCGGCCCCCAGGAGCACGCTGCGCTCGTCTTCGCGGAATCGCTGCAGCATCGCTGTGCGCGAACCGTCGCGGCCGTGGGCGAGCAGGGGCAGGCCCGAGGCTGCGAGAGGCCCGGCGAGCTCGGACGCACACTTGTTCAGCGCGGCGAAGCTCGTGAATAGCACGAATGCGCCGCCCTGCGTCTCTTCGACGTGCCTCAGGATCGCCCGCGACAACGGGGACAGCCTTCCCCCCGGTACCCCCAGAGGCTGCACGATCACCCGCACCTGCGTGGCGAAGTCAAAGGGCGACCCGAGTTGGAGGGTCGAGGCGCCCTCGCAGCCCAGCCTTCCCATCGCGTGGGCGAACGCGGTTTCCGATCGCTCCGTGGATTCTCCCGGTTTCACACGCCGGGTCGCCAGGGTGGCGCTCGTCAGCGTCACGCTGTGCTCCTGCCTGAACAGTCTCTCCCGCAGCATCGGCCCCACCTCGATGGGTGCGCAGGCAAAGGTCATCCGGCGGCTGAACCCGCGGGACTCATCTCCCCCGCCGGCCTCCACCCAGTACGCGCATTCCGAGAGCGCCTGGGAAACGAGTGTCGCCGCCTCCGCCGCGATCATCTCCGCACGCTGGGCGTACGCCGTGAGTTCGTACCGGTCCGCGTCGTTCTTCACGGCGTCCTTCAGGCTGCTGAGGCGGAGCGAAAGCTCGCGCAGCGCAGGCGTCAGCACGTTGGTGACGACTCCGGGCTCCCTGATCCTCTTGCAGAGCGCCTCGCGGCCCGCGTCCTGTGTCCAGGAGCCGCCCTCGGTTCGCAGCAGGCCGGCCAGTTCGTCAAAGAAACCCCGCGCCGCAAGTGAGGCCTGATCCACAAGCACCAAGGCTCTCTCCAGAGAGCCCGTTTCCCCTACCGCCAGCGACAACTGAGGTAGGTAACCCTTGCCCGTTCTCGGGTGGCTAAGCGTCGTCAGCAGATGCTGGACGCGCCCCTCGGCGAGCGAGACTCCGAAGTGCTCAGCGGCGACTTCCTCGACCATGTGGGCCTCATCGAGGATCACGTGGTCGTACTTTGGAAGAAAGCCGACGTCCTGGGCACGCAGCGCCAGGTCGGAGAAGAACAGCGCGTGGTTGCAGATCAGGAGGTTTGCCTCTTCGAGACCGGCGCGCGCCTTCTGGAAGAAGCACTGGTCGTAGGTAGGGCACCTGCGCCCCATGCAGTTGCCCGAATCTGACTGCACGCGGTCCCACACGCCCGCTCGCTCGAGCGGGGGCAGGCTACTCAGCGTGCCGTCCGTCGTCGTGTACGCCCAGTCCTCGATCACGTGGAGCGATCGACGGGCCGCGGCGTCCGCGAAGAGCCGGTCCTGCCTCTCGCTGGCGAGCCTCAGCCTTCGCACGCTCACGTAGTTTCCACGACCCTTGACCAGGATGGGCTTCAGTTCTGGTCCGTCCTCCACCGCGCGGTCCGCAAGCACCTCTCGCAGCACGGGGATGTCCTTCTCGACGAGCTGCTCCTGAAGCGAGATGGTGTGCGTCGCGACGACGACACGCTCCCCCCTCGCGAGACAACGGAGAATCGCGGGGACCAGGTAGGCAAAGCTCTTCCCCACGCCTGTGCCGGCCTCCACCAGCAGGTGGCTCCGACGCTCCATCGCCTCCGCAACGGCGAGCGCCATCCGCTGCTGCTCGGGCCGGAACTCAAAGCCGCTCCCCATCGCCGAGGCGATGGGTCCGGATTCTCCAAGGGCTTCGGCCGGTCCGTCGGGCACGCGGCGGAGTGTACGGCGAGCTCACAACGCGAACCGTACTGCGGACATCGCGGCACCGCGCCCAACCAGCACCCGGAACACAACCATGCCGGTCAGCATGACAGTCATCGCGAGCCCGGTGGTCCAGGCCGGAGCCTCGCCGGTCTCAAGCCGCAGGCGGACGGCCTCGAACGCCGCAACGTCCCACGCCACGTGGAGGGCAACCGCAGCCCCGAAGCCGATCGGGAGCGCCAACGTTCCGGGGGAGGGTGGCCCGACCAGCGTACCAAGCCCCCACCCCCCAATGCCTCCCATGACCAGATGGCCCGCGAGCCGCACCGGCTCCTGCCAGGGGATGCCCGACGCACCGGGGTCGCTCCCGAGCAGCCACACGCTTTCCTCCAGGGCGGCCCCAAGGCCCGCGAAGGAGCCATAGATGAGCCCGTCGATAGGGTCGTTGAAGTGCCGACGGAAGCACGCCGCCACAAGGGCCACGGCCCCGAGCTTGCCAAGTTCTTCCGTCGCTCCCGCGAGCACCGAGTAGAACCCGCTCCCAAGCACTTCGGGCCAGTGGTCGGCCCCGGCAAGGATGATGCGCCCCTGCACCCGCCCCGCGATAAACATCATTCCAGCCCCCGCCACCATCACGAAGGCAATCGCGTGCCAAGGCTCGCGGTCGAGCAGGTCGTAACGCCGCACGACCCACCCGATGAAGCAGGCGCAGCCCGCGAGCGTCGCGTAGAGCACCATGGCCTCGGACATACCGGTGCTATCGGCTGTTTCGGTCCGGTGCTGAACCGGCCCCAAGGGGGGCGCGGGAGGGCTCGCCATCGCGCCGCGGATAGTCCCTGGGCGTGGGACCCACCTTGGAAAGCACCACCACGCGGCCCGTCGGCGTGTCCAGCGTCGTCTCGTGCACGGCGCGCAGCGTGCGCAGCGCCTCGGCCGCCGCCGCGAGCTCCGCCTCGGCCTTCTCGCCCTTGATGAGCGCCACAAGGCCCCCGGGCGCACCGCCCAGCGGGGCCCTTGCGAAGGGGACCGTCAGCTCCGCGAGCACGGGCAGAGCCCCAACCGCTCGCGCGACGACCGCGTCGTACCGCTCTCGATGGCCTCCCTCGCGCCCGGTGGCGGACTTCAGCCCGCGGTCCTGGGCTGCGGCTTCCGCCCGTGCCTGCACCACGCGGCAGTTCGGAAGGCCAAGCTCCGCGGCCGCCTGATTGAGGAACGCCGCTTTCTTGCCCGTCGGCTCGAGCAACGTGAACTCGAGCGTGGGGCAGACGATGGCGAGCGGGATCCCGGGCAGCCCGCCTCCGGACCCGACATCGATGACCCGAGAGCCCTCGGGCAGCTCCGCGAGAACCGGCACCAGGGTCAGCGAGTCCAGGATGTGCCTCTCCCACCCCTTGGCCGGCTCGATGATCGCGGTGAGGTTCGCGAGTTGGTTCGCCGCGAGCAGCATCGCGAGATACCGGCCTAGTCGCTCTGTGTCACCCGGCTCGAACTCCAGACCAAGCGTGGCGGCCCGGTCCAGAAACTCGCCGGGCGGCGTGAGGGGCTGAATGCCGGCGAGCTGGAAGTCGAGGATGGGCCTTGGTGCGCTTTGAGCCATGCGTGGCCGGAGTGTATGGGTGGAGCTAGGCGTCCTCGTCCTCCCACTCGAAGCTCTTTCGCAAGGTTACCTTTGGCCTGCGCACCGCGATGCTCCAGATGAGGCCCGCCATGAGCCACTGCGTGACCATACTTGAACCGCCGTGAGAGACCATGGGGAGCGTGATCCCGATGATCGGGAGCAGCCCCAGGTTCATGCCGACGTTTACGAACATCTGCCCCGCGACGAACCCCGTGAACGCCACCGGCAGCAGCCTTCCGAAGGGCTCGCGGCAGAGCCCGGCAGTCCAGAGGGCCCCGATCGCCCAGACGATGTACAGCAGAAGGACCGCGGTCCCGCCCATGAAGCCAAACCGTGCGCAGACCACGGAAAACACCATGTCATTGTGCCGCTCGGGGAGCGCGTTGAACTTCACCAGCGTGCGAGCTCGCCCGTCGCCAAGCCCATCGAACCCTCCGGCGCCGGCGAGCCTCTGGGCGGTGACACTCTGCATGTTGATGTCGCGGTCGGCGGAATCATCCCCCTGGAGCTGCATGAACATCCCTCGGATGCGTGCCTGCTGGTGGGGGAGCAGCAGCGGGTACGAGGCCGGAGCCGCGAGCAGGGCCACCAGCACCACGAGCGCGAGGTGCTTGAACTTGGCCCCCGCCGCCACGAGCACCGCGAACAGCGCGGGGATGAAGAGGAGCGCCGACCCGAGATCCGGCTGCAGCGTGATGAGCCCGACGGGGACCGCGGTGATGATCGCAGGCGGCGCCAGCCCCAGCAGCGTGCGGTGGTTGGCCTTGTACCGCAGATACCAGGCGATGACGCACGCCCAGGCGATCTTCGCGAGTTCGGTCGGCTGAAAATCCACCGGCCCAAGGTCGATCCAGCTTCGCGCCCCGTTTCTGGGCCTCACCAGCCAGCTCGGAACCACGGGGATCAGCAGAAACACAAGCAGACCCACCGACATCGCAAGCAGCACCCACGAGGCGTAACCGTACCAGCGGTAGTGCGGGAGCGCGATCGCGCCCGCCGCCGCCAGTCCGGCCATCAGGTACGTAGCCTGCCTCATGGCCAGAGGCGTGAGCTGCGACACCGGGTGCCCGGTCGCGGACGCGCCGACATCGATCGCCGCGATGCCGATGAACGCCAGCAGCAGCGACGCGCCGATGGTCAGCCACGCGGGACCGGCGCGGGCCAGCACGCCCAGCACCGCTCGCACCGCCGCCGACACCCTCGCGTTGGAAGTTTGAGCGTGGGCGAAGCCCATCTAGAGGTATCCCTCCTCGATGAGCGCTCGCACGATCTGGGCGCAGATCGGGCCAGAGACCTTGCCGCCCGAGCCTCCATAGTCCACGACGACAGAGACGACAAAGCGGGGCCTGTCACGCCCCACCAGCACGACGAACCAGGAGTGGTCGCCCTCTTCGGCGATCTGACCCTTCAGCGGACCGTTCGGCCCGTCCGGGTCGTTGATCACGATCCTCGGAGCGGTCGCTGTGCCCGTCTTGCCCCAGACCCGGACGCCCGGGATCTCGAACACCGGCTCCTGATGCTCGTTCCCCTGCGCGTCCGCCACCATGATGTGGTGCCCCGTGCCCGAGCGGTCATTCACGGACCCGGAGAGTCCGGCCATCGCCGCGTCGATCGCCCCGGAAGGAATGCCAAGGTCCTCGGGCTCTGGCCTTCGGCGGCTGGTGATGACCCGCGGGGGCACGTACACCCCGCCCCGCACGATGGTCGCGTACGCGGAGGCGGCGTGCATGGGTGTCCACGTCACCGGCCCCTGACCGATGCCCATCTGGATGGCATCCCAGAGCTGCATGCCGTAGTCCTGGGCGTCGCTCCTGAAGCCGAGCCGCCCGCCGACCTCTCCGCCGACGCCGAGGTCGAATGTCTTTCCCACGTGGAACGCCTCGTAGGAATCGATGACACCCCCGGGGCCCATGCGCTGCCCGAGCGTGAAGAAGAAGATGTTGCAGGAGACCATGATGGCCTCTTCTGCGGTGGGCTCGTGATTCAGGAACGCGGTGTGCGTCTGCTGGAAGCGCTTGTAGATCCAGCACCGGAACTGGGTCGGACGGTTCTCGAACAGATGCCCGGTACAGTCGATCGTCTGCGAGAGGCTGAAGTTGCCCCGCTTGACCGCCTCGCACAGGAGCAAGGGCTTCACGATCGAGCCCGGCGTGTAGTACTTCCCGGTCGCCCGGTTGACCAGAGGCGTGTTGACCTCGTCTTTCAGCAGGTCCGCCATCTCGGTCCGCAGTCGCGAGCGACCCGGCGAGGGCATGGAGACCATCGCCAGAACGTCACCGGTCTCGACGTCGAGCACCACCGCGGCGCCATTCAGGGGGGACCCCACGGGCTTCGTGGCGCTCTCCTGCTTGTGCCAGGGCTGCACGCTCGCGAGCCCGGCCTGCGGGGTCATGATCGCCTGCACCCTCGCCTGCAGCATGATGTCCAGCGCGAGGTGGACGTCCCCGCCCGGACGGGCGGGCAGGGCCTCGCGGGCCCCGGTGTCGAGATGGGTCGTGAGATATCCGCGCAGCCCCCGCAACGTCAGCTCTTCGGAACGTTCAACTCCGGTCGCGCCCACGCGGTCACCATCCCGGTACGAGCCCAGATCGACCCCGAGGCCCTCGTACGCCCGCTGTCGGTCCGCCGGGTTCGCCAGCAGATAGGCGTCGCGCCGCTCCGCGTCGCCGACCGTGCGGACGAGGCGCCCCTCACGCTCCTCCTCGACGCTGCCGTACACGCGGTCCCGCATCGTCCCCAGTACATGAACCGCGACACCCTCCACCTCAACCGCGAGGGGCTCATCGGACCTGAGCGGCGAGGGAAACTGCGATCGGTCGAGTGAGACGACCAGCGACTCGAATGGGTACTCACGGTCGCCGGAGTCCCGAACGACGAGCCCCGGGATGAGGTCCACGTCCGCGAAGGCCTCCGCGTTTGCCTGGCGCAGCCGGTCATCCTCGCCGGGAAGGGGCACGCTCGATGTCTCCTCCGCCAGGCGCCGGCACTCGAACCCAACCTGATCGGTCACACGCGAGACGAGCACGTGCGCCTGCGTGCGCTCGGCGATCGGCTCCTCCGCCCGCCGCTGAATCGCGCGCGACTCGCGTGCATCCGGCGTCTCACCCCGCTCGGCCCACACAGCGAGTTCAGCCTTGAGCCTCTGCTCGGTGATGTGCTTCTGGCGTGCCTCCACCCGGCGGATCACCTCGTCCCGCCGCACCTCGAGCTCCGGCCGCGAAACCCCCGCAGCCTCGGCGAGACGGTTCCACGCCTGATCCGCGTGCGCCTGGAAGGGAGGCAGGAATCGCTCTGTGAGCCGGGCCCGCCCTTCCGGGCCAAGCCCGGCCCAGCCTGAGCCCGCCGACCGCCGTGCTGCCTCGCGGGCCGCGGCTCGGGCCCAGTCCCCGGTGATCGCCGGGTAGGTCACCGCGAGGTCATAGCTCGGACGATCTTGAGCGAGCACGCGACCCTTTCGGTCCAGAACGCGCCCGCGTACCGTCGGTGTCTGGACGCTGCGGACGAGCCGGGATTCGGCCTGTCGTCGGAGTTCATCGCCCCGGACGATGGAGAGGTTCGCCAACTGGGCTGCCAGAGGTGCCGCCCCCGCGCTTACGAGCAGCAGCAGCACCAGCAACCTGCGGTGAAACATCTTCGGGATAAGCGTCTTGACAAGCATGGCGCGGCGTCCGAACGGGCCGACGCCGGCCCGCGCATCCCATCGACCAACCCCCGCCCCCAAGCGTACTTTCCGCCTCAGCCGCAGGCCCGGATTTCACCCGCTGCTCGGTCATACTCCGGCACCACGCTCAGCCAGTCGATCCGGGCGCACGTCGAGACGTCCGCACCCAGCCCCTGCGCGATCAGGTTCCGCCCGCCCCGGCTGGCCTTCATGGCCCCCTCCAGATCGTCCCTGCCGCCTCGCCAGGCGAGCATGGCCAGCCTCGCGCTGTCGTCACCCTGAAGCGAGCGGCCAGCCGCGACGAGCCGCTCCGCCATCGCACCCGCGGGGAGCACGTCATCCAGGCCCACCTCATCGCGGGTGCCGCAGCAGAGCAGGTGGGCAGGCCTCGGATCGGCTTGGACTTCGCCGCACACGGCGATGAGGTTCGCAAACGACCCCACAAGCACCCGCTCCGCGCCGCGCGCGTGCAGCAACGCTGCGGTGCCGTTGGTCGTCGTGAAAACGACGGTACGGCCGGCCACCTTCTCTGGCGTGTAGTTCGAAGGCGAGTTGTCCAGCTCAAAGCCCGGAACCCGAAGGCCCCCTCGCTCCCCGCCGCAGACGACCTTGTGCCCCAGGGCCCGCATTCGGTCCGCCGCTTGCCCCGCGTCGGCGACGGTGAGCACGGGAACCACCGCCCGGGCCCCCGCACCAAGCGCCGCGGCGATGGTCACGCTCGCCCGGATCGCATCGATCACCACGACGACACCTCCGGCCAGCGCGGCGGGCGCGACATCCGACGCGTGCAGGTGCACGTGCAGAGGCCGCGGACCCGGGGGGTGCGGCGGCGGAGGAGGCAGGTCTGGGGCCGACATGCCCCGAGCGTACGCGCGATGCAGCTACTTGCCGTAGGCCTGAACGACCTTCCCACCCGCGCAGATAACCGTGATCTCGAGCGAAGATGACTTCCAGGTGTAGGTCTGCTGCGAGTTGCCGCTGGATGAGCCCGCGACGCCCCCAGCGTTGATCGACATGCCGCTCTGGTCCGCCCGCTCACCCTTGCCCAAGATCCGCTCGACCTCCTGGATCGTCATGCCGGGCTTGATGCGATCCAGATTGGCCTGCGTCACCTTGCTCTCGCAGGCGACCATGAGGGAGAGCAAACCAATCAGGACGGGGGTCAGAATCCGGCTGCGCATGACGGGCTCCTTTGGGGGCAGTCTACCAGCGGGTGGCCCCCGCTGCCCCGGTGGAAGCCCCGGCCCGCAATCGACAGGTGCCCCCGCCCGCTCCCGGCGATACTACAGCCCGGACCAAGGCTGGTCCGATAGGTGGACGATCCAAGGAGACACTCCAATGGCTGATGCGGGCGAACTGACGGTGATTGGGCAGGGCACGGTACTTCGGGGCGAACTGCAGGCGGCGGGACCCGTTCGCGTGCTCGGCTCCGTCGAGGGCCAGGTGAGCTGCACGAGCGAGTTGCACATCGGCCCGTCCGCCCAGGTGTCCGCGAGCGTGGAGGCGGAGACCGTGGTGGTCGAGGGCCGCGTACAGGGTGACATCCTGGCTCGCCAGAGGTTGCAGCTCGGACCCAAGGCCAACGTGCAGGGCGACATCACCTCCGGGGCGTTGACTGTCGCCGAAGGTGCGACGTTTGTGGGCAGAGTTGCGGTGGGTGGAGAGGCCGTCAGCGGGTTCCGCAAGCAAACTCCCGACCCCAAGCCGCGCGCAACCAAGGCGCCGGCGACCGAGCCCAAGCCCGAGACTACCACCGCCGACTGGCTCGGGCAGCAGGCCAAGACCCCGAGCTGGGTGAAGGCCGCGGCCGGCACGGACGCCTGAGCGCCGGGTTTGGGGGCCGCAGAAGGGCTGACGCATGGGTCGCGCGGCAACCAGAGACGTGGTGTGCTATCACTGCCGCGGGCGGATCGAGGTCCCACGCGCGGCACGCACTGTGACGTGTCCCTGCTGCTTCAAGGGGCTCCTGCTCGACGACCTGGTCGTGAGCACCTCCGGCTGGCCCGGAAAACTCGAAACCTGCGGGGTGGTTCGAATAGACAACCGCGCGCGAACCGTCACACGCTTCGTCCGAGCGGGCGATGGCGTGGAGGTGCGGGGCGTGCTCGAGGCAAAGGTCTCGACCAGCGGAGGGGTACTCGTGCGACGGGGCGGGCACGTCAAGGGCGACATCGAGGCCACGAGCATCACGGTGGAGCCCGGGGCCACGATGGAGGGCGTCAGCCTGTGTATCAGGCCCCTTCCTTCTGCATCGCCTCAATGAACTCGTTGGATTCCGCGATCGCCTGCTCCATCTCCTTGATGAGGCCGGCGATGTCGTTCTGCATGCGATCGGCGTTGTCCTGAAGCGAGGCGATGGCCCGCGCCGTGAGGTTGTGCTTCAGGAACAGCTTCTGGTCGCGGAACGCCGCGAGAACCGGGTCCATCTTGCTCGCCGCCGACTTCATGACTGTGATCAGCCGGTCGTAGCGGCCCTGCGTGTCGTCCAGCAGCCGCTCGCTCTGCCTGCGGAGGTCCGAGCTGTTGTACTGTGCCAGTTCCGCTCGCCACTCCTCGAAGACAAGCTTGGCCACTCGCTCCGTGTGCGATATCTCGTCCTTCACCGCATTCGCCCGAGACTCCGCCTTGTCGTACTGGTCGGAGAGCTTCTTGTACCGGGTTTCGAGCTCGCCCCCCTTGGCCCCGGTCACCGCCATGAACTCATCGAGAGCGGACGCGAACTGCTTCTTCGCCGCCTGCTGCTCGTCGCGGGTGTCCTTGACGGCGTCGACCAACTGGTCGCGCTTCGCGTACCCGAACGTCTCCTTGAGATTGATCGCGGCGTTCTTGGTGGCGCCGCATCCCCCGCCCACGGCCACTGCCAGCACGCCCGACGCGACCAGGACCAGGAAACTGCTTCGCATGGATTGCTCCTTCGATGAGGCCCCCTTAGGGCGCACGGTAAGCGTAGGAAGCCTTGCACCGTGCTCAATCGGGCCGGCCGTGGTTCACCGCGCGATTGAACTCATCCACCAGGTCCGACGCAGCCCCGACGTCTCGGTTCATATCCGCCCGTACCGCCTCGTACTTCAGGCGAGACTCCTCGCTCTGCGTCACTTCCACCGGCGTCGATCGATCGGCCTGGTGCGAGAGCAGCAGCATCCGGTCTGCCAGGTGCCGGGAGACCGGCTCGAACCTCGACTGCGCCGTCTCCAACGCCTTCATCACCCCCTCCAGCCTCCCGGAAAGTGCCCGTAGGTTGCGTTCCGCGGCGTCACGCAGGTCTGGGTCTTCGTAGCTTCCTAGCTCGCGGTCCCATCGCTCCACAAGGTCGTCCACGCGAACCTGAGCAAAGGCGACCCGCTCCGCCGCGGTCTCGATCCGAGCGGCGGACCGCAATAGGTCCTTCCTGGTCGAGTCGAACGCGGCTTGCGGGCTCGCGCCTCCAAGGGCCGCCGGCCTGGACAGGTCCAGCGAGCGATTGAGTTGGTCGCGGGCGATCCCCTGCGCCGTCGCCGCGTAGCCGATGGCACGACAGACCTGCCCCAGCCGGTCACGCGCGAATGGCTCGGGAGAAGGCGTTGACCGGCAGGACGACACCGCCGCGAGGAGGATCAGCATGAGCCAGGCCGGAGCCGTGTGTGTCAGGAATCGCACGGGGGGAGCATACACAGGGCGGCACGCTCCCGTGTCCCCGCCGCGCCCCGGTGCCGTACGCTTTTCCCCCATGAGCGATTCCCCCGTCGTAACACGGTTTGCCCCCAGCCCCACCGGCCACCTGCACGTCGGCGGTGCCCGGTCGGCCCTTTTCTGCTGGGCGTACGCCAAGAACCGTGCGGGCCGGTTCATGCTCCGCATCGAGGACACCGACGCCGCCCGGAGCAGCGACGACTCCGCCCGGGGCATCATGGAGGACCTGGCCTGGCTGGGGATTGAATGGGACGACGGGCCGGCCCTCCCGCTGTCCGATGGGCGGATCGTCGGGGGAGACGGACGGGGCGTCGGACCCTTTTTCCAGGCCCGGCGGGTGCCGCTCTACGACCGCTGCGCCGAGCAACTCGTGAAGTCCGGGCGGGCCTACCCCGCGTTCGAATCGTCGGATGTCATCGACGGGCAGCGCCGCGAGGCCGTGGCGGCCAAGAGAACCTACCGCTACCCCCGCCCGGCGGAGATCGAGCCAGGGCGGTTCAACGACGGGCTGAAAGCTCGCTGGGACCGCGCGCTGGCGGGGGAGTCGCACGTGCTCCGCTTCGTCGTGCCCTCGCACGAGATCATCGTGCAGGACCAGGTCCTGGGCGAGGTGAAGATCGCGGCGGGCGAACTCGACGACTTCGTCATCCGAAAGGCGGACGGCTTCCCCACCTATCACTTCGCCGTGGTCGTCGATGACGAAACCATGGGCGTAACGCACGTGATGAGGGCCCAGGAGCACCTCGCCAACACCCCGAGGCACGTGGCGCTGCAGCAGGCGCTGGGCTTCCGAACGCCCGCGTACGCCCACATGCCGCTCATCATGAACATGGACAACTCCAAGATGAGCAAGCGCGACAAGGCCAAGGTGGCCCGCGCGAAGCTGCAGGAGCGGGTCGCCCAGGGGCTTACGACCCAGGACGCCGCCGCCGCCCTCGGCATCCCGCAGGCGGAACTCGCCGCATTCCTCGCGAAGGAGAATGACTCCCTCGCGGTCGCGGAGAAGATCGCCCGCGTGTACGACGTGCCCCTCCCTGAGATCGAGGTCTGCGACTTCAGAGCGGCGGGGTACCTCCCCGAGGCCATGTGCAACTTCCTGGGCCTGCTGGGGTGGAACCCGGGGATGAAGACGGCGGATGGCAAGGACCTGGAGAAGTTCGACCTCGCGTTTCTCCGCCAGCACTTCTCCATCGAGCGGATCGGAAGGACCAACAGCAAGTTTGACCGTGTGAAGCTGCTCTCGTTCAACGCGGACGCCATCGGGGCTCTGCCGGACACCGAGTTTGCGGCTCGCTGGCGCGGCTGGTGCGAGGAGTTCGAACCGACGCTCGCCCGCGCCGTCCCCTCGGACCGCTGGGCCTGGCTGGCCCGGGCGGTAAAGGCCCGCGCCCGCACGTTCCGCGACGGGGCCAAGGCCGCATCCTTCGCGGTCCTCGACGACGCCACCTACCCGTTCGATCCCGCTGCTGTGGCGAAGCACCTGCGGGCTTCGGACGGCGCCGGCCTGCGGCTGCTCGCGGACGCTCGAACGCGGCTCGCCGCGGCGGAGCCTTTCGAGCCCGAGGTCCTCCATGGCATCCTGGAACAGATGTCCCAACAGCATGGGGGCATGGGTCCGGTGGCTCAGCCGATCCGCGTCGCGATCGCGGGAACCGCGGTCAGCCCCCCACTTCCCGAGACCCTCGCCGTGCTCGGGAAGTCTCGGGCGCTCGCAAGGCTCGACCGGTGCATCGGTCTGGCGTCGACGTGAGCCGGGGCCGGCGCGCACGAAGGCCGCCCGTCAGGGTGTTGTGACAGGCGGCCCTCGCTCTCCTCCGGGGTGTGATCAGCAGCCGCCGCCGGCGACCGCGTTGATCAGCGCGCCCACGTCGTCCTGATCGACGTTTCCGTCGCGATTGAAGTCCGGGTCGATCCCGGTCGGGTTTTCGGCGCCGCCGATGACATTGATGAGGTAGAGCACGTCGTCCTGATCGACGTTCCCGTCCTCGTTGACGTCGGGCTCACAGATGGCTGTAAGGCGGACGCCATTGGGCAGGTAGTCAACCCTGAAGCCCTTGGTGTCGGTCACCGCGAAAGTCCCGGACCGAGAGGACCCCGTGATGATGTCAAAGGTCTCGCCGAGGCCCGGGGTGTAGCCCGAGGCCCGTGCGTAGAGCGTCCCGTCGATGGTGATTGGCGAGTTGCTGCTGATGGTGTCGAAGTTCGCAGCGGCGTTGCCCGGTCCCATCACGTCGATGCGGACCTCGGAGGTCGCGGTGCACGTGAGGTCTCGCCGGGGCTGGAGCGAGCCGACGCTGGCGGGGCCGTCGCCCGGGGCGAGGATGCCCTGGTTGACCACTGTGCAGTGGAACCGGCCACGGCCCGCGATCTCGTGCCCGGCACCGTTGGTGATGACCTGCCCACCCCCGTGGTCGCTCAGGTAGGCACTGTCGAGGTTTACGGGGTTCGCGTTGAGCAGGAAGGTTCCCGTTCCAGAGATCGCCATCGAGTTGAGCGCCCGGGCCAACGTCCCGGAGTTGGTTCCGGTTGAGTTGATGACGAATCTCCCGTGGTTAGTGATCCCGCCGACCATGCGGAACTCGTTCCCAGGGGCCATCTGGCCGTCGCCCTCGAAAGTGACTCCGTTGACGTGGGTTGTGCACGATACATCCCAGAGCCCGCCGGGCAGTGCGCGAACGGTTCCTCCGGTGACCGATGACGAGCAGATCCGGACGGTCGATCCGGATTCGGCCTCGACAAGGCCGGAGGCTGACTGGTTGAGTGTGGCCGATGTGATGTCGAGGAATCCGCCCGCCATGGCCCGCATGACGTTGTTGTTGACCTTGGTGCTGCCGTACAACCTGAGCGTGCGCCCCGTCAGGTCGGCAAGCACCTGGCCGTCATTGGTGAAGTTCGAGTGAATCGTGCCGCAGCCCCGGATAGTATGGCTGGATGCGTTCGTGGTGACCTGGCCGCCGCCGTTGTCGCTGAGGTACGCGCTGTCGAGGTTGCTGGGGAAGGCGTTGAGCACGAGGGCGCCGCTGCCGGCGAGCGTGGTGCTCGTGAGCGCCCGCACCAGCGTGCCGGCGTTGATCGCGCTCGGATTGATGATGATCTGCCCATTGTTCGTCAGAGCGTTGGCGCTGGCAAGGCGCAGCTCATTGCCCGAGTAGAGCTGCATCACCCCGGAGAACACCACGCCGTCCTGCAGGTGGGACGTGCTCGTGATGATGATGAGCCCCGAGGGCCCGGTGGAGCGGAGCAAGCCTCCGCGGATGGTGCCGGTCGAGACGCTTATCGTGGAATCCGCTGCCAGCAACTCTCCGGGACCCGTCAGTTGATTGACGGTGCAGGCGGTCACACCGAGGTTGGCGCCGTTGGTGCTGCGAATGAGCGACCTGTTGACCTTGGTCGACCCATACAGGTCGAGCGTGCGCCCGGAGATGTTCGCATCGACGAGCCCATCGTTGTCGAAGTTGGAGTAGATGCGGCCGGCGCCACGAATCGTGTTGTCCGCGTTTGTCAGCACCTGCCCGCCGCCATTATCGAGAAGGTGCGCACTGTCCAGGTTTGAGGGGTGGGCGTTGAGTTCGATCACGCCGCCTCCGGAAACCGTCAGCGATACGAGACTCCGCATCAGCGTCCCCGAGTTCACGGCGCCGGTGTTGATCGTGATCACGCCCTGGTTCACAATCCCGCTTGTCAGCCGCATCTCCCGGCCGGGATCGACGGTGAACGCGCCCTCGATCTGCACGCCTCCGAAGTGGGACGTGCAGGACTGCCGGATCTGGAACCCGGGCATCGCGACCAGACGCCCGCCCGAAATGGTCGAGTTGCAGATGAGCACGTCCCCGCCCAGGGCCCGCACCTCGCCCGCCCCGGTCTGGTTGAGCGTCGTCGCGGTGATGTCAAGGGTGCCCCCGCTCTCCGCGCGGAGCACGCCCGAGTTGGTCTTCGTGGCGCCGTAGAGGCTCAGGCCCCGTCCGGGTGCGTCTGCGGTCACGAGTGCCGTGTTGACGAAGTTGGAGTAGATCCGACCCGACCCGCGGATGGTGGGGCCAAGATTCGAGAGCACCTGGCCGCCGCCGTTGTCCGAGATGTGCGCGCTATCGAGGTTTCCGGAGTTGGCGTTCAGGACGATCTGGCCGGTGCCAATGAGGTCGACGTTGTTCACGCTGCGGATCAGCGTGGTCGAGTTGGTGGCATTGCGGTTGACCGTCAATGTGCCATCGAGCGCGAGCTGAGTGATGAGCCTCGCCTCGTGGCCGGGCTCCATGAAGAAGGGTCCCTCGATGCCGACGCTGCTAAAGTGGTTTGTGCAGGTCGTCCGGACATCGCCCCCGTTGATCGCCTCGATCGTGCCGCCGCTGATAGTGCTGTTGCAGATCGAGACCTGCGCGGCGTCGGCGGTGATCCTCGCCGTGGGGGCCTGATTCACCGTGGCGCTTGTGATCGTGAGCTCCGCACCACCCTGCGCACGGAAGGTTCCGTTGTTCGTCTTGGTCGCACCGTTCAGGTCAAGCCTGGCGCCGGCGACGTCCGCCACGACCTGGCCGTTGTTCACGAGGTGCGAGTACACGGCGCCGACACCCAAGATGCGATGCGAGATGCCGTTAGTCAGCGTCTGCCCACCGCCGTTGTCCGCGATGTACGCCGAGTTGAGGTTCGCCGCGAACGCGTTCAGCCTGAGGTAGCCCGTGCCGTCGAGCAGGAGCGGATTCAGCATGCGGAACAAGGTCGAGGAGTTCACGCCGCTCGCGTTGATGAGGATAACGCCGCTGTTGGTGCTCGAACCCGCGAGGCGGAACTCGATACCGGGGGACACCGCGATGGTTGCGGTCGCGTTGGCGGCCTGGACCGAGCCGACGTTGACAGTCGAAGTGACCGAGATGGTGTACGCCCCCGGCACTACCACCTGCGCGATCTCGCCCCCGGTATCCGGGACGTCGCCGGGCGACCAGTTCGAGGCCAGATGCCAACTGCCGGAGCCTCCGTTCCAGTCCCGGACCTGGGCCTGGGCCGTCGCGGCCGCGACCGCCATACCGGCAACACACGCGAGAATCGCCGTGCGGGAGCCACCTCTTCGGATAGAACGCATCGTCATGGACGTAACCTCCCTCGCTGTCCCGCTCTGGACGTGTATCCCGCGGCCAACACAGGCTGCGTGCCCCCTCGTGGCATCATCCCAAAGCCCATAGCTCCGAGATGCCACAGTTTGACAGAAACTCAGAGTTTGTCCACCCGAATATCCGCCTCAACTTGGCCCGAATCATGTTCTCGGGTGTTGCTCGGCCCGGCAAGCGATGTCCGCAAACCGCCCGCTCCGGTCTCCCGGAGCGGGCAGGGGTAGTGCAGGTCAGCAGGGGCAGGCGCCGCCGCCGACGACATCGATCAGGGCACCGACGTCGTCCTGGTCAACGTTTCCGTCGCAGTTGAAGTCCGGGTTGATGCCGGTGGGGTTCGACCCGCCGCCGACAACGTTGATGAGGTAGGAAATGTCGTCCTGGTCCGCGTTGCCGTCCTGGTTCATGTCAGGGTCGCAGGACGGAGCGGGATTGACGATGAGGCGAGCCTGGTTGGAACTGAGGCTCCCGCACGCGTTGGAAACGACGCATCGGTAGTTGGCCTGGTCACCGAGCGCGACCGGACTGAGCGTGAGCATGGGCCCGTTGGCGCCGGAGACGTTGCCGCCGTTCACAAGGTTGACGTTGTTGCGCTGCCACTGGTAGGCGACTCCCGGATAGCCGCTGGCGGTGACGATGAAGTTCACGGTTGAGCCCTCGACGACGGTCTGGCCCGAGGGCTGGCCGGAGATCGCGGGCGCGACGCCGTTGATCGTGATGGACCAGATCTCGGTGTCAGACCCGGAAGCGTTCGTGGCCTGGATGCGCACGTTGGCGACGCCCCCGGTAGGGCTTGGCCAGGTGACCACGCCCGTCGCGGCGTTGATGGTCATTCCGGCTGGGCCGTTGACAAGCGACCACGTGACGCCGGTCATGCAGCCGGAGTCAGAGAGACTGGGCACGGGCCCGATGTAGGTGCTCGGAGCGCAGACGATGGTCTCATTCGGGACGTCGTTGATCACGGGGGCCGAGGGCGTCACGGTGATGGACCAGGCCTCCTCGTCGAGGCCCGTTGTGTTGGTCGCCCTGATCGTGACGCTGGCGACCCCGGAGACCGGGCTTGGCCACGAAACAACGCCCGTCGCAGCGTTGATGGTCATGCCCGCGGGGCCGGAGGTCAGCGACCAGGTGACGGGGTTCATGCACGCTGCGTTCGTGAGGGTCGGCGTGGGCCCGGTGTAGGCGCCCGCGCACGCGTGCGAGACGTTGCCGATTGCAGAAACGACGGGGCTCAGGCGATCGACCGTGAGCATCCATGACTCGCCGTCGAGGCCCTCGCTGTTCGTAGCCTGGATGAGAATGCTGTGGCTGCCGACAGTCGTGGTGGGCCACGACACGACGCCGGTGGCGGGGTTGATGGTCATGCCGGCCGGACCTGCGCCGAGCGACCAGGTCACTCCGGTCATGCACGAGGGCTCGATGACGGTCGGGATGGGCCCGGTGTAGGAAGTGCCGCAGGCATCCGTCGTGCTGCTGATCGCGGTAATGATCGGTGCGGTGATGGTCTCGGTGAAGGCTGTCCGAAGACGGAAGTACCCATTGCCCCAGGCAGCGGCGGACGGAGGCCAGGTCCCGAAGTTTGTGACGCGCACCTTCACGGTCTGACCTCTGGTCATGACCGTCGTGGCACGGGAATCACGGATGAGGCCGGACTGAGTGCAGTTCGTTGAGGAGTCGTCATTGCAAGTGAGCTGCGTGCTGGTGTCGGTCGCGCACGCGCTGTGGATGGAGACGACGCTGTCCATGCCCTCGTCCACGCCCGGGAAGTCGTGCGTGCCGCAGGTGTCCACGATGAGGGTGCCGTTGCAAGAGGCGGTGAAGGTGTACCAGACGTCGCGGTTGCTGCCGGTGGTCCCGCCGCAGGTGGCGTCGCCGTCGTTGCCCGCGCCGAGAAGAGACCCGAAGATCGTGGTTCCCGGCACAAGCGTCTGCGCGAGGCTGCAGACGCTCTCGCTGGGGGTGTCCGGGCCGGTGATGTTGAGGTGCTCAGTCCATAACCCACCGCCGCACCTCGCGCCCCTACACTTTCGCGGCGTAGGCGGCCACCTTGAGCGCGGCCTCGGCGAACAGCGTGTTCTCCTTCCGGCTCCGCAGCGTGCTCCCCGTCAG
>JADYXW010000042.1 GCA_020853975.1 Phycisphaerales bacterium
CCCAGTTCGGATTGCAGGCTGCAACTCGCCTGCATGAAGTCGGAATCGCTAGTAATCGGAGATCAGCTACGCTCCGGTGAATGTGTTCCTGAGCCTTGTACACACCGCCCGTCACGTCATGGGAGCCGAAAGTGCCCGAAGTCGCTGCATCTCAGCAGTGCCCACGGCAAGGTCGGTGACTGGGACGAAGTCGTAACAAGGTAGCCGTAGGAGAACCTGCGGCTGGATCACCTCCTTTCTAAGGGATTTCCTTAGACCGGCATGGAGCAGACACAACCGTCCGCTCCGGCGGAGAAATCCGCCACCGGCTCGTCAACGCATTCCCGTCCGCCTCGCGGCGGATATCGCGGTGGTAACACCGCCTGAAGCGGCCCCAACTGTTTGCCTTTCATCACACCGCCCACGCCTGCGCGCGTGGGCTGTGTGTTTTTGGCCCTGGTGCAGTTTCTCTTGCGGGTGTGCCGAGGGGGGTAAACTCCGGGAGGTGGAGGTTCCGGAGGAGCGCATGCGCAGGAGTACCGTCAGCGTTGGCGCGGCGATCGGGGCAGGGCTTGTCGGCGCCGGCGCCGCCGCGGGGCAGGTCGCCGCGATCCATGGCATTGGGGATTTGCCCGGGGGAACGTACTCCTCGAGTCTCAACCGAACCTCGATGGACGGGCGGGTTGCCGTGGGACGATCGACCGGAACCGCAGGGGTCGAGGCTGTCCGATGGACTTTGGGCGACGGCTTGACGCCGTTGGGTGATCTCCCGGGCGGAACCTTCAGCTCGCAGGCGTATGACGCCAGCTTCGATGGCCAGGTGATCGTCGGTACGGGGCAGACAGTCGCCGGTGGCGATGCGGTCACGCGGGCGGTCCGGTGGGAAGGGGCGACAGCGCCGGAGGACTTGGGCACGCTGCGGGGCTCGCTCGGCTGGAGCGCGGCTCGGGGGGTGTCGGCGAGCGGGCACGTGGTTGTTGGATCTGCCGAGAACCCCGCACGCTTCGAGGAAGCCTTCCGGTGGACGCGGGAGCGCGGAATGGAAGGTCTCGGTATTCTGCCCGGCGCATCGTCGAGCGTGGCGGAGGCGGTGTCCGGCGACGGGTCGGTGGTCGTCGGGCTGAGCAGCTTCCGCGGCTTTCGATGGACAGCGGAGACCGGGATGCAACTGATTACTCCCCAGGCGAACGCCTCGTTCGTCCGGGCGGCGCGGGCGGTTTCTGCCGATGGCCGCTTCATTGTGGGGTACTCCGATCTTTCGACTATTCCCGGCGGACGTGAGGCGTTCCTCTCGACCCCGGACGGGACCATCGGGCTGGGGTGGCTCCCCTACGGTGGCACGGCGCCGTTCAGCGAGGCGCTCGGTGTCAGCGGCGACGGGCGATTCGTGGTCGGCTACAGCAGCAATATCGCGTTTCTCTGGGATGCCTCACACGGGATGAGGCGACTCTCCGACGCGCTGCTGGCGGATCATGGATTGAACACCACTGGCTGGTCGCTCGGGCGAGCCACGAGCATCTCGGCGGACGGGATGGTGATCGGGGGCATCGGCCTGAACCCGCAGGGACGCCAGACAGGATGGGTGGTGGTGCTCCCGGCACCTGGTGCCGCAGGCCTGCTGCTCGCAGGTGTCGCCGCGGGAGTACGCCGTCGTCGGTAAGCCCCGCTACCCTGCCCTCCGATGACCAAGCCCAAGAAGCAGCAGAAGACCAACGTCAAGGAGACCATCACTTCGGTGGTCATCGCGTTCACGATGGCCTTTGTCTTCCGGGGCTTTGTGATCGAGGCGTTTCTGATCCCCACCGGCTCCATGGCCCCGACGCTCAACGGTGCCCACATGCGGTTTGCCTCGGGACAGACGGGGTATCAGTGGTCGACAGACACCTGGTACAAGGACCGCCGCACGGACACGCCCTATCCCGTGCAGGACGCCTCCGCGGCGAAGGCCGCGGGCAGGTCCCCAAGGGACGGCGTGGCGGTGCGGGTGCACGACCCGATGTCCGGCGCGCCGATCGAGGAGCTGAGCGTCCCCACGAGCTGGGGCGATCGCATCTTCGTCATGAAGTATCTCGCCGACGTCTACGACCCCCAGCGGTTTGACGTCGTGGTCTTCAAGAACCCGTACGACCCGTCGATGAACTTCATCAAGAGGCTGCTGGGCCTTCCCGGCGAGATGGTCGCGCTCGTAGATGGCGACGTCTTCGTGAGGCAGTCCAGGCCGGACGACCCCGCGGGCGTGAACACCTGGACCCTTCCCGGCTGGACCGTCGCCCGCAAGCCCGAGCGTGCCCAGCGCGCGATGTGGCAGGAGGTCTTTGCCAGCGACTACGCCCCCCTCGACCCCGTGCGGGCGAACCGCCGGTGGTTTGCTTCCCCCTGGCGAGCCGATGAGGCCACATCATCCAAGTGGGAGATCGCGGACAAGCGGTCATACTCCTACACGGGCGGCGCCGACACCACCCTCACCTGGGACACGAGCATCCGCCCCATCGACGACCGCTACGCGTACAACGAGACTCCCGATCTGATGGCCACGAACCTGGCCTATCCGGTGAGCGACGTGCGCATCCGCGCGGGCGTGCAGCCCGGAGCGGACGGCCTGCGCGTGAGCGCGGTCCTTCGCACGAGAGGCCACGAGTTCCGTGCCGATGTCGCGGGCCAGTCGCTCACACTCCGGATGAAGCCCCTCGAGGGCGGCGAGTGGTCGGTCCTGGGAGAGGGCGGGCTCCCCGAGGCCCTTCGCGCGGGGCACGTCACAAATCTCGACTTCTGGTTCGTGGACCAATCGATCATCGTGTACTGCGAGGACGACGAGGTCGCCCGGGGTCTCTACGCCTGGAGCCCCGACGAGCGACTGCGCCGGACCGTGGGGTTCGGGGCCGAAGCAGCGCTGCAGGACGGCAATGATTCGCTCATCAACATGGCCTCGCGCGGCGCGGGCGTCAGCCGCTATCCCACGCCCCGGGTCTCTCTGGAGTTCGCGGGCGGAGCGGTCACGCTGCACCGACTGACGCTGTCGCGTGATATCTACTACCAGCCGGCCCGCTACGCGCAGGGCAACACGTGGGGCCTGCCCCACTCGCGCGCGGGCCGGCCCGCGGCCGCCACGCACCCCGCCCAGCCCGCCAACCTGACGGGCGAGGAGTATTTCGTGTGCGGCGACAACAGCCCCGCGAGCCTCGACGCCCGGCTCTGGGACCAGCCACACCCGTGGGTGGCGGAGATCGACGACCACACCGGTGTGGTTCACCACGATCTGATGATCGGCAAGGCGTTCTTCGTCTACTTTCCATCACCCCACAAGCGGCGGTCGTTGCCCATCCCGGATTTCGGGCACATGCGGTTCATCTGGTGACGGTGCCGGTCACGCCCCCCCGAAGGGTCACGCGCCGAGCCACCGCTCAAGCGACCCAAGCAAGGATGCCCACACGTCCTCGGGTCCGGCCGAGGCGTTGATGACCGCGTGCCGCGCGGGCTCCTTCGCCGCCATGGCCAGATACCCCTCGCGGACTCGGCGCTGGAAGTCCCGGCCGCGGTCTTCGATGCGGTCGGAAAAGAGCGAACCGCTGCCCGCGTCGTGCTTGCGGCCCTTGGTCGGGGCGAGCCCGGCCCGCCTCGCCGCCGCGTGCTCGTCGATGTCGAAGACCAGCACCAGGTCCGGGAGGGTCCGCCCGCAGGCGACCTGGGCGACGGCGTGGATGTCCGCGTCCGGCACGCCGCCCGCGGCTCCCTGGTACGCGTAGGTCGAGCTCACAAACCTGTCGGCGAAGACGATCTGTCCGGAGGCCAGCGCGGGGCGGATGCGCTCTTCCACGAGTTGTGCACGGCTGGCCATGTAGAGCAGCATCTCGCAGCGGAGCGTCATCCCCGCGTTGTCCTTGCTGAGAAGAACCTGGCGCACCTGCTCTCCCACGGTCGTCCCGCCCGGCTCGCGGACCTCGCACACGGGCAGCGAGAGTTGCTGGCAGAGGGCGACGAGGCGGCGGAGCTGCGTGGACTTCCCTGAGCCGTCGGGGCCCTCGAAGGCAACGAAACGGCCCTTCAGCCGCGGGAGAAAGGATGCCGGATCGGTGGGCACGGGGCGAGTGTAGTTCGGCGTCGGCTATCGGCTTGGGCGGAGGTCATCAAGTGTCAGCACGCGATAGGAACCCTCGCCATCGCCGTGCGCGGAGGCGATCGCGGGCAGGATGCCCGTGGGGTCCTCGTCCAGAAACTGCAGCGTCTTGATGACCGCGGGCCGCTGCCCGGTGAAGGCGTTTACCGGGTTGAGCGCGTCCAGGCTGGCGAGGATCGAGTCCTTCCCGCTGCCCCACTCCGAGGTCCCCGTACGGCGGATGCTGCACGTGAGCAGGAACACAAGGTCCGGTCCCTGGTTGAGGCCGGCGGAGAGCCCGATGAGTGGCGCAGACCCGCCCTTGGGCTGCACGCGCTCGAGCCATTGCGCGAGGCGCACCTTGTTCGACGGGGTGGCGTCGAGGTAGGGCTCGCTCGTGGAGAATCGCTCGATCTCGGGGGCCGTCGCCCGGCCGTTCACCACGGGCGGGCGGCGGAAGACGACGACCTGAAAGGCCTGGCCAGCGCCAAGCCTCCCAACGCTCCGCATGAGTTCTTCCTTCACGAACGGGAGGGAAGGGACCATCGCGGCGGATCCGTCCATGACGTACACGATGCGAGTCGCGCGCGCGACCTCTACTCCCGCGAACGACGCCGCCATGTCGCGGGGCTTCTCGTCGCGTGATGGGGGCGGGGGCGGGGCGGTTTCCGTGCGGGCGGGGGCCGGGGCTGTGCTCCGCGCGTCGAACGCGGGCGGGGCTGCTCGGGGTGCTTCGGCCTTTATCAGCAGTGGAGCCGCGGGCGTCGGCGGCTGGGAAGGAGTCGGGTCTTGTACCGGCGGGGGCGGAGGCGGCGGGGGCGCTGGGGGCTCGGCGGCGGCCTGCTCGGGCGCTGGGAGTGCCACGTCGTTCGTGTGCAGCGGGGCTAGAGCGATCGTCGTCAGCGCCTCTTCGCCCAGCCGGTCAGGCCGGCGGGGGGCGAGGATCGTGACGCGGGCAAGGCCATAGAGCAGTCCCGCGTGCACCGCGATCGAGAGAGCGATCGCGACGCCGCGGCTTGGTCGACGGATCAGGCGGCGGGCCGGAGTGCGGGCTGTTCTGCGGGCTGCGAACACGAACGGCTCCTGCCGGGTGAGAACCCGCCTCCCGGATCATCCTACGGCGGGGGCGACGCGAGGCTCGTGGTCAGGGGGCGGGTTTGGGGGCCGCGGGCTTGGGGGGAGGCGAGGCCTTGCCGAAGAGCAGGCCGTCGAGCGAGAGGCAGCCCGGGCCCAGGAGCAGCACCGCCAGCGACGACGCGAGCAGGGTCCCCTGCCAGAGCAGCATCATGTACGTGCCGCCATCCTCACCCATGCCCCCGAAGGCGGAATGGTCCGGGAGGACGAAGAGCCAGGTCTTCCCCGACTGAACCGCCGGACCAATCTCCGTGAGCCAGATCGCCCCGGCCATCACGACCGCGATCGAGAATCCGCCCAGCCTGGTCAGGAATCCGGCGAGCAGCGAGAAGCCACCCACGACCTCCGCGAGCGTGACGGCCCAGGCGAGGTAGACGGGCCATGAGCCCTTGGCCGCCGCGCGGGGCCACAGGGGCATGCCCGACTTGCCATCGGCGTCCGGAGCCGGGTTCGCCGCGGCGTGCAAGCCCAGTGCAAGCTCGTACAGCCGCTTGACCTTGACGGGCTCCGGGAACTCGTCTGCGGAGTGCGGGGCCCCGCCGCCCTGCGCCGCCAGAGCGACCAGGGGCGTGATGGTGAGCGTGCCCTGGCCCGCGTCGGCGCTCGGGCTGCCCCCGGAGGGGAGCGGCTCCTTGGGTGTAGGCCGGCTTGAGGGCTCGGGAGAGGGCTCGGGCGCGTCCTTTTTCGGTGCAGAGGTCTTGGGCTTGGTCTCGCCCTCACCCTTGTTGCCCTGCACCGCGTTCACACCCATGTTGGCGAGGAGGGCCGCCCGCTCGCCCTGGACCTCGGTGTCGGCGTAGATCTTGCCGAATCCCGCCCAGAGGAAGGTCGCTCCGAGCGAGAGGCGGAGCAGGAACGGTGCGAATCGCTGGCCGAAAGTGGCTGCCATGGGAAGTTCTTGGGAAAGGGAAGGGGCGCGGTTTGACCCTTGGATCGCCGGGACTTATCGGCCCGTCGAGGGCCGGCGCGTGAGGGATTAGGGGTGATCCGGCGCGTGGCGCTCAGAATGGCGTCCACTTGGCGCTGGACGCGGCGCTCTCCACCGTGCGCTCGATGAATCGGACGCCCCGGGCTCCATCCTCAACGGTGGGGAAGTCCAGCAGGGAGCGCTCTCGTCGCATGGCGGCGAGGGCCCCGCGGTAGACGTTGGCGAAGGCCTCGAAGAAGGCCTCGGGATGCCCTGGAGGCAGGCGGGTCGCGGCCTGTGCCTCGGGGGCCAGGTAGGGGTTCCCCCGGCGCAGCACGCGGTCGGGCTGGCCCAACGGTCGGTGGATGAGGGCGTTGGGCTCCTCCTGACGCCAGAGAAGCGAGCCGGTCTCGCCGTAGACGCGGAGGCTGAGGTCGTTCTCGTGCCCGATCTGAATCTGGGATGCCGAGAGGATGCCCTTGGCACCGCCCCGGAACCGCAGGAGGAGCGAAGCGTCATCGTCGAGCTTGCGGCCTGGAACAAAGGACGTGAGGTCGGCGCAGATGGCTTCGAGTTCGAGGCCCGTGACGTAGCTGACGAGCTGCTCGGCGTGGCTGCCGATATCTCCGATCGCCCCGCCCAGCCCCGAGCGAGAGGGATCGGTGCGCCAGGACGCCTGCTTCTGTCCGCTGGCTTCCAGGTGGGTCGCGAGCCAGCCCTGGTGATACTCGACGATGACCTTGCGCACCCGCCCGATCTCGCCCGCCCTCACCATGTGCCGCGCGTGCTTTACCAGCGGGTATCCCGAGTAGTTGTACGTGACGGCGAAGACGGTGCCGGCTGCCCTGACGGTGAGCACGAGCTCCGAGGCCTGGTTTGAATCGAGCACCATCGGCTTGTCGAGGACGACGTGAAAGCCCGCGGCGGCGAACTCTCTCGCGGGCTCGAAGTGCGCGTGATTTGGCGTCACGATGATGACGAACGAGATGCGGTCGTGCGCCGGCCGTGCCCGCTCCCCCTCCAGCATCGCGCGCCAGGTGGCGTAGCAGCGGTCGGGGGCCAGGCCCAACGCGGCGCCGGATTCGCGCGAGCGCTCGGGGGTGGAGGAGAGCGCGCCGGCGACGAGGGAGGCCTGAAGATCAAGAGCGGCGGCGATGCGATGGACCGCGCCGATGAACGCGTCCTTGCCGCCCCCGATCATGCCGTAGGTGAGTGGTGCCATGAGGGCATCCTACCCGGCGGGTGTGCGGGCGGGGTGTTGCTCCCGGCAGCGTCGGCCTATCGGGAGGGTGGCGTACGGCCGGTCAATCGCCGGGCGAGCTTCTTCCACGCGAGGGAGGCGAGCGTGCGCCCCCCGAGGTCGTCGGCGTAGCGGATCTTCGCCTCGACCGTGACGGCCGGGGGTGGGGCGGGCGGCGCCGCGGGCGGGGCGGCGTGCGCGGGCGGCAGAGTCGCGGCAAGGCTGACCCGGTCACCGAACGGGGCCCCATAGCGGAGGAGCAGGCCGCTGAGCTGCTTGCTTGGCGCGGGCTGGGGCTCGTCGCGGACTTCGATCAGGGACTTGGGCGAGAGCACCCCGTGCCCGTGGCGCGCCACCGCGGCCCAGACCAGCCCGATGAGCCCGAGAGACTGCAGGCTCGCATCGAGCACATCGCTCAGCAGCATCCCGGGGGGGGTGCGCACGAGGACGCGGGGCAGACGCTCGCCCTGCTCGAAGGGATAGAGCTCTGGAGCGATGTCGAGCGTGCCGGGCTCGACAGCGGAACCGCGTCGGAGCCAGGTGCCGCTGAAGCCCAGGTCGGTGCGGCGGGCGAGTGCTCTTCGGCAGGTGATCAACCAGTGCGGGTCGGGTCGGTCGTCGTGCCTGAGCACTCCAAGGGCGTCGGTCGTGAGCAGGTCCGATGGCTCGAGGGCTCGGCCCATCGCGTCGCGGACGTGCCAGGGCCTGCCGAGCCACCAGAGTGTCTCTTCGCCGTCCGGCGTGGCAGGAACAAGCGCGAGGGTCTGGAACCCCGAGGCGGTCTGCCTGTTGAGGGCGTTGAGCGCGGGCCAATCCGCGAGAGGCGCATCGTCGCCCAGCACGACGACAAGTGGGCGCAGGGCCTGGCCGACGGGCGCATCGGGGGCGAGCGGGCGTCGGGCGTCGGGCTGCTCGTAGAAGCCGCCCAGCGGGGCCTCGTCCACGTCGAAGGGGTGCGTGATGGCCCCTCGCGTGGCGGGCTCGTCGATGAGCCGGTGCATGGCGGCGAGGAGTGAGCCTGTCGTGCCGTCGTACACGAGGCAGTTCTTCTCGTGCGTGAAGAAGTCGCGGAAGGCCGGCAGGTCGTTGATGATGACCGGCACGCCCGCGTCATAGGTCTCGTGAAGCGCGTAGCAGAAGCTCTCGACGCGGTTCGGGAAGACCGCGAAGAGCGCGTGGTCGAGGCGCCGGGCGATCTCCTCGTGGGTGAGCTGGCCCCTGAAGACGAAGCGGTCGCGCAGCCTCTGAGGGATGAGCGTTGTGAGATAGTCCTTGTAGCTACCGATAGGTCCGTCCTGGGCGTCGTAGCCGATGAGGTCGACGGTGAAGCGGAGGTCGGGCCTCTGCTTCATGAGCATCACCGAGGCGTGCACGAGCTGGTCCACTCCCTTCACGTGGAACATGCGGCCGATGAACGCGATGGTGAACTCGCCCTTCGCGTCCGGGCGGGAGCGCACCGCTGGGAAGGGCAGCTTGGGCGGGCTGGAGACGGTCACCGCCCCCTCGGGCAGGGCGTAGCGATCGCGGTAGTAGTGCTCGTAGTACCCGCGGCTGGGGACAAGCACGGTCTCCGCGAGCGAGAGTGCGCGTCGCTCCAGAGAGTGCAGCAGGAACTGGCTGCGGTCAGCGACGAACCCGTCCCCATGCCGGTCGAGCACCTCGATGGAGCCGTGCACGCGGCTGCCCAGCACCGGGGTGCTCGCGGGAGTTGGGTCGAACAGACGCTCCAACATCGCGTAGTACGCCGGGCCGCAGTACTCGAAGAACTCCACGAAGTCGACCCGCTCGCGCGAGAGCACGTGCCTTAGGGCGTGCGCGAACTGGACGCTCTTCTTCTGGAAAACCGAGGCCCTGGCGAGCCCCGCCTCCGGCATGCCCTTGCAGATCTCGGGCACCCAGTAGCCCCGGATGCGGTCGGGGGCTGAGAAGGCGAGGCGGTCGTGGTCCCGGAACTTCTCGAAGTTCTTGCGGGAGGTGTCGATGAGAATGACGACGCTGTGACCGGCGGCGAGCAGCCGCTCCGCCGCGTGGTGAATAAGCACCCCGCAACCCCCGGCGGTCGTGGGGTGAATCTCGTAGGTAACGAAGCAGATGGTCGGCATGAGGCTGCTGCGAGCGGCCCGTGCCGGGGCCGCCGATCTCCCTTGGGCGAATCGTAGTGCCGCCCGAGTCGGTCGGGTCGGCCCGCTCCACGGGTTCGCGTGGCTGCTCTCAGACCGGGCCCGGGGCCTGGAGCGTCGGCCCGTGCTCGATGAACGAGGCAACGCTCGCTCGCGCCCGCTCGTTGTAGCCCCGCGCGTAGGCGGTGTAGCGCGCGATGATCTCGCGGCGTTCTTCGGCGGCCCGCTGCGCGACGCGGGCGATGACGTCCGCGCGATCGGGGAAGGGCACCACCAGGCGGCTAGAGAGGTAGGCGTCGTCCTCGAAGAGGTGGCTGACGGGACCGATGAGGCAGGGCACGCCCATGCGCAGGCTCTCGAGGGGCAACATCGGGCAGCACTCACTGAACGTGACGTACATCGAGAGGTGCGTCCGGCGCATCGCGTCCAGGAGTGTGGCCTGGGGGAGCGGGCGAGACTGCACGCCCGCGGTGTCGACGCCGAAGTAGCGGGCGAGCTCGATGGCGCGCTCGTCCATACCGGCGCCGTGGAGCACGGTGTTCCCCATGATCTTGAGGGCAGCGAGCACCGCGTGCGGGCACTTGCGGAACGACACGCCGCTGATCCACACCCCGGCGTGGATGGGCGTCTCGGTCAAGTCGGGCGCGGGCAGCGGGTCGCCCGGGACGTAGTTGAGCAGGAGGCACGACGGCACGCCGAGCGCACGGAAGAACTCCTCCATGCCCGCCTTGACCGTGGCGATGCCACGGATGAGCCCCGAGCGAGCCGCGTCGATCCAGGATCGGATGGCGGCCCACTCGTAGTCGTCCTGCATCTGGACATAGGACCCGTGCCATAGGACGTCGAAGACGGCGTCGGGCCTGAGCGCCTTCACCTTCATGATGAGCCGGAGGTGGACGTGGTCGCCCCCGGATACTACAAAGCGCTCGACGCCGCTCTCCGCGAGCACGCGTGCGTGCCGGTCGAGGTGGATGTCGGGGATGGCCTGGGGGTCGATCTCCGCGGTTTCGGGGATCTGGTAGCAGACCGGAAAGAGGATGCGCGTTGCGCTGGAGATGCCGAGCCAGCGGGGGCAGTGGATCGCGACGACGGGCGGCTTCTCACGGGAGACGCGCTCCAGGAACTGGGTATCGGCGACGGTGCACGAAGAAGCAACCGGCTCTGTCCGCGGGCTGGCTGGCGCCGCCGACGCGGGTGACCTCGCTTCGGCCGGCGGGTGCCCCGGGGAGCGCAGGCCCCCCCGCGCGGACCAGGAGATCATTCCGGTCGTCTGGCTGTACAGATCGATGGTCGTGGTCACGCCGCCAAACTCGATCTCCGCAATGCCGCCCCAGGGAAAGGCCTGAAAGACCACTTCGGGGTTCTCGCCCGTGGCGAGGGAGAGCTCACCCCGCGTGGACTTGGCGAACCGCGCGTGGGAGCCGTACATCGACGGGGCGAGCGAGAACCCCTCTCGCCGGGCATACTCCCAGGGTGTACCTGGCTCGCCGGCCTCGCCGCAGATGCGCAGCACCCAGACTTCGGAGCCCGGGCCGCTGCCGTTCTTACCCGCCGCCCGGATGCGTAGGGTTGTCCGGCCCGAGCGCATCGCTCCGAGCAGGGGCAGGCCCCGGAGCTTCTGCGCCGCCCTGAACGACGCCGAGTTGCGTGTGTACGCGAGCGCGAAAGACAGGTCGGCGACGCGGTCCAGAACGCGCGCCAGGTCCTCGCCCACACGGGGGTGCTGAGGTGGGGTGGATGTCATGCCCTTTCTCCCTGCGGACGAATCCCGAGCCGGCGCTCGGCCTCCGCGATGAACGCGGCTCGCTCCGCCGCCAGGTGTTGAGCACGGGCCGACGAGTGCGTGGCCTGGCCACGCGCCGCGTCCCGTTCCTGTTCTGCCTGGGCCGCGAGCCTGCGCCACCGTTCGGCCTCATCCCTGAGCTCACCGGCGTGAGCAGCGGCGAGGGAAAGTCGCGCGCGGGCGTCGTTCTGTGCGCGGGCCACGGCTTCGGTCGTTTGGGAGGCGAACGCCGCCCGCTGGGTCGCGAGTGTGCCCTCGAGGGATGCCACCGCGACTTTGGCCTGGGCGAGCGCCGAGCGAAGTGCCTCCGAGGCGGCGGCGAGTGCGTGGGCCTCCTTCGTCCGGGCGTCGAGCATCGCCTTGGCCTCCGCCGCGCCGCGTGCCTGGTCCTTTGCGTCCGCTTGGTGCTTGTCACGTTCGCCCCGGATGGTGGCGGCGGTGGCGCGGGTGGACTCCAGCTCCTGCGTCGTGGCGGCAAGCTCCGCGGTCAGCGTCTCGACCCGCTTCGCCAGGGTTTCGGCCCGGTGCTTGTTCGCCGAGGCTTTTTCTTGCTCGCGGGCCAGGCCGAACTCCAGGTCCTTCTCAAGCCGCCGCGAGAGCTCGAGCGTGACGGGCGACCATGTCCACGCCTCGCAGCCGGGTTTGACCACCCTGATCGGCGTCTGCAGGCGAAAGCCCTGCTGCAGTATCTGCGCCGCGTGGCCCAGCGACTGGTACGCCCCCGCGAGATCGTGGCCCCAGCACCCATGGTGCGCCTCGCGAGACACCTCGGTCATCAACCCGGGCTCCAGGTGAAGCACGTGGCCGCGGCTGACGCGCAGCAGTTCGGAGAGAATGCCCCCGAGGTGCTCCGGTCGGACGTGGATCAGCACCTCGCTGGTGTACACGAGGTCGAACTCTCCATCGTCAAAGGGCAGCCGCCCCGTGGGTGGGCCGAGCCGGATGTGCCGGTCGATCCAGTCCTGTCCCGTCCAGCGCAGGCAGCACGCGACCATCGTGGGAGACTGGTCGTAGCCGAACACTTGGACGTTGGGGAGGCGGCTGAGGTATCGCAGGTGCCGACCGACGCCGCAGCCGAACTCCAGGACCCGAAGCGGGTGTCCGGGCCGGGCGTGGTGCTGCACGTACTCGCAGAGGAGCAGCTCCTGCAGGTGGTAGTAGGGCTGGACGAGCTTGCGGCTGTCGTACTCGTTGGCCCAGGAGCCGCCGTTGGCGCGCCAGTAGGCGTAGTTCGCGCCGTCCGCCGGGTCGGGTGGCATGTCGCCCCCGGGCTTCGGTTCGATCGTCGGGGGCTGGCTTGTGCTGTTGGCGACGCCTTCAGGCATGAGAGACTCCGTCCGGCGGGTCGAAGGTAATCGCGACCGGCTGGTGGAACTTGTAGTGGCAGGGGCGGTCGGGGTTGGACATCACGGCGAACGCGGCGCACCCGTCGACCTGGTCAAAGAGCACGACGTCGGAGCGGTCCGGCCTGGACACGCGGTTCACGGCGAGGCACACGCCGAAGTTGCCCGCACGCAGGCGGTTCTCGAACTCGAAGCGGACAGTGAGAGCCTGCCCCCTGCGGAGCGTGGGCAGCGCCACTCGCTCGTCGAAGCAGGTCGTGCCCATGAGATCGATGCCGGTCATGTCTCGGATGAGGAAACTCAGGTTTAGGTGGTCCACGTCCGTATGGGCACGCACCGTGGCCTGGATCGTGATCGCATCACCCAGAGCGAACGCGCGGCAGGGCTCGCGCCGTGCATTGAGCACCTCCACGCGCTCGATCTGCGCGTGCCCGCTGCCATAGCGCAGCTTTCCCGGCACCGCGCCCGTCAGGGGGATCGGCTTCCCGAGCGACGCCTGGTCGCCCGAGAGCGCCTCGCGGTTCGTCTGCTCACGGACAAAGGACAGATAGCGGTTCACGGACTGCTCGGCTGGGCCATAGTGCAGCGCCTGCCCTTCCGCGAGGACGATCGCCTTCTGGCAGATGCTCCGCACCGAGTCGGGCGAGTGGCTGACGAAGAGCATGGTCAGCCCGCGGTCGCGGAGCTGCCTCAGCCTCGCGACGCACTTCTGCTGGAAGCCGATGTCGCCCACCGCAAGGATCTCGTCCACGATCAGGATGTCCGGCTCGACGGAGAACGACACCGCGAAGGCGAGCCTGGCCCCCATGCCCGAGCTGTAGGTCTTGATCGGCTGATCCATGAAGGCGCCGATGTCCGCGAACGAGGCGATGGAGTCGAACCGGGCGTCCATCTCCCGCCGGGAGATTCCCAGGATCGACCCGGAGAGGTAGACGTTTTCCCGGCCCGTGAACTCGGGATTGAACCCGCTGCCGAGCTGGAGCATCGCGGCGACGCGCCCTCGAACCCTCACCTCGCCGGAGGTTGGGGCCATGGTGCCCGCGATGATCTGCAGGAGCGTGCTCTTGCCTGCGCCGTTGCGGCCAAGCACGCCCAGGGCCTCGCCCCTTCGGACCTCGAACGAGACGTTCTTCAGCGCCCAGAACTCGCGGTAGTAGGTGCGCTTCCATCGCATCAGCGCCTGCTTCAGCCGGTCGTGCGGGCGGTCGTAGATCTGGTACCGCTTCGAGACTCCGCAGACCTCGATCGCGGGCTCCGGCAGGGCCGACGCCGGCGCGGGCCGGGGCTCGATCTGCTGTGAGGCGAGCAGCGTTTCAGAGGACATCCGCGAACCCCCGCTTGCTCTTCATGAACCACGCATAGCCGAGCTGCATCGACAGCAGCCCGGCCAGCGTGACCAGCCCGAGCGCCGCCCAGTCCGGCTGCTCGCCCAGCACCAGCACGCGCCGGGCTCCCTCCACGATGTGCGCCAGCGGGTTCAGCTCCGCGATGGGCCTCAGCTTCTCGGGCAGGTTCTCGATGCGGTAGAAGATCGGCGTCAGGAAGAACAGGAGCTGCGAGACCAGCAGCACGACCAGGTTGCTGATGTCCCGCACAAACACGCCCAGCGACGCCAGGAACCAGGCGAGACCCAACGCCAACAGCACGAGTGGCAGCAGCACCAGCGGGATGAGCACGATGGTCCAGGGCACACGCCCGTAGGTCACCCACGTGCCCAGCACCACCAGAAGCATGCTGAACGAGCTGAACATGAGCGAGGACGCCACCGACGACACGGGCAGAACCTCGATCGGGAAGACCACCTTCTTGACGTAGTTCGGGTTGTCGAGCACCAGGCTGCTCGAACGCGTGACGGACTCCGAGAAGATGCCGTACACCGAGATTCCGCAGAACAGCAGCACCGCGAACTGGGAGTTGGTCACATCCCCGGATGGGTTGCGGGCACGGAAGATGTAGTTGAAGACGAACGTGTACACCGCGAGCATGAGCAGGGGCGAGATGAAGGCCCACACGGCGCCCAGGTGCGTCCCGCGGTAGCGGGCGTAGAAGTAGCGGCGCGAGAACTGGCCGATGAGGTCGCGGCGGCTCCACAGGGTGCTGACCAGGTGTGAAGGCGCCAGCAGCCTGGCCACGGGCGTCGGCCGCGCGCTGTGCATCACCAGTGAGGTCATCCGCTGAGGCTCCCGCTTTCAGACCCCCTCAAAGGCCGAACGGGGTGTGAACGGCGCGCAGGGGGCCGATTCTAGGCTTTGCAGCGTGCGAGAGTTGCGACAGCAGCGACCGCCGACGCGTCGGAGCCTGCGTTTGCGGGCCGGCTCCCCACGGCCCGGTACGACATGAGCACGTGCGGAAGAGCCGCCCGCGCAGAGACCTCCACCGTGGTCACCGAGACGGTCCGCGCGTCCGCACGGTGCATCATGACGGACTCGGCTGGCCGGTCCGGCCACGAGTGCGCGTGGAACTCGTCCTGCCCGCGCGAGGACGCCGCGTGCGCGACCCGGGAGCGGAAGAGCTCAAGCCTCGTGGTCACGGTATGGTCGCCCAGGCCGGAAGAGACGAAGCAGGCCGCGGGGCTGATGGGCGGAACGTGATCGAGCTGCACGCCGTTCCACCGGAGCTCGTGCACGCGGCCCCCGCCCCGCCAGGAGCGGCTGGGCGCGTCCGGAGCGATGATCACGAGCCGGAACGGCGCGAAGCGATCGAGTTCCATCGCGGAGAGCGTCGAGATCGCGGCGTCGGCGTGCGGCTGCTCGACGAGGGCGGGGATGATCCTGCCCCGCGAGATCGGGTGCGGGGGGGCGGGCGGCGCCGGCCGCAGGTTGTAGTTGAGCAGGCAGAAGACGTACCCGTCCTGGCGGGCGCCGATCCACGTGCCGCCCCCCTTTGGATCGGTGGGCCAGATCGCCCGGCTGCCGTCACTCAGGCCGTGCCACCGGGGCGGGATCGCGGCCGGGCGGCTGTGCTCTTCATCGCGGTTCATCGCGACGCGAAAGCCCGAGAGGCCCTCGAGATGGGGCTCGTGTTCTGTTGCGAGGGAGATGATGGAGAGAGTGCACACGTGTCGGGCCTGCTCAGGCGCGGGTCGCGGCTCCCTGCTCGTGGTGAACGGTGGACGGGGCCTTCCCGAAGTTGCCCTCGAGGGCTACGCCGAACTCAGCCGCGATGGCGCGCATCATGGCGAGGTGGTGGATGGCGTGGTGTGTGGCAAAGGCGAGCTCGCGTCCGAAGGTGCTGCGGAGCTCGACCTCCTGGCCCTCGGCGCTGGTCATCACGCGGATCGCCACGGGGGAGTCGGCGCCCAGGGCCGGGCTGAGGAGCCGGGTGCGGAGCGCCTCGATGGCGGACCTGGCGGCGGCGCGGTCCCGCTCCATCGCGAGGCGCCGCTCGCGCCGGTCGTACGCCACGGGCGGAGCATCCACCCCGTTGAAGAGTGCCGCGTAGTGATCCAGCACGTGGCGGACGTGGGCCCCGATGGTCCCGCCCCGGATCGTCGCGGAGGGTGCGACGAACGCGTCGTCGGTCACCACCTCGATCAGGCACGCGCAGCGGTCGAATACCTGCTCGGCGGCGAGCTGTAGCGCAAGTGTGGTCGCGGTCGGCGGCATCTCTGGCTCCGGTTCTTTCCCGCGGCTTCTTGGGAACCGCGGGGGGCTGGTTCAACTCGCGGCGCGGACTACTTCTTCGAGCGTTTCCCGGGCGTTCGCGCACCGGGGGCACTTGTGCTGCCCGCCCAGCTTGCCCTTTGAGGCCAGCCAGCGATGAAACGTGCCCGCGGGCAGCGGGGTGATCGTTGGCGGGGCCATCCCCAGGCCGTCGGTCCGCTTGGTCGTGTAGTCCACGTTCTGGGCCTGGAGCGCCCGGTCAAACTCGTCCGCGAACCTGGCGAGCGCCTCGGGGGAGGGGGACGCGGGGTCGATCTCCACCGCGAGCTCCAGCCCCGCGCGGGTCCGCTCGCCCGGGTACACCGGGGCCGCGGTGAACTCGCCCACCCGGAGTTCGCACACGCGGGCGGCTCGCTCGACGGCGTTCTCGATGTGCTCGACGATGAGGTTTTCGCCGAACGCGTTGATGAAGTGCCTGTGCCTCCCGACGATGCGGAGCCGTGGCGGGCCGTCGCCCCCGCCCCCTCCCAGGCTCTCGGGCTTGTCGCAGACGGTGTCGAACTCCACGACGTCGCCCAGGACGTACCGCCAGAGCCCGGCGCAGGTGGAGAGCACGACGACATAGCGCTGGCCCTTCTCGACCTCGTGGCAGGCCATCGCGGGCGGGTCCGGGTCGGCGATGCGTTCGAGCGGTACGAACTCGGCGAAGTTGTGGATGTCCGTGAGCAGGCGCAGGCCGGGATCGCCCCGCCGGTCCTGGATGGCGACGAAACCCTCGGAGGCGGGGTAGAGCTCGAGCCTGGTGGGCAGGTCCGCGCCGGCGGGTGAGCCGGAGAAGGCGGTGCGCATGCGCGGGTCGAACGGGCCGTAGCGGACCCCGCCGTGCACGAACACCGAGAAGTTGCGCCACACGTCGCGGATGGTGCAGGCCTCCCGGCCCTTCTCCCGGGCGAGTTGCATGACGCGCTCGAAGAGCACCAGCGCCCAACTGCACATGCCGCTGACCATGCGCACGTCCTCGTCGAGGCAGCGCTGCGCCATGGCGTCGATCTTGGAGGGCCAGTGGCTCATGAGGGCGATGTCCGGCCCGGGGAGCGCGATGCTGGTCATGGGCCAGCGGATGAGGGGCGTGACGATTCCCGAGAGATCGCCGGTGCGGATGCCCCGGGGGCTGGTCGAGAGGTCCGTGGAGCCGCCGAGGAAGAGCGACCGACCCGCCAGGAGGCGGGGGAGCGAGACGCCGAAGCGGGCGAGGTTCGCGAAGATGTCCAGCGAGGCCAGGTAGTTGCTGCGGAGCATCGCGGCGCTGACGGGGATGAACTTGTCTCCCGCGGTGGTGCCGCTGGTCTGGGCAAAGTCTCGCACGAGCCCGGGCCACAGCACGTCGGGCTCGGCGCCCTCTCGCATCCGCGCGATGGCGTCCTTGTAGGCGTACCAGTCCGCGACGGGGACGGCGCGCCGGTAGGCGGGGAGGAGGTCGGCCTGGGGAAGGCCCGCGAGCTTCTCGAAGCCGTGGGCCCTGCCGAACCACGTGTCCGAGGCGTCTCTCAGGAGGCGTCGGAGCTGCGCGAGCTGGATGCCCGCGGCGTTCTGCCTCCAGTGACGCTCGTCGCTCAGCCGGCGGACGCGGCCCGAGAGGTGGAGCCTGAGCCCCGCGCCGACGAGGCTGGTCCAACGGTACGGGGGGTTGGAGGGTTGCTCGATCATCCGGCGCGATCGAGCTCGTCCAGGAACTCGTTGAGCGCCTCGCCGAACGTCTCCGGTCGTTCGATCATCGGGGCGTGCCCGCAGCGGTCGAGCCACACCAGCGTGGAACGCACGATCTTCGCCTTGAGCTCGTGGGCGGCCTCGGGAGGGGTCACGATGTCCTCGCGTCCCCAGACCAGGAGCGTGGGGGCGTTGATCTCCGCGATGCGGTCGCCCAGGTGGTTCCGGCGCGCGGACTTTGAGAGCTTGACCATCGCGCGGGCCCGGCCCCGGTCTGTCAGCTCCTTGTATGCGCGGTCCACATCGGCGGGGTTCATCTTGGCTTTGTCGTAGAACAGCTCGCCGATCTTCCGCTCCATCCACGCGCGGCTGGGCTTGATCTGGATGTCGCTGACCATGGACTTCTCGATCAGCCCGCTGGACCCTGCGAGAACCAGCCCGGAGACCAGGTCCGGCCTCTCAAGGGCCAGGCGCAGCGCCACGTGCCCGCCGAAGGAGTTCCCAACGAGCACCGCGGGGCCTTGGACGTGCGTCTCGAGGAAGCGGGTCGTCAGCACGGTCACGCCATCGATCGAGCAGTCTTCATCGCGCAGTTCCAGCAGCGGGATCTGGAGCAGCACGCGCCGGCTGCGGTCCACGATCCGGTTGCTCACGTGCTCCCAGTGCTCGTTCAGCCCTACCAGCCCGTGCAAGAAGACAACCGGGCGGCCGGCGCCCGCGCTCTCCATGTGGGCCGACACGTCCCGGCCCGCCAGACCCCTCAGCGTCACGGCCCCGGACTCCGCGTGGGGGGGAGCCGTTCGGGGCGGCAGGGGTTGCGATGGCGTGGCGGTCATGGTGGAGCCGGGCGTAGCGCCATGATAGTGCGGGCTAGCCCTCGGTTCGAGCAGGTGCATGCAACAGCCTCGGGGCCTCGGCGAGCCATTGCTCGGTGTCTGGTCGGCTGGGCCGTCACTCGAGCCCCGCCACGCGGGCGACATCGACCAGGGCGTCGAAGGTCGCGCCGGCGCCGGCGGCGAGGAGTGCGGGGGCGTGGGCGGGCCCGCCGTGCGCGCCGGTGAAGCCCAGGACGCGCATCCCCGCGGCGACACCCGCGCGGACGCCGGTGGGCGTGTCCTCGATCACGATGCAGCGCGCGGGCGGTACGCCGAGCCGGGATGCGGCGTGGAGGTAGACGGCGGGGTCGGGCTTGCTGCGGCCAAGCTCATCGCCGCTGTGTACGTGCGGGCCGAAATGGCCCCGAAGGCCGGCGAGATCGAGTTTGAGTTCCAGTTCGGGCCGGGGGCTGTTGGAGGCCACAGCGGCGAGGGCTCCGAGCGAAAGGACACGTCGGACTGCGGCGTCCGCCCCGGGCACGGGCCTGAGGCCCTCGGCGCGGAGCAGGGCCATGAAGCGTGGGACGACGATCGCGGTGAGCGACTCTCGGAGATCGATGGCGCGGGTGGCGAGGACCTTGGCTGCGACGCCCGCGGGATTGAGCCCGACGAAGGCCTCGCGGCACTCGTCGGGTGTCATGAGGATGCCGAACCCGGCGAGGACTTCGGACAAGACCCGGTTGGCCTGGGGTTCAGAATCCGCGAGGACGCCGTCGCAGTCGAAGATGATTGCGGCGGGCTTCATGGGCTCTACGCCGGCTCAGACCAGAAGCGTCGCGGGCTTTTCGAGGAGTTCGCGGACGGTCGCGAGGTATTGAGCCGCCATCGCACCGTCGATGAGGCGGTGGTCGCTGGAGAGGGTCATGGTCATGACCTTGCCGGGGACGAGCTGGCCGTTCTTCACGACCGGGCGGTCGAGGGCGGCGCCGACCGCGAGGATGGCGGCGTTGGGCGGGTTGATGATGGCGGTGAAGTGAGACACGCCGAACATGCCCAGGTTGGAGATCGTGAAGGTGGAGTCGGACATTTCCTGGGGCGAGAGGCCCCTGGCCCGGGCCTTTTCGGAGAGGGCCTTGGACTGAGAAGAGATCTGGCGGAGGCCCATCTGGTCGGCGGCGCGGAGGGTGGCGACGACGAGGCCGCCCCCGGTGCCGTCGGGCTGCACGGGGAGCGCGATGGCGACGCCGATGTTGACGTCGGCGAGGTACTCGATGGCCTCCTGGCCCTGGGCGCCGTTCCAGCGGGTGTTGATGTACGGGTGCTGGTGCATCGCGAGGGCGCAGGCCCGCACGAGGAAGTCGTTGACGCTGAGCTTCACGCCCTGGGAGCCGAGCTGGTCGTTGAGCTGCTGGCGGAGGTCGGCGAGCGCGGCCATGTCGACCTCGACGCTGACCTGGTAGTGCGGGATGGACTGGGCGCTCTCGACGAGGCGCTGCGCGATGACGCGGCGCATGTTCGAGAGCGGGACACGGCGGGAGGCGAGTGCGGCGCCGGCGGCGGGCACGGGCGCGGGGCGCGATGTGGGGGCGGGGGCCGGGACGCGCTGGCCTCCCGCGATCGCCTCTTCGACGTCCTTGCGGATGATGCGCCCCGCGGGGCCCGAGCCCTGGAGGCGGCCAAGGTCGACTCCGGCCTCTTCGGCGATCTTGCGGGCGAGGGGAGAGGCGAAGACGCGGTCCTGGCCGTTGGTCGAGTGCGAGGCGCTGGCCCGGGGCGGGTCCATGACGGCGGTGGAGGAGGTCGGCGCGGAGGCGGGGGCGGCGCTGCCCGCCGCGGCGGCCTTGGCGGGTGCGGCGGTCGCGCCCGCGGCGGCGGCGAGATCTTCACCCGCGGCCGCCAGCACCATGATGAGCGTGCCCACGGGCACGGCCTGGCCGGGTGCGACCGCGAGCCGTGCGACGGTGCCGTCGTCGAAGGACTGGAGCTCCATCGTGGCCTTGTCGGTCTCGATGTCGGCGATGACGTCGCCCGACTTGACCTTCTGCCCTTCCTTGACGGCCCAGCGGACGATGGTCCCCTGTTGCATGGTGTCGGACAGGCGCGGCATGGTCACGGTGATCGGCATGGAACAGGCTCCGAACTGGTTGGGAGCCGATCGTATGCGGGCCGTGCGGGGGTGACGGGAAGAATGGCTGTCGGCGGGGCGCGGGAGGTTGGGTCGGGCTCGTGCGGATGGGGGGCTCGGATGCCAAGTGGGCGTGCCGCCCCCGTCCCCCTTGGCGAACCGCCAGCTTCGGAGGTGGCCGGTTCGGATGTCGGCGCGGACAAGGCCGCGCGGCGTCGTCGGCGGCACGAGGCGGAGACGCGGGGCCGGGTCACCCGGCGCGATGACAGCCGCGAGCAGTGGGGGGCGGTGAATCGACACTGCCGACGCCGCCAGAGCCCGGCGACGGCAGTGGCACGGAGGAGTGCCACGCCGGCCGACTTGACGTGACTCGAGGTTGATCAACCCTCTGGCTTGTCTGGCAGCGGCCACGTCACGAGCGCGGCCTCCAGCGCGGCGATCAGCGCTGGCACATCCTCAACGGCCATGTTCCACACCTGATCGGCGTCGATGCCCCAATAGACGTGGACCAGGATGTGCCTCGCCGCCACGATCTGGCCCCACGGCAGTGCGGAAACGCGCGCACGTCCCTCATCGGTGACGCGGGCGGCGGCCTCGCCCACGACCTGGAGCGCGTTCACGAGCGCGCGCCGGAGCATCGAATCGGTGTCGAGGTCCGCACGACCGCGACCGGCCACGTACGTTCGCACATCCAGGGCCGCGTCGAGCATGTGCTGGAGCCGCTCGCGATCGTTGGGGCCACCTCTGGCCGGGTCACGCGGCATGGAGCAGCCTCGCCTCGCGGAGCACCTCGCCACGGAAGTATCGGGACAGCATGGGCGGGGTGCTCAGCTGAACCGTCCGCGCTACAAGAGCGCTCAGTTCGATCTGCATCCCGGCGAACCGCAGCAGACTGGGAGTCTTCCCGGGAAGAAACTCGACCAGCACGTCCACATCGCTGGTGGGGCGGAAGCCGTAGCCACCCTCGGGCGACGGCTCGCGCAGGATGCTCCCGAAGAGCGAGAGCTTCGCCACGCCGTGGAGGCGGCAGAACTCCGCGATCCGGTCCATCGGGAATGTGACGCCGTTGATGAGCATGGCTCAGCTCATTGTATCGTGGAGAAGTTCGGCCTTCATGCCGCCACGGACGCGGTGGTCGGAGCGGGCGCGGGATGTGAAGCCCCTGATGTCACGCGGGAGGAATAGGCGGAGCGGGGGCTCGGGGAAGGGTAGAGGGCTGAAATGGTCTGAAATGCGCGCGCAAGGAAGGCATGAGAGGTAGGAAACTCGTGTTGGTGGAGCGGCGCGAGGCGCCCGCAGGGCAGCATGCGGCGTGGGAGGGGCCCGCCGCGATGTGGAGAAGGGATGAGGATCGAGGACGCGGATGCCAGTGGGGCGTGCCGCCCCC
>JADYXW010000043.1 GCA_020853975.1 Phycisphaerales bacterium
CATTACCCCGTCGCGTACCTCAGGCGGATGTCCCCCAGCGCGGACATGAAGTCGCTCCGGGACGAGATGGCCCGGAACCCGCTCGCCGTGCTGCCGGGCGGCGCGCGGGGCGCGGGCGGTGCGTCAGGCCCGCTCACCATTCTGGAGGCGCAGCTCCGCGGCAACTACGCGATCTGGATCTCCTTCTCGGATGGGCACAGCACCGGCATCTACTCGTGGGTGTACCTGAGGCAGATCGACCCCGGGCCGGCGAAGGAGGAGTAACCCGCGGTGGCGATCAGGTCCGTCCTTTGGCGCGGAGCCACGCGTGCAGGCGCTCGGCGGGCCAGGCGTTGATGCAGCGTTCCGGCGTGACCAAGCCGCGGCGCGCCGTAGAGACGCCGAAGGCCAGGTTGTCGAAGTCCGCGGGCTCGTGCACGTCGCAGTCGATCGCGATGAGACACCCGGCGTCGATGGCGGCGCGGACGTGCGTGTCGCGGAGGTCCAGGCGCATCCAGTGGGCGTTGATCTCCAGGGCCACGTGGTGTGCGCGGGCCGAGGCGACCAGCGCACCGATGTCCGGAGAAAGGCCGGGGCGGCGGTTGATGAGCCGCCCGGTCGGGTGCCCCAGGATGTGCACGAGGGGGTGCGAGATGGCGCGGAGCAGGCGCGCCGTGGCGGTGGCCGGGTCCTGGCTCAGGGCGGCGTGGGGGCTGGCAACGACCACGTCAAGCTCGCGGAGCAGGTCGTCGTCGTAGTCCAGGGAGCCGTCGGAGAGGATGTCGACCTCGGAGCCCGCGAGGATCGTGATGCCGGAGACCTGCCCGTTGGCCTCGCGGACGTCCGCGATGTGCTGCCTCAGGCGATCGGGCTTCAGGCCCCCCGCCTGCGCGGAGGATTGAGAATGGTCGGTGACAGCGATGGTGTGGAAGCCCCGGCGTTTCGCGTCCTGCGCGAGTTCGAGGATGGTGAGCACACCGTCGCTGGCCCGGGTGTGGGCGTGGAGCTCGGCGCGGATGTCGGGGAGTTCGATGAGGCGCCAGGGGCCGAGGTGGTCGAGCTCGCCCCGGTCCTCGCGGGCCTCGGGCGGGATGAAGGGGAGGTCAAGCGCGTGGTAGATGGCTTCTTCGGTGTCGGCGGCGACGGGCGTGCAGCCCCGGGTGTGGGGCGCGCCGGGCTGGCCATCGTCCTTGAACAGGCCCCACTCGCTGAGGGTCATGCCGCGGGCGATGGCACGCTCGCGGAGGCGTATGTTGTGCTCCTTGCTGCCCGTGAAGTAGAGGAGCATCGAGCCCCACGTCGCGGGCGGGGTGACGCGGAGGTCCACCTGGATGGAGGGGCCGTCGCCCTCGGCGGCGTGCGTGCGGCTCCACCGGCCGAAGTCGTGCCCGAGCGCGACGCGGACCGAGGCCCTGTTCTCGCCCGAGACCGGCACCGAGGCGACACCGGGCGTGGTGCGGAAGCATTCGGCGACGCGGGCGGCGTCGGCAAGATGCGACTCGCGCAAGCACGCGAGGATGTCCAGATCGCCGATGGTGTCCCGGCCCCGGCGGAGGGAGCCCGCGGCGACGGCGTCCCGGACCGCGGGGTGCGCCCTGAGGCGCTCGATGAACACCGAGGCCACCTCGTCGGCGCGGCCCAGCCACAGACGCTGGGAGTTCGCACGGCGGAAGGCGATGGACTCCTTGATCTTGGTGACGAACTTCTCGCCCATGCGGGGCAGAGACAGGATGGAGCCGTCGGCGATGGCGCGTTCGAGCCCTGGGATGTCGCTGATGGAACCTTCCTGCCAGAGGACGCGCGCAGTCTTCGGGCCGACCCCGGGGAGTTCCATCATGTCCATGACGCCGGGCGGGACGCGCGAGGCGAGCTCGTCGTGCTCCGCGATGCGGCCCGTGGTGCGGAACTCGATGACCTTGTCGGCGAGCTTCGGGCCCACGCCCTGGAGCGAAAGGAGCTGCTCGCGGGGCATGGCGGCGGCGTCGTCGGTCAGGCCCTCGAAGGTGCGGGCGGCGCGGGTGTGGGCGTTCACCTTGAAGGTGTCCTCGCCCAGCACGTCGAGCATCTTCGCCATGCGTGCGAGGATGTCCGCGAGTGGCTGGTTGAGGCTCATGCGCGATGGTACGGGGAGTCAGTCGCCTGTGCGGCGGCTCCGCGCGGGGGTCGTGGCCTGGGGCTCGCTGCGGGCGTAGGTCGTAGAAACGTGCTCGATGTATCCCTCGCGCTGGACGGGGGGGTGGAGGACCGTGAGCTCCGCGTCTGCGTGGGCGCGTGACGCGAGCGCCGCGGCCCGGGCTTCCATCTCGGCGAGCAGCACGGCCCGCTCTGACTCAGGAACACAGAGCAGACAGGCGAGCCAGCGGCGGGCCATGTCCGGCCCCGCGGGCTTCATGAGCTCGACGAGCATCCGCAGGTGCTCACCGGGGGAGAGGGGCGGGTTGCTCTCCGGCTCGAACGCAAACACCGGGCGTTGGGGCGCCATGATCGGAGGGTACGCCGGGGGCGGGGGGGGCCGCCCGCAGGCGGACCTCCAGCGTCTGGAGGAAGACCTCCACTCGCTCTACGCGGACGAGGAGGCGTTCGAGGGTCTCGGCAACGGCGCTCAGGAGCTCGTGCGGGTTGGCCTCGCGGAGGGTGTGGCCCCGCACGTCGCCCCTGTGCATGGGGCCCCGGCCTGTGAGCAGCCACTCGGCGTTGAGGTTGAGCGTTGTGCAGAACGCGCTGAGGAACTCGACGCTCGGGGCCTGCCCGAGCATGTAGCGCCGCACGGTCTCGCTGTTGGAGCCGGTGAGCTGCGCGAGCTGGCGGTATGTGCGGGGGCCGGCGGCGGCCCTGAGTCGCGTGTGCAGCAGAGATTCTTCCATCGCCCCCTCCACGGATTCGAGCAATCCGCGGCGCAGTGTACAGAAGCGACGTCGCGGAGGCCACCACGCGGGCGGGTCTTCGCGGGGCGGGCTAGGTCGGGCAGGCCATCGTCATGAGCGGTTGCACGAGGTCCGCGGCTTCGTCCGCGGCGGGGGGGGCCGAGAGATCGATGGGCAGGCACACGCCTCGTTCGTGGTCGGAGTTGAGGACCACCGCGTTGGGGGGGACGAACTTCACTCCCTCCGGGGCCTTCTCGTGCCCGAGGATGAAGAGGTACGCGCCCCAGCGCTCGACGAGGTCCTCGAGCCCTTCGGCGTCGTACCCCCGGCCCCAGACCATGAGGTGCGCGGAGCCCTGGCGGGGCACGTAGTCGTCGTCGGTGAGCTCGCGGGAGAGAATGGAGGTGTCGAAGCGGCCCATGGAGGCGGCGGGGGGCAGGCTGTGGGCGCAGAGGATGTCGCCCCTGGGCGTGTGGGCGCGGAGCGCGAGGGGCATGGCGCGGACGAAGGCGACGATGGCCCGGTCGATGCGGTCGAACTCCCCGCCGAAGACGTACTCGAGACCGGCGTTGAAGGCGTCGACGCTTTTGACGCCGTCCTTGAGGATGCCGGACTTGAGCATCTGCGCAAGCTCGTGGTTTCCGAGGAGGACGTGGACGTGTTCCGGGTAGATGGCCTTGAGGCGGGCGACTCGTGCGAGGACGCGGTAGGAGAGGTCCATGCCGTTGAGGAGGCGGTCGCCGTGGATGATCTCGTGGAGGATGAGGTGCCGGGGCGCGCCGGCGGGGTGTTGGGAGCCGTCCTCGGTGAGGTGGGCGGCGTGGAGGAGCTTGGCGAGGTGGAGGGGGTTGTCGTGCAGGTCGCCCGTGGCGATGAGGATTCCCGGGGCGTGGATGGACTCGAAGGAGTGCGTTCGGCACGCGGCGGAGGCGCACGCGTGCGCTCCTGCGAGGAGCGCAGCTTCGACGCTGTCGGCGTCGGTGGAGACCAGAGGGGGAAGGGGGGGCATGGGGGCGCGGGGGAGAGGAGCGAGGGCGGGGCCCCGTCGCCGTCCGGCGTGCGCGCCCGGGAGCGGCTACTTGGCCCCGGATTTGGGGGGCTGCGGAGGATCGGCGTACTTGAAGCCGACGACGGTGGAGCCGTCTTTCCTGAGGGCGATGCCGACGCCGGAGCCGCCGCTGTTCTTCGGGTCGGGGGGGTTGGAGCGGGCGGCCTGCTCGGCGCGTGCGCGGACCTGACCGAGGATCAACTGGAGGCGCTCGCAGACGTGGGTCATGTTGGCGGGTCGGTCGTTGGGGTCGACCTCGACGCAGTGCATGATGAGCTCGTTGAGCTTCGGGGGGACCTCGGGGTTGATCTGGGCCGGGGGCGTGGGCCGCTGCATGAGCGAGTCGTCGAGCTTGGAGAGCAGCGAGTCACCCTTGGGCATGGCGGTGGGGATGGTGCGCCCCGTCATGAGGTAGTACATGGTGGCGCCGAGGTTGTAAACGTCTGTCCTGGCAGTGATGGCGCGGCGGTGGACCTGCTCGGGGGCGATGTAGTCGGGCGTGCCCTGGATGCGTTCCTTGATGGTGCCCTCGCGGCACGACTGGCCGAGGTCGATGATCTTGGCGATGACGCCCTGCTCGCCGGGGACGATCACGACGTTGTTCGGCTTCATGTCCGCGTGGACAAAGCCACGGCTGTGCATGTGCTTGAGGCCCTCGGCGGTCTGGAGGAAGATGCTGACGGCTTCCTCGAGGTTGCGGGGCGGGCGCCTGTCGAGCGGCTGGCCGTCGAGCATCTCCATGACCAGGAAGACGTCCTGGAGCTGGAAGAGGCGGCGGGTCTTGCGGCCCATGCGGACGATGCGTCGGACGTTGGGATGGTCGAGGTTGGAGGCGACCTTGTATTCGAAGATGGCCTGCTGGAGGAAGCGGTCGTCCTTGTGGCTGCCCCGGTGGACGTGCTTGAGCGCGTAGACCTGCTTGGTCTTGGGGTCCTGGGCGAGGTAGATGACGGAGGCGGCGCCCTGGCCAATCTCACTCAACACACGGAGGCCTTCGACCTCGTCGTTGGGCTTGAAACTGGCCTGCTCCTGCGACATTCGCGGCGACGCTCCTGTGACCCGGGCCCTACCCAACCAGGCCCCTTCAACCCACCCGATGCCAGTGCGACCCCGGGGAAGGGGCGGCACGTCGACCCGGACTGATACGCGTCCGGAGCGTTGCCGTGTCGGAAGAACTCCGACACCCCGTCCCCCGGCCGCGGAAGGGCAGAACATCGGCCCGACGCCGACCCGGGAGGGGGGAGGATAGGCGGTAGAACCGAGAAAGGGGGCGGGTTAGCGGGACCCGGCGAGCTGAGCCCTGAACGCAGCGTCCGGGAACAGCCGTCCTGGGCTGGTGGTCTGGGCGAGCTGGCTGTGGAGGAAGACCTGGTCGGCGGGGATGCCGAGCTCCTGGCACAGGGCGTCGACGAGTTGGACGAGGCGGCGCATCTGGGCCGGGGAGAACGTCTTGCGGTCGCCGTCGCCAACGAGGCAGATGCCGATAGCGTTGCGGTTGTACCAGTCGGAGTTGGGTCCGGCGGTGTGGGCCCCGAGGGACTGGCTCATCCAGCGGCCACCGACGTGGAGCTCGCCATCGGCCATGCCCTTGCCATTGCCGATGACGAAGTGCTGGCCGAGGCTGCGGAGGCCGGCCTTGCGGGCCGTGGCGTCGAGCGCATCGGGCGAGCCGCTGGGGGAGCCTGTGTCGTGAATGACGATGGCTTTCCAGCGGTGGGCGTCGAGGGGCGAGGTGGTGCGGAAGATGACGTCGACAGAGTCGGGCGCCGAGGTGGCGACCAAGGGCGGAAGGGTCATCCCTTCGGTGGAGGGCGCGCGGGAGCGGTCGAGGGCGAGCAGGCCGCCGACGACGAGCGTCATGGCGCCGACGAGGGAGCCCCAGACGGTCTGCGCGCGCCTGGACACTTGCCTTGAGGCGGGCTTAGAACGCCGGGATGCACGGGCCTTGGCCATAGGAGCTCAGCGCGAGGTCGGGTCGTGAAAGTGCATCGGCGCGCGCAGCGCGGACGGTTGATAACTGACAGGCGGATTCTTGCCGTCCGACTTTAGACGAAAGGAACGTAGCGGGTACCCGGCTCAAGCGTCAACCCCGGCGAGGTCTGCCTTGGGGTTATCAGGCGGGTGACGCGCAAGGCTTACTCGGTGTTGAGGAGCCTGCCGCGGATGTTCGGCTTGCGATCGCCGTACCGGTCATAAACGAAAGATGGTGCTCTGCGGCCGCGGATCATGTCGTTTCGGTCGTACTGGCTGCGGGGCTCCTCGGGGGTGAGGAGCGGGGCGGCGCAGCCCGTGACGAGGCAGAGCGCGAGCGTCGCGAGCAGGAGCGAGGCGGCGCGGATGGATCGTGGAGCGGGCATGCGTGGAAGTCTACTCAGGTGAGCCGTTCCGCAGCGAGCGGTAGGCGGCGACGGCGAGCTGGTCGCAGCGCTCGTTCTCTGGGTGCTCGTTGTGGCCCCTGATCCAGTGGAAGCGGATCTCGTGGAGCGTGCGGAGCTCGTCGAGCGTTTCCCAGAGGTCCTGGTTCTTCACGGGCTTCTTGTCGGCGGTCTTCCAGCCCCGGCGCTTCCAGGCGTCGAGCCACTCTTTCATGCCCTTGAGCACGTACTGGGAGTCGCTGGTGAGGTCGACGAGGCCGGGCTGGGTGAGGGCGCGGAGGCCCTCGATGACGGCGCGGAGCTCCATGCGATTGTTGGTGGTGTCGGGCTCGGCGCCGGAGGCCTCGCGCGTGGCGCCCGAGGAGGGGTGGCGGAGGATGTACGCCCAGCCTCCGGGCCCGGGGTTGCCCGAGCAGGCGCCGTCGGTGAAGAGCTCGACGTGAGGGCGGGCGTGCGTCACGCGGGGGGGCTCTGGGGCGGATCGCGCTGCGCGAGGGCGGCGGCGGAGATCATGGGGATGGAATCCGGGTCGCCCACGCCGAACTCGCTCTGGCCCCGGACGATGGCGAGGTCGTGGGCGGCGTGGTAGGCGCGGCCCAGCCGGGACCAGTCGAAGTCGAAGGAGCGCTTGTCGACCTCGTTGCGGAGTGAGATGCGGTCGCGGCGTTCGAGGCGGCAGAAGTCGAACAGGTAGCGGGAGAGGTCGGCGGCGGAGTCGTGGTACGGACGGCCCCGGCGGCGCAGCACCTTCATGCCGAACTTCTCCGGCTCGGAGTAGTTGTCGAGGAGGTAGCGTCCGAAGCCCGCGAGGTCGCTGGTGACGGAGGGGACGCCCATGGCGCCGCACTCAAGGGGCGTGTAGCCCCAGGGCTCGTACTGGCTGGGGAAGACACCCAGGTGGCAGCCCCGGACGAACTGGTCGTACTCCAGGCCCCAGAGGCGATTGTGGGGGTTGATGAAATCAGGGTGATAGACGACCTTGACGGGGTCGTGCTCGCTGTTGTGCAGGCCGAGCATGCGGATGTAGTTGAGGACGGGGTCCTGCTGGTCGTCGTCGAGGATGTGGGTGACGACCATGGGAGGGCGGTGCTGGCGGAGCGCGTGCTGGGCACGCCGGTATCGGAGCTGCCAGTACTCGTCGACCAGGTCGTCGAGGTGGAGCTTGCCCTGGGCGGCGGCGCGAGAGAAGAGGCGCGGGCCGACGCCCGCGACGATCTTCTGGCAGATGTCGTTGAGCTCGTTGAGCACGCCCCGCTTCTCCATCGCGAGCGGGTTGATGCCCCGCGTGCCCCGCTTGGAGATGATGAAGAAGACGACGGTCTTGCCGAGGTTGGCGGCCTTCATCTCGGCGTTGAGGCGCGCCATGGCCTCGAGGCAGAGGTCAAAGCCCTTGTTGCGGGGTTCGAAGCGGCCCGAGGTGAAGAAGTAGAGGGTCTTGTCGAGGTCGAAGGAGTAGGAGGGGAAGAAGTGCCCCATGGTGAAGCGGTGGATGGACTCCTTGTACTCGCCGTGGAGACGCTGCTGCTCGTGCCCGGCGTTGTAGAGGCCGATGGTGAGGCCGTTGGGCGTGACGACGTCGACGGGGCGGCCCAGGAGCTGCGAGCATTCCTCGGCGGTGACGCTGGAGACGGTGGTGAAGACGTGGGCGCCGTGGGCGCAGGCGCGTTCGATGGCGTGGGGCGTGCGGACGTTGTACTTGGCGGCTTCGGAGGCCTGGTCGATCCACGGGAGGTGGTCGTAGAAGTCGTCGCGGGAACTGGCGATGTAGCGCCCGAGCAGCGTCGCGTGGGTCGTGAAGACGGTGGCGACGGGGAGCTTTTTTCGGCGGATGAGGGGGATCGCGAGCCCGCCCAGCCACTCGTGGAAATGGGCGACGAGGGCGGGGCCGGCGCGCCCGCCCTGGCGGGCCTCGCTGAGGGCCTCGAAGAGGCGAGCGCAGGCGTCGGCGAAGCAGACGACCATGTCCACCAGGCCGTCGGCGGTGGGGGTCTCGATGCCGTGGTCTTCCCAGAGCCGGTACTTGGTGAGGTGCAGGCGGTCGGGGGACTGCCAGTACTCAAGGAGCATGACGCGCGGGCGGCCCGGGATGAGCCACCGGCCGTAGTGCACGGTGAGGCCCTGCTCCTTGAGGCGGTCGATGGCGCGGCCGACCCACCCGCCGTGCTTGGTCTCTTCGAACTCGACGTTGGCCTTGGCGGGCTCCCAGGGGCCGACGGCGTAGTAGCGGTCGCCCCAGCGCTGGGTCATGAGGGGGGCCTTGGAGCGGAGGACCTGGTAGATGCCCCCGACCTGGTTGCAGACTTCGGTGGAGACCTCGAAGAGAGAAGGCCCGACGGGGGCGCGGCTGGCTCCGGCCTCGAGGAGCGCTGAGGCGCCGGGGACGTAGTCGCTGCTGGCGGGATCGGACTGGAGGCTGCGCTCGCTCATCGGTCCGACACTGTAACGCGGGGTCGGGCGGTTCGCGCTGGCGATGGTTCAGGGACCCCAGGAGTCCGGGGGCGAGCCCAGCACGTCCTGGATCTGGCGGCGGTACTCGCCGTTCTGCGCTTCGTCGCGGAGTGTCTCGAGCATGGTCATGGCCTCGCCCACGCCGTGCTTGTTGCGCCAACCCGCGGCGAGGGTGCGGGCGTCGCGGCCCGGCATGTCGTGGCGGAGGTTGGACTTCAGGAGATCGAGGAGCGCGGAGTCTGGGGAGCCTTCGAGGAGGGGAAGGGAGGTGAGCCAGAGGGCGTCGCGGAGCGCGGGATCTCGCTGAGCGTCGCGGTCGCAGCGGGCGAAGGCGCGCCAGACGAGATCGTTGCGGCCCGCGCGGGCGAGGGGGAGGATGCAGAGCCGGGCCGAGGCGGCGGTGAGGGGTGCATCTGGCTGGGTCAGAAGTGCTTCGGCGAGGCGAGCGGCGTCGGAGTCACGGCCGCAGATGAGGAGAGTGGAGAGGCCCTCCTCAAAGCGGTTGCGTGTGAGGGCCTCGCGGAGCCCGGCGTCAGCGTTGCCTGCGTCGGGGAGGGGCAGCTCGGCCTGGGTGTCGCGTGCGACGGGGCGGCCCAGGGTGAAGAGCGGATCACCTAGCAGGGTGATCTTCCAGAGGGGGGCGTCGTCGCCGCGGATGCACGCGCCGATGGCTCCGCCCCCGAGCAGACGGCCCGTGAGGACGGGGGTAGGGATGAAGGCCTGGAGGTACGGCTCGTGAACACTGCCGGCGTAGCAGAAGACCCCCCGCTCGAGCCAGCGTGCGGCGAGCCGGTCGCGATTGCCCGCGTTGGACGCGGACCAGGAGTGAACGACGTTTGCGAGGGCGGGGGTCGTGAGCAGGGGGACATCACCCGGCTTGCACTGGCCGGGTTCGAGGTCGAAGAAATCGTCGTTGCCCTTGGTGTTCACGAAGATGAGGCCGGCGTCGACGGGGCGGGCGGCGCGGAGGCGCCAGTCGCGGGCGCCGGCGCGCGGCGCGTCGATGACCTCGGCGTGCAGACCGGCGCGGGTGAGAAGCTCGCCGGCCTTGGTGGCGTCGAAGGTGTCCCAGGGAGACGTGGTGGGGTAGCCGTCGAAGAGCCAGGCGCCGCGCGGGTGGAGAAAGAGCGAGCACATGGCGACGTAGGCGGCGCGAGAGGGCGAGCCGAAGACCTGGCCCGAGTAGGCCCACCGAGCGCCGGCTTCGCCCTCGCCAAGGCGGCCCATGCGGTCGGTCATGGCGAAGAACTCGCCCTTGGGCTTGTCAAGCCGGTTGGGGGTGTTGAGGCAGAGAGTGATGGCGTCGAGGGTGTCGCCCAGTGCGCGCCACGACCAGCCCGATGCCTCGGCGGCCTGCTCGGTGGCCTTGGCGATCTGGTCCGCCTCCGGCTGAGAGAAGACGCGGTCTACGCCCTGGGCGGCCTGGATGAAGACGAGGACCTGACCTCGGCCCGCGGCGAGGGCGGCGCCGGCGGTCCACGCGGGGTCTGACTCGTGCAAGAGGACCAGGCCCGGGGGCTCGTAGCCCCCGGACTTCCACGCGGTGTGCAGGGCCGCGGGGGTAGCCTGATCGGGAGGGAGGCCCCAGGAAGTGGCGACGGCGGCCTCGATGTCGGCGCGGGCGGGCTTCCAGCCTTCGGCGGGAGCGGGGCCCGGGCGGGACCAGCGGACGACGCGCTCCGGGTGAAAGCCCCGGGCGAACAGGCCGATCAACTCGCGGCATTGGGGGGTGCCGTCGTCGATGAGGACGGGGTAGCGGAGGTCGGGCTTCCAGCCGGCGATGGCCGCGAGATAGGACTCGCGGTCGCGGACGATGACCAGCGTGGGGATGACCCTGGCGGCGCCCTGCACCGCCAGGGATCGGAGCCCGAGGCGCAGGGCGGGAGGGGCCGGGGGTGCCGGCGGGGAGGCTGGGGCCGGGGGCGAGGCGGGCTGCAGGGCGAGGAGAGCGGAGAGCAGGGCCGGCGCAGGGTTCATCAACGGACTGTACCGTGGGGTGCCGGAAGAGGTTCGCGGGCGGAGAAGACGAAGTCGGGCGGAGAGGCTGACCCGGCGCATCTGGTGGAGGCGGCGGCAGGATCCGCCAAGGAGTGATCCACGATGACGATGTCTCGCCGGGACGTGCTGCAGGCAGGGCTGGCCGCGGGTTGCACGCTGGCGGTTGGTCCGCTCGCGCTGGGCCGAACAAGGGAGCCGATGAGGCTGCTGATCCTGGGCGGGACGGGGTTTCTTGGTCCGTGGCTGACGCACTCGGCGCTGGCGCGTGGGCACAAGGTGACGCTCTTCAACAGGGGGCGGACGGAGGCGAGGCGGCGAGAGCTGCACAACCCGGTGGAGATTCCCGAGGGCGTCGAGGTGCTGACGGGCAACCGCGATCCGAAGAGGACGGCGGACGATTGGAAGCCCGCCGAGCAGCGCGACCCCGCGAGCCCGAAGGGGATGGCGCAGCTCGAGTCCGGCCAGTGGGACGCGGTGATCGACACGAGCGGGTACTACCCGAGGCTGGTGAAGGCGAGCGCGGCGCTGCTGGCGACGCGGGCCAAGCACTACCAGTTCATCTCGTCGGTGTCGGTGTACAAGGACACGAGCAAGCCCGGCGGGGACGAGACATCGCCCGTGGGGACCATCCCCGACCCGACGGTGGAGCAGATGGGTCAGCAGTTCGAGAACTATGGACCGCTGAAGGCGCTGTGCGAGCAGGAGGTTTCCGCGGCGTTCGAGGGGCGCGCGGCGCTGGTGAGGCCCGGGTTCATCGTCGGGCCCGGCGATACGAGCGGACGGTTTACGTACTGGCCCGTGCGGGCGGCAAGGGGCGGGGAGATGCTGGCCCCGGGCACGCCTGAAGACCCGATCCAGATCGTGGACGTGCGGGACCTTGCGGAGTGGTGCATTGTGCTCGCCGAGAATCGGACGGCCGGCACGTTCGACGCGCTGGGGCCGGTCACGCCTCTCAAGTGGGGCGCGGTGCTTGAGGAGTGCGTGAAGGTCGGGGCGGCGGGGACGAAGCTGACGTGGGTCCCGGTGGACTTTGTCGAGAAGCAGGGGCTGGTGCCCGGGGGCGATCTGCCGATTTGGGTGCCGCCCGTGGGAGACAGCGCGGGGTTCCACCAGCGCAAGCCGGCGCGTGCGGTCAAGGCGGGGCTGAAGTTCCGCGCGAGCGAGGAGACGGTGCGGGCGACGCTCGAGTGGTATCGCAGCCTGGACTCGAAGACGCCCATGAACAAGTTGGGCGGGCTGTCAGCGGAGCGCGAAGAGGCGGTGCTCAAGGCCTGGGCCGGGGGCAAGGCGCCCGTCGGGGGCTGAGCCGCGGGCTTGCTAGGCAGCGGCCTTTGCGGACAGCACGGATGCGATGACCCGGGTGTGCACCGCGATCTCGCGGGGCGCGACGACCTCGATGCCGCAGGTGGTGCGCGTGGTCCGGGCAGCGGAGGCGCCGAGGACGTCGCGCCAATCGGCGTCGCCGAGGGCTTCTTCGATGGCGAGGGCAAAGGCCTCGGGGGTGGGGTCGAGGCGCAGGCCGGTCTGGCCGTGGATCACGAGGCCTTCGAGCTCCGGGCCCTTGGCGACGAGAACTGGCGCGCCGCTGGCCATGGCCTCGAGGAGGGCGGCGGGGTGGCCCTGGCTTTCGCTGGCCTGGAGGTAGAGGGCGCAGGCGCGGAGGCGGGTGAGGAGTTCGCCGGGGTGGAGGTCTCCCATGAAGCGGACCGGGGCGTTGAGGGATGCCGCGAGCTGCTCCAGTTGCGTGCGCTCTGGTCCGTCGCCGACGATCTCGAGCGTGGCCCGCTCGCGGATCTCGGCGGGGAGCATTGACATGGCCCGGATGAGCATGGACATCTGCCGGCTGGCGACGAGGCGGCCCTCGGCGACGAGCAGTCCTGGGTTGCGATCCGAGGCGTCGGTGGAGGGGAGGTCGGTGGGCACGAACCGCGGGATCATGACGCAGCGGTCGGGGTTGAGCTGGTAACGCCATGCAAGGTCCTGGAGCATGTCGGCGCTGGTACCCACGACCACGTCGGCCCTGCGGCAGAGGTCGCCCTCGAGGCGGCCCGCCTCGTCCGCCTCGGGAGAGTGCGGGCCGAACTGGGTGGCGACGGCCCTGGACCAGAGGTAGCTGCCCCGGGCGATGAGCCGCGCGGGAGTGCCCTGTGATTCGAGCGCCGCGATCATTGCGAGGCTGACGGCGGCGTTGTGGAGCCCGGAGGTCCGCACGACGACGACCGAGTCCGCGGTGCAGACGCTCGCGACGGCACGCCCGATGGTCTGGGGCTCCATCGCACCGGTTGAACCCGTGATGGGGTTGATGACGAGCGAAGTGCAGCCCGAGCCAAAGCCCGGGAGGGAGGTCACGAACTCGGCCAGCCCGGGGTCGGTGGAAACGAGCGCGACGCGGGAATAGAGCGGCAGAAGCCTGTGGAGCAGGGGCCATTCGCGAGCCAGGCGCATGGAGTCTGCGCGGTCACCCGCCGCGGGGCGGTGCGGGAAGTGCAGCACGAGGGTGGCGTCTGGGGCTCGGTCCATGCGAGGAGAGCGAATCCTGTGGATATCGGTCGGCAAGGTACGGGGGCGCGCTTACGGCAATTCCGAAGGCGAGGGGTGTGCGGGGCGGCGAGGGGGCCCGATAACCGTGGTGCTGGTGCCCGTAGAGGGGGCGTGCCGATAAGAGCGGCATGAGCCCAAGAGGGGACCGGTCCGGGTACGTGGGGGGCGGGGCGGCACTGCCACCGGAGATCGCCGCGAAGATCGTCGATCGGCGGGGCTTGCTCGCGCGCCGGGCCGGGCTGCGGGCTGCGGGGAAGCGGCTGGTGCAGTGCCACGGGTGCTTCGACATCGTGCACCCGGGCCATATCCGGCACCTGAGGCAGGCGCGGGCGATGGGCGATGTGCTCCTGGTGAGCATCACGGGCGACCCGGCGATCCGCAAGGGCACGGGGAGGCCCCTGATCCCCGAAGAGCTGCGAGCCGAGAACCTGGCAGCGCTGGACTGCGTGGACCTTGTGCACATCGAGGCGAGCGCGACGGCGGAGGATCTGCTGGACGCGGTGCGGCCCGACGTGTACGTCAAGGGTCGGGAGTATGAGACCAACGCCGACCCCAGGTTTCTGGCGGAGAGGCGCGCGGTGGAGCGTCACGGCGGGCGGGTGGTGTTCTCGTCGGGCGATGTGGTGTTCAGCAGCACGACGTTGATCTCCGCGCTGGAGCGGTCGGCGGACCCGTACCACCAGCGGATGGTGCAGTTGTGCTCGGACCCGAGGCTGAGCGGGCCGGCGTTGTACGGGACGCTGCAGGCCTGCCGCGGGAGGCGGGTGGTGGTCGTCGGCGAGTGCATCACGGACACGTACATCGTGTGCGACCGGCCCGAGGTGGCGGGCGAGTCTCCGGTGCTGACGCTGAGGCCCCTGGAGGCGAGGCAGTACGACGGCGGGGCGGCGATCGTGGCGAAGCACGCGGCGGCGCTGGGCGCGCGTCCCGTGCTGGTGACGGCGCTGCCCGAGAGCGACGAGGGCGAGGCGCTGCGGGCGAGGTTGCGGGCGGAGGGCGTGGAGGTGCGGGCGGTGCCGGTGAAGACGCCTGTTCCGGAGAAGCAGCGATTCCTGGTGGGGCCTCAGAAGGTGATGAAGCTGGACCTCGTGGAGCCCTACGTGCTCGACAGCGGGCAGAGCGACGCGCTGCGTCGGTTGGCGCACGAGGCCGCCGCGGAGAGCGCGCCCGGGGACCCCCTGGACCTTGCGGAGAACCGGGAGGCGGGGCGGTGCGACGCGGCGATCATCACGGACTTTGGGCTGGGGCTCTTCTCGCCCACGACGCTCCGGGACCTGACTCGGGACCTGAGGCCGGTGTCGCGGGTGCTGGCGGGGGACGTGTCGGGAAAGAAGTCGAGCCTGCGCGCGATGGAGGGCATGGACCTCGTGTGCCCGAGCGAGGAAGAGCTGCGCAACGCGATGAGGCTGCAGACCGAGGGCCTGCCCCTGGTGGCGTGGAGGCTGCTGGAGGAGACGGGCGGGCGTGCGGCGGTGGTGACGCTGGGGGGCGACGGGCTGCTGGCCTTTGGTCGGCTCCCGGAAGGCCCGGACGCGGACGCCGGCGCCTGGCGGACGCGCGTCTCCAGCGAGCACGTGCCGGCGCTCACCCCGATCCCGCTGGACACGCTCGGGTGCGGGGATGCGCTGCTGGCGGCGGCGTCGCTGTCGCTCTCGACCGGGGCGGACCTGCTGGCGGCGGCATTCCTCGGCGCGTGCGCCGCGTCGGTGCAGGTGCAGAGACTGGGCAACACACCCGTGTCCTCGGCGGACCTGCGCATGGCTGTCGCGAGGCTGCACACCTCGCACCTGTCCTATTCACCCGCGGTGAGGGAGCAGGCGCCCTCTCACGCGATGCGAGCCTCATGACATGATGACGTATGTGATCCCCACGCGAGACAGGCCGTCGAGGCTGCGCGAGACGCTCCACGCGATCGAGGCCCTGGGCGACCACGCGTGCTGCGGCGGGGCGGAGGTGGTGGTCGTCGACAACGCGTCGACGGAGCGGCTGGTGCTGCCATGGTCGTTGCGGAGCGGAGTGGCGGTGAAGGAAGTGCTGCTGAACGAGAATCTGGGGGCCGCGGCGCGGAACCACGGGGCGGCGGCGGCCGACCCGAGGTCCGCCTGGATCGTGATGCTCGACGACGACTCGTTCCCGCGCGGGCTTGGGTTTGCGCCCAGGCTGGCGGCGATGCCGTCCGACGTGGGAGCGGTGTCGGCGGACATTTTTCTGGAGACGCGCGACGGCGGCGTGAAGCGGGAGTCCGGCGGCCTGCCCGAGGTGTTCGTGGGGTGCGGGGTGGCGATCCGGCGGGAGGTGCTGCGGACGGTGGGCGGGTATGACCCGTCGTTCGGGTACTACGTCGAGGAGTATGACCTTGCGGCGAGGATGCTGCTCGCGGGTTGGCGGGTGGTCTTTGATCCGGCGTTCCGCGTCACGCACGCGAAGGTCGCGGGCGGGCGCGACATGGACGTGATCCTGAAGCGGCTGGTGCGGAACAACGGGTGGGTGGCGCAGCGGTACGCGCCGGAGGGGGCGCGGGCGGCGGAGCTGCGGGAGGTCTGCCGCCGGTATCGAAAGATCGCGCGGAAGGAGGGGGCGCTGTCGGGGTATGGGGCGGGGCTCGCGGAGCTGCGGGAGACCATCGGGGCGCAGGCGCGTCGCGAGATGTCGGCGGAGTTGTGGGATCGCTTCACGGGGCTGGCGTGGGCGAGGCGGACGTTGCTGCGGGCGTATGCGCGGACACCCTTCGCGACGGCGGAGGTGGTGGACGAAGGGAAGAACGCGTGGGCGGTGAAGCGGGCGCTGCAGGAGATGGGCGTGAGGCTGACGGGCTATGGAGAAGATGCCGAGGTGCGTGTGATCGGGACGCTCTCTCCCGGACCGATGCTGGACGCGCTGCACGCAAGGACCCAGGCGAGCTATCCGGGCGGGCCGAGGCTGCTGGCACCGTGGGACGGGCCGCTGACTGACGGGATGACGGAGCGCACGCCCGCGCGAGTGGAGCGGGCGGTCACGGGACGGGCGGCCTGAGGGGCGGGGGCTGAAGGGTTCATGGCGCGGGCGGGCGGGCGCGGGGCGCCGGGCTCTACACTCCCGGACACTTCGGAGCACCGACCATGGCAACGCCGAGCTTTTATTCGAGAACCCAGACGCTGCTGGCGCAGCTCAGCCGCGACGGGCTGTACAAGCACCTCCAGATGCTGGAGGGGCCGATGGACGCGACGGTGCGGATGCGCGGCGCCGACGGCAAGGTGCGGGAAGTGGTGTGCTTCTGCTCGAACAACTACGCGGGGCTGGCGAACCACCCGGAGGTGGTGGAGGCGGGGCTGAAGGGGCTGCGTGACTTCGGCGCGGGGACGGCGAGCGTGCGGTTCATCTGCGGCACGTTCTCGCCCCACGAGGTGCTGGAGAGGGCGATCGCGCGGTACATGGGGACCGAGGCGGCGTACACGTTTGTCTCGTGCTGGAACGCGAACGAGGCGGTCTTTCCGACGCTGTGCGAGCCGGGCGACATCGTGATCTCCGACGAGCTGAACCACGCGTCGATCATCGACGCGGTGCGGCTGGCGACGGTCATCAAGAAAGGCCTGCACAAGTCGATCTACAGGAACAACAGGCTGACCGGGGAGGACTCGCTGGAGCAGAGGCTGGCGGAGGCGGCGGCGAGCAAGGATGTCACCGGGCAGATCTGGGTTGTGACCGACGGCGTGTTCAGCATGGAAGGGTCCATCGGCGACCTGAAGAAGATGCGGGCCCTGTGCGACAAGTACGGCGCGCTCCTGGTGGTGGACGACTCGCACGGGCACGGCGTGATGGGAAAGACCGGGCGCGGGACGCACGAGCACTTCGGGATGATCGACGCGCTGGACGCTGCGCCAACCCGCGAGGGGCGGGTGGACCTCTTCACGGGCACGCTGGGCAAGGCGTTGGGAGGGGCCGCGGGCGGGTTCGTCGCGGGCCGCAAGGAGGCGGTGGAGCTGATCGTGCAGCGAGGGCGGCCCACGCTGTTCAGCAACGCGCTGCCCGTGAGCGTGACGTGCGGGGCGACCAAGGCCATCGAGATACTGCTGGGGGAGCCGGAGCGCGTGCAGCGGCTGCGCGACAACGTGGCCTACGCGCGGGAGAGGCTCAAGGCGGCGGGGTTTGACGTGCTGCCCAGCCCGACGGCGATCTGCCCGATCATCGTGCACGACACGGCGAAGGCGATCGCCATGAGCAAGCGACTGCTCGAGCTGGGCGTGTTCGTGATCGGCTTCGGCTATCCGGTGGTGCCCGAGGGGCACGCGAGGCTGCGGTGCCAGGTTTCCGCGGCGCACACGCGACAGCACGTGGACGCGCTGGTGGACGCGCTCGGGCGGATGTGACACGCCGCGGGTGCCGGCGGGTCAGGGGCGGCTGCTGAGGTGCCGGCTCCAGATGTCAACCCAGCGCTCGCGCTTGCGGGCGTTCCATTGGTCGATCTCCTGCTGCTGGGCGTCGGCCCGCGGGGGTGCGGACGCGCAGCCCGGCAGGGGGGCGGCGAGGAGCGTGAGCACGAGGAGCGCGGCGAAGGCCCGAGGCTTGGACAAGGCTACCTCCGGGGGTTGCGGGGCGTGCCCGTGCGGATGCTCGCGGGCGGGCGTGGGGGGAAGGGTGAGCGGGCCCGGTCGGGCTCTGCGAGGGCTGCATCGGGCGCTGCGTCGGCGGAGGCCTCCGCGGACGGCTGTCCCACGGGCGGCTGGGCCTCGGGGGTGACGCCGGCTTCTTCCGCGACGAGCCGGGCGAAGATCATGCGGCCTGCGGCGGTCTGGAGGCTCGACTGCACGGTGAGGGTGACGGTCTCGCCGATGTGGGGCTGGCCGTCTTCCGCGACGACCATGGTGCCATCGGGCAGGTAGCCAACGGCCTGGCCGGCCTGTTCTCCCTGGCGGAGGAGGCGAACGGTAACGGATTCTCCCGCGACCAGGGAGAGCTTCATGGCGTTGGCGAGCTCGTTGAGGTTGAGGACCTGGACGCTCTGGATGGACGCGACGCGGGCGAGGCCGCTATCGGTGGTCATGATGAGCGCCCCCATGGAGCGGGCGAGCTCGACGAGGGCCGCGTCGACGGCCTTTTGCTGGACTGGGGTGTCGTCGATGGTGACATCGAGTCGCGGCGCGCGCTGGAGGCGGGCGATGAGATCGAGGCCTCGTCTGCCCTTGTTGCGGGTGAGCGCATCGGTGCTGTCGGCGAGGAGCTGGAGCTCGCCGATGACGCTGCGGTGGATGACGAGAGAGGACTGGAGGAAGCCTGTGGCGGCGATGTCGGCGATGCGGCCATCGATGAGGACGGAGGTGTCAACGAGGATGGCCCGGACGCCCCGGAGCTGCTTGGCGAACTCGACGTAGGGGATGACGAGGCGGAAGTCGTCCTGTGTCTGCAGGACGGTGGTGACGCCCAGGTAGCAGAGGGTGATGCCCAGGAGGATCTTCATGGCGCTGACGACGGGCTCGAGGGCCTTGACGGCGCGCTCTTCCATCCAGGTCTTGAGGAGCAGCTCGATGATGAAGCCGAGCGCGAGGGTGGCGAGCATGCCGACCATGACGCCCACGACGACGCCCGTGAGTGTGGCGATCTTCTTGCGTGGGGTGAGGAGGTCTACGCCCAAGGCGAAGCCGAAGAGCGCGAGCGAGAAGCAGAGGGGGATCCACCACTGCTCGGCGAGCATGCGCGAGAGGTCGTCCTGCGCGGGGCGGAGGATGCTGAGGAGGGTGAAGGTGACGGTGAGGACGAGGAAGGCGGCCCGGATGAGGCGGATGATGTTGACCCGCTGGCGGGCGGCGGCCTCGAGCGGGTGGAGGTCGGCGTTGGGGGTGGGCTTGCTCACGGTCAGGAGAGTGTACGGGCGGAGGTGGCCCGGGGCTGCGGGCTTCCTATTCTTGGGGCGTCTTCCGTCCCCCCGGTCGACGGCCGGGCCCGGTGCAAGGGCATCGCCGTGAACCTGGTCAGGGCTTGACCGCAGCAGCCATAAGCGGATGGTGTTCGGTGCTGCCGGTGTCCTGGCCGTCGACCGTGGGGATGGGAGGCTCAGGCGGTCGCGGGCGGATCGAGCACGACGCGGCGCTGGTCCCAGAGCTTGTCGAAGCGTTCCGTGAGGGACGGGCCGGCGCCGAGGCGCTCGCCGCAGGCGATGAGCAGGTCGACGAGTCCTTCGAAATCAGAGAGGCCGATGCACTCGCGGGCGACGCGGGGCGGGGTGGTGTTGGAGCCGGCCTGCACGGCGTCGAGGTCGCCCATGTTGTGGTAGTTGCCCAGGGGCAGGCAGACGCAGGTGGCCTCGAAGCCTGCCTGACAGAAGACGGAGGCCTCGCAGGCGCCGCCGGCCATGAGCTTGCGCTGCCACTTCCACCCCGGGTTGGAGGAGGCGCGCTCTTCGGCGCGCCGGGCGACGGCGGCGGTGAGGGCCGGGGAGAAGATGCTGAGGCGGTCGCCCACGCGGACGATCGGGCCGGCGCCGATGGGCGAGTCGGCGAAGGCGCGGCTGTTCTCGAGGGCGATGAGGCGCGAGCCTCGGGGGATGGTCGCGGAGCGGCAGGCGCCGATGGCGCCGACGAAGCCGATCTCCTCCGCGCGGGTCAGCAGGAGGCGGACGCACTCGGTGGGGGAGGCGCGGAGCAGCACGTCGAAGGCGGCGAGCGCGGCGGCGAGCGCGGCGAGGTCGTCGCAGGACAGGGTGTGGACCCGGCCATCGAGCACCTCCGCCGCGGGCACGTCCCACACGGCGACGTCGCCCGGGGCGGCCTGGTGGGGCGACTCGGTGATCGCGGTGTAGATGGGGAAGAGGTCGGCGGGAGAGGCCTGGGGCTTTTTGCCCGTGAGGCGGGCGCGGATTGGGCCGGGGGCGGCGTGGAGGGTGACCGAGGCGTCGGAGAAGTAGGCGTCCATGACGCCCCCCCGGAACGAGAGTTCGAGGGTGTCGGCGCCTGTGACGTGTTCGACCGCGAAGGCCGGGTGGTCGAGGTGGGCGGTGAAGTAGAGGGGAGAGGCGGAGGGGGGTTCGTCGATGCGGCGGAGGGTGAGGTTGCCGCAGGCGTCGGCGGAGATCGCAACGAGCGGGCGCTCGGCGGCCCAGCGGGTGATCCAGTCGATGACGCGGTGTTCGCGACCGGCGGCGGTGGGGACCTGGGTGAGGTGAAGGAGCCACCGGAGGTGGCGGGCGCGGTCGTCGGCGCTTGGGCAGAGAGCGTCGGGCATCGAGGGATCGTACGGTGCGGGGATGGACGCGACGGGCGGGCATGGCGTGAGGCTGGCGCCGGGCGTGGAAGTGCCCGAGGCGGCGCTGCGCTTTGCGTTTACGACGTCGGGCGGGCCGGGCGGCCAGAACGTGAACAAGGTCGCCACGCGGAGCGTGATGCGGGTATTGCTCGCGGACCTGCCCCTGCGGGACTGGCAGCTCGCGAGGCTGCGGGAGCTGTCATCTCACCTCCTGACTGCGGAGGGGGAGCTGATCATCAGCAGCGGGGAGCACCGGTCGCAGAGCCGCAACAAGGACGAGTGCGTGGAGCGGCTGGGGGAGCTTGTGCGGGCGGCGATGGTCAGGCCGAAGGTCAGGCGGGCGACCAAGCCGACGAGGGGATCGAAGGAACGGCGGTTGAGCGAGAAGAAGAGACGTGGTGATGTGAAGCGTGGTCGGCGGGGCGAGGACTAGGGACGCGGGACCGGAGGAGCGAGCATGATGTACGTGCTGTGGGCGGCGGCGTTGGTGCTGGGGCAGGTATCGGGCGAGCCGGACCTGAGGACCACGGCGGAGCGGACGGAGTATCGCGAGACTTCCGCCCACGCGGAGATCGTGCGCGTGCTGGACGGGATCGCGGCGGGCTCGAAGGTCGCGCGGCGCGTCAGCCTCGGGGCGACCACGAACGGGAAGGAACTCGCGGTGATCGTGCTCGCGGAAGATCCGGTCGCGAGCGCGGCGGAGGCCCGGGCGCAGGCGGACGCGACGGGGAAGGTCATTGTGGTGGCGATCGGGAACATCCACGCGGGCGAGGTGGAGGGTAAGGAAGCGCTGACGATGCTGGCCCGGGACCTCGCGGGCGAGGGCGCGGGCAGCTCGGTTCTGAAGGGCGCGATCGTCGTCATTCTGCCGATCTACAACGCGGACGGCAACGAGCCCATGAGCCCCACGAATCGCGCGCACCAGAACGGACCGGCGGCGGTGGGGGTGCGGGCGAACGCGCGCGGGCGGGACCTCAACCGGGACTTCATCAAGCTCGAAGAGGCGGAGACACGGGCGCTGGTCGCGTGCTTCAACGAGTGGGACCCGCACGTGTTCATCGATTGCCACACGACGGACGGGAGCTACCACCGCTACGGCATTACGTACGCGGGGCCGAAGTCGCCCGCCGGAGACCAGTCGCTGGTGGCGTACTCGCGGGATACGTTCCTGCCCGCGCTGTCGCTGGCGGTGGAGGCGGGCACGGGGAAGCCGACGTTCTGGTACGGGAGTTTCGAGGGGGAGTTTGACGCGGGGCCCCGTGGGCACAGCCGCTGGGAGACTTTTCCTGCCGATGCGCGGTTCGGCACGACGTACGTCGGGCTGCGGGGCAGGCTGAGCATCCTGAGCGAGGCGTACGTCTATGACCCGTTCCGGGAGCGGGTGGAGAACACGCGGAACTTCGTGCGGGTGGCGCTGGAACTGGCGGCGGAGAACCGGGCGACGCTGCGGGCGCTGACGGCGGAGGCGGACCGGCGGGCGATCGAGGCGGGGAGCGCGCTGGGCGAGCCGGACGATCTGGTGGCGATCCGATGGAAGGTCGTTCCCGCCCCCAAGCCCGTGCGCGTGCTGGGGTACGAGGAAGAGGTGGTGGACGGCAAGAGCGTCCGGACGGATCGGCAACGGGAGTATGAGTGCGAGTTGTGGGACACCTATGTGCCTGAACTCTCGGTGGTAAGGCCCTGGGGGTATGCGCTGCCCGACACGCCCGAGACGAGGGCGGCGGTGGAGGCGATCCGTCGTCACGGCCTGCGGGCCTGGAAGCTGGACGCAGCGCGCAACGCCGAGGTGGAGACGTATGAGGTGGTGAGCGCGACCCCGGCCAGCCGCGAGTTTGAGGGGCACGTGCTGGTGACTAGCGAGGTGAAGTCGGCGCGTGGCAAGCGCGAGGTGCCCGCGGGTTGGCTCGTGGTGCCCACGGGGCAGGCGCTGGGGAACCTCGCGGTGTACATGCTGGAACCCCAGTGCAACGACGGGTTGGCGGCGTGGAACGCCTTTGACCCATGGATGCAGGTGGGCAAGGAGTTCCCGGTGTGGAGGCTGATGAGCCCGGTGGAGGCCGAGTGAGCGCTACTCGCGCCGGCCCGCCATGTAGTTGGGGCTTTCCTTCGTGATCGTGATGTCGTGCGGGTGGTTCTCGACGACGGTGGCGCCGGAAACGCGGCAGAAGCGGGCGTGGGAGCGCAGGTCGTCGATGGTGCGGCAGCCGGTGTAGCCCATGGCGCTGCGGAGCCCGCCCACGAGCTGGTAGGTGAAATCCGCGAGGGAGCCCCGGTAGGGGACGAGGCCCTCGACGCCCTCGGGGACGAACTTCTGGGTGGGCTTGCCGTCGGCGCCGATCTTCTCGGCCTGGCGGTATCGGTCGGCGGAGCCGGCGTTCATGGCGCCCTCGGAGCCCATGCCTCGGTAGGACTTGTATCGCCTGCCGTGGGTGATGACGACTTCGCCCGGGGACTCATCGAGGCCGGCGAAGAGCGAGCCCATCATGACGGCGTGGGCGCCGGCGGCGAGCGCCTTGGGGATGTCTCCCGAGTGGCGGACGCCGCCATCGGCGATGATGGGGACCTCGCTGCGGATGGAGGCGAGGGCGCGGGCGACGTTCATGATGGCGGTGACCTGCGGGACGCCCACGCCCGTGACGACGCGGGTGGTGCAGATGGAGCCAGGGCCGATGCCGACCTTGACCGCGTCCGCGCCGGCCTCGGCAAGGTCGATGGCGGCTTCGCCCGTGGCGATGTTGCCCGCGACGATCTGCACGCCCGAGCGTGCGACCTGGGGGAGGTCGCGGATGGCGCGGACGGTCTGGAGGACGTTCTCGCTGTGCCCGTGCGCAGTGTCGACGACGAGAACATCGACCTCGGCGGCGAGGAGCGCCTCGACGCGGTCCATCTGCCGCGGGCCGACAGCCCCGCCGCAGCGGAGGCGGCCCCGCGAGTCTCTGCAGGCGCGGGGGAACTGGCTGAGGCGGTCGATGTCCTTCATGGTGATGAGGCCGGCGAGGCGGCCCTGGTCATCGACGATGACGAGCTTTTCGACCTTGTTGGCGTTGAGAATCTTCTCGGCCTGTTCGAGGGTGGTGCCGACGGGGCCCGTGACAAGGCTCTTTCCCCGGGCCGGGCCGGACATGACGTCGGCGACACGGGTGGCGAGGTCCTCGACGAACTTGAGGTCGCGGCGGGTGATGATGCCCAAGACCTTGCCCTTGCCCCGGAGGTTGTTGGCGCCGTCCTCGGTGACGGGGAAGCCGGAGACGTGGTGGGCACGCATGAGCTCTTTGGCGCGGGCGACGGAGTCTTCGGGGCCGAGGGTGATGGGGTCGATGATGACGCCGTTGGCGGAGCGCTTGACCTTGGCGACCTCGCGGGCCTGGGCCTCGACGGAGAGGTTCTTGTGGATGAAGCCGATGCCGCCCTCCTGGGCGAGGGCGATGGCGAGGGCGGACTCGGTGACGGTGTCCATGGGGGCCGCGAGCAGAGGGATGTTGAGGCCGATGGTGCGCGTGAGGCGCGTGGAGGTGTCGGCGTCGGCGGGCATGATGGCCGACCGGCGCGGGACCAGCAGGACGTCATCGAAGGTGATGCCGTCGAAGATGATCTTGTCATCGCCGAGGCCGGAAGCGGGCGGGATGTGGGCGGAGACGGGCGAGGTGGGAAGCGTGATGGCTGCCATGGGATAGGGTAGGGAGGCAGGCCGGAGGGGGCGCGGCGGGGTGTAGACTGTGGCATGACACTGTTCGACATCCAGCCCGCGGGGCAGGCGGGGGAGCGCGAGTGGCTGCTCGCCAACGGCCTGGGCGGGTTCGCGATGGGCACGGCCAGCGGCGTGCCCGCGCGGCGCTATCACGCGATGCTGATCGGGGCGACGACGCCCCCGGTGGGGCGCGTGGTCGGGCTCGGGGGTGTGGCGGACCTGCTTGAGGCGGAGGTGCAGACTCCGAGGGGGCCGGCGCGCGAGAGGCGGGCGCTGAGCTCGTTCGCATTCAAGGACTGGGGCGGCACGTTTGCGCCCGCGCCGGTGCGGTGCTGGGGAGGGGTGGGCGAGGTGTCGTGGGAGTTTCGGCCTTGGGGGGCCGCCCGGCCCGGGCGCGTGGTGCGGACGCTGAGACTGGCGGACAAGCGCAACGCGGCGGAGGTGAGCTATCAGGTGGACGCGCCGGGCCCGGCGTGGCTGGAACTTTCGCCCTTGGTCGCGCTGAGGAACTTTCACGACCTTGTGGAGGGCAGGAGCGAGGACGGGGAGTTCCGCGTCGAGGCCGAGGGCGCGCACGGGCTGGTGGTGCGCCGGGGCGGGTGGGCGGTGCACCTTCGGGTGCCGGGGGGCCGGTTGGCGCTGAGGCGAGACTGGTGGTGGAACTTCGAGTATCGGCGCGACCGCGAGCGAGGGCAGGATTTCACGGAGGACTTGTTGTGCCCGGGGTCGTTCACGGCGCCCGCGGGAGGGGGCGTGACGCTGCTGGCGTGGATGGACGAGGACGCGCCGCCGGTGCGCGTGGACGTGGGGGCGCTGCGGGCGCGTGTGGCGAAGAGTGCCGCGGCGCTGGGGGGCGAACCCGAGGTGGCGACGAGGCTCGCGACGGCGGCGGATCCCTTTGTGGTGATGCGGCGCACGGGGACCGGGAGCGGGGCAACGAGCATCATCGCGGGCTATCCCTGGTTCAGCGACTGGGGGCGAGACACGATGATCGCTCTGCCGGGGCTGCTGCTCGCCACGGGGCGGCACGGGGAGGCGAAATCGGTCCTCGTCGCGTTTGCGGGGATGCAGAGGCGGGGGCTGGTGCCGAACTGCTTCGAGGATGCGGGCGGGGAGGCGCAGTACAACACGGTTGACGGCTCGCTGTGGTTCGTGCACGCCTGCCTGGAGTACCTGGAGGCGTCCAAGGACCGCGCGGGCTTTGGGCGGGACCTGCTCCCGGCGTGCCTGGGCGTGGTGCGGGCCTATCGCGAGGGGACCGACTTTGACATCCGCATGGACGAGACGGACGGGCTGATCGCCGCGGGCACTGGGGCGACGCAGCTCACGTGGATGGACGCGGCGCGGGACGGTGTGGTGTTCACGCCGCGCGCGGGCAAGCCCGTGGAGATCGCGGCGCTGTGGGGCTCGGTGCTCGGAAGACTGGGGGCGGTCGCGCCCGAGGCGGACGCGAAATCGCTGCGCGACCTGGCGGCGGAAGTGGCTGCGTCCGTGCGAGTGCGGTTCTGGAACCCGTCCCGCGGGTGCCTGTTTGACCGGCTGGAGCCCGACGGCGCCGGGGGGTGGCGCGGGGTGGACGAACTGAGGCCCAACCAGGTCTTCGCGGTGAGCCTGCCCGGGTCGCCCCTGTCGGCGCTCCAGCAGCGGAGCATCGTGGACATCGCGCGCGCGTGGCTGCTGACGCCCGTGGGCCTGCGGAGCCTGGACGCGGGCGAGGCGACCTATCTCGGGAGATACGAGGGGCCACTCTTCCAGCGGGACCGGGCGTATCACAATGGCACGGTGTGGCCGTACCTGATCGGCGCGTACGCGGAGGCGGTGCTGCGCGTGGGAGGCTTTGGTGTGGATGCGCGACGCGAAGCCCTCAGCGTGATCTCGCCCCTGGTCGCGGCGCTGGCGGGCAAGTACGAGGGGCGGGGTCCGGCGGCGTCGATCTGCGAGGTGTACGACGGCGACGAACCCCGGCGGTGCGAGGGCTGCCCGATGCAGGCGTGGAGCGTGGCGGAGGTCGCCCGGGTCTGGGCCCTGGTGGGGCGGCGCGCATGATCGTGGACGTGTCGGCCAGGCTGCCCGAAACGCTGGAGGATCTGCTGGGTCCAGGGCTTGCGGGCCGCTTGGACGCGCTGGATGTGGTTAGCCGCAAGGTGATGGCGGGGAAGATGCCCGGTGAGCGGCGGAGCAAGCGTCGGGGACGGAGCGTGGAGTTCGATGACTTCCGCGAATATGTGCCGGGGGATGATCCGCGGCACATCGACTGGAACGCGTGCGCCAGGCTGGACCGGCTGATCGTGAAGCTGTTCAGGGAGGAGGAGGACCTGTCGCTGCGCCTGATCGTGGACGCGTCGGCGTCGATGCAGACCGGGGCGCCATCGAAGCTGACCTTTGCGATGAGGCTGGCGATGGCGCTGGCGTACGTGGGGCTGGTGAAGCAGAACAGGGTGAGCGTGGCGGTGTTCGGGAGAGAGCGCTGGCCCGGGGGTGTGCGCGCGCTCGCACCGCTGCGCGGGCGGGCGGGCGTGCAAAGGGTCGGCGCGTTCCTGCTGACGGCGGCGGCGGACATCCGCGCGAGCGGGCCGGGGCCGGCGGGGGCGCCCGCGGAGGCGCTGCGGGCGATCCTGCGTGGGAGGGCGGAGCGGGGCGTGAGCCTGCTCGTGAGCGACTTTCACTGGGACGAGGGCGCAGCGCCGGCGCTGGCGTACCTGGGCGCGGGGGTGGGGCTGGGCGGCGCGGACGCGTACGCGTTGCGCGTTCTGTCACCCTCGGAGCTGGACCCGGCGGCAGAGCCGGGGTTGTCGGGAGATCTGCGCCTGACGGACGTGGAATCGGCGCGTGCGGCGGAGGTGACTGTGACGCCCGCGAGCGTCGCGGCGTATCGCGCGGCGCTGGAGGCGGACACAAAGCGACTGCGGGTGACGAGCGCCGCCAGAGGCGTGGCGCTCGTTCGGGTGAGGTCCGACGCGCCGGTGGAAGAGGTCGTGCTTGGTTCGCTGCGGCGGGGCGGGATGCTGGGCTAGCTGCCCGAGGCGGCGTCGAGCCAGCGGAGCACGCGGGACGCGCGGGCGGCCTCGCTGTTCCAGATCGTGAGGGGAGGCAGCGACGGGCCGTGCGAGACGGTCGGCGCCGTCTCACGCGGGGGCTCGCGGTCCGAGGCGGAGTAGTCCGGCCTTACGCGGGAGAGGGCGTCCGGGTCCGGGCCGGGCGTGGGCTGGAAGCCGCCCTCGATTCGGAAGACCGTGCCCGCCGGGATGGCGGCGAGCGTGGCGAGGGTCTGCCCCTCCTTCTCGATGCTCCAGTATTCGGATCGTTCGAAGTACGCCGTCACGGCGCCGGCGCGTCTCGCGAATCGGGGTTGGCCCACGACCAGGGGCGAGGGAGAGTCCACCCGGTAGACGCGTTCGAAGGCGCCGTCCTGCCTCAGGTCCAGCGGGACCATGAGCGCGTCGATGCGGAGGGGGGAGGCGTCGACCGAGCCCGCGTTGATGGGGATCAGGTCCGAGGGCGGCTCCGCCAGAAGTGCCATGAGGATGAGCGCCGCAAAGCTCACGGACAACTCTATCGGCGGTTTGGGGCCGGGGCGGCGAGCGTCCGTACAGTGGCGGCATGGGCGAAGTGGACCTGCTGCAACGTGCCCCGGTGTGGCGTGACTACCCCGCGATCCTGGCCGGGCACGGGCTGGACGTGGAGCGGCCTCTGGCTCCGGAGAGTTCGGAGGCGGCGAAGCGTCGGGCGGTGGAGATCCTCTGGGGGGCGCTGCGCGACACGGGCGTGTCGTGGATCGGGTTTTACGACAAGGTGCCCGGCGCGCGGGAGATGGTGCTGGTCTGCCGCGAGCCGAAGCCGGCGTGCTCGCCGATCGGGCTGCACGGGATGTGCGGGAGGTGCTGGCAGGAGCGGGCGCCGGTGGTGGTGAAGGACGTGAGGACGCTGGGCGACGGGTACATCGCGTGTGACCCGAAGGATCTGTCGGAGGTGGTTGTGCCGCTGCTGACCTCCGAGGGTGAGTGCCACAGCGTGCTGGACGTGGACAGCCACGAGGCGGGGGCGTTTGACACCCACGACGCGCAGGGCCTGACGAAGGTGCTGGTGGCGCTGGGGCTGACGACGTCCGGGGCCCTGGGGCTGAAGCCTCTGGTCCTGTGAGGGTGGTCAGAAGGGCGTGGGGCTCTCGAAGCGCACGGCGTCGCCGGTCGCGGGATCGGTGAACTGCAGGACGGCGGCGTGGAGCATGAGCCGCGGGGCCGGGGAGCCGTCGCCATAGAGCGGGTCGCCCAGGATGGGGCACCCCAAACCTCCCGGTCTGCCGCAGGGAAGTGTGGGGGGGAGCGCCGCGTGCACGCGGAGCTGGTGGCTTCTCCCCGTGAGGGGCTGGAACCAGACGCGGGTCGTGGCGGCGCCGCGCTCGAGAACGCGGAATCGCGTGTGCGCGGTCTTGCCCTGGGTGAAGTCCGCGATCTGGTGTGGGCGGCGGTCGACGTCGAGGCGGATGGGCACGCGGATGTCGCCCTCGCTTTGGGTGACGCGTCCGGAGAGGAGCGCGGTGTATTCCTTGTGAACACGGCGCTCCTCGAACTGGAGGGAGAGGTCGCGCTGGGCCGCGGCATCGAGGGCGACGAGCAGGAGGCCCGAGGTGTCCATGTCAAGGCGATGCACCATGAGGGTGCCGGTGGCGCCGGGGAACTCGCGGCGGACGCGCGCGACGACGCAGTCGGCCTTCTCGGGTCCCTTGCCCGGGACGCTGAGCAGGCCCGAGGGCTTGTCGATGACGATCCAGAGCGGGGTGGACCTGACGATGCGGAGCGGCACGGGCGAAGGTAGGCGTGCGGGGCCCGTGCACGGGGTCAGTCGAGGCGGCGCGGGTTGACGGTGGAGACCAGCCGGATGGTGGGGGCCTCGAGGTCGGCGTGGAACGCAGCGTCCTGGTAGTCGTTGGCCCGGACGGTGATGTCGACCGTGGCGCGGCGGAGGCGCGGGCCCACGTCGTACTCCAAGGTGAAGCGGAGGTCGGCGACGCCGGTGAGCATGGGTCGCTCGATGGGGGTCTGGGCGACGCCGTTCACGAAGTCGGTCTGGACGTACCACAGCTCGTAGGGCCCCCGCTCGGCGGTGGAGGGGTCGCGGCGCTCGATCTGCACGACCTGGCGGTTGCCCGCGCCGTCGTCGCGGGTGAGGAACTCGATGGAGGTGCTGGAGAGGGGATTGGCGGAGGTGTCGTAGACGTCGTCGGGGTAGGGGCCGAAGTCGGTGCCGGTGCGGATCATGGTCATCATGCGCTGCATGACGAGGCGTGAGACGACGTTGGTGCTCGCGCCCTCGGTGGTGACCTTGTAGCTGCGGTAGGAGGTGTCGAGGGCAGTGAGGGTGGCGGTGAGCAGGGTGGCGGTGATGGTGAGGGCGATGAGCATCTCGGCGATGCTGAAGCCCGTGGGGCGGCGCGTGTTCATCGGTAACCCTCCCGGTAGGTGCCAGCGATGGGGGTGATCTGCATGGGGAGCATGATGCCGTCGGGGAGTTTCATGTTCGGGTCGAAGCGGAGGCGGATGCGGCCGTAGCCGTAGAACGGCACGGCGGTGGAGCCGCTGGGCTGAGCCTGGTCGGCGTTGACATCGGCCAGGCCGTCGCCGTCGGTGTCCCAGCCCGCGATGCGCTGGCCGTTGACGATCGGGAGGGTGGAGGGGTCGACGGACTCGGCGTCGCCGTCGGCGGAGCCGAAGTAGCCGAGGGTGGTGTTGAAGTCGGCGGGGTTGCCGACGGCTGCGCCGGTAACGTCGATGAGTGGCGCCTGGCCATAGGTGGGGGTGAAGGTGAGCAGGAGTGCGCCGTCGATCTCGACGTTGCCCCGGGCGTCGAGGACTCCGGCGATGATGGCGCCCTTGAGGTCCAGGTTCTGCGCGGGCGGGCTGTTGAAGGAGCCGAGGTCGACTGAGTAGTTCGGCAGCATCATGGAGGTCTTGGCGATCTCGCGGGCGTCTGCGGGGTCGGGGTTGTAGTTGGAGTTGTCGGGGTAGGCGGGGTGCTTCTGCGAGAAACGTGTGGCGCCGGTGAACTGGACCTTGTTGCGGGTCTGGGTGTAGCCGGTGGGCGCGTCGCTGATGATGCTGCCGACAAAGAGGCAGTCGTGGAAGCGGAGGTTGTTGGATCGGCCGCGGGTGTCGGTGATGCGTTTGCCGCTGATCACCAGGGGGTCGGGGAGGAGGTCATAGCCGGGGCGCGTGGTCTGGGTGCTGTCGAGGTCGGCCTTGTCGAGGGGTGTGGAGGCCATGAGGATGGCCTGGTTGGGCGGGATGGCGGTGGAGGGGAGCATGGTGGGGTAGTTGGTCCCGCCGTAGATCGTGCGCGGGATGGAGAGGGCGGGCGCCGCGGGGCTTCCCGAGAGGGTCATCTTGCCGTATTCACCCCAGAGGCGGTTGGTGTTGCTGGTGTCGGTGCGGACCCAGGTGACGCCAACGAAGGTGCAGCCGACGAACAGACCGTTGTTGCCCATGGGGATCTGCACATCGCGGAAGGTCATGTTGTAATAGACGGGGCGGAAGTAGACGTCGGAGTAGGACGGCGAGTTGTACGGCATCTTCTCCCAGTAGGCGGTGGAGGCGTTGGCGGGGAGGCTGGTCGCGTCGGCGATGGCGTCGAGGCGGCGGAACCACGGTGCGCTCTGGTTCGCGGGGCGGGGCGCGGCGTAGGTCGCGAGCTGCGCCTCGGAGACACCGAGCTGCTGGGCGACCTGCGAAGAGAACGATGAGCCGTTGACTGCGTTCTGCAGCGCGGTGTGCTGGCCGGTGAAGACGCTGACGTCGACGGCCGGGAGATCGGTGTTGCCCACGCCGAAGGACGCGGGCGCGGTGCCCGCGGGTGGGGCGATGGGCCCGCGGAGCTTGGGGTTGAGGTCGCCCCGGTTGGATTCCCAGTCAGACGCGCCGACGCGGAACTTCAGCCCGCCCGAGACCTTGGCGTACTGGTCCTTGCGGTCGACGACGCCGTCCCGATAGCCCAGGACCTGGTCTCGTGCGAGGCCGTTGGCCGGGTCGAGGTCGGCGAAGATCTCGCCTGAGTCCCACTTGCCGTTGACGTTGGCGTCGAGGAATCCGTACACGCCGTTGCGGTTCCGGTCGGGGTTGTTGGAGTCGATGAGGAGGGCGAGATCCTCGTCGATGGCGGTGCCTCCCGAGCCGACGAACTCAGCGGCGAGGTTGGAGTGTGGGGTTCCGGCGCGGAGGGCGTCGGAGAGCGCGACCTTGCCGTCGTGGTTGCTGTCGAAGCGGTTGATGAAGATGTCGAGCTCGTCAACGTAGCCATCGCCGGTGACGTCGGAGAAGAGGTCGTCGACCTGGCCGTCGCCGTTCACGTCCTGCGCGTCGGGGACCGCGGCACCCTCGACGGAATGGGCGGCGCGGAGGCGGTTGTCACCATCGACGTCGCTGGAGTTGACGGCGGAGAAGAAGGTGGTGAGGGCGGCGGTGAGGAGGGCGTCCTTGCCCATGAAGTCGGAGCGGAGGAGGAGGGGGTCGCCGTTGTTGAAGGTGACGGCGTCGAAGCGAGCGCCGATGTCGCCCGAGACCATGACGTTGGAGCCGATCATGATGCGGCTGGAGGAGACGATGGCGTTCTTGACGGACTTGGAGAGGCGGACGTCCTGCGAGATGGTGCGGGTGATGGGCGTGCCGCCCCGGGAGTAGCCGAAGTCGTAGCCCGTGGCGATGATTCGGATGTCGGTGCCGTTGGCGAGCGGGGCGTAGGTGAGCTGGTAGGCCAGGGGCGGGTCGTTCTCGCCGCCGGTGCGGGGCTCGAGCGCGACGCCCGGGGTGAAGACCCAGTTGGTGTCGGCGAAGTCGCTCGCGCTGCCCGCCGGAGCATTGCCGACGGTTGGGGTACTGATACCGAGGCTGGAGACGATGTCCTGATCAAGGCTGTGAGACTGCGCGACCGCGGAGGCGAGGCCCGCGGGTGTGGAGAGGTCGAGCCGCCCGGTCTTGGGAGGCAGGACCTGCACGGTGCCCAGGGGGCCGGTGTTGCCTGTCCAGAAGTTCCAGCCGAAGGTGCCGTCGACGTCGCTGCCGGAGATGAGGAAGCGCGAGGCGGCCTCGGCGATTCGGGCCTTGCCCACGGCGAGCCCGGTCTCCGCGGCGGACTGGGCACGGTTCACGTGCAGGTGGGTGGCGGCGGTCGTGACGTTGCCCTTGCTGGCGATGGCCATTGCGGCTGCGAGGGACCCGAAGAGCACGATGAACATCATCGCGAGCACGGCGGCGACGCCCCGGCGCGACCGGAGCATGCGCCGGGCGTAGCCGCGGGCGAGGCCAAGAGCGGACGTGTCGGGGGTGGTCATGGACGGTCTCCACTCACGCGGGCAGAACACCGGGCGGGCGCGGTTACTGGGCGGGCACGATCCAGGTCAGGCGGGTGACCTCGTCCCACTGCGTTGAGTTGGTTTCCTGGTGCTCGACGAGGACGGTGACGCGGAGTGGGAAGGCGTCGACGCCGATGGCGGGAACCTGGGAGGTCGCGGCCTGCGTGTAGGCGACGGCGCGGGACTGGCTGAAGTTGTACGGGTCGACCTTCTCGACAGTGATGCGCTGGCGCCAGCCGACGAGAGGGATGACCTCGCCGTTGTCCGTGAGGACCACGCCATTGAGGTCTGTCTGCGGGACGATTCCGCCGAAGGCGTCGATGGGCCCGGTGAAGTCTCCGCCGGAGCCGAAGGTGAGGCCGTCGAGGTCGTCGAGATCATCGAGGTCGTCGAGGTCGGTCTCGCCCTCTTCGGGACCCCAGCCGACGACGGTGGCGCCGGAGCCCGAGCCCTGCAGGGCAAGGCCGGTGACGCGGTCGTGCCTTGGGAAACGGGAGGCCATCTCGCGGACTTCGTTGGCGAGGAGCATGCCGGTGGCGGCGTGGCTGGACCAGTTGTTGGAGCGTGTGAACGCCGCCTGGGCGTCGACGAAGGCGAGAACGCCGACGGCGATGATGATGAGCGCGAGCATGGCCTCGAGGAGGGTGAATCCCCTTCGGGCGACTCCCCTTGCCCGGCCCGAGAACGAACGGACGGTCGTCATGGCTCCTCCCGCCGGGCGAGTCCCGGCCCGGTGGAGAGCATCGGTCACTTGACGATCTGGCTCATCTTGAAGATGGGCAGGATGATGGCCATGGCGATGAAGCCGACGACTGTGCCCATCATGAGGATCATGATGGGCTCGATCATGCCGGTAACCGCCTTGATGTGGTCCTTGAGCTGGCGCTGATAGAACGCGGCGATCTCGTCGAGGACCTCGCCGAGCTTACCGGACTCTTCGCCGGCGGCGATCATCTGGGTGACGGCGCGGGGCAGGACCTCGGCCTGGAGCAGGGGTTGGGTGATCTTCTTCCCCTGCTTGACGCTGGCGTGGACCTTCTTCCAGAGGCCCTTGAAGATCTGATTGCCCGAGATCTCACCCGTGATGGAGATGGTGTCGAGCATGGGCACGCCGGCGTTGATGAGCTGGCCCATGGTCTGGAGGGAGCGGCTGATGTAGAGGGAGCGGAACATGGTGCGGAGGATGGGGACGCCCAGCTTGAGCTTGTCGACCCAGAAGGAGCCGAGCTCGGTACGGGTGAAGGCGTAGATGCCGCCACCGACGCCCAGGATGCCGCCCAGGACGAGGTACCAGTTGGCGACCATGAACTTGGAGAGGCCCATGAGGAACTTGGTGGCCCAAGGGAGGACCTCTTCCTTGCCCTCGAAGACGCCGGCGAACTTGGGGAGCACGAAGGTGAGGAGGAAGATGGTGACGCCGACGGCGAGGCACCCGATGATGACCGGGTAGATGGCGGCACCGACCACCATCTTGCGGGTTTCGAGCTGCTGGGTGATGTAACCGGCGATCCGGTCGAGCATCTTGCTGAACGAGCCGGACATCTCGCTGGCGCGGACCATGTTGACGTAGAGCGGCCCGAAGAGCTTTGGGTGCTTGGCGATGGCCTCGCTGAACTGCTTGCCGCCCTCGACGTCGTGCTTGAGGCCCTGGACGACCTTCTTGAAGGCGGGGTGGGTGGTCTGTTCGCCGATGCCGTCGAGGGCCGCGCGAAGGTTGATACCGGCGCGGATCATGACGGCGAGCTGGGTGGTGAAGTCCAGGACGTGCTTCTGGGAGGGCTTGCCCTGGTTCATCTCCTTGAAGCGGGTCATGAGCCCGCCCGTGTCCAGGCCCGCGACGGTGGTGCTCAGCGAGAGCACGTGCGACCCCTGGTTGCGGAGGATGGAGGCGGCGCTGGCGGCGGTGTCCGCGGCGATGACGCCCGACTGGAGCTGACCGTTGCTCGTGCGGATCTGGTAGCGGTAGTTGGGCATGGGTCAGGAAGGCGCTGGGCGAGGTGAGCTTGGGGGTCCTGGTCTGTCGCGCACCAGCTCGGGCCTTCGGTTCTCCTGCGGGGGGTGCGATCCGTTCACGAACACCTGGGCTGCACGACGAACGCGCCAGTGCCCAGCGTCTGGCGCGCGACCCCTCGCTAGGCCGCGAGCTGGCGCTCGAGCTTCTCGGGGTGTGCGGACTGGGCGACGGCGTCCTCGCGGCTGATGAAGCCGTTGAAGTAGAGCTCCGCGATCGAGCTGTCCAGGCTGCACATGCCGATGGCGCGGCTGGTCTCGATGACGTTGGGAATTTCGAAGGTGCGTGCCTCGCGGATCAGGTTCCGCACCGCGGGCGTGCAGAGCAGCACCTCAACGGCGGGCACCATTCCGGGGCGGTCCACGCGGCTGAAGAGCGTCTGGCTGAGCACCGCCTGCAGCGTGTTGCTGAGCATCGAGCGGATCTGGTTCTGCTGCCCGCCCGGGTACATATCGATGATGCGCTCCACCGTCTGGCTCGCGCTGCAGGTGTGCAGGGTCGAGAGCACCAGGTGGCCGGTCTCTGCGGCGGAGATGGCGAGCGCGGTCGTCTCGAGGTCGCGCATTTCGCCCACGAGGATGATGTCCGGGTCCTGACGCAGCGCGTGCTTGAGGCCGCTGGCGAAGGTCGGCATGTCCTGGCCCAGCTCGCGCTGCTCCAGCACGCACTGCTTGCTCTCGAAGACGTATTCGACCGGGTCTTCGAGCGTGATGATGTGCTTGCGGTAGCGCTGGTTCATCGCCTCGATCATGGCGGCGAGCGTCGTGGATTTGCCCGAGCCCGTGTCGCCCGTGACCAGCACCAGCCCGCGTGGCAGGTACGTGAGCCTCGCGATGACCTCGGGCAGGCTCAGCGCCGAGAGCGGCGGGACCTTGGTCTTGATGATTCGCATGGCCAGGCCGACCATGCCCTTCTGCATGTGGGCGTTCACGCGGTAGCGGGCCAGCCCTTCGGCCTGGAACGAGAAGTCCGCGTCCTTCTGCCGCTCGAACGTCGCGAGCGCCTCGGGCGGGGCCATCTGCTCGAGGAACTTGCGGGCCACCTCCCGGGTGAGCACCGGCATCTCGAGCGGGGTCATGACCTGGTGGATGCGGACCGTGGGCGGCTGCCCGGCGATCAGGTGCACGTCCGACGCGTCCGCCTCGAACGCAGCCTTGAGAATCTGAGTCAGTTCCACGTCGGTTCCTCCAGCGGGGCGATTCCCCGGGAGGGATGATCGGTCCGACCCGGGGCGGGCTGGAACCCGTGCCCACAGGCGGCCCGGGCGTTCAGGCGGCACGGGCCGCACAGACCGACCAGGCGGCGCCGGCGGTGGGCGCGTCGGGGGGCCCGGGGCTCAGCCCTGCTTCATGAGCTCGCGGATGTAGGCCTCGAACTCGTCGTGGAGGATCTTCATGGAGGGCTTGTTCCACATCTGGCGGAACGAGGGCTCCCGCTCGATGACCCGCATGCGCTTCTCCCAGGAGGCGAAATAGCCGTCGCCCAACTGACCCATGCGATGGCTGAACCAGGCGATCTCGAAGACCGAGAGCTGCATGAGGTTCAGGAAGTACAGGCGGATCTCCTCGTCGCTGTTCAGGCCCTCGACGTCGTGGGAGTGGACTTTGGCGAGCTCCGGGTTGTCGACGCGGAGGCGGCGGAGGGCCATCTGGAGTTCGACGAGCTTGGTGAAGTTCGCGACCTGCTGGGCGCGGTGCCAGATGCGGAGCTGGTGTCCGGCGTAGATGACGGAGGTGACGATCGCGCCTGCGGTCACGGTCTGCAGGCAGATCTGGATGACGAGCAGTGTGGAGGGGTCCATGGAGGTGGATTGTTGGGCCCCGGGCCCGTGGCGGCGGATCGAACGGATGAGAAGCGGTGGCGGAACACGCGCCCTCTTTCGAGAGAATCACGCGCCCACGGCGGGCTCGCGCGCGCGTCGGGTTGCGGTGGCGGAATACACAGGAGATGCACATCCTGAAATACTCGGTGGGCGTGCTGCCTCGGCCGGGCCCGTTGGACCTTCTTCATGCGTCAGGTGTGGGGCCTGGCTGTTGAAATAGAGACAATGATGTCCCGGAGCGTCTGCGGCAAAGGCACCTTGGCTTTGGCGACGTAGTCGTAGGTGACGATCGTTCCCTCACCGAGGGCGACGACCTCACTCTGGGCCTTGCTGATGACCTCGTGGCGGAGTGTGAAGCGATCTTCCCCGATGTCGCCGAGTCGTGAGGTGACCGAGAGGGTGTCCGGGTAGAAAACTGGGCGGCGGAACCGGCACTGAACGGACTGAAGGATGAACCCGACGCCCTGCCGTCCCAGGTGCCCAGACCCTTGTTCGGGGGCCTTCCAGCCCAGGCGCCGGATGAACTCGACTCGGGCGGATTCGAGGTAACGGAAGTAGATGGCGTTGTTCACGTGGCCCAGGGCGTCCATCTCACCCCAGGCGACGGGGATCTCGATGGCAAGGGCAGCGGAAGCGAGAGCCGAGGCCGGGTCATGGATGGGCATGTTGAAAGCTACGCTCACGGAGCCGGATTCGCGACGCCGGAACGGTCGCTTGACAGCGTGGATATGCTTGTGCGGGCGTTGTTCGCCGGAGGAACTGAGCCCGCGAAGGCAACTTCGCCGGCCGGCGGACGAACAGAACGGTGGTGTCGGCCGCTCCCGAGGGGGGGCGGGCTGGCGTTTTCTTTCCCGCACTCGGCGGGTCGGGCGGCTGAAGAACGGAGCCAGTGCATGAAGACGACGCGTCGGACGGGGGCGGGAATGAACGGTCTCCGGGCCTTCAGTCTCATCGAGTTGCTGGTGGTGATCGGGATCATCGCGCTGGTGATCGCCATCGTCGTGCCCGCGCTCGGGTACGCCCGGGATGCGGCTCGGAAGAGCGAGACGACAAACGTTGCGAACCAGGTGTCGCAGGCGTGCCTGACGTTCCAGCAGTCCGAGGGGCGACTGCCGGGCTTCTTCTCCGCGCGGGCGATGGCGCACACGGAGAACTCCACGCGGGGCTTCACCGCGATGCAGAACGCCATGCTCGACCTGATGGGGGGTGTCGTGGATACGGCGACGCCGCCCGCGGCGGATGAGATGGTGGTCGGGCCGTCGACCACGGACGTGGTGAAGGTGAAGCCCAGCCTGATCGGGACGAACTCGGCGGGCAACAAGGCGTACTTCACCCCCTCGGGCAAGTACTTCAAGGTGATGAACCAGGCGCTGCTCGGGTTCGGGCGCACGGGCGCGGGGTACGGCTGGACCTCCAACGCCGCGGGCGCGGGCACGGCCCAGGGCGGCTATGGCGAGGTGGTGGACGCGTGGGGCAACCCGCTGGTGCTGTGGTCGATCGACGAGTCGCAGCAGGGTGAGATCGTGGGGGCGACCCCCGCCGCGAACAACTTCTCTCAGGTGCGTGCGCCGGCGAACGCGAACCAGCCCTCGGCGCGGTTCTACTGGAACGCCAACGCGGCGGTGTTCACAACTGCCCAGTACGCGATGAACGGGGCGAAGCCTGGTGCGGCCAGCCTGCTCGACAGCGGCACGGGCGACGATGAGAAGCGCGTGAACCTGATGGGACTCCTGGGAAACCCCGCCTCGCCCAAGGCGCTCGTGAACGCGGCTGGTAACGCGCTGACCGCGGCCCAGATCCTGCCCAGCGCGGGCCGGGGCACGGTGATCGTGCACTCCGCGGGCAATGACCGGACGTTCCTCTCCACGCTGGACCGGGGCGGGAAGCGAGCGGGCGGTTCGAGCCCCCGAAACCTGTACTACGGGCTGAACTTCCGCGCCAACGCCACGTCGACGGCGGACCTGCCGGGAGGGCAGTCCTCCGACATCATGAACGAGTTCGACGACATTCTGATCCCCGGCGGCTGAGCCCGGAGCGACGCCGAATCCGAAGCGTGCACAAGTCCCGGCCATTGCGGCGGGGCTTTTTCGTTGGTAGCCTGACGCGACGGCGGGGGCCGGGGCGGAGGTGCCGGGGTGCGGAAGATCGGCTTGATGTTGGCGGGGGCCTGGGTGTGGGGCTGGGCGGCGGCGGCGCCCGCGCAGCTCGTGGTTGGCAATGACCTGCTGAGCGGCGCGACGATCTGGCTCGTCGACGTGACAGGCGCGAGGCCGCCCAGGGCCCTGGTGACCGGCACCGCCGCCCGCCTGCGGGGCCTCGCGGCGGACGACGCGGCGGGTGTGCTGTACTGGATTACCCCGACGGGGTTGTACCGGGCCGACTACACGCCCAGCGGCCCCTTGGCGCCTGTCTCGCTCGGGCCGATCACGGGGATCACGCGCTCGGTGTACGGGCTCGGGTACGACGCTCAGGGAGCCAGACTGATCGGACAGACCCAGGACGGGCTGGTGCAGATCAACCCCGCGACGGCTGTCGCGTCGCCCATCTTTTCGCTCGCAGCCCAGGACCTGGGGGGTCTGGACTTTGAGCCTGTCACGGGCGTCCTCTACGGCTGCAACGACAGTGTGCTCAGCGGGCCGCTGGGCACGCGTGGGGTGTACCGCCTGAACGGGCCGCTGGAGAGCCCCACGTTCACGCGGGTCGCGGCGTACCCGGGAACGATGACGGACTTTGACGGGTTGGCGGCGGGTCCGGGCCGGGTGTACCTCGTGTATCAGACTTCCGCAGAACCCATTCACGTGCTGGACCTTCAGACGGGACAGTGGGTGCAGACGCTGCCCAACCCTCTCGTGGGCACCGCGACGAGCGCCGGCGCGACGTGGGCCCCGGGGCTCATGGCGCTCGGGCCTGCCGCGGACATCGAGGTCGCGGTCGCGGCGCCACCGTCTTGCACGCTGCAGCCCGGCGAGGTGGGGGAGTTCGCGGTCGTGGTGACCAACCACGGGCCGCAGTCGGCGAGCGTCGCAGTGGCGATCACGCTGCCGACGACGGCGCCGTTTGCGAGTTCGACTCCACCCCTGACACCCGTTGCGGGGGTGCTGCATTGGCAGACGGCGGCGCTGGCATCCGGAGGGTCGGCGCAGGCCAGGGTGCGCGTAGTGCCGCAGACGCCGGGTGTTGTGCAACTGGGGGCGGCAGCGGCCGGCTCGCTCGAGGACCCGATCGGTGGGAATAACGGGGCGTCGGGGGAGACGGTGGTGCGCGCCCCGATGCCGGCGAGCGCTCGGGCGCGTGGGGTGCTGGTGGAGGGTGCGCCGGTGCCGGGGCTGCCCGGGGTCATCATTGCCGCCGGTGGGCTGGGACGCCCGACGCCGAGCCCGGATGGCCGTTGGTGGGTGGTGCGGGCCGGGATCACGGATGGCGGGGCGGTGCTCTTGCGGGGCGAGGGCGAGGTTGTTGAAGTCGTCGCGAGAACGGGTGGATGGCCTCAGATTCCCTCGGCGCTCGGCGGCGCGTGGCCTCCCCGAGCGATCGATATGGCGGCCGCGGTGGACAACGCGGGGCTTGTGGCTTTCTCGGGAGAGACGACGGAGCCGGCGTCCCTGGACTCGTTTGTGGCGAAGCAGACGCCGGGCGGGTGGGTGCGGGTCGCGCAGGAGGGTGTTGCCGTGCCGGCTCTGGGGCCGAACGTGTGGTACGGCGCCTCGCGGGGCGGCGTCACGCTCAGCGCGTGGGGGGACACCTCGTTCTACGCCTCGCTTCAGGGGCCCGGGACCACTCCAACGACTCGGGAGGCGCTGCTCGCATTGGATGGCGGCCAACTCCTGGCGAGGTCCGGGGTGATGCTCCCCGCGGGTCAGGTCAACGGGGAGTTTGCGGCGTACCGCACCTTTGGCGTGGTCGGCGATCCACTCGGTGTCTTTGCCGCAGACCCTTGGGGCGCACGCTGGATGGCGAGGTGCTCTCTCGACGCGGATGCCTCGCACGATGAGGTGGCGGTGATGAACGGCGTGGTGGTGGCGCAGGAGGGCGCGCCCGGTCTGGAGCCCGGGTGCGTGGGCGCTGCGAACGGGCCGGCGGAGTTTGTGGGTGTGGACGCGGCCGGGCGATGGTGCCTGGTGGGCGCGTGCGCGACGGGCGGCTCGTGGGTGGCGCTGGAGGGGCAGGTTCTTGAGAGGAGCGGGGGGGCCATTCCCGGCGGATCGGGAGAATCGTGGGCGGGCGGGGGAGCCGTCTTTGTGCTCGCGGCGAGCGATGCGGCTGGCGGGCTGTTCGTCGGCGGGCGCACCGCCTCGGGCGGGCTGACGGGGCAGTGTGTCGTGGCGCCGGGCGGGATGGTGGTTCTTCGGTCCAACGACGCGGTGGACGTGAACGCCGACGGGTCGTTCAACGACGGCGCGTTTGTGCGCGGGCTCGTGCCGCACCTCGGGTTTGTGGATGATGCGAACCGTCCGTGGGCGGTGGTGGAGCTGCGCGGCGCCGACGCGGCGCTCTGCGGCGGGCCGGACGTGGTCGCCGGTCGGGCGCTCGTGGTTGTCACCGGGCTCACGCCTCCCGCGTGCGACCCGGATCTGAATCAGGATGGGAACGTGGATCAGGACGATGTGGCGTACCTGATCGACGTGGTGGGGGGCGGGGAAAACCCGAACGATATTGACCCGGACTTCAGCCGGGACGGGAACGTGGATCAGGACGACATCTCGGCGCTCATCAACGCGGTGGGGGGGGGCGGGTGCCCGTAGGGCGGCGAAAGGTTTGACTTGCGTTTGGGCGGGGGGTTGGTATACCTAGTGTGCGACGGTCGCCTCGAAGCGGCCGTGGACGTCGCGTGATCGGACCGAGCGGCCCCGCGGCCGGCGATGCGCGACGGGTGTCCCCGTAGGGGTGTCGATCTGTTCCGGCGACCGGTGAGAACGAACGGAAAGGCTCAGGCATGCGAAGCGCGAAACTCGGCATGGTGGTGACGGCGGCGGCGTTGTTCGGCGCTTGCGGCTTGGCGATGGGTCAGCATGCCCACTCCGAGAGCTGCGAGCATTCGGCAATGGACTTTGGTCTGCCCCAGTTCGACGTCCGCGAGCAGGCGGACGGGAGCGTTTCCAAGGGCGTGGCGGCGTCGATGGCGGCGTACCGCGGCTCGACGCAGTGGCAGAAGAGGCAGGCCTCGGCCGACGCCCTGCGGGCGATGGTCCCCAGCGTGAAGATCGACACCGACCCTCGCTATGGGTCGCCCCAGTTCGTGCGTTCCGTGTGGCAGTTCATGACCGGGCCCACGAAGGACACGCCCCGCGACGTGGCCCGGGGCTTCGTCAATCACTACTCGGACCTCTTCGGCATCTCCTCGGCGGACCTGGACCGCTCCCGCGTCTCGCGTGACTTTGAGACCTCCGAAGGCCTCATGCACCACCTGACGTTCCAGCAGATGATCGACGGCATCGACGTCTATGGCTGCACGCTTATCGCGAACGTGACGGGCCGGGGCGAGCTCATCACCATCGGCAGCAAGATGGTGCCCAACCCCGCCTCGGTGGACCCATACCAACTCGACGCGCACCAGGCCCTGCGGGCCGCGGCGGCGGCGTGCGGTGTGGCGATCACCACCATGCCCGAGCCCGGCGAGGCCAGCGGCGCCAACGAGCACCGCAAGTGGGTCAACTCCGCCGATTTCGCGAACGGCTACGAGATCGAGACCAAGAAGGTGTACTTCGCCAAGAGCCGCGGAGAGGTGGTCCCCGCGTGGTGGGTGATCGTGCCCGTGAAGGGCCCCGGCAACCAGTACGAGACGATCGTGGACGCCCGCACGGGCGAGCTGCTCTTCAGGCACAACCTGACGGTGTGGGAGACCACCCAGCCCGCGACGTACCGCGTGTACCCGCTGGACTCTCCGGCGCCGTGGAGCCCCGGCCCGGCGACGCCCGACGGGGCGCAGGCACCCTTCGTCGAGAGGCAGCTCATCACGGTGCAGCCCCAGGAGATCGCCCCGTACTCGCCCAACGGCTGGATCAACGACGGCGACAACCGCACCGTGGGCAACAACGTCGACGCGTACTCCGACGCCGCCAACGATAACACGGCCAGCGACGCGGACCGCGCCGTCGGCACGGCGGCGCCGGGGCGGGTCTTTGACTTCGTGCACGATGTCAACCAGGCTCCGGGCGGCTTCAAGGACGCCGCGGTGACGAACCTCTTTGTCGCGTGCAACAGCTACCACGATCGGCTGTTCGCCATGGGCTTCAACGAGGCCGCGGGCAACTACCAGACGCTCAACCTGTCGGGCCAGGGCGTCGGTGGTGACGCGGTGCGGGCTGAGGCGATGGACGGCAGCGGTACCAACAACGCCAACTGGTCCAGCACGGGTGCGGACGGCAGCGCGGCCCGCACCCAGATGTACATCTTCACCGGCCCCTCCCCCCAGCGAAACGGCACGCTCGATAACGACGTGGTCTACCACGAGCTGTCGCACGGCGTCTCGATCCGCCTGCACAACGGGCTGAGCGGCAACCAGAGCCGAAGCATGGGCGAGGGCTGGGGAGACTTCTACGGCACGTGCCTCAACGCCGAGCCGACCGACGATTTCAACGGAGTTTACACCACCGGCGGCTGGGTGACCAAGCAGTTCCTTTCCGCGACCTACCTCACCAACTACTACTACGGCATCCGGCGGTTCCCATACTCCACGGACATGCTGAAGAACCCGTATACGTTCGCGGACATCGATCCGAATCAGTACGCGATCGGGAACGTGGGGACGCCCCCCAATCCGGTGATCGGCTCGACCTCCGGCTCGGCGAACGAGGTGCACAACGCTGGCGAGGTGTGGTGCAACGCACTGCTGGAGGCCCGCGCCTCCATGGGCATCGATGAGGGCTACGCGGCCAACCAGATCATCATGCAGCTCGCGGTGGACGGGATGAAGCTCGCGCCCGACGGCACACCGGACTTCCTGGACGAGCGCGACGGCATCCTGCTCGCGGACCTCACCCGCTATGGCGGTTCGCACCAGTTCCGGCTGTGGCAGGCGTTCGCAAAGCGCGGCATGGGCGAGAATGCCCTGTCGCCCGACTCGTCGACCAACGGCATCGTCGAGTCCTTCGATCTGCCGGTCCGCGTGGACTTCTCGTTCCCCGACGGAACGCCCGAGCAGTTCGGCGCCGACGGGCCCACGTCGTTCCGTGTCCTCGCGGAGCCCTTCAACCTGACCATCAACCCCGGGCCGGGCACGCTGTTCTACTCGATCGACGGCGGGGCGTTCAACTCCTTGCCCCTGCCACAGGTCGCGTCGGGCGAGTACCTCGCGTCGATCCCGGCCTCGCCGTGCTTCTCGACGGTGAGGTTCTACCTGGCGCTGAGCACAAACGTGGGCCAGCAGACCGGGCCCCGCAATGCGCCGGTCGGCTACTTCCAGGGCCTGACTTTCTCGGGCACCACGGAGTTCGCGAACCAGACCTTCGAGACCGACCCGGGCTGGACGGTGCAGAACACGGCGGTGCCCTCCACGCTGACGGTCCTTGGCGGCTGGACGCGGATGGACCCGGAACCGACGTTTAACGGCGCGCAGCTCTTCCAGCCCGGTGATGACCACACGCCTGACCCCGGCAGCATGTGCTGGGTGACCGACGGCCGTGCGGGCACGACCGTGGGCCAGTGGGACGTGGACAACGGGTACACCGTGCTCACGACGCCGACGATCGACCTGTCGTCGGCCCCGCTGGTGGTGGTGGAGTACTGGCGCTGGTTCGCGTCGTTCTCCGCCGGCGCCACCGGGCACCTTGATCCCTTCACGGTGGAGGTGTCGAACAACAACGGCGCCACGTGGCAGGTGGCCGACAGCGTGGCGGTGGGCTCGCCCGTGGTCTATGACTGGGTGCGTTCGCAGTTCACCATGTCCGCGGCGACCATCCCGACGAGCGCGCAGGTCAAGTTCCGCTTCCGGGCGGAGGACACGGGAACGGCCCAAAACTTTGTCGAAGCCGCGATCGATGACTTCAAGATCTTCCGCTACGAGTGCAGCACCGGCCCGTCGTGCGACCCGGACTACAACCAGGACGGGAACGTGGACCAGGACGACGTGCGGTATCTCGTGGGCGTGATCGCGGGCGGGCCCAACCCGACCGGGCGCGACGCGGACTTCAACCAGGACGGGAACGTGGACCAGGACGACTACGCCGCGCTGGTGAACGTGGTGGCGGGTGGCGACTGCCCCTGAGGTCCGTACCCAGACGCTTTTCCCGGGGTCGGCGCGTAACGGCGCCGACCCCTTTGCGTAGTGAAGTGTCGTGGTGATTCGCTCCGTCTCCCGGGGCGACTGTCGGCGGCCGGGTTTCGCGGGGTTGAGGAGGTTTCCAGAGGTTCGGCTCAAGCATGTCCGGTAACGAAGCGATGGAACCCGGTGTGTTCCGGGTCGGGGGTGGGACTCGCGATGTGAGCATGTGCGGTTTGTGTGACGTTTGGCTCCAGTGGGGAAATGAACTGCCGGGTCCTGTTCGCAGGGCCGGAAAGGGGAAGCGATGAACGGAGAGATCAGGGGTCGTCGGGTGCTGGCGTCCGTGGTGACGGTGCTGGCGCTCGCGGCTGGAACGGCGGCGGGCGTGAGCGGGCCTCAGGGCGAGGAGGGTGTGGACCCGAAGTACGGGCTGCCGTTCTTTGACATCAAGCTCGGCCAGCAGGACATCCCCACGCAGGCGGCGCTGGCAGCGGTCGCGAACTGGAAGAAGTCCCCGGCCTATCAAGCGAAGCTGGACGACGAGGCGGCGCTGCGGGCGACCGTCCGCGACATCCGCATCGACGAGCACTGGGCGCTCGGCTCCGCGCAGTACGTCCGCTCCACCGCCTCGTTCCTCACTGGTCCCTCCAAGGCGGCACCCCGCGACGTGGTGCGTGGCTGGTTCGCGGCGCACCAGGGCCTGATGGAGCTCGACCTCGCGGAGCTGGATTCCTTCCCCCTCACGCGCGAGTTGGACACACACGACGGGCTGATGCACCACTTCACGTGGCAGCAGCGGATCAACGGCCTGGACCTGTACGGCGCGGAGTTGAAGGCCAGCGTCACGGGCCGGGGCGAGCTGATGAACGTCGGCAGCACGATGATCCCCACCAAGGGGCTCCCGATCCCCGCGCCGGTCCTGAGCGACCTTGACGCGGTCCGCGTCGCCGCGGCAAACGTGGGCATCGCGCTCACCGCCGAGCCGACCCCCGGCCCCGCGTCTGGCGCCGAGGAGAAGCGCACGTGGACGGCGTCCAAGGACTTCGGGAACCAGGACCCCATCGAGTCGCGGCGTGTGTACTTCGCGCGCAACCGCGGCGAGGTGGTGCCCGCGTGGTACGTCGTGATCCCCGCGCCCGGCCCCGGCAACACGTATGAGATGGTGGTGGACGCGGTGAGCGGCGAGACGCTCTATCGCTGGAACCGCCTGCACTGGGACACCACGCAGTCCATCACGATGCGGGTGTATCCGAAGGACAGCCCCGCCCCGGGCTCGCCCGGCCGCGCCCTGCCGGACGGCGGACAGTTCGCGCACGTCGCGCGCAGCCTCATCACCGTGACTCCGGCGCAGATGTCGCCTTTCTCGCCCAACGGCTGGATCAACGACGGCGACAACCGCACGGTCGGCAACAACGTCGACGCGTACACGGACGCGGCCAACGACAACACAGGCAGCGATGCCGACCGCGCCATCGGCACCGCTGCGCCGGGCCGCGTCTTTGATTTCACGGCGAACATCGGCTTTGAGTCGGGCGACGCGCCGAGCGTCTACCGCGACGCCGCGATCACGCAGCTCTTCTACAACAGCAACCACTACCACGACCGCCTCTACGCCTTCGGTTTCAACGAGGCGGCCCGGAACTTCCAGACGACGAACTTCACGGGCCAGGGCGTGGGCGGCGACCCCGTCCGCGCCGAAGCCCAGGACGGCAGCGGCACCAACAACGCGAACTTCGGCACCAGCGGCACCGACGGCTCGAGCGCCCGCTGCCAGATGTACGTCTGGACCGGGCCCACGCCCGATCGCGACGGCGACTTCGACACCGAGATCATCTACCACGAACTCTCCCACGGCCTCTCGATCCGCCTGCACGGCGGCGGGCTGACCGGAACGCAGGGCGGCGGCATGGGCGAGGGCTGGGGCGACTTCTTCGGCGCCTGCCTCAACGCCGAGCCCGCGGACGATTTCTCCGCTGTTTACGCCATGGGCGGCTACGGCACGTACCTCGGCGCCGCCGGGTATACCAACAACTACCACTACGGCATCCGGCGCTTCCCGTACTCCATCGACTTTGCCAAGAGTCCGCTCACCTACGCCGACGCTGACGTCGGCCAGTACAACGCCGACGGCGTGGCCCGCGGGCCCTTCGGCTCCGCGACCGCCAACGCGGTGCACAACCTGGGCGATATCTGGTGCAACGTGCTGCTGGGCGTGCGGCGCGAGGTCGCGCTCAGCGAGGGCTTCGCCGCCAACGACATCCTCATGCAGCTCGTCGTCGACGGCATGAAGCTCGCCCCATCGGCCCCCAACATGCTCCAGGAGCGAGACGGCATTCTGCAGGCGGACTTGACCCGCTACGGCGGGGCGCACCAGGCGGCCCTGTGGCGCGGGTTCGCACGGCGCGGCCTTGGCTTCAGCGCCTCCAGCCCAACGGGCGGCGCCACCGCCGGCATCGTCGAGGCCTTCGACACGCCCCAGCGCGTGGATATCACCTTCCCCGCCGGCACTCCCTCGCAGCTTGACCCCGGCTCTGCAAGCAGCTTCCAGGTCCGCTTCACGCCGGTGGATGTCACCGTCACCTCCGGCACGCAGCAGCTTTTCTATTCGGTGAACGGCGGCGGGTTCACGGGCGTCGCCATGGCGCCCCTGGGCGGCGAGTTCTATCAGGCGACCATCCCCGGCCTCGCCTGCTTCGACAACGTCCGGTACTACGTGCAGACGGGTTCTTCCATCGGCAACCAGGTCAGCCCCTCGGGCGCTCCCGCGAGCACCTTCTCCGCGACCGTGCTGACCGGCACCAACGTCTTCTTCTCCGACGACATGGAGATCGACCGCGGCTGGGTCGGCGGCCAGCCCGGCGACACCGCGGCCACGGGCATCTGGGGCCGCATGGACCCGGAGGCGACCGCCGCCCAGCCGGGCGACGACGTCTCCAACCCCGGCACGATCTGCTGGGTGACCAACGGCGTCGCCGGCGCCTCTGTGGGCGCCAACGACGTGGACGGCGGGTTCACCACCCTGCTCTCCCCGGCCCTCGCCCTCGCGGGCCAGCCCGACGCCACGATTTCCTACTGGCGCTGGTACTCCAACAACGCCGGCAGCGCGCCCAACGCGGACACCTTCCGTGTGGAGATTTCGGCGAACGGCTCCACCAACTGGGTGGCGCTCGAGACCGTCGGGCCGGTTGCCGAGTCCAGCGGCGGCTGGATCTTCCACGCCGCCCGTGTTGGCGACTTCGTGACGCCCACGAACACCACCCGCGTGCGCTTCATCGCCGACGACAGCGGCACGGGGTCGATCGTCGAGGCGGCGGTCGATGAGTTCCGCGTCGTGCAGCCCGTGTGCGTGCCGCCCCAGCCCTGCGATCCGGACTTCAACCAGGACGGCAACGTCGACCAGGACGATGTGAACTATCTGATCAACGTGATCGGCGGCGGGGCGAACCCCAGCGGTGCCGACCCCGACTTCAACCAGGACGGCAACCTCGACCAGGACGACGTTTCGGCCCTCATCGACGTGGTCGCCGGCGGCGACTGCCCCTAAGTGATCTTCCACGCCCGGGAGGGGGGAAGCCCCTTCCGGACGCTTGCAGCACCGCTATTTCAGTCACCCGTCGCACGCCCCGAGAGGACGATTCATGCGCACTTCCCTCACGCTCGCGCTGGCGCTCGCTGCCGGCACCGCCGCCGCCCAACCCGACCTTGGCTTCGACGAGTGCGGCTGCGGCAAGGCGCACATGCTCCGTCAGCTCGAGGAGCAGGGTTTCGAGATTCACGAGCAACGGCCCGCGGGATACTCCAGCCGCGAGGCATTCGCTGACACCGACCTGCTGCACACCGATCTTGATATCGAGATCGTGCCTTCGACGGACAACATCTCCGGCTCGAACGTCATGCGGGTGAAGTCGCTCTCGCCCAGCCTGACGCAGTTCACGTTCATGCTGCGGAGCAACTTCACGATCTCGTCGCTGACAGTGGACGGCACGCCCGCGACGGTCTCCGGGCCCAGCGGGAACAGCTACGCCCGCACCGTCACGCTCCCCAGGGTGTACGGGCTGAACGAGGAGTTCACCGTTTCGATCACCTACGCGGGCACCGCGGTCTCCCGCGGGTTCGGGTCCATCACCTTCGGCACGCAGAACGGCGTGGATCTCGTGAGCACCCTCAGCGAGGCGTACTACGCGGCCACGTGGTGGCCCATCAAGGATGGCGACGTCTTTCTCCCGGGCAACAACGGCGACAAGTTCACGCTGTCGCTCGCCGTGACGGCACCCTCGGGGCTGCGCACCGTGTCCAACGGGCTGCTTGCCCCGGGGTTCCCCCAGACGCTCAGCGGCGGGCGGAGTAAGTACAAGTGGCAATCGGGCATCCCCATCGCGCCATACCTTGTCGCGTTCTCCAGCACCAACTACAACACATGGACGCGCACGTACTCCTACCCGCTGGAAGGGGGCGGGACGGGGAGCATGCCCGTGGAGTTCAACATCTACCCCGCGAGCGACACCGGCGGCAACCGGGCCGCGTGGGAGAAGTGCCTCGACATGCTCGCGGCCTATCGCCCCGTCTTCGGTGAGTACCCGTTCGTTTCGGAGAAATACGGTATTTACCAGTTCTCCTTCGGGGGCGGGATGGAGCACCAGACCAACACCGGGCAGGGCACGTTCTCCGAGAGCGTGACGGCCCACGAGCTGGGGCACCAGTGGTGGGGGGACAATGTGACCTGCAAGACGTGGAACCACATCTGGCTGAACGAGGGCTTCGCCACCTTCAGCGAGGCGGTGTGGGAGGAGCGCAAGCCGGGGTCCTCCGGGCTGCCCGCCTATCTCGCTGCGATGGTGGCGCGCAAGCCCGCGCAGGTGGGCGACAGCGTGTACGTCTATGACACGTCCAGCATGAACCGCATCTTCAGCAGCACCTACACCTACCGCAAGGGCGGGTGGACCCTCCACCAGCTCAGGAAGCTCATGGGCGACGCGGCGTTCTTCGAGGCGCTGAACGAGTACCGCCAGGAGTTCCAGGGAGGCGCAGCGACCACCGAGGACTTCTTCAACATCGCTTCGGCGGTCGCGGGGCAGGACCTGACGTGGTTCTCGCAGCAGTGGGTGTACGGCGTGGGGGCGCCGGCGTATTCGTACGGCTGGCAGAACGTCAGCATCAACGGCCAGAACTATCTCGCGATGAGCCTCTCCCAGACGCAGGACGCGGCGTGGCCTGGGTCGCCCGCGCAGTCCGGGTACTTCCGCGCGGGCATCGACGTGCGGGTCGATACAGCGGGCGGCCCGGTGACGGTTCCCGTCCAGAACGCCGCCCGCTCCCAGTGGTACCTGCTGCCCATCCCCGCGCCCGCCACGGGTGTCACGCTCGACGAGTTTGATTGGGTGCTGAACACCGAGAAGACGGCGGGTTCCTATCAGAACGGGCCGCCCAAGGTGGTCGCGGTGAGCCCCGCGCCCGGGACGGCTGGCCCAGCGGCGCCGAGCACGGTCACGGTCACATTCAGCGAGCCCGTCACGGTGCCGGGTGGCTCGGTGACTCTGACGGGTCCAGGGGGCTCCGTCGCGGGCAGCGCCTCGTACGATGCGCCGACGCGGACCGTGACCTTCACCCCCGCCTCCGGGCTTGGTCCTGGGGCGTACACGCTCTCCGTGGGCTCGACGGTCACTTCGTCCGCGGCGGGCCTTCCGCTCGATGGCGAGTTCGCGGGCGTGCTCCCCTCGGGTGATGGCTTGCCGGGGGGCGTGGCGTCCTTCGGGTTTGTGGTCGAGCCCGCGACGGGCTGTGATCCGGACGTGAACCAGGACGGCAACGTCGATCAGGACGACGTGTCGTACCTCATCAACGTCGTGGGTGGGGGCGAAAACCCGACCGCGATCGACCCGGACTTCAACCAGGACGGCAACGTGGACCAGGACGATGTCGCGGCGCTGATCAACGTCGTGGCCGGGGGCGCCTGCCCCTGAGGCTGATCTCTTGAGGCCGGATCAGGGGTCCACGAGCATCACGGGTGCCCGCAGGACTACACGGTCCTGTACCGCGCCCCCCTTGCCCGGGTCCACGATCATCCTGAGCCTTGAGAGGCCCTGAGGAAGATCGAGCCGGAACGATGCCTCCGGCGCTTCACCTGTCAGCCGCTGCTCCCACAGCACGGCGCCGTCGCCCGCGAGGATCGAAAGCGTGCAGTCCCCCCAGACCCGGCAGGCCGGGGGAAGATCCGCGTCACCCGCCAGCACACGGGCGCCCTGGGGCACATCCCACTCGACAGACATGGGCCCGGGGAGCTCGATGTCGGCCGCGAAGAGGGCCGCACGGGCCGGGTCGCCTGCGACGGGCGGCGGGGTCCACCGCCGGGTGCTGCCTGGGCAGGGGCCGACATTGTTCCAGGGGACGGTCGCCAGAGCGCGAACGCGCGAGGAATCAAAGACGATCGCGCGAACGTTCGCGAAGGGTGTGGTCTTTGGCTCGGCTCCGCCGAAGGATGGGACAAAGGCGGCCTGACCCGAGGGGTCGAGGGTGAGGGACTCGACGGCGGAGACCACGTCCGAGACGAGCCAGATCATGCATCCGGCGGGGGGTACGCCCGGGTTCGAGAAGATCACGCCCCTGGTCCGGTCGATGGGGAGGATGGTGGCGTCCCGCTCGCCCTCGATGCGGATGACGCCTCCCACTTCCGCGACAAACCCCTCGACGCTGTCGCCGTTGGCCAGCAGCACGCGGTCCGCGGCGCCCGGGGTTCTCTCCGTGGCGGTGAGGGGCGCGAGCGAGACGGAAGCAACGCGGTCGAGCGGGAGCGTCACGGGGCCCCAGCCGGGCACCTCCCAGCGGAGGAAGTCCGGCGCAGCGGGCTGAGACGCCGGGGCACCGGGGAACAACTGACCATCGACGAGGCGCACACGAGGCTGGTGAGTTGGCGCGACCCGGTCTTCCTGGCTTGGAGTCTCGCGGACGCCCTCCTGCCGGGTGAGGATCGCCAGCACCGAAGCCCGGGGCAGGGTGAGGCTCCGGCCCTCGGCGTCGCGGGCGCGGACTTCGGTCGCGGACAGCGAGACGACCTCGACAGGCGTGGCGCGGAAGTTGAGGTCGAGCAGCACGCGCGAGGGCGTGCCGGCCGCGGGCTGCGCATGGCACATGCCGGCGGCGAGCACGAGGGTCAGCAGACTGATCGGGGCTGAGGTCACCGCTTGCTCCATACGCACGAGCGTCGCCCGGGGGGCACGCATTCCCGGAGAACCAGCCACGCTACTTCTGGAAGATCGGCAGGTACCGCTTGGGCATTTGCAGAACAATGATGGCCATGGCGGTCCCGTAATCGTCTCCAGCGCTCGAATCGGCCCACATCCCGTCGTCGCGCTGGGCCTGCATGAGTTCTCGGCGGATGGCGGGCCACCATCGGGACCACGACCGCCCGCCCGCCAGGAAGCAGGCCTGGACGGCGTAGTAGTGGCCATAGAAGTAGTGGATGGCCTGTGTGTCGGCCCGGCCGGGCATGGCGTTGGAGAAGAGATACGCGAGGCCGGAGTCGATCGCACGGTCCGAGTAGATGCCCGCGTACTGCAGGCTGGCGATCCCGGCGGCGGACCTGGGCCAGGCGCTCGGGCCGGACATGGACTGGTAGCGGAACCCGCCGTCGGGGTTTTGGCAGGCGCGGACATACTCCACGGCCTTGTCAATGGTCGCCTTGGGGACGTCGAGACCGGCGTTGCGGGCGGAGCGAAGCCCCATGATCTGGCAGATGGTCACGCTGACGTCCGCGTCGAACGGCACGGGGTTGTAGCGCCAGCCTCCCTCGTCGTTCTGGCACTGCTCGATGAGGCGGACGGCTCGGGAAAGGGCCGAATGGACTCGCAGGGCGCGGGCGTCGTCGCCCGGGCCCGTCATGCCGTAGACCTCACCCAGGAAGAGCGTGGCGAACCCGTGGCCATACATGGGGCTGTTGGCGCTGGGCGTGGCGATGAGCCCGTTCTCGCTGACGTTGGCGAGGATGTAGTCGAGCCCCTTGGAGACGTTGTCGGCGTAGGCCCCGCGGCCCGGGAGGTTGCCGTCGGCCATGAAGGCGATGCAGGCGAGTGCCGTGACGGCGACGGTTCTGCCGAACTGCATCTCGCCCCAGGACCCGTCGGCGTTCTGGGTCCGGGCCAGGGCGGCGAGACCCCGGGCGACGGCGCGGTCGAGCTCCGGGGACATCTCGTCCTGCAGGGGCTGGTCGGTGGCGGTCGCGTGGAGGGGCTCGGGCTGCCATGTGGCGGGCGCGAGCCTGGCGGGGTCGAGCACGCCACCCATGGAGACCGCGAGCGAGCAGGCCATGCTCGGGAAGACGCCCATCAGCGGGGGCCCTCCGAGCGGTCTTCCGCGAGTCGCCGGTAGTAGCGTTCCGTGAGCTGCTGGTAGAGGGAGCTGAAGCGGTCGCTGCGGCCTTGGGTCAGCGCGTTTCGCACGTGCTCTGGCAGGTTGCCCCACGAGGCGGCGCTGCCCGCGGGCGGGGCCCGCAGCGCGCCGTCCTGCCTGGGGACGTTCGGGTCGCCCGCTTGGTTGGTCTGGGCCTGCTGCTGCGCCTGCTGACTCTGCTGCTGCATCTGCTGGGCCTGCTGCTGCTCCTGCTGCTGGCGAGAGCGGGACCGCTGCCTCTGGTTCTGTTGGTTCTGTTGTGCCGCGTCGATAAGCGCATCGAGCTTGGTCAGAATGTCCTGCTGGAGGCGCTGTGTCTCGAGCCCCGCGTCGCTCTCCTGGTTGAGCCTGGCGACGACGTCCTGCATGAGCGCGACCGCCTGCTCGAACGGCTCCCCCGGATCCTCCGCGCCCAGGGCGCGATTGAGTGCGGCGTCGTGGCTCGCCACCCCGTCGTCGCCCGGAGCCCGGGCCAACCCCAACAGCTCATCGAGCGTGGGCTCCTTCGCGGCCGGAGCCGCGGGGGGGTCCGCTGGCGCGGCCTGCTGTGCGAGGGCTGTTGAGGCGATCAGCAGTTGAAGGGCGAGCCGCACGGCGGCGTTCACTGGCCACCCCCTTCTGGTGCCTGGGGCGTCGGCCCGGCGTCGGGCGCAGACTGTTCCTGCATGTGCTTCAGGAGCAGGGCGCCCTCGCCCGCGAGTTCGGACTGGAGGTCCCGCAGAGCCTTGCCCTCGTCCCCGGTGAGGGGCAGGCCGGATTCCGCGATGAGGCGGGTCAGCTCCGCGGCTTCGGCCTGCATGGAGCGAAGCAGCTTGAGCTCTGCGACGGGCGGGATGAGGGGCTGAGGCTGGCCGGGCCCGCCGCCGCCACCCCCGCCTCCACCACCCCCGCCGCCGCCACCATCGTCCTCGCGGAAGTCGCGCTTTTGCATGGAGTCGGAGAGGGCCTGGATGAGCTGCTGGAGGCCCCTGATGGCGCCGGCATGGTCCGCGGCGAGGGCGGGCGTGGTGTTGCCCGAGGTCAACCTCTGGGCGGCGCGGGCCATGGCGTCGTCGGTTCGCCGGTGTGCGAACATGAACACCCGGGCCTCTTCCATGCCCTCCGCCTTGGAGCGGAGTGCATCCATCATCGCTCGAATCTCGCCCTGACGTTCGCCCAGCTGCCTGGCGGTCACGCGCTCGCGGCGGCTGAGCTCCTTGCCCGTCAGCGGCATCGCCTCTGTGGCGAGCGCCGCCTGCTGCTCGAGGATCGCGGCGTATTCCTTCTTGAGTTCCGCCCGCTTGTGCTGAGACTCCCGCTCGTCGGCCTGTTCCTGCAGCTTCTCGGCGGCGGTGATGGCCTCGTTCAAATTCGCAAGGCTCGTGCGCTCGTCCGCGTCCGCCTTGCCCTGGTCGCCCGCGCGGAGGAAGCCGATGGCGCTGCCCTGGGCTTGACCCGCGGCGGCGAGAAGGGCGGCGACCTCTTCGCCCCCGCGCAACTGGGCGCGAACCGTGTCCGTCACGCTCAGCGTGTTCCGCTGCAGCGTGATCATGCCCGCGTCTGCGAGGTCTCCCTTGGCGAGGGTCGCGAGCTGGGCCTGCTGGGCCGCGACCAGCCCCCGGATGGACTCCATGAGGTCCGCGAGGACGCGCCGGAGTTCCTCGTCGCGGGCGGCCTCGGTGCGTTCAAGCTCTTCGAGCATCTGCTGGAGCGTCTGCTCCGCCTGCTGCTGCTGCTGCTGGGCGGCGCCGGTCTGGTTCTCGCGGACCTGCCGGGCGGCCTCTTCCTGGCGCTCGCGAATCTGGTTCTCCCTGGCGCGCTCGGCGGCGTTGCGGAGCGCCTTGGCGGCCCCGGGGTCGGTCTGCTGCAGCCTTGCGGCCTGCTGCTCGAGGGACTCGATAGCGGCCGCGGTCTGCTGGGCGACCTCGCTCTGGCGCTGGGCGGCGCGCTCGAGGTCCTCTCGCTCGTTGCGAGAAAGCTCCTCGGTGGACTTGCCCCTGGTGGATTCGCCCAGGGCCTCTGTCTGCCGGCGGACCTGCTGCTGCTGGGTGATGAGGCGCTCGAGGGTGCGCCGGGCCGCCCAGGTGTCGCGGCCCTGGTCGAGCATCTCCGCGATCTGCTCCAGCGAGCGCTGGGCCTCCTGCTGGGCTTCGGAGGCTTGCTCGCGGTGCTGCGGAGCCTGCGGGGCGTCGCTGCCCGCGTCCTGCAGCGACTGCTCCGCGAGGTCGGACTGGCGCCCGGCCTCGTCCAGCAGTTCCTGGGCGTCGCGGAGCGTCGCGCCGAGCGAGTCGTCCTCCAGCCGGTTGCGGGCCGCCCGCCGCTGGAGGCGTTGCAGCGTGTCGCCCATCGGCGTCATCCGGTCGCCGATCTGGCGCTGGTCTCGGGAGATCGCATCGGTCTGCGTCGCGTCCGTGGCGGCCCGGGTCCGGTCCGTCGCACGCTGCTGGTCTTCGGCCAGCCTCTTCGCGCTCTCGCGGACCGCGGAGAGCTCTGCCCGCATCTGCTCTATCAGCTCGCTCTCTGCGATGATGCGGATGCGCCGGACGCCCGAGGAGGCGGGCTCGCGATCGCCCGCGGCGGCGATGAGGTCCGCCGCGCGGGCAACCAGCCACAGTTCGTCGCCCGGGCGGGCGTCCGTGCTCTGCAGGTCGATGCCCGCGAGTGCCCGGACCAGGGTGAGCGCCGCGCGCTCGTCGCTCTCGGGAACCGCACGCGTCAGCCGTGCGGGCTCGCCCATGGGTTCGGGAGGGGCGCCGGACGAGCCCTGGGGCGGCCTGGCGATCCGCTGCTCAAGGTCGACCCAGGCAAGGCCAATGTCGTCGCGGCCCTCGGCGATGACGCTGAACGCCGCGGTGGGCAGCACCGACTCGTCCTGCGCGGGGTCCACGATCGCGACTCCGGGGACACGGTCCTCGACGACCTCCAGGCGATACGCGGATTCCTCGCTGGGTGTGATCCCAAACTCGTCGCGCACGACCACCGGGAAGCGGGTCGAGCGGTCGGCCCTGAACGACACGACCCACGCGCGGTCGGTGAGCGCGGCGTGCAGGTCCGGCGCGGCCTCCAGGCCCTGCAGCGAGCCCTGCGCCCACGCGCGGATCGCCTCGTCGTCCGAGGGCGGGACAGGGATGGGCTTGTTGAACTCGAACCGCAGCGTGACCAGCGAGCCGGCCAGCACCGGTCCCAGCACCGCTCGCTCGTCGCGGCCCGGGCCCAGCTCACGCGCACCCCTGACAACGTCCTGGGCGCCGGCGATGGCCTGGGTCGCGTAGGCGGGGGGCTGGACGGTCGCGCGAGCCGCGACGATCGCCGGGGGCTCCACCAGCCTCACGACGGATTCGGGTGTGGCGTCGTCGTCGGTCTCGTAGCGGATGGCCACAGAGATCTGCGCCCGGGGGTCACGGGCGCCCGCGGGCACAAGCGACTCGGTGTCAAGCAGGCGCTCGTACAGCTCGCCCGGACTGTCCTGCCGCTCGGGGGTGTCCTGCTGGAAGGTGAGGAGCACGCGTCGGGCGGGCTCGGGCGCGCCATTGATCGTGACGCGGAAGACGGCGCTCACGTCGGTCCGTCCCGCGGGATTGTCAGACCTGGTGAGGATGGCGCGGAGCGGGAGCGCGGTTCCCCGGGCATGGGCCGCGGGGTGCGGGGCCGCCTGCACCGCGGTGCGCTTGGGCCAGGAAGCGTCGACCCAGGGAAGCAGGATGCGTGCCGTCCCGATCGTCAGGAGTTCACCCCGGACAACGCCCAGCGCCAGCACCGGAACTCCCACCGCGACCATGGCGGCAACCGTCCGGCGCAGGGGCTTGAGGTTCAGAACGCGGAGCGGCCTGCCGAACGCGGCGGCGGTCTGGAGCGCGCGGCCGACGGCCAGCGCGGCCAGCTCCGATGCTACCGGGGTCTGCTCGGGCCTCTCCCCCAGCTCGAGACCGGAGGCAAGCGTGCCGCGCAAACCCGCCTCGGCGCCGGCCTGGGTCTGCTCGAGCCTCAGAGCGAGGTCCGATGGCCGGGGACGGAATCGCAGCGCGGGCCAGACGCTCCGGGCGAGCCAAACCGTGGTGCTGATGAGCGCCACCGACCACGCGCCCAGCCGGGCCGGGGCCGGGAAGCGGAACCAGTAGTCGATCAGGCCACCGAGCACTGCTGCAGCGAGCACGCACGAAGCAACCCACCCGGCGCGCTGAAAGACGAGCATCGCGCGAATCAGCAGCGCGAGTTGGGCCAGGGACGAGCGGACGCGGCGCAGCCCCGCCGCGGACCCCGGTTCGGAGCCCGCGGACGGAACGGGGAGATCAGGAGCCGACTGGTTGCCTTGGGCCTGCATGCTCCTCCCGGGCTCGCCGAGCCCCGGCAGTACATCGACACAACCGGACCCTCTCGCGCGGGCACCTTGCTCGATGGCCTGGCCCGGCGTCTCCGTCCATCAAATGTACGCGAAAGCCCTGTTTGAGGTGCGACCGGCGTGCCACAAGGGGTACCGATCAGAGCCCGGACATGCCCGTCAGTCGCCGAAGCAGGTGCCCACGGCCCGGGCGGCGTCGATGAGCGGCTCCGCGGGCGTCACAAGGCGCTGCTTGCCCGCAGGTTCGGTGAGGTCGATGTCGGTGAGGACGCCGTTCTGGACCGCGACCATGCGGCCGACCTTGCCCTCGCGGAGCAACTTCATGGCGTGATTGCCCAGCATGGTGGCGAGCACGCGGTCCGCGGCGACAGGCGTTCCGCCCCGCTGCACATGCCCGAGCACCACGTAACGGCTCTCGACCCCGGTGGACTCCTCGATGGTGTCCGCGAGCCACTTGCCGATGCCTCCGAGACGGATGGGGTCGGGGCTGGTTGGGTCGACCTTTGCGACGATCTGGGCCCCCCCGGCGGGCTTGGCGCCCTCGGAGACGCAGATGAGGCTGGAGCGCTTGTGGGCCTTGCTGCGGCTGAGGATGCGGGTGTAGACCTTTGTGAGGTCAAAAGGAATTTCGGGGATGAGGATCACGTCCGCGCCCGCCGCCACTCCCGCGTGCAGCGCGATCCAGCCGGCGTTGCGGCCCATGACCTCGATGACCATGCAGCGGTGGTGGCTGTCGGCGGTGGTGCGGCAGCGGTCCATGGCCTCGGTCGCGGTGGCGACGGCGGTCTGGAACCCGAAGGTGATCTCGCTGCCAACGATGTCGTTGTCGATAGTCTTCGGAACGCCCACGCAGGGCATGCCGAGCTTGGAGAAGGTGGCGGCGGAGGTGAGGGTGCCGTCGCCCCCTATGACGACCAGCGCCTCAACGCCGTGCTGGCGGAGATGGGTCATGCACTTGGCGGTGACATCGGCGTAGATGGGCTTGCCGTCGCCCTTGGGGGGTGTGGGGTTGTACCCGACGACGAACCTGGAGGGGTTGGACTTGTTGTTGGAGCCGAGGATGGTGCCGCCCTGCTGGAGGATTCCGGCGAGCTTGTCGTCGGTGATCTCGCAGAAGCGGTTTTCGATGAGGCCGAGGTAGCCGTCCTCGACGCCGACGACGGACATGCCGCACTGGAGGGCGTCCTTGGAGACGGCGCGGATGACGGCGTTGAGGCCGGGGCAGTCACCGCCGCCGGTGAGCACGCCGATGCGACGGATGACCGGGCAGGTGTCGGAGAGGGACATGCCGCATGGTATCGGACGTGGCGGGCGGTGCGGTGGCGGGAATCCGGGCGGATGGGAATGGACCGCGGGGTGCGCAAGTCCGATAGCATCTGGGAGTGAGCGAAGTGCCCCGCATGCCTGAGCAGGCGCCGCGTCCGCCCGAGGTGGACGCCTCGCTGTACCTGCACCCGCAGACGCTGGCGAGGCTGGGATCGCTGGAACTGCGGGCGAAGATGATCGTGGAAGGCTTCGCCTCGGGCCAGCACCGCTCGCCCTACAAGGGCTCGTCCGTGGAGTTTGCGCAGCACAGGCCCTATGTCGCGGGCGACGACCTGAGGCACCTGGACTGGAAGGTGTATGGTCGCACGGACAAGCTGCACCTCAAGCAGCACCAGCAGGAGACGCACCTGGACCTGGTGCTGCTGGCGGACGCGTCCGGGTCCATGATGTACGGCAGCCGCTCGTTCGAGGACGCCAGCGGCGAGGGCGTGAAGGCGAGCATCGACGGGCGGGCGGCGTGGAGCAAGTTCGATCACGCGACGGCGCTGGCGGCGGCGATGGCGTACATCACGATCCAGCAGGGCGACCGGGTGGGCCTGGGCATCTTCGCGGAGCAGATCATCTCCATCATCAGGCGCAGCAGCAGTTCCGCGACGTGGAGGCAGATCGTGGGCGCGCTCGCGACGCACCCCGTGAACCCCGCGCACGCCGGGCGCAAGGCGAGCCTGGTGCGCGTCATCGACCAGACGCTGGCGAAGGTGACCAACCGGTGCCTGGTCGTTCTGCTGAGCGACCTGTTCATGGACATCGAGGAGTTCCGCGAGGGGCTTGCGAGGCTGAAGCACGCGGGGCACGACCTGATCGTCTTTCAGGTGCTCGATCGGCGCGAGGAGACCTTCGATTTCACCGACGCGGCGCCGTTCGTGGGCTTGGAGGGCGAGGACGCCCTCCGCGTGGACCCGAGGTCGCTGCGCAAGGCGTACCTGGAGGTCATGGCGGGGCACACGTCGGAGGTGCAGAAGGCGTGCCTCGGGCTCGGCTTTGACTTTCAGCGCGTCTGCACGCACGACTGGCTGGGCCCGCCCCTGGCCGCGTATGTCGCGCGGCGCAACGCCATGATCAAGCGGGGCAAGTTCGGCTGAACGGTGACGCTGTGACACTCCTCAACCCCATCCTGTTCTGGGCCGCCTCGGCGTGCGTGAGCATCCCGGTGCTCGTCCACCTGCTCATGCGCCGGCGCCGGCGGCCCGTCCCGTGGGGCGCGATGCAGTTCCTTCTGCAGGCCTACCGCAAGCAGCGAAGACGGATGAAGCTCGAGCAGTTCCTGCTGCTCGCGGGGAGGTGCCTGCTTGTGCTTCTGCTGGCGGCGGCGCTGGGCAAGCCCGTGCTGGGGGCTGCGGGGCTGGCCGGAGGGCGCCCGGCGCGCACGGTTTACATCCTGATTGACAACTCCATCTCCTCCGGTTCCGTGCTCGATGGCCAGACCGACCTCGAGCGGTCTGTTGTGCTCGCGCAGGCGACGCTCGACGGGCTGGACGGCGGGCGTGGCGACCGGGCTGCGGTCCTGGCACTGGGCGGTCCCGCGGATGTGGTGGTGTGGCCTCCGTCGCGAGACGCGAGCTCTGTGCGGGAGGCGCTGCGGGACCTGAGGCCGACCGACAGCCGCGCGGATCTTTCGGGGGCGCTGGATCGGGTGCGGGGCGATCTGCCCGGCGCGCAGGGCACGGGCGAGGTGGAGGTTGTGCTGCTCTCGGCGTGGCGCGAGGGGTCGGCGGACCTGAGCGCGGCGCTGCAGGCGCTGCCCGGGCGCGTTCGCGTGCGGGCCTCGCCCGCCGCGGTCGCGGAGCCGGACAACATCGCCGTGGCGGAGGTGAGGCCCCTGCGCAGCGTGGTGGTCGCCCCCAACTCCGGCGAGGCCCCGGTGCCCGTGAGGCTTGAGGTTACGCTCAAGCGGACAGGGGCCGGGGTTTCGGGGGGCGTGAGCGTGCCGCTGGTGGTGCGAGCGGGCGACGAGGGCGAGTCAACGACCACGGAAGCGGTGTTCGCTCCAGGGCAGGCAGCGTGGACGCGCGTGGTCGAGGTTGAGTTTTCCGCGTCGCGGGCCAGCCAGGGGGCGCTGCGGGCTATCGCGAGCGTGGCCCCGGACGGGCTGGCGGGCGATAACACCCGGCGCGTGCTGCTGGAGTCTCGCGAGAGGCTCCGCGTGGTGGTGCTCACCGCAGACCGGCTGGGCGTGGCGGGAACGATCGACCGCTACACCCCGGCGGACTGGCTGGCGCTCGCGGTCGGTCCGGACGCGGACGTGGGAGTTCGGCGACGGCAGGAGGGGGACCTGACGATCGAGACACAGGACCCGGCACGCGCGGGCGGCGCGGGGGTGCTCGCGGGCGCCGATGCGCTGCTTGTCCCAAGGCCAGACCTGCTGGACGATGCCGGCTGGCGGGCAGTGGGTGAGTTGCTCAGTGCCGGGGCGCTGGCCGTGGTCTTTCCGCCGCCCGCGGCTCAGACGCACCTGTGGCCCGATGCCATGGCGAAGGGCCTTGGGGTGGATGTGGCGTTCGCGCGAGAGGAGGTGGTGCATGCGCCGGCGGCGGCGGTCTCGCCCGTGACCAGCAGCCGCGGACTACTCGCGCTGGTCGGGCCCGAGCTCCCCGAGTTGGCCAAGCCGGTGGCGGTGCTCAAGAGCCTGCCGCTGTTGCCGGGCGGGAGCTCCGAGCCCCTGCTGCAGTTTTCCGATGGCGCGGTCATGCTCGCGTCACTGCCTGCGGGGGGTGGGTCGTCGCGCGGCTTGCTGGTGCTCTCAACCGTGGCGATGGATCTGTCGTGGACGGATCTGCCCACCAAGCCCCTGATGGTGCCCCTGTTACAAGAGGTCGTGAGGCAGGGCGTGGGGCGGGCAGCGGGGAACGGGGCGTGTGAGGCGGGGGCGGGGCCCGTGCTCGGGCCCGGCGTCGTGGAGCTTGTGCGGATAGGCGCGGGTGAGGGCCCGCAGCGGTCTGCGGTGACCCAGGGAAGGTTGGAGGACCCGATCCGTCACGCGGGGTTCTACGGGGCGAGGGGCGCCACGGGGGTCTCGACGGGCGAGATCGCCTTTGACCCGGACCTGGTCGGGGCGAGGCTGGCGCCGGCGGAACAGGGGCAGCTCTCGCGCTGGCTGGCGGGGCTGGGCGCGGAGCCGCAGTGGCTCGGGGACGACACGAGGGCGCCGGGCGGAACCGGGCCCGCGCAGCCGCCGCCCATCAGCCTCCCGCTGCTCGCGGCGGCGCTGGTCCTGGCGGCGGTGGAGGCGGCGGTCGCCCGTTTCGCCAGCCACGCCGGCCTGGGCAGAGAGGAGCCGGCCCCGTGAGCGCGTGGCTCGACCGGATGTTGTCGCTGAAGAACCTCTCCGCCGGGTCGGCGGGGGTGGAGTTTGAGCTTGCGCGCCCGATCCCGGGGTGGGCGTGGCTGATGATCGGGGCCTGCTGCGTCGCGTGGGCGTCGGCGACCTACATCCGCCTGCTGGGCCACAAGGGTGCGCGGACGGGGCTCGCAACGCTGCGGACGCTCCTGCTGCTGCTGATCGCCCTGCTGCTCGCGGGCCCCCAGCTCGTGAGGCAGAACGAGCGCGTCGAGCCGGATTGGGTCGTAGTGCTGCTGGATAGATCGGCGTCGATGGGTGTCGCGGACGTGGAAGGTCCGGACGGTTCGCGCGAGAGACGTGAGACGCAGCTCCGCCGGGCACTCGCCTCGGCGATGAAGCCCCTGGCGGACCTCGCGCACGCGAGGCGGGTGCTCGTGCTGGGGTTCGACGCGGGCGTGCAGGAACTGGCGATGGGCGACGACGGATCGATCAGTCTCGCCGAGCCGGCGGGCGCTCGGACGTCGCTGGGCCCGGCCCTGGAGCAGGCGCTCCGCCGCGTCGCGGGCCGACCCCTGGCGGGAGTGGTGGTGCTCTCCGACGGGCGTTCGGTGGAGCAGCCGACGCGGGCGCAGCTCCGCCCGCTGCAATCCAGGCAGGTGCCGGTGATCGCGGTGCCGGTGGGGTCTGCGAGCGCACCGACGGACTTCTCGATCGCGCGCGTCGAGGCCCCGGGGCTTGCGTACGTGCGGGACCTCGTGCCCGTCTCGGTGACGGTCGATCGGCGGGGCGGATCGGCCATGCCCGCGCGCGTGAGGCTGCTCGATCGGCTCACGGGCGAAGTGCTCGACGAGCAGAGGCTGCCCCCGGACGCCACGGACCAGCACACCCTCACCCTCACCGCCAAGAAGGACGACCCGGGCGATGGCGACTGGCGGGTGGAGGTGCTCCCAGACCTTCCCGACCTCTCGGGGGAGAACAACACGGGCGATGTGCGCGTGGAGATCGTGGATCGTCCGATCCGCGTGGTCTACATCGATGGGTACCCCAGGTGGGAGTACCGGCATCTCAAGGACATCCTCGTGCGCGAGCCATCCATCCGCTCCGCGACGATGATGCTCGCGGCGGACAGACGGTATCTGCAGGAGGGCACCGAGCCGCTGGGCGCCATCCCGCGTTCGCGCGAAGATTGGAACGCCATCGACGTCATCGTCATGGGCGATGTCAGGCCCTCGCTCTTCAGCGAGCAGCAGCTTGATGACCTGCGCAGCATGATCGCGGATCGGGGGGGCGGGCTGATCTGGATCGGCGGACCGGGGTACACGCCCGGGGCGTGGCGCGGCACCCCGGCGTCGGATCTCCTGCCCTTCTCGCTCGCGGCCGACGGCGGCTCCCTCGCGGCGGGCGGGCCCAGGCCCTGGGCGGGGCCGGTGGTCATGAAGGCGGCGCCGGCGGCGGGCCGCTACGCGCTCCTCCAGCTGGGCGAGAGTTCGGCGGACCCATGGCCCGGAGAGCTCTCAGACCCTTCGCTCGGGTGGACGACGCTGCGATGGGCGCAGCGCATCGAGCCCTCAACGCTCAAGCCCACGACCGAGGTGCTGGCGACAGCGCACAGCGCGGGCGGGGGCAACGAGTCGGCCCCGCTGGTGATGACGATGAGGTACGGCGCCGGGCGCGTGGCGTATGTTGCGACCGATGAGACCTGGCGGTATCGCTATGGCCGGGGCCAGGCGATGATGGAGCGGATGTGGATCCCGCTCGTGAGGCTGATGGCGCGGGAGAGCCTGGGAAGGAGCGGGAAAGCCGCGGTGCTCTCGGCCTCTCCGGACCAGGCGGTCAGCGGGCAGCAGGTGCAGATCACGCTGCGGCTGGTGGACCAGGCGCTGATCGAGAAGCGTCCGGAGCAGGTGCGGGTGCGAGTCAGCCGCACGGGGAGCGCGGGGAGGCCCACCGAGGTCACGCTGCGGCCTTCGGGGCAGGGCGAGTCGGCGCCGGCGGTGTTTCAGGGCGCGTGGTCGGCGTCGGACCCGGGGATGTACGAGATCGACCCGGACGGCGCGCTGCTCGCGGGGATCAAGGCCACGGTGCGGGTCTCGCTGCCCGAGGACGAGCTGCGCGTGCCGCAGTCTGATCACCCGGCACTCGCGGCGCTGGCGGACGCGACGGGTGGGATCGTGCTGCCCCCGGATCGATTGGGGGAGCTCGCGTCGCACCTGCCCAACCGCGAGCTGAGGCTGCTGGGCCAGCCGGACGTGGAAACGCTCTGGGACAAGCCCATCGCCTGGGTGCTGCTGATCTCGCTGCTCGCGATGGAGTGGGTCGGGCGCCGGCTGATCAAGCTGGCGTAGGCCCTACGGGCAGCCGCCGCCCGGGGCGCAAGGCTCTCTAGCGGACCTTGAGCGAGGCCAGGCCCACGACGACGAGGATGACCGAGATGATCCAGAGCCTGGCGACGATCTGCTGCTCTGGCCAACCTCCGAGGTGGAGGTGGTGGTGGAAGGGGGCGCAGCGGAGCAGGCGTTTGCCGCCCGTGGCCTTGAAGAAGCCGACCTGAGCGATGACAGAGGCGATCTCGAGGGCGAAGACGCCGCCCATGAGGAGCACGACGAACTCCTGGCGGACGATGATCGCCAGGTAGCCGATGATGCCGCCCAGCGAGAGCGCGCCGGTGTCCCCCATGAAGACGCGGGCGGGGGAGGCGTTCCACCAGAGGAAGCCCAGGCACGCGCCGGCGGTGGCCCCGGCGAGCACGGCGAGCTCGCCCGCGCCGGGGATGTGCGGCACGAGCAGGTACTGCGCAAAGCCCTGATCGCCCGCAACCAGGCACATGACGAACAGGCCCACGCAGACAATGCCGCTGATCCCGCCAGCCAGCCCGTCCATGCCGTCGGTGATGTTCACGGCGTTGGACATCCCGCAGATCATGAGCGTGGCAAAGACCATGAACATGGGAAGGTTGAGGTAGAAGAGGGCGGGGTTGAGCTGGCCCGGCGCGGTCCAGGTTTTTTGGAAGGGGAGATTGAGAACGTGCTGGAGCTGGCTGTCTCCCGAGTGCTTGAACGCGAAGTAGCCGACGATGAGGCCGATGCCGATCTGGAAGATGAACTTTTCCCATGCGTACAGGCCCTGGCGAGAGCCCGTGCCCCGGCGCTGGGCGGTCAGCTTCAGCCAGTCGTCAAAGCCGCCCAGGACAGCGTGCCAGAGCACGACCACCAGGCCGAGGTAGACGTAGAACTGGCGGACATCGGCCAGGAGGAGCACGCTCACGAGGATGGCGCCGACGATGAGCACGCCCCCCATGGTGGGGACGTTTGCCTTGGCGCCGGCGTGGGCGCGAAGGGCCTCGGCGTCGGTGGCGCCGCTGTCGCCGATCTTCTGCCGGAGCAGCCAGCGGATGGTCGCCCTGCCGAAGCCCATGACCAGGGCGAACGAGCAGAACGCGGCGGCGAGTGCGCGGAACTGGATCTGGTCGAAGACAGAGACGAAGCGGTAGAGGTCGTGCTCGTTGAGCCAGTCCTTGAGGATGTCGAGCAGCGCGTAGAGCATGCGTCAGGTGTGGTGAAGGGCCGGAGGTCGCGGTTCGGACGTGAGGCCCGCGGCGCGATGGGCCGCGAGCACGTTCTCCAGCGCCATGCCCCTGGAGCCCTTGAGGAGCACGGCGTCGCCCGGGCGGAGCATCGACGCAAGACCAGCCGCGTCCTCCCCGCGGGCGGAGGCGATGGTGACGATCGCCAGCCCGGGCAGGACGGCCCGGGCGGCCTCTGCGGCGTGGTGCATGAAAGGGCCCACCAAGATCGCAAGATCGGGCGAAGTCCGGGCGAGGGCGGCGCCGATCTCCGCGTGCACGCGCGGGGCCGCGTCACCCTGCTCCAGCATGTCGCCCAGCACGACCACGCGGCGGCGGAACCGGGCATCGGCGCTGACTTCCGCAAAGGTCGTGAGCGAGGCCAGCACGGACTCCGGATTGGCGTTGTAGGCGTCGTTGAGGAACCAGACGCCCGAGGACTCCGCGGGCTCGAGCCGCATGGGCGCGCCCGCCGCGGCGCCGAGCCCGGTGGCGATGTCCTCGTGCGAAAGGCCGAGCCTGCGGGCGACGGCGACGACCGCCGCAGCGTTCAGGGCGTTGTGCCTGCCAAGCAGACCGACGCGGAACTGCTCACGCTGGTTCAGCGTGAATGTGGTCCCCGCGGCCCCGGCGGAGACGGCGCTCACGCGCAGGTCCGCCTCGGCGCCGCCGCCAAAGGTCAGGCCGGACGCCCGTTGTGCCGCGAGCAGGGGGCGGAGGGCGTCGCGCAGTTCGGGAGAGTCGGAGGTGTAGACCAGCACGCCCCCCTCGCGCAGCCCCGCCGCGAGCGACGCCTCCTCTCGCACGACGCCTTCGAGGGAGCCGAAGCCCTCCAGGTGCTCGCGTCCGATGCTTGTGATGACGCCGATGTCGGGGGCGAGGGTCTCCGTGAGCGGGCGGAGCTCTCCCGGCGCGTTGGTTCCCACCTCGCAGATGAGGAACTGGTCGGTGCGCCTCGAAGCGAGCACTGTGAGAGGCACCCCGATGTCGTTGTTGAAGCTCTTGGGGGAGGCAAAGCCCCGCAGGCAGCGGCCGAGCACCTGCTCCAGCAGGCGGACGGTGGTGGTCTTGCCGTTGCTGCCACCCACCGCGATGACGCGGGTCGCCTCGAACGTGCGCCGGTACGCGGCGGCGAGGCGCAGCAGGGCCGCGCGTGCGTCCGGCACGCGGAGCACGCCCCGGGCCGGGGCCGAGGGATCCGTGGCAGAACCGAAGTCGGGCCGGTCGACGACGACCAGGCCGGCGCCGCGGAGGAGCGCATCGCGGACGAACGCGTGCCCGTCGGCCTTGTCCGTCCGGAGCGCGAAGAAGACCTGGCCCTTCGAGAGCGTGCGGCTGTCGGCGGAAGCTCCGAACAAGTCCACCCCGGGAGAGGAGGCATCCGGCCTCTGGAGCCACGCGCCGCCGATCGCGGAGCGCACGTTTTCGGGCGTCCAGAAGGTCATCCGTGGGCCGCCCCGGCGACGAGCCGCCTCTGGTCCAGCCAGCGACCGGCGACTTCGCGGTCGTCGAAGTGCGTGCGAACGATCCCCCCCGCTCCGTCGGACAGAATCTGCTCGGTCTCGTGGCCCTTGCCCGCGATCACCACAACGTCGCCCGGGCTCGCGGCCTCGATGGCGTGGCGGATGGCCCGCTCGCGGTCGACCTGAACAGTGAGCCGGCCCCGGGACTCGCCGGGGATGCCCGCGAGCACCTCCGCGATGATGTCGCCCGGGCGCTCGGTGCGGGGATTGTCGCTGGTGAGAACGAGTTCGTCGGCGCACTCGGCGGCCGCCAGGCCCATGCGGGGCCGCTTGGTCCGGTCGCGGTCCCCGCCGCAGCCGAACACGGCCCACAGGCGGCTGCCCTGCGTTGCCTCTCCCGCAGCCCCCGCGGCGGTGGCAAGCCGCTCGCCTTTGTGCCCCCGCCCGGGCATGGCGGCCCCCACGGTGCGGAGAACATTGCGCAGCGAGTCGTCGCTGTGGGCGTAGTCCACGAAGACGAAGATGCGGTCCGCGGGGGTCGAGACCCGTTCGAGCCTGCCGGGGGGCGCTGTCACCCCCCGCAAGGCTACCTCCAGGTCCCCCGCGGTGAGCCCGAGCGCATGGCACGCGGCAGTGGCCTGCAGGACATTCATGGCGTTGTAGTTGCCGATGAGCGCCACACGCGTCGTGAACTCCCCCCACGGGCCGCGAAGCAGGAGCGTCATGCCGTCCATGTCGCTGCCGGTGATCTCGGCGGTGCAGTCGGCGGCGGTGTCGCGCCCCGCGATGGCGCAGGTCCAGATCGGCGCCCGGCACGTCGCGGTCACGCGGGGCGTCCAGGGGTCGGTCAGGGGCACGATCGCCCGGCCGCCCTGGTCCAGCAGGCCAAAGAGCCGGGCCTTGGCGTCCGCGTAGGCCTCCATGGTCTTGTGATAGTCGAGGTGGTCGCCCGTGAGATTCGTGAAAACCCCCACGCGGAAGCGGAGGGCATCTGCCCGCTTCTGGTCCAGCGCGTGGCTGGAAACCTCCATCGCCAGCGCCCCGCACCCGCCCTCGACCATCGAGGCGCACAGGCGGCTGAGTTCGACGGCGGGGGGCGTGGTCATGCTGGCCGGGCCCACCTCGCGCCCGTCGTCGACCAGCACCGTGCCGATCAGGCCGCAGCGCCGCGCTCGGGCGTTGAGCATCTGCCAGACCAGGAAAGAGATGGTGGTCTTGCCGTTGGTCCCTGTGACGCCCACGAGGCGCAGCGCGCTGGTCGGGCAGCCGTAGAACCGCTCGGCGAGTGCCCCGCTCACTCCCATGATGTCCGAGGCGTGGAGGACTGGCACGCGGTCGCAGGCCAGGTCCGGGTCGTCGGTGACGATGGCGGCTGCCCCCGCGGCGCAGGCGTCGCCCACGAACTTGCGCCCGTCGGCCACGCGCCCCGACCGGGCGACGAACAGCGAGCCGGGCAGAACCGTCCTGCTGTCCTCGGTGAGGTCGCAGATCCGCACGCTGAGGTCGCTCCCTTGCGGTGCGCGGAGCGTGAGGCCGGAAATCAGGTCGCGCAGCAGCATCCATCCTCCGGGAGCGACAAGGGTATCGGCCACAACGCACGGGGCTCGCGCGAATTTGACATGGCCCGGGAGGGCTCGGTCGGGCTGTCCGGGGCGCGCTAGACCTAACCTTGGGCCCGCGCCTCGGCGCGCCGCCCAGAGGGGGCGGCGCCGAGCCCGGGGCGCCCGGAGGAATGCCCATCCATGGCCGACGGCTACAAGAAGTACCAGCGGTTCTTCGAGAGACCCCCCGCGATTGTCGTGGAGTGGCACGACGACAGGACCGATGCGCAGGGCTGGCTCTGCATCGACTCCCTGACGGGCGGCGCCGCCGGGGGTGGAACGAGGATGAGGGACAGGGGCTCACGCGAAGAGGCCGTGTTCCTCGCCAAGACCATGGGCGTCAAGTTCCGCGTCTGCGGCCCGGCCATCGGGGGCGGCAAGTCCGTCATCCGCTTTGACCATCTCAAGCACGCCCGCGACAAGCGCGGGGTCCTGGAGCGCTGGTACAAGCACGTCGCGCCGTACCTCCGGCACTGCTACGGGACGGGCGGGGATGTCAACGTCGACGAGGTCAGCGAGGCGACAAAGATCATCAGCGAGGTCGCGGGGCTCGATCATCCCCAGCACGGCATCTGCGCGGGGCACACGGCGCCCGCCGATGGCGAGGACATCGCCGCCAAGGTGGGGAGGCTCCGCCACGGGTGCGAGGCCCGGGTGGTGCTCGAGGGCCTGCCGGGGCCCCGGGACGGGGCGTGGATGGTCGCGGACGTCGTGACGGGCCTTGGTGTCGCCCGCGCGGTCCAGCGGTACTACACGGCGCGGGGCATGGAGTTGAAGGGCCAGCGGGCCGTGATCGAGGGATTCGGCGCCGTGGGCGCGTTCGCGGCGTACTACCTCGAGAACATGGGCGTGAAGCTGGTCGCGACCAGCAGCAAGGACGCCAAGGGCTTCCGTGTTGCGATCAACACAGACGGGTTCGACGCGCGGGCGCTGATCGCCGGGCGACAGGGAACGGGGCTCGGGGCCGCGGGCCGGGGGAAGAAGGCCCAGGTGCTGGGCAGCGAGACCGCGGATGAGATCTTCGAGGTCGGGGCGGACATCTTCATCCCTGCGGCGGCGTCGCACACCCTGAATGCCCGACGCATCAAGCAGCTCCGCAAGGCCGGCGTACAGGTGTGGTCGTGCGGGGCGAACAACCCGTTCGCGTTCAAGACCAAGCGGCACGACGTGGCGGCCTGGGTGAGTGAGATGGCAGACCTGCAGCGCAAGGCGGACAAGCACTTCGCGATCATCCCGGACTTTGTCGCCAACTGCGGCATGGCCCGCACGTTCGCGTACCTCATGGGCGCCGGGGCCACGGTGGACGCGGCGAAGATCCTCGCGGACACGGAGCAGGCGATCGATCAGGCGGTGGACCGCCTGCTGGATGGGTACAAGAAGCCCACCGGCCTTCTCGGCCGCGGGTACGAAGTGTTCGTGCCGGAGTGATCCGGGCGGCGGGCGACGTCAGTTGCCCGCGGGTCCGCCAAAGTCCGTGCCCTCGAGCTTGCTCCGGTTGAGCATATAGAGCCCGACCAGCCAGTTGCCCATGACGTAGGGCTTGACCTGAAAGACGCCGGTCACGTTGCCGGCGATGGCGTAGCGGTTGTTGCCGCTGGCGGGCTTGGCGAGCGTGACCTCGAGCGCGTCGTAGGGTGTGGGGGGCACGCCGATGCAGCAGCCGTCCCACTGGTTGAGCATCGCGAGACACTCGCGGGGCTCTTCGACCATCAGGGGGAAGGAGATGTAGCCGGAGATGCGCACGTGCTTGTCGTGCAGCATCGCCACGCGTTGAGGGATCCTCTTCTTGCCCGACTGGGGGTCGAAGGAATCCGCGGCGGAGGTGAGTTGTTCCCACGAGACCTGGAACGGGTCCTCGGGAGTTCCCGCGCCCTTCACGACGTACTTGCCGTCGACGAACAGCGAGCCGTCGGGCTTTTGCTCGACGGTGCCGGGGGCCACCTCGTACTCACCGATCTTGGCGGGGTCCGCGATGGGGCCGGAGGGAGTGGTGGGGCCCTGGGCCGTGGTGGGGGTTGCGGCTGGGGTCGGTGCCGGGGTCGCGGCTATCGCGGGGTCCGGCACCGGAGCAGCGGCGTCGGGCTTCACGACGGGTTCGGTGGCGGGCGGGAGGGTCACGGGGCTAGCCTCTGGCGCGGACGCCGGGGCCACACCTGCGGGAGCCTCGGGAACGGGGGGTGTCGGCTGAGCCTTTGCGGTCTCGGGCGGTGCGGCCCGCAGGGCCTCGTTCTCCGCGGCGGTGGCGGCGACCTCCGCCGCGAGCCGGGCCTCCTGCTCCGCCGCCTTCACCTGGGCCGCGGTGGCCTGCGCGAGAGAGTCCATCGTGCGGCCCTGCCGCATGAAGGTGTAGCCGATGGCGGAGACCGCCAGGATGGCGACCAGCCCGATCAGTACCCAGAACACACGCATGCCACGGCTCCTTCACAAGCTCCGCGAAGATCGTAGGAGGACTTGCACGACGCCCAGCGGGCGCGGCCAGGTCTCACGCGACGGGCCTCAGGTTGCGCCACACGCTGGTGCGGTAAGCCATGATGGCGGGGACAAGGCCTGCGAGGACGGAGAGCGCCAGCGTCATCAGGAAGATGTACGCGAGGATGAGGGGCGAGGTCTCTGGTGAAATGGAGATGCCGAGCCTGACCCGGAGCACGCCGGTGGCGATCTGGGCGCCGATCATTCCGACGCCAAGGCCCACACCGGCGCCAAGCACACCGATGAACGCGGACTCGGTGATGATGAGCCCGAAGATGCGGCCCCTGCTCGCGCCCAGGACCCGCAGCACGGCGATCTGGCGCTGCCTCTGCTGCATGGAGTTGTACAGGGCGAGCATGATCCCTACGCCGCTGGAGGCCATGACGACCGCCGCCATGATGACGAGCAACTGGTTGATGTTCCCCACGATGGCGTCGAGACGTCGGATCTCCTGCACGGGCCCGGCGACCGTGAGCGGCGCCGCCTGGAACTCAGGGTGCCGCCTCAGGTGCTCCATCACGACCGGCACCGCCGCGGAGGCGTCCTGCCCCGGGCGGGTCGCGACGCGAAGGTAGATGTTCGTGATTTTGCGATCGGCGTCGATCAGGTCCTTCTCGCTGACGGACGCGTGGTCGTGGTGCTCGTGGTCGTCCATGTCGTCATGCTCGCCCGCGGCGTGCTCTCGCTCCAGGCGGTCGACCGCGTGGATGAGCCACGAGCTGTTGAGGTTGGAGAACAGCGCACGGTCGTGGGGTGTGCCCGTGGGCTCGAGCACGCCCACCACGGTGTACTGGAACTCGCCGTGCTCGTGCCCTGCCACCCCGCTCGCGCGGCTGGACGCCGCCCCGTGCGTCAGCACCACGCGCGAGCCGATCCGGAGCCCCGTGGCCCTGGCCGCGGCGGCGCCGACGACGAGCTCAAAGTCCTTCGCGAACGCGGCGCCCTGCGCGAAAGTCCACGTCGCGTCCTCCGCGGGCCGGAACTTCGTGAAGAACTCTGGACTGGTCGCCAGCACGGGCCACTGGCCCTTGTAGCTGTCACCAAGCTGCACGGGCACGGCCCACTCCAGGGGCAGGCTCCCCGCGATGCGTTCGTACTCCGCGTAGGTCACCGGCTTCAGCGGGGCGCCCGCGTAGAACATGCCGTTGAGCACGCTCACCAGACCGCTCGCGTCTCGGCTGACCAGCAGGTGCACGTTGCCGGTCCCCCGCTCAAAGGCCTTGCGTCCGGAGGCCTGCAGCATGAGCAGCACCAGCATGAGGCCGACAGCGACGGCGACGCTCACCACGGTGGTCGCCGTTGAGAAGAACCGGGTGCGGAGGCTGCGGGTGACAATGGTCCAATCCGTCATCGCCATGGCGGTCTCCGTTACAGGGCTGCTCCGGCGATGGCGAGCGACTCACGCCTCGTGAAGCGGGATGCGATTGTGGGGTCGTGGCTCACGCACAGGAGCGACGCGTTGCGGGCCTGGCAGGCCTTCTCCAGCAGGTCGACCGCGTTCGCCGCGTTCTCCGGGTCCAGGCTGGCGGTGGGCTCGTCCGCGAGCACGATCACCGGGTCGCACGCGACGGCCCGGGCCACCGCCACGCGCTGCTGCTGACCGACGCTCAGGTTCTCCGCTTCCTCGTGCGGGTTGGCGATCCCCAGCGATGCGAGGAGTTCAAGGGCGCGGCCCCGATGCTCCGAGGCGGGGATCGCGGAGAACATCATGGCGGCCATCACGTTCTCCGCTGCGGAGAACCCGGTGAGCAGGTTGAAGGTCTGAAAGACCATGCCGATGCTGCGCCCGCGGAAGCGGTCTCTCGCCGGGCCGCGGAGCGCGTGGATGTTCTGGCCCGCGATCTCGATGCTGCCCGAGTCCGGGTCCATCAGGCCGCAGATCAGGTTCAGCAGCGTGCTCTTGCCTCCACCGGAACGGGCGGCGAGGAGCATCTGCTCTCCCTGTGCGAGCGAGAGCGAGGGCATCGAGAGCTCGAAGGCTTCGCCCTCGCGGGGCGCCGGGTACCTGAATCGGAGGTCCGTGATCTTCAGCGCGGGAGTGTCGGGCATGGAATGGTCCGCCTGTCTGGTGCGTGGGTGCGGTGTGCGGGCAGCATACCCGCGCAAAGCCGGGCCCGGGCGCTTCCGCCGCGGACTCGGAAAGAGGTCTCAGGGGCAGGAGCCCCCGGCGACCACGTCGATGAGCGACGAGATGTCGTCCTGGGCGGCGTTGCCGTCCTGGTTGAGGTCCGAGTCGCACGCCTGCGGGAGCAGGTGTTCCCGCACCCGGGTGATCGCGGCGTCGTGCGTCGGCGTCTGCCGCTTGGGCGGGTTGGAGAGAGCGGACGTTTGCGAGGACGCGGATCGCCCGGGCGGTTTGGCGTGCCTTGCCCGGCGCGGGCAGCAGCAAGCCGATGAGCAGGGCGATGAACGCGACCGCGACCAGCAGCTCGATGAGCGTGAAGGCTCGAACGCGCATGGAAATGATCCCAACGTGCGGATCGATCGGTGCGATGTGGGTTGAGAGGGACCGGGTTACGGGCGGCTCGGCGCGCTGTGGCGTGCTCCCGGGGTGGATCTTGCGGCAGAGCGTCCCCCGGGCATGAAGGGGAATCCGCGCGGCGGAGGTCAGAGGGTCAGCGCCCGCCCTCGCCCGCGATGGAGGACCGCATCTGCGTGTCCGCCTGGACGTTCTGCATCTTGTAGTAGTCCATGATGCCCAGCCTCCCGGAGCGGAAGGCCTCTGCCATGGCCTTTGGGACCTCGGCCTCGGCGAGAACGACCAGGGCCTTGTTCTCCTCGATCTTGGCCTTGTTCTCCTGCTCAAGGGCCATCGCCAGGGCGCGGCGTTTCTCGGCCTCGGCCTGGAATCGCTTCTTGTCTGCCTCTGCTTGTGCCGCCTGGAGCTGGGCGCCGATGTTCTCGCCCACGTCCACGTCCGCGATGTCGATGGAGAGGATCTCGAAGGCGGTGCCGGCGTCAAGGCCGGACTTCATGACGGTCTTGGAGATGTCGTCGGGGTTCTCGAGCACCGCCTTGTGATCGTGCGCGGAGCCGATGGTGGAGACGATGCCCTGGCCGACGCGGGCGATGATGGTCTCTTCGGTGGCGCCGCCCACGAGCCTCGCGATATTGGTCCGCACCGTCACGCGGGCCTTTACCTTGAGCTGGATGCCGTCCTTCGCGACCGCGTCGATGGTCTGCCTCTGCCCCTGCACCGCGGGGCAGTCGATGACCTTCGGATTCACGGAGGTGTGCACGGCGTCGAGAATGTCGCGGCCCGCGAGGTCGATGGCGGTCGCGGTGTTGAAGGGCAGGTCGATCTTCGCGCCGCGGGCGGCGATCATCGCCGAGATCACGTTGCTCACGCGCCCGCCCGCGAGATAGTGCGTCTCGATCAGGTTGGTCGGGATGTCCATGCCGGACTTGACCGCCCGGATGCGGTTGAGCACGACGGTCCGCAGATCGACCTTGCGGAGCTTCATTCCCACCATGTCCCACAGTCCCACGCGGGCGTTGCTGGTATATGCCTGGATGTAGAGGTTGATGAACTGGACCAGGAAGATGAACACCAGCAGCAGGATGATGCCGACGATGACGATGGCGCCGATGATGACGGCGTCGAGGATGCCGGGCCCGCCGCCGCCACCGCCCCCCGCGGGCTGTGCGAGCGCGGGCGCCGCGAACGCGGCGAGCAGGAGCACGGACGTGGCGGTCTTCGAGAGGCGGTTGGTCATGGGTCTTTCCCCGGAGTGCAAGAGGCCGCGGTACGCGGGCGTCGTGGAGTATACGTGCGCGTGCGTCCCACCGCCCGCGTCGGGTCAGGCCCCGCCCCCAGCGTCGACGCGCCGGACTTTGATCTGCGCCACGTCCTGCCCCGTGACGCGCACGCGGGCGCCCGCCGGGAGGATGAACGCCTCCGAGATCGCGTCATAGCGCCTCCCCTCGATCTCAACGGTCCCCACGGGCCGGAGCTCTGTGAGTGCCACACCCTCCCGGCCGATCATCGAGCGGGCCGCCGCCGCAGCCTCTGCCTCGGTCTTTGCGGCGCGGGCACGATCCTCTTCGCTGGGTGTGCCGATGATGCGGCGCCCGAGCGGGGTGTGGGGCCAGACCCTCAGCCCGTACGCCAACGCGGCGGGTCCCATCACCAGCACGCTGAGCGTGCCCGTGAGGCCCCAGGTCCGGCCCGCGCCGACCCAGAGCACAACGACGCCCGCGATGGTCGCCACGATGGCGGTGAGGCCGAGCGCGCCGCCTGTGGGGATGAAGAACTCCGAGACCATCAGGACAAGGCCCAGGGCGATGAGGACCCAGCCCCAGACAAGCGGATTCTCCATCATGCCGTCGTCCCCCGCTCGGGCTCCACGCCCACCCTCATGCCGTCCACGCTCGTGATGCGCACCGACGTGCCTGCCTCGATCATCCCGAACTCGGCCACCGCGTCGACGATGGCGCCCCGGATCTCCACCCGGCCCGCGGGCCTCATCACCGTGATGGCGACGCCGACCTCGCCGATGGCCGGCGCGTCGGGCGCCGCCTCCGCGAGGGCGTCCAGCGTGCCGGGGCCGTCGTCATCGCCGGGGGCATCCCGCAGCACGAGGCGCGAGAGGCCCGGGATGGCCCTCAGGTTTCGTGCGACGAGCGCGATGCCGGCGGCGGCTGTCACCATCGCCAGAAGCACCGTGGCGCCGTAGTACAGGAGATCGGTGCGGCCCTCGGGAGAGCTTGGTACCAGCCCGTTGCCGCTGGGCGCAAAGACGCCGACCAGCCCCAGGAACAAGAGGATCAGGCCGAAGATACCCGGCGCGCCGAAGCCGGGCACCACGAACACCTCGAGCAGCAGCATCCCGATGCCGCAGATGATCGCGACGACCGCCCACCAGCTCGCCATCCCGATGAGCATGGGCGGCGCGACCAGCCCGGCCAGGGCCGCGACCGCGATGATGCCGGGGAGGGCGGCGCCAGGGTGCGTGATCTCCAGGAACATCGCGATGAGGAAGATCACCACCAGCACGAAGCGCGTGGCGATGTGGGTCATCACCAGCACCAGGCCCTCGCTCCACGACGCCTCGTAACGGACCAGCCTCTTGGCCTGAAAGAACGCGACCAGATCATCGTCGGTGCGGACGGGGTCCGCGACCGTGCGTCCGGAGGCGTCCGTGGTCGTGTTGGCGGCGAAGCCGAAGTAGACCATGTCGTCGGCCTTGAGGAGCGCGGGGCCCGAGCCGTCCAGCACCTTCTCCTCCAGCTCCCACGAGTCACGATCGGAGGCGGAGAACTTGGGCCGCCTGGTGGAGACCGAGCCCCCCGAGAGCCGGGCGACCACGGCGTCCGCCGCAGCGGCGAGCTTTGAAGAGCCGGAGGCGATGCCCTCCGCAGGCGGCGGGTCGGCCGGGGCGGAAGGGCCCGCCGAGGAGAGCGAGGCCAGGCGCGTAGCGCCGCCCGGGTCCGCGCCCTCTCCGAACAGCAGGCGGAACTCGTGCGGATCGATGCAGACGCGCTCGCCCGTGCTCTTGTTCCGCACCGCCCACAGGCGCATGTCGTCCACGATCATCGCCTTCGCCAGGTACTCATCCCAGTCGTAGCTGCCGGCGAACTCGTTGTGACGTCGCACGGACTCCGTCACTTCCGCCACCAGCGGGGGCAGGATTTTCTTCAGAAGGTCGTCGGGAATCCCCTGCGGGAGGATGCCGAGCGGGCCGCCCGAGATCGGCTTCGCATCGCCGAACGATACGGGGTCGTTGATCACGATCTCGCGGCAGGCGAGGGCGACGATCGCGCCTCCCGAGTAGGCGTCAGAGTTGATCCACGCGACGGTGTTCCGCACGCGGGAGCCTTTGATGGCGCGGCACATCTGCAGGACGGCGTCCACAGAGCCGCCCGGGCTGTCGATCTCGATGACGATCGCGTCGGCGCCGGCCCGCTCCGCGAGCGCCAGCCGCCGGCGCAGACTGGTGGCCATCACACCCCGGTCGTCGATCTCGCCCCGCAGGGGAATGACCACGACCGTCCGGGCGGCCCGGAATGCGGGTGGGGGGGTGGTTGTCGTCGTCTGGGCCCAGAGATGGCCGACGCCAAGCACGAGCAGCAGCAACCAGCACAGGGCGCGCACCACGGCCCATCGTGACCCCGTGAAGGTCCGGCCCGAGTTGACGCCTTGCCACGACCTCATCGCCCGGTAGGGTACTCAGGTTGAGTCGGCGCGTCCCCCGGGGCGGGGTTGAGCCGCTTCGACGAAGTCGCGCAGGATCGCCGCCGCCGCGAGGGCGTCCCGGCGCTTCTTCTTCTGCCCGTGGGTCAGGCCTGACCGGGCCATGGCCCAGTCGGCGTCCACGCTGGTCAGACGCTCGTCCTGAAAGTGCACCACGCGGCCTGCGAGGGCAGCGAGCCGGGCGCCCAGCGCCCTGACCGCCTTCGCTCCCGGGCCCTCGCTCCCGTCCATGTTGAGGGGCAGGCCCAGGACGATCTCGCCCGGGGCGGGCGGGTCACCCAGGTGCTCACGCACCGCCGCGGCGAGCGAGCCCAGGTATTCGCTTCCCGCCGGTCCTCCGCCTTGGGCGTCGCTCGGGACATCGAGCACGTTCACCGGCGTCACCACGCGCGTGATGGTGTCGCCGACAGCAACGCCGGTTCGCTTTCCGCCGAGATCAAGGCACACGTACCTCACGCTGGACAATACGGCAGCTCCAAAAAACAGAACCGCCCCGGACTGACCCGTTCCGGGGCGATCTTGTTTCGGAGTATCGAATGGGAGGCGGCTCAGCAGTCGAGGCCGTCTTCACGCATGCCGTCTTCGCCGCGGGTGGTGAGAGCCTCCGCCGCGAGGGCCGGGATCATGAACAACGCCGTCAACACGAGCCGGAAACGACTGACGATCACCTGCATGGCACGCTCCTTCACGCGACGTCACGCTGGATTGGAGGAGAGAGTTCCAATCCCGCCGCACCCCACACCCGACCAACGCAATCGGACGTAGCGCCACCCTAAACATGCCACACGCGGCGCAGACTGCCAGCAAAGTGGCGAGAATAAACGCATCCGGCTTGACATTCAGTACTTCCGGAATGGTCGGACCGCGTTCGGTATCACCCGGGTCGGGGAGCCCCTGGGCGCTTCAGGCTGCGAGGCCGCTGAAATCAGCGCTTTCGCGCGGCGGCATAGCGGAGCGCGCCTTCCAGCCCATCCACCATCTTCGAGATGGTGTAGTCGTGCTCCACCGTGGCCCGGGCAGCCGCCGAGAGCGTGCGCTGGAACGCCTGGTCGGAGAGCACGCGGTCGAGCGCGGCGGTCATCCCCTCCAGATCATCCTGAGGGAACCCCAGGCCGTTCTCGCCATCTCGGAATGCCTCGATCTCGGGGTTCTGCGCCCGTTGCTCGCGGCTGGTGACCACCGGCACGCCGTAGATCAGCGCGTGGATCAGGCTCAGGCCGATGTTCGCGGGGTAGCAGAAGGCGTGCGCGGAGAGGAACCAGGGCGCGAGCTGATCCTCGCCATAGATCGCCCCGGTGAACTTCACGGTGTCATCGAGGCGGAGCTCGCGGGCGAGTGCGCGCAGCGGGTCGGAGGCGGGCCCGTCGCCCACGATCGCCACGCACAGGCCGGGGTGCTTTGCCCGCAGCGCCGCGGCGGCCCGGATCAGCATGTCGGTGCGGTTCCAGGGCTGCAGACGCGAGACAAACAGCACAACCGGGCGGCCCTCGAGCCCGTTCGCCTTCTGGAACTCCGCGAGCCGCGCCGGCTCGGCGAGCCAGGCGTCGCGGACGGAGCGGATCGGGGCCTGGTCGATGGTGTTGAGCGCGACGAAGAGCTGCTCGGGCGGTGCGTACCCGGAATCGATGTACATCTGGGCGGCGGTGTGGTTGTAGAACAGCAGCGCGTCGGCGAGGCTGGCGAGCGTGGCGCGGGTGCGGTCGCGCAGGCGCGTCTCGGCCTTCGAATAGCCGTGGCCCCACAGCACGGTCCGCACGCCGTTCCACCGGGCCTTGATGAGCCCCGGGAGCAGCGAGAGGTACCGTGTGCTCCAGGAGAGCAGCACAACATCGGCCTTGTCCTTGGTGCAGAAGTCGATCTGGGCATCGTGCCAGCGGAAGGCCTCGGAGCCCATGACGCGCTCGCGGAGCGGGACGAGTTGCGTGCGGAAGCCGTCGGGCTTTGCCGTCGGCATGTTGGTCTCTTCGCCGTGCACCACCAGCAGGTCGATGCCCGGGCGAGCGGCGAGCTCGCGGAAGACCGGCACGCGGTACTTCGTGAGGGTCGGCTGCGTCAGAACGACGCGGACGGTCTGTCGGGCGGCGAGCGGCACTCCGGAGCATCTCCCCTGGGCTTGGTCACTGTACGGGCGTCATGCCCCTCGCACGCCGTGGCGCACATAGGCCTCCAGGCTGCGCCGTGCGATCACGGGCCACGTGAAGCTGGACTCGACCAGCACTCGCCCCCGCCTTCCCATATCGCCCGCCTCAACCGGGTTGGCGAGCAGGGCGCTCAGGGCTCGGGCGACCTCGGCTGCGTCGAGCGGCACCACCCGCCCCGCGCCCGCCGACGCCACCTCCGGGAAGTGGCATGCGGCCGACACCACGACCGGGCGAGCGCAGGCCATCGCCTCGGTGATGGCCATGCTGAAGCCCTCCTGCCTGCTGGAAAGGCAGAAGGCGGTGCAACCGGTGAGCGCCGCGAGCTTGTCCCGCCCGTAGAGCGGGCCCACGAGGTGCACGCGCGGCGCGATCCCCAACCTCTGCACCTGCGCCGTGAGAGGCCCGAGCGCCCCGCCGTCGGGCCCGGCGACCACCAGCCGGGCCTGGGGGTGCTCCTTGAGCACGAGCGTGAACGCCTCCGCGAGAATATCCAGGCCCTTCTTATGGTGCAGGCGGCTGAGGAACAGCACGAACGGGTCCTTCTCCAGGGCTGGGTTTGCCACGCGAAACTCGTCCGGCCCCGGCAGGTTCGCGAACTCGTCAAGGAAGACGCCGTTGGGTAAGACCTCGCAGGGGGGCGTCAGCCCGAGGGGTGCCATGCCGGCCTGCTCGTCGGCGTTGAGGGTGTGGAAGAAGGCGGCGTGGTTGAGGATGCGCCGGAAGGTCAGGGCCATCGCGATGGACTTCTTCACGCGCTTCGCGGGCGTGGCCCGCATCGACCACGGGTCGAGCATGCCGTGCGGCACCACCACCATGGGCACGCGGGCCGAGACCGACGCCGCGAAGGAGGCCCGCACCGTCACGTCCCACACGCCGTGCACGTGGAGCACGTCAACGCCCCGGGCGAGCGAGGTCAGCGCGGTGCTGAGCCCGGTGAGCCGCAGCCGGTCGAGCACGCCCGAGGGCCGAGGCAGCTCGTGCAGCGCGAGGGAGTCCAGCCCGGGGATGGAGGCGAAGGAGGCCCGCACGCGCTCGGCCGCGCCCGGCTCCGCGAGGGCGGCGATCCCGACGCGTGCACCCAGCGCCGCCTGGGCGGCCCCGAGCCTGGCCGCGACGGCGGGTGGGCCGCCGGTCCGGGGGTCGAGCGATTCGATGACGTGAAGCACGTTCATGGATACAGATAATAGAAATGGGGCCCGCGCTGCGAACAGACACGCGGGCCCCAAGGGTTGCGGGGAGTCTGGATCACTGGCCGTCGGTGTTTGGCACGATCGTCACCGTGCGGTTCTGCGTGGCCCGCGCACGTTCGAGCGCCCGCATGATCGAGCTGCGGATCGATGAGCCCGACGGCGACGAGTCCGTGCGGTTCGGCCGGAACGAGGTGACGATGCGGGGGGGAGAGGATGAGCTGCCACCCGAGGAGCCGCCCGAAGACCGGTCTCCCGAAGACTGGTTGTTGGAGTTGTTGGACGAGCCGCTGCGGTTGCGCTGGGCTGCGGCGAGCATGCGCATAATCGCGCTGGAACGGCTGGACCCGGCGCTGGGGTTGGAAGAGGCGCCCGCGGACCCGCCGAAGTTGTTGAGCGCACCGCCGGATCCGCCGCCGGAAGGCGGAGGTGGCTGATTGACCTGGCCGCCGGAGCCGCCGCCGGAGCCGCCGCCTGCACCACTCCCAGAGCCACCGCTCGAGCCGCTGCCGGAGTCACCACCGGAGCCACTGCCACTGCCGGACCCGGAGCCAGATCCGCCGCCGTTGGTGTAGGTCTGGACATCGCTGTCCGACCCGCCGCCACCGGACCCGCCGCCGGTATCGCCACCGGACCCGCCGCCGGTATCGCCACCGGACCCGCCGCCGGAGTCGCCACCTGAGCCGCCGCCGGTATCGCCACCGGACCCGCCGCCGGTATCGCCACCGGACCCGCCGCCGGTATCGCCACCGGACCCGCCGCCGGTATCGCCACCGGACCCGCTGCCG
>JADYXW010000044.1 GCA_020853975.1 Phycisphaerales bacterium
GAGTTCCTGATCGCTCGCGTCAATGACCGCCTGCCCGAACAACCCTCGTTCACGACGCTTCGACTGACTCATGCCACCCGGTACGCACTCGTACCACGACCGGTTGCGCTAGTTCTGGACAGAGCAATGTTGAGGGTGATGTCGCCTGTGTTGGTGGAGTACCCCGCGACGCGGATGTAGTAGATGTTGCCGGCGACGCCGCTGAAGGTCACCCGAGAGTTCAGCCCGTTGCTGGGGCAGTTCGTGGTGCCGGTGTCCTCGTTGCACGCCACATCATTGGCTGGCGTGCCGGGGCAGTCGGTGTGAACGGAGAGCACAGTGTCGAACGAGGACCCGCAGGTGTCGATCGTCACCGTGCCGGACGCCGGCGGGCTGAACCGCCACCAGACGTCGTTGCGGCCGACGGAGGAGCTGGACGTGGAACTACCGCAGGGGTGCGCCGCCCCGTCGCTCGTCGCGCCGACGTTGGAGCCCGAGTACGTGCCGTAGCTCGTCACGAGCGTGGCGGCGGTGCACATGTTGTTGGCCGGGGTCGATGGGACCCCGGTCAGGCACGCGCGGCTGTCCGCGTGCGCGTCGATCTGGGCCTGGCTGTCCACCCCGACCGCGCCCACGAACGTGTTGGTGCACGTGATGGAGGGGTTCATCGTCGAGCTGCACGACGATGTGCAGTGCTGAGCACTCCAGTTGTGCCCGATCTCGTGAGCCGTGAGGTCGCTCACGCACGCGAAGGACGAACTGAAGTCAGACTGCGAGAGGCCGTACCCCGAGCCGGTTGTGGTGCTGGCGCAGATCACCCCGACATACGCGATGCCGATGACGTTGCTGTCGATCTCCTTGCCCGTGAACAGGTGCGCCACGTCGCGGCTGATCGCGGTCTGGTTCGCGTTCCACTCGCTCCGGAACTCGCTCAGCAGCGTGTTTGAGTCGGTAGAGGTGTACGGGTCCGCGGAGGTCGTCCGCACGATCTGCGTGCCGATCCGGTGGGTGATCTGCACGTCGCGCTGATACTGGTGGTTGATGACGTTAATGACCGCCGCAATCCGCCCCTGCGTCTCGGTCGACGACGACCCGTGGTCGAGGTAGTACTCGTAGTCGGCGTCGGTCGCGACCAGCGCCTCGCAGTAGGCCGACGCGCAGACTCCCCGCTCTCCATACCCGGTCTCGTGGCGGTGTGCCTCCTGCTCGAGCGTGTTGCCGCACTCGCCGTGGCACTCGCTGTCCCCACTCTTGTAGACCACGTGAAGGCTGGGGTGCGCCCCCGGGATGAAGTCAGAAAGGGGCTGAACATAGCGACGGGTCCCGTCGGGCATCCAGATCGCGAGCAGCAGCTTGCCGCCAAGGATGGAGCCGGCGACGCGAGCGTCCTCGCCCATGCCGGCGACGGAGCCCGTGTACGTGGTCTCCTCACCGGGATCGACCGCCTGATAGCCGCCCCCATCGATCTGCTCGATGAGCATGTAGTTCTCGGCGCGGATGGAGACCGGCTCCAGCGCGATGGGCAGCTCCTTGAGGTCCTCCGTCGGAATGCGAAGCAGCATCGAGCCACGCTCTGCCGGCACCTCGATGGGCACCACGATGCCTCCGCGCAGCCCGTTCAGGTTCAGGTCCGACACGTAGATGACCTGCTCCGCCGGATGCGCACCCTCCGGCTGGATCTGCGCCGACGCCGGCCGACCCGCCACCAGCGCGATCGCCGCGGCTGCGATGGACGCGGCGACACACACCCGCCCCTTGACTCGGTTCAATCCCATGGTCCTCTCCTAGGTTCTGACGCGCGAACTCTGAGCAACGACAAGCACACCGGGCCTCGCGCGTGGCCCGCCCGCACCCGCCGTGAGCATACCGATACCGCCAACTCGTGCTGAGTAAAAAACCCGAATTTGAGCGACAACTTCTACGACCGCCCGCCCTTCGGTTCGAGGGCTCCCGGTGCGTGCATCCTTACTCTGCCCGCGCCACGTGCGAGGTTCGAACTTTGGCCGCGGCACGCCCGCGCAACTCCCACGGACACGCCGTGTTGGCAGCTCGCGGGGTCGCGTGTCGAGGCTTCGCGCGGCGTGTTTGCTCTCAGAACATGCCGCGCACGGAGATGCGCCGCGGCGACCCCGTTCGAGACGCAGGGTCATCGCCAGACGCCCGCGGCCCCGGAACGCGAGCGGCTACCCGGCCGCGCGAACGAGCGCCCGACAGCGCGCGCGGTCCAGCGGTCCATCCCAGCGCCCACCTCGCTTCAGGTACGAGCCGACGATGAGCCCGTCGGCGAGCCCGCCCAGCTCCGCGACCGACTCCGGCGTCACACCCGACCCGACCCACGTAGGAAGCCGCGTCGCGTTCGCCGCATCCCGCACATCCGACGGGTCCGTCGCCATTCCCGTGTGCGCGCCCGTGACGATGACGCCGTCGGCGCCGAAGAACCCATACCCCTTCACAGCGTCCGCGATGGACAGGTCCGCCGTGATCGCGTGCGAGGCGTGCTTCTTCTTGACATCGCAGAACAGCTTGACCCCTTCGGCGCCGATGCGGCGACGGGCGCGGAGGAGGGGCCCCGCCGCCGCCTCCGCGAGCAGGCCCTCGTCCGCCACGTGCGCGAAGGCAAAGTTCTCGACGCGGATGAAGTCACCGCCGCAGGCGTGCGCGATCGCGAGCGCCTCCATGTGCCCCATGCTGAGCACCTGCACACCCAGGAGCGCGCGCGGCGCCGCCGCTCGCACCGCCGCCACAACGCGCGTCATCGCCGCGACTGTCTCCGGAGCGTGGGGCCCGTTCACGTAGGGCGTGTCGTGCATGTTCTCGACGATGATGCCGCCGAAGCCCTCTCCCGCGAGGACCTCCGCCTCCTGCACCGCCACGCTCACGATCTCGCCCACCGACCGACCGGCACGGGGCGAACCTGGGAGCGCCCGCGCGTGCACCATGCCGATGAGCAGGGGCCGCTTCGCGACAGTTCGTACCGCTTTGGAAGCCACGCAATCCTCCTCACAGTCCCCGCGCGGGGGACATCGTACCCGCTCGCGCCGGTGAGCGCGGCGGCTGGTACGCTTGGCCCATGCACACGCCCTTCGTCGCCCTGCTCTCGCTCCTGGTCGTCGCGTTCTTCGCCATGCCCGCCACCGGGGCGTCCAGCGCTTCGGACGCCGGGCGGATCGGGGTCGAGTACATCGTGGACCTGTCGAAGACCCGGGCGCAGCTTGTCAACATCGAGATGAGGATTCCGGCGTGGGAAGCCCCGCACTTGGATGTCCACATGCCCGTGTGGAGGCCGGGCCGCTATGAGGTACTCGATCTCGCGGGGGGTGTGAGACTCTTCGAGGCCGAGGACGCCGCCGGCAACCCCCTGGCGTGGGAGAAGACGGAGAAGGCGTCCTGGCGCATCAGCACCCCGGCGCCCGGGGACATCGCGATCCGCTATCAGCTCTACTGCAACAGCCTCTCCTCCCGCACCCGGCACGCGGACGAGACCCACGCCTTTCTCAGCGGCTCCGCGGTCTTCCTGTACTGCCACGAACGCCGGGCCGAGCCCGTCCGCGTCACGCTCGACCTCCGCGAAGGCTGGCGGGTCGCCTGCGGCCTGGACTTTGAACCGGGGTCGGACCGCGTGCTGCTCGCCCCCGACTACGACACCCTCGTTGACTCCCCCATCGAGGCCGGGATCCACGACCTGCACGAGTTCGACGTAGATGGCGTGCAATACCAGATCGCCGTCTGGGGCAGGCCCGACGCGATGGCGGCCGCTTTCCCGGGCGACGTCGCGAAGATCGCCACCGCCCAGCAGAAGATGTTCCATGGCTTCCCATTCAATCGCTACGTCTTCATCACGCACCTCGCGCCCGGTGCGGGCGGTGGCACCGAACACCTGAACTCCACCGTCATCGGCGTCAGGCCCAGCGCCGCGACCGAGCCGAAGGACCACCGCGGATCGCTCGCTCTCGCCAGCCACGAGCTCTTTCACACATGGAACGTCAAGCAGTTCCGCCCCGCGGGCCTCAAGCCCTACGACTACCAGAGAGAGAACTACACCACGCTGCTGTGGGTCGCGGAGGGCACCACGAGCTACTACGACGAGCTCCTGTGCCTCCGGGCTGGGGTCTGGGAGACCAAGCACTACCTCGAATCGCTCGGCAAGACAATCGACGCGGAGCTGGCCCGCCCCGGCCGCTCACTCCAGAGCCTCGAAGAGTCGAGCTTTGATGCCTGGATCAAGTTCAACCGCGCCACCCCTGACGCGGTCAACTCCACCGTGTCGTTCTACTCCAAGGGTGCGCTCGTGAGCCTCATGCTCGACGCCCGCATCCGCACGCTGACCTCCGGCGCCGGCTCGCTCGATGACGTGATGCGCACGCTGAGCAGCCGCTTCCCCCACACAGCGCCCGGGTACACGACCGCCGACGTGCTGGACGCCATCCGCTACGTCACGGGCGAGGACTTCACGCCGTTCTTCAACGACTTCGTGCGGGGCACCGCCGACCTGCCGATCAACGACGCGCTCGCTATCTTCGGGCTGGAAGCAGTCCGCGAAGGAGAGGGCGATGAGCAACGGTCATACCTTGGCCTCGACCTCCGCGACGCCGACGGCCTCGCGACCGTTTCCGTGGTCCGCGACGACGGGCCCGGGCCGGCCGCGGGCATCAACGTGGACGATCAGATCGTCGCGCTCAACGGGCAGCGACTCCGCGCCGGAGAGCTGGATTCACGGCTGAAGCAGCTCAAACCGGGTCAGATCGTCACGCTGCACGTCATCCGCCGTGACCTGCTCCGCGAGGTCCGGCTCTCTCTCGCGTCGAGGCCCAAGAGCGAACTAAAGGTGCAGAAAAAGAAGGACGCGAACCCGGAGCAGAAGGCGGCATTCGAGTCCTGGTCCGGCCAGAGTTGGGGGGGCTGAGCCGGCGCTCAGGCCTTCACGATCCGCGCCCGCGTCCGGCCGCCGAGCGCATCCCGCGTGTCGACCACCACCTTCGCCGCGCGCCCCACCATCGCCCAATCGATGGCCCGGTGCGCCGTGACCACCACCACAGCGTCCGCGGCGCGGAGCGTCCTGGGCGTGAGCGGGGATGATCTCAGCGGGATCTCGTACTTCCGCATGCTCGGAAACGTCGGCACGTGCGGGTCGTGGTAGCTCACCCGCGCGCCCCGTTCGGCCAGCAGCGCGATGATCTCCGCCGCCGGGGTTTCGCGGATGTCGTCCACGTCGGCCTTGTACGCGATCCCCAGCACCAGCACGCTCGCGCCCTTCAGCGCCAGGCCCCGCTCGTTCAGGGCAGAGGCCGTCCGCTCGACCACGTACTTCGGCATCGCGTGATTGATCTCCCCGGCGAGCTCGATGAACCGCGTGGAATGCCCGAACTCCCTGGCCTTGTACGACAGGTAGTACGGGTCGATCGGGATGCAGTGCCCTCCCAGACCGGGCCCGGGGTAGAAAGGCTGGAACCCAAATGGCTTCGTCGACGCCGCCCGGATCACCTGCCAGATGTCGATCCCCATGTCCGTCAGCACCGGCTTCAGCTCGTTGACCAGCGCGATGTTCACCGCGCGATAGATGTTCTCCAGGAGCTTTGCCGCCTCCGCCACCTCCGCGGACTCCACCCGGTGCACCTTCTCGACGGCGGCGGCGTAGAGCGCCTCCGCGGCGTCCCCGCTGCGAAGGTCAACCCCGCCAACCAGCCTCGGGATCGTGCGAGTCTCGAAGCCCTTCCGCCCCGGGTCTTCCCGTTCGGGGCTGAACGCCAGAAAGAAGTCCGATCCCAGCCGCCGGATCCGCCCTCCTTCCTTGCCCTCGAGGATCGGGAGGCACACCTCGCGCGTCGTTCCCGGATAGCTCGTGGACTCCAGCGTGACGAGTGCGCCCTTCTTGAGCACGCCCGCCACCATCCGCGTGGACTCCGCCACGTACGACAGGTCCGGCTCCCGATGGGCGCCCAGAGGCGTGGGGACACACAGGCACACCGCGTCGCACTCCCGCAGCGACTTCGGATCAGAGGTCGCTGCGAACCGGTCCGACGAGGCGAGCTCCCTCACGAGCTCACGCCCGAGGTGCTTGAGGTACGCCTTCCCCGCGCGAAGCGCCGTCACCTTCTTCTCGTCGACGTCGTAACCGACCACCCGGAAGCCGGCCTGGTGCATCGCCCTGACCAGCGGCAGCCCGACGTAGCCGAGCCCCACCACCCCCACCGTCGCGCGTCGATGGGTGAACTTCGCCATAAGCCTTGATGCCGGGTCTGGTCGGGCCATCCGGGTCCTTTCTCGGGTGGAATCGCGGACTGGCAAGCCCACCTGCAGGGACGGTATGCTGTACGCTCCACGGCCCGGCCGCGGATCTCACCCAGCCTCGCCCCCGACTTGGAACCACGAATGAGCAACGCCAACTCCGCCCAAGCGCCCAACGACCTCCCCCAGCTCATGGGCCACCCCGCGGGCCTGTTCACGCTCTTCTTCGCCGAGATGTGGGAGCGTTTCTCCTACTACGGCATGCGGGCCCTGCTCGTGTTCTACATGATCAAGGGGTTCCTGGGCTACGGCGACAAAGAGGCCTACGAGGTCTACGGCGCGTATACCGCGCTGGTCTACGCCACGCCGTTCATTGGCGGAATGGTCGCCGACCGCCTCCTGGGCGCGAGGCGGAGCGTGGTGCTGGGCGGCATGCTCATGGCCGCCGGGCACCTCCTCATGACCGTCGAGAACAAGTACGCCTTCTTCGGGGCGCTCGCGCTCCTGATCTGCGGCAACGGCTTCTTCAAGCCCAACATCTCAACCATCGTCGGGTCGCTCTACCCAGCGGGCAGCCCAAAGCGGGACGCCGGATTCACCATCTTCTACATCGGCATCAACCTCGGCGCCGCACTCGCCCCGCTCCTCTGCGGCTATGTCGGCGAAACCTACGGCTGGCACTACGGCTTCGGCCTTGCCACCATCGGCATGCTCATCGGCCTCGCGGTCTTCGTCGCGCCCCGCGGCCTCACCCAGGTGCTCATCATCCTGGGCGCGCTCGCGGCCGCCGCCAGCATGATCTATGTCAACCGGGGCGATTCCCTCATGCTCGCGGTCAACGCGCCGGTGGGCCTGGCCCTTCTGGTCGCTGCCTTCGTCGCGGCCTTCGCCGTGGGCAAGGGTGGGCTTCCGGCGTGGGCCGGCCGCCGTCCAGAAAAGGCGAACAACCGCACCGCAGAGTTCATGGTCTACGCCGGCGTGCTGATCGCGGTTCCCGTCATCGCCCTGCTCGTGAGCAGGAACACCATCGCCGGGTACGTCCTGACTGCTTTCGGCATTCTCGCTCTGGGGACGATCCTCGTCGAGGCCCTGCGGTCCCAGAAAGTCGAACGAGAGCGGCTCTTCGTGGTGCTCGCGATGATGTTTTTCTCCATGCTCTTCTGGGCCTTCTTCGAACAGGCGGGAAGTTCCGTCAATAACTTCACCGACCGCAACGTCCATCGCATCACCGCCGCTTCAACCTTTACGCAGGCCCAGGTCGGCGAGACCGTCGAGGTCCCGGCCAACCAGGCGCTCGTGGGCCTCAAGAAGCCCGGCGGCGGCGTCATGACCCTCACGGAAGTTGAGGCCGTGGTGACCAAGGCACGCGACGCGGCCATCGAGAAGGCCAAGGCCGAGAACGGCGGGAAGGCTCCCGCGACGCCCCCCCCCTTCACCGCAACAGTCCCGTGGACCGTCCTCCCCGAGCACGTCGGGCAGGCGTACGGCGGAAACGAGGTCAAGGCCAGCGTCTTCCAGGCCGTCAACCCGGTCTGCATCATGGTCTTCGGGCTGGCGTTCTCCGCGCTGTGGGGGTTCCTGGGACGCCGCAAGCTTGAGCCCAGCACCCCCATCAAGTTCTCGCTGGGGCTGCTGCAACTGGGGCTGGGCTTCATCGTGTTCTGGTACGGCGCGTCCCAGTCCACCGACCGCGGCATGACCAGCATGCTCTGGCTCGTGGTCGGCTACGCACTGCACACCACGGGAGAGCTCTGCCTCTCCCCGGTCGGACTGTCAATGGTCACTCGCCTGTCCCCAGCCCGCATGGTCAGCACAGTCATGGGCGGCTGGTTCCTTGCGACGGCTTTCTCCAACTACCTCGCGGGGCTCATCGCCGGACTCACCGGCGTCAGCCACGGCGGCGGTGACGAGAGCACCCTGCCCCCGCCGCAGGAGACCGTTGGCGTGTACAGCGACGTGTTCCTGAAGATCGGCATCGCCGGGTGCGGCGCCGCCGTGCTGCTCCTCATCCTCTCGCCGCTGCTTTCCAAGTGGATGCACTCGGACCTGGAGGGCAAAGAAGGCACGCAGCCCGCGGCCGGAGGTCACTAGACCTTTTCGAGTCTCGCGCCCTCGCTGGCAGTGACCTCGAACACGCGGCAGGGGTGACCAAACTCGCGCTCAAACGCGGGCGAGATCGCCCCAGGCAGACCTTGGGCGCCCGGATGCGTCGCGAGCACGATCACGCTCCCGCCGAAGCCGCCCCCGGTCATCCGTGCGCCAAAGACGCCCGGCATCGACGCCGCCCGGGACGCGGCCCAATCCAGCTCCGCGCAGCTCACTCTGTAGTCATCGCGCAGGGATTCATGGGACTCGTTCATTGCCCGGCCCGCTCCTGCAAGGTCGCCGCCAGCCAGGCACGACGCGAACCGCACGGTCCGGCCATCCTCAGAGATCACGTGGCGTGCAAAGGGCCGGAGGTCCTCTGGCAGTCGCCCAATCTCGCTGGCATCGGCCCGCGCCAGCGCTCTGACACCGAGGATGGCAGCCGCACGTTCGCACGCCGCACGCCGCTTGGGATACTCCGACTCTCCGAGCCTGTGCCTCACACCCGTGTCGACAACCACAAGCACCGCGTCTTTCGGCACGGGCGTCATCCGCACCTCGCCTGTGCCACAGTCCAGCAGCATCGCGTGGCCCGCGACGGCACCTGCGACGACCATCTGGTCCATGATGCCGCAGGGCACGCCGGCGTAGTCATGCTCCGCCCGGTGGCACGCGGCGGCGAGGTCCGCGAACGAGACCTCCCGCCCCCACGCCCGGGCCAGGAGCAACCCGAGCGAGACTTCAAAGGCCGCGGAGCTCGAAAGCCCGGCGCCGATGGGCACATCGCTGGCGATGGTCAAATCCAAGGGCCCGCAGGCCCCGCGCGTGGGCAGGCCTCGCACCTCTTCCAGCACGCCCAGGGCGTAGCTCTGCCATGAGCCAGGGGGCGCGGGCTCCCCAACTGACCACCCGCCGCGCTGGCCGAGATCGGAGGCGAACACCCGCGTGGCGTCGGCCGCGGGCGAGGCCACGCACGCGGTCCGCACGCCGATGGCGATGGGCAGGACGCGCCCGCCGCAGTAGTCCACATGCTCTCCGATGAGGTTCACCCTGCCGGGCGCGGTCGCGCCCAGCGTGGGCTTCACGCCGAAGCGTGACAGGTGCGCCCGAACCGCCCGCACGAGCGCGTCGCCTCCGTTGGGTGCTGCTGACTGGCCCATGGGGGGTCGTCGCCGCGGGCTTGCTCACGGCCCGAGGAAGGAGTCGGTGGCGGAGTCCGGCACCTCGTTGCCGCGGATCTCCACGATGCCCGAGCTCTGGCCCTGCCGGATGCGATCCGCGATCCGCGAGAGCGCGACTTCGAGCACGCCCGGGAGCCAGATGTTGTCATCACCAGCCATCGGCGTGGTCAGGAAGCACCCGGAGCCGTCGCTGCGAAGCACCCACTGCCCTTCGCCGCAGTGATTCGCGGAGTTCTGGAGCGGGTGCCAAGGCAGGCCCGCTCGCTGGCTGCGCACGATGGGCGAGGCGTCCCCGAGAATGACCACGCGCGGTCCCTGCTCCCACGAGGGTCTCTGCGGGCCGAACATGATCTGATAGCTGTACGAAACCTGATCGAGGTTCGCCCAGTCCCGCTGCTCGGGAGTGCACCCGCCGCACGGGGCCTTCGCGTTCGCGGGGCAGGCGAGCTGCTTGAGCGATGTGTAGCCTGACCGGGCGAGCGTGAAGAGGTTCGACGAGTTCGATTCCCCGGGCCCCTTGCCGACGTTCATCCAGGTCCCGCCACCCAGGCCGGCGGCGGCCACCGGGAGTTGCCCCGCGTAGTCGCCGCTGTACAGACCCATCGCCGAGGCAACCGAGTTGATATTTGCTCCGCAGGCCGTCTTGGATCGCATCGAACTGGTTGTGGCCATCACAGGCCAGACGACCGAGCCCGCGATGAGCACCACCGCCGCGACCGAGACCAGGTCCTGCAGTCGGAACGAGCCGACCGTGGTGCGCCACGAACGGGCCGGCTCGGTCCGCATCCGGATTGGAACGCGCGCCATCGTCCGCTCGACCAGGTCGGGCGACGCCCCGTCGGCGCCCGGCAGAGTGACCAGCGTCAGGAGAGACGCGATCCGCTCGGCCCTTGGCCTCAGCGAGCCCGGAACGCGGTCGAGCCTGTAGCCCGAGCCCATGAAGACTTCGAGGGCCTCGTCGTCGTCGATGCAGAGCGCCTCTTCGGCAGTCGTCCGCTCCCCCTGGGCCCGCAGCACCCTCGCGAGGGTCGCGTCCGCCAGCGAGGCGTCGGGGGCAGGGCCGGCCTCGAGCAGGCGGAGCACCTCCCGCACCCGTGCGGCACGTGCGCACGCCTCCGCGTGCTTGCGGCACCAGTTGGCCTCAACCAGTTCGTCCACGGCGCCGCAGTCCGCGTCGCACAATCGCCATTCGGCGTCGTGCGCGTCGTCGCGATGCCCTCCGTTCGGATCATTCCGGCCACTCATTCGTCGGCCCCCCTCGAACGGCTCACCTCGTCCCAGCGCTTTGCGAACGTCGCCACCGCCGCGTGCAGCCGAGACTTCACCGTGCCGAGCGGTATCCCGAGTTCCTCGTGGATCTGCACGTAGCTGAGCCTTTGAAAGTACGCGAGCAACAGGATCTCCCGGAGCAGGGGGGGCACCAGGTCCAGCGCCTTCTGGACCAGGGCCGAGGTTTCTTGTGCGTCCAGCCTCGCGTCCGGCGCGGGCACGTCGATCTCCAGCAGGTCCACGAACGATCCGGGCGAATCCTCTCCATTCCCCAAACCATCCACCGGGGCCGAGAGTTCGAGCATCCGGCGGCGTCCCTTCTTACGCAGATAGTCCCGTGCCTTGTTCGCCGCGATCGTGAAAAGCCAGGGCCGAAAACGGCGCGTCGCGTCAAACGTGTCCGCCGACAGGTGCACCTGCAGGAACGCGTCCTGGAACACGTCCTCCGCCCCGGCCGACTCCCCCACCAGCCGCGTCAGGAACCGCATGAGCTCGGTCTGGTGCCGTTCGATCAGCACCCGCAGCGCCGGCCTCTCCCCCCGCCTATACGCCTCGAAGAGTGTCTCGTCCGTCCTTTGATCGGGCACTTCGACTTCCTTCACCCTGCCGCGGGTTATCCGACCACTGTGCCGACCTCGCGGCTGAACACCACCCCGGTCCCCGGGCCGAACAGCGCCAAGCCCTCCGCCCGAAGCCCAGGCGCAGCCTCCCTTTCATATCGCTCAAACGCTTCACGCGTCGCGAACACGTATCGCGTCTGGACCGCGGGGTGTTCGGGGGGCCCGTCCAGCCTGACGATTTCCGCCGAAAGGGCCCCGGCCTCCAGAACTTGGCGGACGTGCCCGCCGGCCAGCCAGCCGACATACTCCCCGACCTTGGCGGGGACCGCGAATCGGGCGGTGACTGTGTAGGCGACCCTCTGCACGCCGGAGAGACTATCCGGGCCGGGTTGCCGCCGCCTCCGACCCCTTCCAGGACTCGAACAAGGTGCCTACGTGTCCCCCAGGGTCCGGCAATAGACTGGCCGTCCGTCCGTTGTGCCGGGCGACGCCAGGAGCAGGCCGAGGTGAGCAGCCAGGGGTCGGAATCCCAGGATCAGGGCCTCTGCATGCTGCTCGAGGCGGCCAGCCGTGGCGATGACGCGGCCTGGCGGGAACTGGTGGCGCGGTATGGCCGACGGGTGTTCGCCCTGGCCCGGAGCCGATGCAAGGACTCAGAAGTGGCGGAAGAAATCACCCAATCCGTCTTCACGACGATCGCGGCGAAGCTCGCGGGCGGGGAGTACGCCGAGCGGGGTCGCTTTGAGTCCTGGCTCTTCCGGGTCGCGATGAACCGGGTCCGCGACCACGCCCGGAAGCAGAAGCGCCGCATGGGTTCGCTGGACCAGGCGGGCGAAGCCCGCACGCCCGCTCCGGAAGTCGGCACTCTCGCTCTCGAGGGTTCACAGGTTGAGCGTCTGCGGGACGCCGTCGCCATGCTCTCCGACGCGGACCGCGAGGTCGTGGAGCTGAGGCACCACGGGGGCCTTGGATTTAAGGAAATGGCCGAGCTGCTGGGAGAGCCTCTGGGGACCATCCTGGCCAGGCACCACCGGGCGCTCAAGAAGCTGCGAGAGTTCCTGGAAGCAAGCGCGGAGTCGCCACGAGGGGCACTGTCATGAAGCACGAAGACCACACAAGCCCTGGCGAGGACCTGAACACCCTCGCGATCTCACTGGACGAACTGGCTCAGGCCGAGCGTTCCCTACCGGACACGGGGTTCGAGGGTCGTATCGCCGCCGCGGCGGCCGCTGCGTCCGGCTCCGGGCTGAGACTGGTCGTCGCGCAGCCCGCGTCCCGCGGGTTGCCGCGCTATTCAGCGGGCAGGCTGAGCCTCGCAGCCACCGTCGCACTCTTTGCCACCGTCGGGGCAGCTCTCCTGGCCAACCGCGGGGCCGCACGGCACGAAGCCCCGGTCGCCGCGGCTCAACAGGAGCTTTCCGATTACTTCCTCGTCGCGTCCATGCTCGATAACACTGTCTGGGTTCAGACCGCGAACGTCGCCACGCAGGCCGAACAGCTCGGCGAAAAGGTCCGGTCTGACTGGTCTGTGGGCGATGAACTGCTCAGTGAAGGAGCCTTGTGATGCGGATGCTCACGCTGTCGCTCGTCCTCGCCGCCGGGGGGGCTTCCCTCGCAGCCGCAGGCCCAAGCCAGCCGGAGACGCCACGCCCGGCCGAAACAGGCCAGCCCCGAAATGGGCAGCCCCGCGAGGCGGCTGCCGCGCGCCTCCTGCGCCGGTTGGAAGAGGCGCAGCGACAGCAGGCCCGCCTCGCCGAGGCCATCAAGCGCCTCGAGGCCGGCGAGCCCGTGGACGAGGTGATGAGAGAGCTCGATGCAGGCAGGTCCGGCCCCGACGAGCGTGGGCCCCGTCCCTGGCGCGACGGCGCGGGCATGGACCAGCGAATCCCCGATCGTGCCGACCGCCCAGACCGCTTTGACCGTCCCGACAGGGGCGACCGGCCCGGACCGCCCGGCATGGGGCGTTCCCCGGAGGGTCAGGCGGCCCCGGACGCCGAGGAAGTCCGCGCGTTCGTGCAGCAGAGCTTCCCTGAGATCTGGCGCCGGTTCGAGGACCTTCGCAAGGCAAGCCCGGAGACCGCGGAGCGCCACCTGGGCCGGTTTCTCCCAAAGGTACGTGAGGCAATGGCACTCCGGGAATCCGACCCGGCGATGTTCGAGATGCGCGTCGAGGAGATCCGGGGCGGCATCGACGCGATGGTCTGCATCCGCGAGTACCGCGAGGCTCTCTCGCTGCCCGAGGGCGATGCGACCCGCTCCGAACGCCTCGCGAAGTCAGAGGGAGACCTTCGCCGCGTGCTGGGCGAGCAGTTCGACCTCAGACTGAAGCTGCAGGAGCACGAACTGCGGATGCTCTCATCCCGCGTGGACTCGCTCCGAAAGGAGATCGAGGAGAAGCGCGGCGAGCGCGACGCCGCCGTTTCGGACATGTTTGATCGCATCAGCCGGGGCGGACCGCCCGATGGCGTCAAGGGGCGCCCGCCGGGCCGGCCCGGAGGTCTCCCCGGGCCCGGGCGCTAGCAACCTGCGTCAAGGCGATCAGGAGACGATCGAGCCGGGCTCAATCTCGGTCGAAGGCCCGAGCACGACCACCCGCCTTGGAGTCTCGCCCGCGCCGTCCTTGGGCACGTTGCTCGCCGCGAGAAGCATCCCGCGCGATTCCTCGCCCCGGATCACCCTGGGCTGGAGGTTGGCCACGATGATGATGCTGCGGCCCACGAGCTGCTCGGGCGAGTAGTGCTCTCGGATGCCGGCGCAGATCTGGCGGGGCGTGCCCGACCCATCGTCCACGCTCAGCTTCCACAGCCGGTCCGCGGAGGGATGCGGAACGCACGACAAGACCTTGGCCACGCGAAGGTCCACCTTCGCAAAGTCCTCGAAGGTGATCATGGGCTTGGGTTCTGCCTTGCCGTCTGGCTTGGCGGCTTCCGGCTTGGCGGGGGCGGGCTGGGGGGCGGGTGCCTGCGACATACGTTGGTCCTTTGTGCTGGGGCTGAGTGTACGCGGCTGCTAGCGGCGTCTGGAGAGCGCCCGCGCGATGTCGCGGTCCGCGTCACGCTTCGCCATGGACTGCCGCTTGTCGTGGGCCTGCTTGCCCGTGGCGACGCCGATCAGAAGCTTCGCCCAGCCGTTCTTGAAGTAGAGCTTCAACGGTACGATCGTGGTGCCCTTGCCCTCCACCGCCTTGGCCAGCCGCTTCATCTCCGATCGCTTCGCGAGCAGCGCTCGGCTGCGCTTGGGCCGGTGCCCGAGGTTCGCCGACGGGGCGTACTCCCCGATGTCGACGTTCAGCAGCGTCAGGGAAAGCGGCTCGGCCTTTACCGCGACATAGCCCTCGGCCAGGGACACCCGCCCGGCGCGGACCGCCTTCACCTCCGAGCCCTGCAGCGCGAGCCCCACCTCCAGCGTTTCGCCGATGTGGTACTCGTGGCGAGCCCGCCGGTTCTCGATCGTGGGCGACAGATTCGGCTCTGGCTTCGCCATCGGGGCTACTCAAACCTCACCCGGTTGCGGATCGTCCCGATCCGCTCAACTTCGATCTCCACCACGTCGCCTTCCTTGAGGAATACAGGCGGGATGCGGGCCATGCCCACGCCGCTGGGCGTGCCGGTAAGAATCAGCGTTCCCGGCAGCAGCGTGGTCCCTCGGGAGAGCTCCGCGATCAGCGCGGCCACGCTGAAGATCATGTCGCTCGTAGGAGTGTCCTGCATCAGGGTGCCGTTCACGCGGCATCGCAGCCCGAGCGACTGAGGGTCGGGGACCTCGGAGGCCGGCACCACGCGGGGGCCGATCGGGCAGAAGGTGTCAAAGCCCTTGCCCCGGCAGAACTGCCCTCCCGACCCTTCTTTCTGCCACCATCTCGCGGAGACGTCGTTCGCCGCGACATATCCCAGCACGCAGCGCAGCGCCTCGGCGAGCGGGACGTCACGCACCAGCCCACCGTTCGGCCGCCTGCCGATGATGACGCCCAGCTCGGCCTCGAAGTCCACCTGAGGCCGGTCCTGGCAGACTCTTGGGATGACGATGTCCTCGCCGTCGAGGGTCGCCGCGTACGGGTTCTTGGTAAACAGCACGGGCCTCTCGGGCACGCCCTTCCCCTGCTCGCGGGCGTGCGCGGCGTAGTTCATGCCGATGCCCATGATCGCGGGGATCGCCAGCACGCCTTCGGGCGTCTGCACGCCCGCGCCCGTCGCAGTCTTCACGAGATTCATGACGGGAGTGTACGTCGCCGGAGCGTCGCACCCCACTCCGTGGGCGCCTCAGACCACCTTTAGCACACCCACGGCCGGACAAAGCCCCGCGCTGGCGCCCTCCGCTAGGAACCGCTCGATGGCCCGCCTGCCCACCGCCCCGAGGTCCTGCGTCAGCCCGGTCACGTACATGTTCAGGTACCGGTCCAGCCCCTCCGGCGTGAGCTCCGCGGTGCCGCTCCGGGCCGCGTTTCTTCGCGCGAACGGCACCGTGTACGCGGTGGACTCCTGGCGGTGCGCGAGCGCGTACGCCAGAGAGGCACGCAGCAGCGCCGCGACCTCCGCGAGCGAGCCCGGGCCGAATCTCCCGTCCAGGTCTGCCTTGACCGCGTTGATGCCCAGAGGGAGAGGCAGCATGCGCGTCCGCCTCCACCAGGCCCCGAGATCGACGACCTGCCTCAGCCCCGCCTGCCCAAACGTGATCTGCCCCTCGTGGATCACGAGCCCGGCACCGGCTCGCCCCCCCACGACCTGAGGGATCACCTCGTCAAAGGCGAACTCCGGGCATCGATTCTTCGCGCTCTCGGCGTCGGCCTTGAGCAGCAGGGCCAGCGTCATGAACGCGCTGGTCTGGTGGCCGGGCACCGCGATGGGGCAGTCGGAGCCGCGGAGGTCCGCGGGTGTCCGCAGGGGCGAGTCCTCACGGCAGACGACCTTGGGCCCGTACCCCTCCCCGAAGGAAGAGCCGCAGGACGTCATGACGTATCGCTCCGCCACCCCCGCGAACGCACGCACAGACAAAGCGGTGACGTCGTACGGGGCTTCCGCAGATGCGAGCCGATTGAACTGCGCGATGTCACCGGGAACGGCTCGGAAAGCGAATCGTGGGTGCGAGATGCGGGGTGCGCCCTCTGCGCCGGGCAGCGGCACCCCATCCGGGTCCACTTTACCCGTGAGGGGCCACCACATGAAGGCATCATCGGGATCGCCGGAATGCGCCAAGGTGAGCGTGGCTTTGGTCACGGAGCATCGTAGTGCGCGCTGTCAGCACCCCACGAACCGCGCGTAGAGGCTCCGTGCGGCGTCGACGCCGCCCGCACCGCGGACGATGGCCCGCGAATCCGCGAACACGGTGAGTGTCACCCCGGGCCGTTCCCGCATCTCCGCCCGGACCATGACGGGCCCCACTTCAACCGGGCCGTGCGGCGCGAGCTTCTCGGCGATGACCCGAAGGTCAACCGTCACGTTCGGTGCCGGCCAGACCTGCACCGCGTCGCTGCCGCAGACGCGGGCCGCATCTTCGCCGTGCCTGGCGTCGAGAAACTCGAATCGGGAGGCGGCGCACGCGGGGCAGTCGGCACGCGGCTCCCCGAGCGCCAGGGTGCGGCTGCTGCCCCGCCACACGTCCCACTCGTGCAGGAGCCTCGGCACCTCGCCCCCGATGATGAGCCGCAGCGCCGCCGCCGCCTGCATGGCCCCCACCACCGCGACCGCCGGGCCGAGCACGCCCGCCGACTCACAGGTCTGCTGCGAACCGGGCTCCGGGGGCTCTGGAAAGACGCACCGCAAGCACGGCCCACCAGGAGCGAACGTCGCCTGCATCCCCCTCACACCGATGACACCGCCGTAGACGAGGGGCAGACCACGCTTCACGCACAGGTCATTGAGCAGATACCGCGTCTCGAAGTTGTCGGTGGCGTCGACAACGAGCGACGGGTCGGAGGGCACGAGCGTTGCCACGTTGCTGGCCCGCAGGTCCGCCACCGCGGCGTCGACGACGATGGACGAGTTGACGCACTTCAACCTCGCGGCCCCGGCGAGCGCCTTGGGCCTGCCGGCCCGAGCGTCGGCCTCCGAAAAGAGCACCTGCCTGTGCAGGTTGCTCCACTCGACGAGGTCGCGATCGACAAGCGTGAGTCGTCCGACGCCCGCGCGGGCAAGCAGTTCCGAGGCTGCACACCCCAGCGCCCCACACCCGACAACAAGGACATGGGCCCGCGACAGTCGGCCCTGCCCCGCCTCGCCCACCTCCGGCAGTCGCGTCTGCCTCGAATACCGGTCGGGACCGGGCTCACGTGGGGCTGGAGTGGGCGGCGTGTTCATCAGAGCATTGTTCGCACGGAGTCGGAGGTGGCCCGGGCGGCCCCGCGCGCCCAAGATTCGCCATGACAGCCCCAGCCCAGCCCCCGGCGTGGACACCCCCCGCGAACGTCCGCCCCTCATGGACGCAGGAGGGCGTTCTGCTCAGGCCCTTCCGGGCGGACGACGCGGCCGAGCTCTTCCGCGCGGTGGACTCGTCCCGCGACTCGCTCCACCCGTGGCTTCCGTGGGCACTTACCCAGCACCACAGCGTGGCCGCGTCCGCCGAGACGATTTCCACGCTCAGCTCCCTGTGCCGCGACGGGGCGGGCGAAGACTGGGCGTGCGTGCTGGGTATCTTCGATGCACTGGAGGGGACGTTGCTTGGCGGCACCGGGTTCAACCGGGTCTCTCGCGGTGTCCACAACGCGGAAGCGGGGTATTGGCTCCGGTCCTCGGCCCGAGGGAGGGGCTGGTGCACCCGGGCGCTGCGGGCGTGCCTGGAGTGGGGCTTCACGCCACAGCAGGCCGGCGGCTTTGGCTGGCGCCGGGTGCACGTGTTCGCCAGCGCTCTCAACGCCGCGAGCTGCGCCGTGCCGCGCCGGCTCGGGCTGCGTCAGCACATGCATGCGTCGCGCGACCGCTGGGTCGAAGGGCTGGGCTGGTCCGACACCCTGGGCTGGGAGGTGCTTGCCGAAGAGTGGCCCACCCTGCCCCGCAGCCCCGGGGCGAAGGCGCCGTGACATCCGACCCCGCGCATCTTCGCTCCCGCGACATCGTCGGGCGGTGTGTTTCCGCGGGATTCGCGCTCGCGGGGGTCGTGCGCGCGGGCCCGAGCCGGTGGGCGGAACATCTGCGGGCATGGCTCGCGGCGGGCAAGCAGGGCGAGATGGACTATCTCGAGGTCGACGCGGCGCTCCGCTCGGAACCCACGGGGATCATGGAAGGAACGCGGGCGTTCATCGTGGTCGCAGACCTGTACGCGCCCCGCGGTACGCGGGTAGCCGGGCAAGGTGCGGACGCCGCGCACCCCGCGGGGCGCATCGCACGCTACGCGCAGGGCCGCAACTACCACGACGTGATGAAGCGCCGTCTGCACCGCGTCGCGGACGCGCTCCGCGTGGCCTACCCGGGCTCGGAGTTCCGAACGTGCGTGGACACAGCACCGGTGCCGGAGCGTGAGCTCGCCGTCGGCGCCGGGCTGGGATGGCAGGCCAAGAGCACCATGGTCATCCATCCCAAGATCGGGAGCTGGTTCCTGCTGGGCGCCGTCGCGACCAACCTCGACCTCGCGCCGCTGAGCGCCTCCGACATGCCAGCCCCCCTCCCGGACGCGTGCGGCACCTGCACACGCTGCATCGACGCCTGCCCGACCCACGCGATCACTGCGTATGGCGTCGACGCCCGGCGCTGCGTCTCGTACCTCACGATCGAGCACCGATCACTCATCGATCCCGACCTTCATCCGGGGATTGGCGACTGGCTCTTTGGGTGCGACATCTGCCAGGAGGTCTGCCCGCACAACTCGGCGAGACCGGCGGTGGCCGCCGCCCCGTCGGAACAGGCACAGCCCGACAGCGCCTACGCACCCCGCACGACCTCGCTGCCCCTGGAGACGGTCCTGGGGTGGACCAGCGCCGACCGGGAGCGGACGTTCTCCACAAGCGCCATGAAGCGGGCCACGCTCGCCATGATGAAGCGGAACGCCATCATCGCAGCCGGGAACGCCATCCGGGCGGGGACCGGCCCGGGGCTGCTCCAACGCATCCGCTCGCTCGCGGCCGACGAAGCCGAACCCGACCTGGTGCGTGCCACCGCCGCTCAGGTCCTGAGTGGGCTGGGAGACCCCGCCTGAGCGGGCGTCAGGTGGCAGGCTGGTCCGCATCAGTCGCGGGCGCGAGCCATCGGGCCGCGAGGACAATGCTGACGCCTGGCAAGAGCCACCAGGTCTCGCGCATCATCATTCCGAGGTAGAAGAAGGGTGCGGCGAGCACCACAGCCCCTCCGAACGCGAGCAGCCGACGGCGAGTGGGCTCGCCCGTCCAGCCCGCGGGGATCATGCAGCACCAGACGTACGCGGGGAAGATGAGCCCATAGAACGCCATGAACCCGCGGTAGACAACCTCGTGCCCTTCGAGCCCGTGCAGCCCGAGCCGCAGGAAGCCGGCGGCGAGCGCAAGGCCCGCGCCGACCAGGAACGCGAGCCCGCTCCAGGGCGAGACTCCCAAGCCCCTGCCCGGGTGGTCCGCCAGCGACCGGTCGTGGGCCGCGATCGTGAAGCCGAGCTGCATCGCAACGTGAAATGAAAGCAGCGCGGGGTAGAGTGCCGGGCCCAGCGGCCCTGGTTGCACGCCCACGCTGGGCCACGCAAGGTGCGTGATGAGAATGAGCAGCGGGAAGATCGCAAGAAAGCCGACGACGAAGGCCGCCGGTGCGGCCCGAGGCCCGCAACGATCCGCCGTCTGGAGGAATGTCCGGTCGAGGTAGGGGCAGAGAAGGAAGCCGAGCGAGCACACGCCCGCAAGGGGCAGGAGCTCACCCAGAGGCCTCGGGGGGGGCGGCGGGACCACGCCGGGCACGTCACCCCGGATCAGCCACGCCGCCCCGAGCGCGAGTGAGATCGCGACCGCGGCCACGCCCCCCAGGCCGCCCTGAAGGCGTCCGCTCCGCCACCAGGTGGCGAGGAGCATGCCGACGATCGCCGCGGGGAGCAGCCCCAAGAGCTGATCGCGCGGAGCATCGGCCAGCATCCAGATGAGAAAGTACCACTGGAAGGCCATCGTCACGGCGCCGAAGGCGATGCTGGCGCGCCGGTGCGCCGCGAGCACGCCCGCGGCCCCGTGCCCGGCCTCTCGCCGGGCCAGGATCATCCCCATGACGCCCGCGCCCACGCAGTTCGGAAGGGCGAACACGATGTAGGACCACGGACCGAAGTCCCTCGCGAGCAGGATCGGCAGGAACATCCCGATGCACCATGTCCAGCTCGCCGCCAGAAAAGCCCCGGGCGCTACGACCCGGGCGAGCGTGCCGCCGCCGAGGGCGCCCTCGCGCGGACTCGTGGAGGCATGGTCGCTCATCCGCTGCTGCTCTGCCTGTAGTCCGAGCCCCGGCCCACGGCGCGGGCGTGCCCGTGCTTGGCCTTGTTGTGCGTCACGGGCGTGAGGTGAAACGTCGCGACGCAGCGGCCGACAAGCCGGGCTTTCGCGGCCATTCGTGCGAGCAACTGGTCCTTCTTGCGCTTCTTGGCGAGGGCCGCAGGGAGAAGGGGCTGCTGCACGACGTCCAGGTCCAGCGTGACGTTGAACTCGCCGCCCTTCTGGATAAGGGCCTCGATGCTCTCTCGCGGGGTGATCTTGTAGAGCGCGGGGCCGAAGCAGGGCCGGAGAAACTTGTACGAGAGCTCCTTGCAGACCAGTGTGTAGTCGCCACCGGTCACCCCGAAGATGTACATCCCGCCCGCGATCTCGCTGTTGGCGAGGAGCGCCGCGCCGGCCATGGCGTTGTACCAGTTCTTGTTGAATCGCCGGAAGGGCAACTCCGCGGCGAAGGTTCGCTCGTCCACCTTCTTCATCCGGATGCCGCTGCGGAAGGCGTACGGCAGCCAGATCATCGAGCAGACGCGGTGCCAGAAGTGACTCCGCGACGACAGGCGCGCGATGAACGCTTCCACCTTGTCGGTCAACGACAGCTTGGCCGGTCGCACGCTCGACCCGGGGCCGACCTCGTGCTCATCCGGGTCCGGTGCCGCGGGAAAGCCGGCGCCCTGCCCGGATGCCCCGGCAGCCCCAGCGGCGGCGTTGTTCACCACGTCCGTGACCACTCCCCGATTGTACGCTGCCCCTCATTCGCCTGCGTCGTGCAGGTCGAACCACCCCCGCGCGTTCTCCGTGACGGTCACGATCGGGTTTCCCGGTTCGTGGTCCAGAACCAGCGTCCAGCCCTGCCTCGCCGCGGCCCGCAGGAACCAGTGCCTCGTCACCATGCTCGTGTAGGGCTCCACGTCGTACCCCAGGCTGTACGCAGCCCCGTTGTGCGCCTTCGTGGGCATCACATCGGGGGTGAAGACGATCGTTCTTCCCCGGGTGTCCTGAAACCGGATCGCCTGCTGGCCCCAGGTGTGACCGGGGGTGAGAAACACCTCGACCCCGGGAGCCGTCGGCGTTGTCATCAGGTCCGGCTCCGCGTAGGGCAGTTCGTCGCGCCCGGGGGTGTAGCCCGCGGGGAACGGCCTGGGAGAGTCCACAAGAACAAGCTGGTCCCGGATGGGATCGAGGTGGTCCCGGAAGTACGTCCTCGTCATCACACTCCGGTTCGCCAGGGCGTCGCGCCACTCCCGCGCCTGGGCGTAGATCTTCGCCCTCGGGAAGGTACGAACCACGCCCTGGCCCGACGAGGCAGGGTCCCGCCACTCTGGTGTCTCACCCGCCCGCGGGAGCCTCGTGACCCCGCCCGCGTGGTCGAAGTGCAGATGCGTCACGACGACCGCATCGATCGCCCCCGGCTCGGTCCCCGCCTCGGCCAACGCGGTCAGGATCGACCGGTTCTCAAGGTCGAAGATATCGCGGCTCTTGGAGTCCAACTTGTCGCCCGAGCCTGTCTCGATGAGCACCCGTATTGGCCCGCCCTCCGGCCCCGGTGACTCGGATTCCAGCAGCAGGCAGTTGTGCTGGACCGTCATGCGGCCCCGATCGTCCACCGGAACCGCCCGTGACCACACCACCCGCGGGATCAGCCCGAACATCGA
>JADYXW010000045.1 GCA_020853975.1 Phycisphaerales bacterium
CGCCGCTCGCTCACGCCCAGTTCGCTCTGGACGTGCTCGACGGCGATGCGCCGACGTGCCGGGCTCAGAAGTTTGGGCGGGCCGCCTCCCGCAGGATCGCCTTGTCCAGCTCCGCATCGGCCAGCAGACGCTTGAGCCGCGCGTTCTCCTGCTCCAGCTCCTTGAACCGCCTGGCCTGATCAACCTTCAGCCCGCCGTACTCCTTCCGCCATCGAAAGTACGTCTGCTCAGTGACGCCCAGCAGCTTGCACACGCCCGCGACCGTGTTGCCCTTCCCGAGCTCCACGTCCGCCTGCCGCAGCTTGTGGATCACCTCCTCCGCCGAATGTCGCTTTCTGCCCATCGCCTTGATCCTCCTGATCCAGGCCGAAGTCTAAAACTCCGCCTGGACTCTCTTCAGGGGGAAAGGTCAGCCCGGTGGGTGGTGAGCTCGATGTCGCGGCTGGGGGGCACCTCCGGGCAGCGCCAGATGCCGCTGGGCACGGTCCACACGCCGTCGACGGGGTCCACGGTCTCGCCCAGGTAGCAGGCGAGGAACATGTTGATGAGCCACGGGCCGCTGCGCCACACCCCGCCGGGCATGGCCTCGGTCAGGTCGAGGTACTTGGGGGGCAGCGCCTCTTTGAAATCCGGGGAGTAGCTCATGACCGCGGCGCCCTGCTGGCGCATGCTCGACGTGCAGGCGATCAGCCGGCCGGTCGCGCGGGCCTTGCCCAGGGCGGGGAGGATCAGCCCGATGAGGAGCGCAATGACCGCTATAACCACCAGCAGTTCGATGAGCGTGAATCCGCGGCGGCGGTCGGTGGTGGATGCGTTCATGGGGAGGCTCCGGCCCCCGTCATACCCGGTTCACGGTCGGCGCGTTTCTAGTGCGAACAGCCGCAGCCACCATGAGAGTGCTGGGGCTCGGCGATCCCCATCTTGTCGAGCTTTCGGGTGAGGAATCGCCCGTGGTGCTCCAGGTGCCAGGTGGCGTAGGAGAGGATCTGCTTCACGGTGAGCGCCCCGCGCTGCGGGTGCATGATCGTGCGGTTCCAGGCCTCCGCCGTCAGGAGCAGGAGCCACGAGGCGTGCCACTGCCGGAGGGTGTGCAGCACCGCGAGGTAGCCCCCGATGGCGTGCATGACGCGGGCGTGGTCGGCCTCCGGGTCCTCGGCGTACTCCTTGGCGCCGTTGCCGTACATGCCGGAATCGACGAACGAGTCCTCGTCCCAGGCTTCGACGACCGGGTTGGTCTCGCCGATGGCGCGGCGCATGCGCTGCACGAAGGCGAGCTCCGCGTCCACGCAGTGCCCGAGCAGCACGCGCACTGGCCAGAGGCCCACGCCGGCCTCGGGCAGGAAGGCGTCGTCGAGTTGGCGCTCATCGAGCGAGAGCACGCGCCGATCAACGACCTCGATGCCCCGCCTGTACCGCTGCACGAGCTGCACGGGGTCGAGCGATTCCATCTGCTCGCGGGTGAGTTCTCCGGTCAGGTGCTGGGGCTTGGTCTTGCAGCACTGGCTGGCCGGCTTGCCCGAGCAGCAACCCCCGCCCCCCGCCGCCGACTCGTGCTCGTGCCCGTCGTGAGCGTGATCCTGGCCATGGGAGCAGCAGCCGCCTTCAGAGTGCCCGTGTGTCATGCCCGGATTCTAGGAGCCCGGGTCAGGGCTGCTTCAGGTCGCCGGTCTGGCGGTACCGCTCGCGGTACTTCTCGTAGAGCTTGGTGTGCTTGTTCGAGAGGTCGATCATGCGGCCGTCGATGAAGGCCCACTCGATGCCCGTGGTCACTTCCAGCGGGCTGCCGGTGGTCACGATGATGGTTGCCGACTTGCCTGTGTCCAGCGAGCCGTACTTGTCCGCGACCCCCAGGATCTCTGCGGCGGTCAGCGTGAGGCACTTCACGGCCTCGTCGTGGGGCAGGCCGTGGGCAACCGCCATGGCGGCTGCGTAGGGAAGATTCCGCTCGTGGGCGGTGTCGTCGTTGTTGGCGATGGTAAACCGGAGCCCGGCGTCGTGCAGCACCCGTGGCAGGGTGTAGGGCTCGTCGTAGGACGCGTCGGCGCGGCGGGGCATCCGGTGGGTGCCCATCACGATGATGGGCACGTCGTGCTTCTTCAGCAGTTCGGCGCACCGGGGGGCGTCCTGGCCACCCACGAGCACGCAGCGCATGCCCCGCTCCGAAGCGAAGGTGACCGCCGCGTTGATCTGATCCACGTCGTTGGCCGCGATGAACAGAGGCCTCTGCCCTGCGGGGCTCTTGGCAAGGGGGTCGCTGTTCACCGTCGCCGAGCCCGTCACCGGCTCCGCGACAAAGCCCGGGAAGACGCTCCTCATGGCCTCCCACCGGAGGTCGGTCGGGTGGTTCGGGTCGCCCTCCTTGGCGCGGGCATAGGCCTCCGCGGCGTCGAAAGCGTCCTTGATCGCCTTCTGCCCCTGCCGGATGTCGCGCATCTGGTCTTCGTCCGAGCGGTCCATCCACCATGCGCTTATGGGGCGCGTGTTGGGCCAGCGCAGGCTCAGACCGGCTGAGCCCAGCACCGTCATGTCGTCGTTGGTCCAGCCATCGAGGCGGATGACCGACACCTGGCCCGCGATCGTTCCGCCCCGCGGATAGACCGCCGCGAGGAGCACGCCGTTGGACCGAGTCACGGGGATCAGCGTCGAGTCGGGGTTGACGGCGGAGACGGCCCGGACCTCGGGCGTCAGGTCTCCTGTCTCGCTCGTGTCGTTGGATGCGACGACGGATTGGATCTCAGTTAGGCCAAGCTGCGACCACGGCGCGATGAGCCCGGGGTACACGTGCCGGCCCGTGGCGTCGATCGTGATGGGTGGAGTGGACAGCCTCACGCGGGAGAGGAACTGCGCGTAGTCGTCGGCGGTGCCCACGCCCGAGATGACGCCGTCCACGAACCACACCGCGCCGTTCTCTATCGCGGGACCGGAGACCGTGTGGACGGTCGCGCCCACGACCGCCGTGAGGCCGGTCTGGGGCGGGGCCTTCATGCCCAGGTCCTGGGCCGAAGCGGCGGCGGCGGCGGCGAGTGCCGCGGCGGCTCCGACCGCCCGTGCGAACCGGGACACTCTGACAACACAATGCGATGCGGCTGCGATGCTCATGCTGTGACTCGCTCAAAGAGGCCCGTGAGGGCCGGATGGGACTGATCGGTGACCTGAGGCGAGGGAATGGGCCCGACAGGCGGAGAGGCTACCACTCGTGGTCCAGCCCGCAGCCGCACACGCCCGGCTCGTTGGGCGTCTTGCCCCGGAACTGGAGGTCATCGAGCTGGCGCTGGAGGGCCCGCAGTTCGTCGTCGCTGGGAGGCCTGCGCCGGCGGCCCCCTGGCCCACCGGGTCCGTCCGCGCTGCCCGGCCCGCCCTCACGAGCGCCGGTGCCGTCTCCCTGGGACCTCTTGGGCTCGGCGAGCAGCTTCTGGATCAACCTCGCACGCTCGGAGGCGATGGTCTTGCGATGGGCCGCGTCCTGCCCGAGCGAGAAGAGCTCTCGCCCGTCAACGTAGGTGCGTTCGCAGCGGCTGAAGGCGCTCATGGGCGGCCCGCTCCAGACCGCGATGTCCGCGTCCATGCCCCGTGCCAGCGTGCCCACGCGGCTGTCGACCATGAGCTGCTTCGCGGGGTTGAGCGTGACGAACTTCATCGCCTCGGCCTCTGGAACATGGCCGTACTTCACGGCCTTGCCCGCTTCCACGTTCAGCCGCCGCGCCAGCTCGTCGCTGTCGCTATTGAAGCTCACGACGACGCCAACGTCGTGCATGAGAGGGAGTCCACCGGGGATTGCGTCCTGGACTTCCATCTTGTACGCCCACCAGTCGGTGAAGCCGGAGCCGCCCCCGCTGTGGTCCCGCACCTGGTCGGCGACCTTGTATCCCTCGAGGATGTGCTGGAAGGTGCCGATCTTGAACCCGAACTCCTCGGAGACCTTGCAGAGCATCAGGATCTCGTCCTGGCGGTAGCTGTGGCAGTGCACGAGACGCTCGCCGGCGAGGATCTCGGCCAGCGCGTCCAGCTCCAGGTCGCGCCGGGGCGGGTTCTTGCCCTTGCGTGAGGCGGCGTACTCCCTGGCCGCGGTGAACCGGTCGCGGATCAGCATCTCCACGCCCATGCGGCTTGAGGGGTAGCGTGCGCCGCCCCCGCCCGCACCGCCCTGGTCTCTCGCGGGGCCGCTGTTGGCGCGCCTTGGGTTCTCGCCCAGGGCGAACTTGATGCCGGGCTTGGCGCCCTCGAAGTGCATCTGGTCCGGGTGCGCGACGCCCCAGCGGATCTTGTTGGTCTGTGACTGCCCACCGATGGCGTTTGCAGAACCGTGCAGGTTGTTGACCGCCGTCACACCGCCCGCGAGCTGCCAGTACCAGTTGGTGGTGTCCGGGTTGGTCACGTCCTCGATGCGGCACTCGGCGGTCACGGCCTGCCCGCCCTCGTTGACGCCCTTGCTGATGCCGGTGTGGCTGTGGCAGTCGATGATGCCGGGCGTGATGTGCTTGCCCTCGCAGTCGATGACCGCCATGCCTTCCGGCGGCCTGATGTCCGCCCCCGCCGCGACGACCTTGCCCTCGCTGATGATGAGCGTCGCGTGCTCGATCACGGCCTGGTCGGTGTTGGTCCAGAGCGTGGCGTTCACGAACGCCACGCTGGCTTGCCTGGGCAGCTCGGCGAGCCCGTAGGGCCCGAAGGGAGTGACGAGCTTCTCGGGAATGTCCTTGAGGGACGGGTCCTCGTCGTCCTTCCTGGGCTCCTCGCGCGTCTCGCGACGGGCCTTCCACGCGTGCGTGGTTCCGTCGGGCTTCACGGACTCGCCCACCAGCAGGTCTCCCTCCGCGCGGACCGAGTCCTTCCAGACGCCCTCCTCGCCCAAGGGCTTGTTGTCGTACTCAAAGGTCGCGTTAGCGCCCTCGACGTGCACCTTCTCCCCCCGTGCGGTCTTGTCACCGACGCGGATGGAGACCGAGTCGCGGCGGATCGTGACGAGGGGATCATCGTCGGGCTTCCCATCGTCCACGCCGTTGTTCTCGAAAGCGCGCCAGCGTCCGAGCACCGTCGCGTCGGGCTTTCGCTCCGCGGACCAGGCGAAGGGCTCGCCGCTGGCGCGGATTCCCTGGCCCGAGAGCCTCGCGGGCTTGCCGGCGTCGTCGCGCTCGACCGCCGCGGAGACTACGTACACGCCCTCGGCCCCGTCCAGAGGCTGGTGATCGAAGCTGAACGATGCACGGCTGCCCTCCACCTGCACCCTTGTCGCCTTGACGCTCTTGTCGTTCATGTGCACCGTGATCGCGTTCTCCTCGTTGATCACCAGACGCCGACTCGCCTCGGGAGCGCCCGGCACGGCGACGGCCCACTCGCCCTCGAGCTTGGTGCTTGGGGAATACAGCTCGTGGGGTCTCCCGTCGACGTACACCGCGTGCAGGCGGGTCTTTTCGGCGAAGATGGGCCCGTCGGCGATGATGATGTTGGCCCTCTTGCCGCTCTCGACGCTGCCGACCTGAGAACCGACGCCCAGGAACTCCGCGGGCACGGTCGTGAGGGCCGCCAGGGCCTCGTCCTCGGTCAGGCCGCACTTGATGGCCTTTCGCAGGTTGGCGGTGAACTGCGCTCGGTCGCGGAGCTTGGCGGTGGTGAGCGCGAACGTGACGCCGGCCCGCGCGAGACGGCGTGGGTTGGTCGGGGCCTGCTCCCAGGTCATGAGGTCGCGGAGTTCCACGCTGTCCTGGCGCGCGGGCGTTGAGACATCGGGCGCCCTGGGAAAGCTGAGGGGGATGATGAGGCCCAGCCCGTCGGTCTTGATGGCGTCGAGCCGACGGAACTCCAGCCCGCTGCCCAGGATGATCGCGGGCCGGTGGAACTCGCGGGCAATCTTCGCGGCCCGCAGGGCGTCCAGCTCGTCGCTGGTGTCAAACAGCAGGACAGGTGCGCCGGGGTCCGAGCCCTCGACCTGGAGCTGCCAGAGTTCGTCGAGCGCGTTGCGGGGTTCGTCCAGGCCGTCGGTCGCGCGCCGTGCCTGCTGGTCCGCCGCATCGCTCAGTGTCTGCCGTATGAGCGCGATCGCACCCATCTGCGAGCCCGGGTAGCCGCCCTGCCCGCCCTCGAAGTTGACTCCCTGCAGGACCCGCTCGCGGTACACGGGGGGCCGGTCAGAACTGCGGTCCTCCGGGGACTTGGCGAGCGAGACGACGGCGGTCCAGCCCTTGAAGACGCCCCCACGGGGAGAGATGCCCGCGGTCGCGAAACCCAGCTTGCGGAGGGCCTCTGCGGTCGCGGCGTCCGGTCCTCCTGCCTCGCGGGCGTCGCGCTCGGGCGTCACGTTCGGGTTCCAGTGCCTGCCGGGCTTCTCGACCGTGGGCGCGGGCACGTCGACCTCGACCATCGGGTCAACGAACGCCGCGTAGACGTGCATGCCCGAGGCGTCGACCACCCGCGGGCCGATCGGCAGGCGCGGCGCGAGGACCTTGCCCTCGCCTCCCATGGCGGGCTCCGCGGGCAGAACGGCCTGGATCACGCCGTCGCGGATCACGACGCTCGCGTGTTCCAGCACCACGCCCGGCTTCACGTGCACGGTGCAGTCGGAGAGCGCGACCCAGGTGGAATCGGCGCGACGGGGGCCGTTGGGAGGCGGGTTGAACGGGCCCGGATTGCTCGGCTGGGCGAGCGCGGCCAGGGGTGCGAGAGACAGAGCCAAGGAGGGGAGTAAGCGGCGCATGCCACAGCATACCGCGCCGCGGTCCTCACGCGGCGGCGGGAACCCGCTGCACCCGCCCGCGGTGAACGCCCACCTGCGCCTCCATCCCCCGGCACCAGAACTCCAGCACCAGGGCGCGGTAGAAGATGTCCGACCACGGGGAGTACCGCGGGTGCCGGTCCTGAAGCCTGGCCACGCCCTCGCCGCTCAGAATCCCGTTCCCGATGAGGTATCCACCCTCCAGCGAGTGGCGATAGGCGTCCACCAGCGCGCCCATCCAGAGCCTTTGTGGAGGTGTGAAGCCCGTCTTCGGACGGTTCAGGATGTAGTCCGGGAGCAGGGGCCTGACGGCGTCCTTGAAGCGGCTCTTGGCCGGCAGGTGGTCGTCGGGTCTTACCTTCCGAAGACCCACCGCCACCTCCGCGAGACGATAATCAGACAAGGGCAACCTCAACTCCACCGAGTTGGTCATCGACAGCCGGTCCCCCTGCGTCATCCCGTTTTCCATCAGGTACAGGCGGCAGGACATGCAGGTGAGCATCACGCCCGGATCGTCCCACTTCCCGCCCACGTCGAACGCGACGCCGGGATCGAAGCCGTGGCACTGTGCAAGATAGTCTGGCGTGAGGATGCGGGGGAGCGCGTAGTCGCCCCGCATGTACTCCATCGAGGCGTTGTACCCCACGATCCGGGACGCGGGCTGGCCCGCGTCCGGGTTGTTGCGCTCGTAGCCGTACACGAAGCCGATGTTCCTCAGAGCGCACGCGCGCAGCGCCGACGGGCCCGCGCCGTGGGGCATCCGGTCCCAGAGTCTTCCGAGTTGCTCGCCGAACGAATCCAGTTTCCCGGCGGCCTTGGCCCGGGTCATCGCCGCGGCGCGCCGGACCCACTCGTATCCCCAGAACAACTCATCGCCCCCCTGCCCCTTGAGCAGCACGGGGATCCCGCTCTCGCGGGCCAGCCTGGAGACTGCGAAGTAGCTGTGACCCGCGGTGTCCGCAATCGGGTCGTCTCTCCAGAACGCGCGCTCGGGGAAGAGCTCCACCACCTCGCGCACCGGCACCTCCACTTCGTGGAAGGGCATGCCGAGCTCCTCGGCCCAGCGTCGAGCGGCGGTGCGTTCGTCCTGCCTGGGATGGCCCGGGTAGCCCACCGTGAGCGCGTGCACCTGCCCGGGGCGAGCCCGCGACGCAAGGGCCGCCACGGCGCTGGAGTCGATGCCCGCGGAGAGTGCGACACCCACCGGCACGTCGGCCCTGGTGATGATCTCCGCGATACGCTCCAACTCCTCGCGGATGGTGGTCACGGGATCGGCGTCGATGGGCGGCGCGTCCTCCAGCCTCCAGTAGCAGCGCTCGGTCTTCTCCCAGGTCCGCAGGTCGATGCTGAGGAAGTGACCCGCGGGCAGCTTGCGGACGCCCACGATGGGCGTGCCCGGCTCGGGGACGTAGAGGTAGTGAAAGTACTGATTGATGGCTTCCGGACTGAGCCTGAAGGGGATCAGCCCGCTCGCCATCGTGGCCCGGAGTTCGGATGCGAAGAGCACCCGTCCGTCCGTCTCGTGAAGGTACAGTGGCTTCTCGCCCATCCGGTCCCGCGCGAGCACCACGCGCTGCGTGCGCATGTCGTGGATGGCGATGGCGTACATGCCCCGGAGCTTCTGGAGGAAGTCCATCCCCCATTCCTCGTAGGCGTGAACGATCGTCTCGCAATCGCTGCCCGTTCGGAAGCGGTGCCCCCGGCTCTCGAGCTCTGCGCGCAGCTCGACGTGGTTGTAGACCTCGCCATTGGCGACCAGCGCGATCGTGCGGTCCTCATTCCACAGGGGCTGCCAGCCCCCGGTCAGGTCGATGATGGCGAGCCGGCGCATCGCCAGGTGTACCTGCCCCGAGCGGTGCTCGCCTTTGCCGTCCGGCCCTCGATGGATGAGCGCGGCGCTCACCCGGTCCACGGCGGCAGATTCGTCCGTGGTCAGAGGGTTTCTGGACATCAGGCCGCAAATGCCGCACATGGCGGGTCCGTTCGTCAGATCGGGCGCGAGGGAGTTCCACGCCCTGAGAAGAGTCGCGAAGCCGCTGACCGGGAGCGTCGGTGTTGAGGCGGGCACGCGTCTCCGGGGCGGTCAGCGGACCACCGGCCGGCGTGTGCGCGCTACAGAGCGGCGGCGGGTGCGGGTGGCCCGCGTGCCGAGAGCCTTCCGAACCGCCGCTCGCGCGGCCGCGAGAGCCGCATCGGCGCACGCGCGGCTCGAAGCCCACGCTCCGCGCACGCGGCCCGCTGCCTTCCAAAGGTCGACTTTGCCTGCTCGCTCTGGTCCGAGGTGACGGGATCGTCCTCAAGCGAAGCATCTTCGCTGCCGCCCGAGCAGCTGAGAGTGGCCGCATGCCCGCGCTCCGAACTCACCGAGTGGGCGCTGCCGCACGAGGCGTGCGCGGGCTGCGCGAACCACAGCGCCATCAGGCCGGCCACGATCAGGCCAACCCACAACCCAGCGTTACCCCACGAGTCGTTCTGCCGCACCAGTGCCCCCTGGCCGCCGCGACCGATCGTCCTACCGCACACCCAGGTACTTTCCTGGGTACCACACACTATCACACATATCGACGATTGAACACCGCTACTCTCGGGCGTGCGGGAATCCACGGAACCAGTCGGCGCGAACCCAAGCCGTAGTGCGGGCCGATCCGATGCGGCATGTGTTTGGATACTCGCCGCCCTGGCCATCTCCCTTCGAGTCCCAGGGCTATTCCAGAGCCTTTGGGTAGACGAGGTATTCAGGACTTTTGTGGGTCTTTCGGGCGATTCCGCCCGTCATCTCATCCTTCGGGACGTCCACAATCCGCTCTACAACCTGATGATGTATCCGTGGATCCGGGTCTTCGGCGACTCCGAGATCGCCATTCGGATCCCGAGCCTCTGCGCGGCGCTCATCCTCATCTGGCTCGTCTGGAGGTGGGTTGTTCCCCGGTTTGGGGCAAGGGCGGGGGCCTTGGCGGCGGCGATGATGGCGGTCTCGCCCGTCGCGGTCTGGTACTCCACCGAGGCCAAGAACAACGTCTTCACCGTGCTGTTCACGACGCTGGGCGTCATGACGCTGGACGCGGCTATTCGGTCTCGCTCGTTCCGCGACACAGCGATCGCGACGCTGTTCGTGGTGCTCGCCTTCGCAACCGATGCGCAGTCGCTGCTGGTGCTCGTGCCCGTCGGCGTGCTGGTCACGTGGATGTCACTCCGTGACGCGCGGGCGGGGGCTCTGTCGTGGGGTCGATCCGACGCGGGCGTCCTCCGGCGCGCCGGGCCCGTGCTCATCTGCGCGCTCGTGGCGGCTGCGGTCATCACGCCCTGGGTCATCTACAAGGCGGGCCACGCTTCCGAACTCAGCCGGCGCTATGTAGGCTACTTCGATTGGCATGAGCCGATCCGGCTCCTGGTCCTGTGGTTTCCGACGGGCGGGGCCATCCCTCCGATCGGCCCGGAGCACCCGGGAGGCTGGTTCGGAGACCGGGAGGGCTGGGTGATCCGCGCGCTGCTCGTCACGCCCTTCGTGCTGCCCCCGATGATCCGGGGCGTGCGCGCACTGACGAGTACGCCCTCGGGAGTGGTCACGCTGGGTGCGATCCTCTGGCCTGTCCTCCTCATGTATGTGATGAGCGAGGCGCTGGTGCTCAGTGGCTCGGCGCTGCGTCTCTACCAGCCCCGCAACCTGCTTGTCGTCCTGCCCTGGTTCTGCATTGTCGTCGGGGCGGGGCTCGCCGCCATCCCGCCCGGCCCGCTCAGGCTGGCGCGGATGCTCCTGCCGATCGTGCTCTCGCTGTGCTGCACGGTTGCCATCCGCACGTTCCGGGCCGACGCCGTGACCGTCAACACCCCGAACCCGGACTGGCGCGGAGCGCTGCGCTGGATCGAAGCCCAGGACGGTCCGTCGCGCCTGCCAGTGGCGAGCAACTCCATGGTGCAGCCGATCTGGTACTACTCGCCGGGCCGGGACGCGATGATGCTCCCCGGGCGCTCGGGGCTCGCGACGGAGCTGGAAACGCTGAGCTCCGGCCCCGGCTTCGGCGAGTTCTGGTATATCCACAACCCGCACTGGGGGTTCCGCGTGCCGCCCGAGGAGCTCCGGGCCGCGCTCGAGCGCTATCGCACGCTCGATGCGCGGACGTTCCGCAGCCTGGAGGTCTTCCGGCTCAGCCGGGAGTGACCCGCCCCCTCGGCGGCTCGTGCGACCAGCGCTGGGCGATGGGCCAGCGCCTGCCGGAACCGAAAGCGACGCTGGTGACCTTGAGGCCCGTCGCGGCCTGCTTGCGCTTGTACTCGGAGAGGTCGATGAGCCTCACGATGCGCCCCACGGTCTCCTGGGCAATGCCGGTGTCCCTTGCGATGCTCGCCGGGCTCTGGCGCCCCTGCACGTACCGAGCGAGGATCTGGTCGAGTTCTTCGTAGGGGGGGAGCGAGTCCTGATCGGTCTGGTTCGGCCGCAGCTCGGCGCTGGGCGCCTTGGTGATCGAGGACTCCGGGATGGGCGGACCCGCGAAGCCGCAGGACTGGGCGTTGGTGTTGATCCACGCCGACAGCCTGTAGACCCATTGCTTGGAGAGGTCGCTGAGCACCGCGAGCCCGCCGTTCATGTCGCCATAGAGCGTCGCATAGCCGACGGACATCTCGCTCTTGTTGCCCGTGGTGAGCACAATGGCGCCCGAGCGGTTCGAGAGCGCCATGAGGAGCGTGCCCCGGACGCGCGACTGGAGGTTTTCCTCGGTGAGGTCGGGGAGCTTCTCGCCAAGCCGCGCCAATCCCAGGCCGTCAAAGGCGGGGTCCACCCCGTCGCGGAAGGCCTCGACCATTCCCTGGATGGGGGAGGTGATGCAGTGCATGCCGAGCGCCGAGGCCAGAGCCGCCGCGTCGCGGAGCGAGTGCTCGCTGCTGTACCGCGAGGGCATGGCGACCCCGAGCACCTGCTCGGCGCCGATGGCGGCGCTCGCCAGCGCCGCGGTAAGCGCCGAATCGATCCCGCCCGAAAGCCCGATGATGGCGCGGCTGAAGCCCGTCTTCCGCAGATAGTCGCGCACACCGAGCACCAGCGCCTCGAAAAGCAGCAGCTCTTCCGGGGCCTCGGGCAGGGCGGTGTCCTTCGAGAGGGCGAAGGCGGCGCCCTCCAGGTGCCGTGGGATCACGCCCTCCACCAGCGACCTTGGGGGCTTCACGCCGGCGCGCGTGTCGAAGACGCACACGCCATCGCGGAAGAGCAGGCCGTTGGTGATGACCTTGCCGTCGGGCCCGAAGGCGAAGCAGTGCCCGTCGAAGACCAGTTCGTCGTTGCCGCCGAGCTGGTTGACGCTGGCGACCGTGACCCCGTGCCTCCGGGCGTGACGGGCGACGATCTCTCGGTGCTTCTGCCCCTTGCCGCAGACAAAGGGGCTGGCGGATGGGCTGACAAGCACGGTGGAGCCGCGTGCCACAAGCTCCGCGACCGGGTCCGACGCGCTGCGATACCTCCAGCCGAAGCCGGCGTCGTCGCCCTTCCAGAGGTCCTCGCAGATGGCCAGCCCGACGCGGACCGTCCCCTGGGGGCATGGCACGTCGACGACGACAGGCTCGGCCCCTGGCACGAAGTAGCGGTCCTCGTCGAAGACGTCGTAGGTCGGCAGGAGGCGCTTGTGGTACGTCGCGAGGAGCGAGCCATCCCGGAAGACCAGCAGTGCGTTGGCGATGCCCCGCCCCGTCCGCACCGGGCAACCGAGAACGATGGTCACGCCCGGCACCGCCGTGCTTCCGAGTTCGTGGGCGGTGCGTTCGCACGCTTCGACGAAGCCCTCCTGCATCAGCAGATCGCGGGGCGGATAGCCGCAGATGCAGAGCTCGGGCAGCACGACGAGGTCCGCGCGGTTGGCCCGCGCCTTGTCGACGGCGGCGGCAACCAGAGCCGCATTCGCGTGAAGGTCACCGATGGTCGGGTTGAGGGGCACGAGTGCGATGCGCATAGGAGGGTTCACTGTATTCGGGGCTCGGTCCCGCCCACGCCGGCCCCTTGTGAGAGCAGCCGCCAGGGCCTCAGCCACGCGAGCGCCAGGACGACGCAGGCGACGACGACCACCACCTCCGCGGCGCTGACGGCCAGGGCGATCCCGGCGAAGGCGGCGTAGTTCACGCCCGGCAACACCCTCGCGAGGCCGGTAGCCCCTCCCTCGCGCGCGCCCACAGCGCCGCTTGGGCTCACGACGCCGATCAGGAAATAGACGCCCGCGATCAGGACCGCGTCATGGGCCGGCAGCAGCTCTCCGATCGCTCTCGCCGCGACGACAAAGCGCACGGCCTGCACCAGCAGGTCCGCGAGGCGCAGGCCGGCGGCGGCGGCGAGCGTCGGAGCGTGCCCGAGCATTCCAAGCCCGTTGTGCAGCCTCGCGAATCTCTCGGACGCCGCGAGCCGCCCGCGCCAGCCGCGCTGTCCGAGCAGGCGACGCAGTCTCTGGAGCCCTCGCTCACCCCCCAGCCAGGCCGCGGCGCCGTGCAGGGCGGCGAGCAGCACGAGGATCCCGCCGAGCGACGCGGCGACGTAGAGGGCGTCGACGCGCTGCCTCCAGAGGCCCGCGAGGGCCGGGGGGAGAAGCACCGCGAGCACCACCGCCGCGTTGGACATCAGCCAAGCTCCGATCGTGAGCACCGGGACGCCATCCCGCCTGTTGTGCACGAGCACACGCCACACGATGCTGAGCTTGAAGGGGAAGTACGCGAGGAAGGTCGCGACAGCGTTGACCGCCAGCACGTCCACCCAAGGCAGGCGCTTGAGGGGCCGGAGCGTCACCCAGAAGAGCGTGCCGTTGAGCGTCAGGCTCAGCAGCGAGAGCCCCGCGAGCGTCCAGGCGTCCGCCGCGCTCAACCCCCGCAGCCGTTCGAGCGACCCGCCCTTCCATGCGGTGTGCACGCACCATGCGAGCAGGGCCAACGACACCACGCCGCCCATGGCCTGCAAGGCCACGGTGCGCCCTCGGCGGGGGGATCTGCGCCGGGCGTCACTCAAGGCCGACCCTCCCGCCCGGCGGGGTCCACAAGAAACACGCCGATCTCGGGCCAGCCACGAACCAGCGCCGTCTGCGAGGTCATCCAGTGAGCCACGGCGTCGGGGTCCACCGCGGGGTCGATCCACCCCGAACGCTTCAGCCTCGTCAGTTCGCTCATGTTCACCAGAACGAGGTCGCAGCCCCGCTCACGCAGCGCCGGCCCCCAGGTGCTGGGGTCGTCCGGATGGGCCCGCATCACCTCGCCCATGGGCCAGCGGTCCCACGTGGAGTTGCACAGGATGGGCGTGGTGTAGTACAGCCCCGTCGCGTCGCCCAGCAGGTAGACGCGTGTGCCCGGGGGCAGCGCGAAGTTCACGTACTGCTCCGGGCCCACGTCCGGCAGCATCCTGCGGCGTTCGTCGCCCGAGAGGCCGGAGCCGGTGCGCGCCGCGGGCCCCGCCGCCAGCAGGCGGTTGGGGTGTCCGCCGCTCTGCGTCGAGAAGACCCACGCGCTGTGGAAGGCGAGCGCCGTGCCGAGCAGGCACGCAAGCAGGGGGCCGCGCCAGCGCGATGGCCCACCGCACGCCCACAGGGCGATCACAATCGCCCCCGGCGAGAGCGCCGGCAGCAGGAACCGAGACTGCAGGTGCGTCGCGCTCGCCCAGACCAGCACCTGGAGCGGCACCGCGAGCAGGAGCACGCCTCGCAGGCCCCGGCCCGGCCCCTTTAGCACCCCGGGCACGCCTGCGGCCAGCGCGAGCAGCACAACGGGAAAGAACACGCTCCACTGCGCGTGGAGAGCGCCGCGGTGCGACGGGCCCATGGGGTCCGTCGCATCCCGGACCACGAGGAGCCTCAGCCGGTCCAGCACGCCCCCCTCGAAGCGGTGCCCGGCCGCGAACCGCGCGACCTGCTCCGCGGTCCACCAGCCTGTGCCGCCCTCTGCGTTCGGAAACAGCCATGCGGCGAAAGGGAAGACAGGGTTGCCCGTGGCGAGGCCGTTTCTTGCGAGCCAAGGGGCGATCATGGCCGCGCCCCCCGCGAGGACGCCGACGAAGAGCCTGACCCAGCCCGCGCGGGGCGATGCGATCAGCAGCAGCGCGCCGACGACGGGCGCGAAGAAGAGCGCCGCGGTGGGCTTCACCGAGCACGCGGCCCCCACGAGCAGGCCCGCGGCGAGGCCCCTCGAGAGGGGCGTGAAGGGAGCGACTTCGAGCGCCGCGAGCAGGGCCCCGGCGCCCATCGCGACCATCGCCATGTCGTTGTACGCGAGCGAGCCGGTGACGAGCGCCCAGGGCGTGGAGAGCACCACGAGGCCCGCCGCCCCGCCCGCGACGTCGGCACGCCCGCCCGCGATCCCGGCGCGCCGCGCAGCATGGCGAGCCGCTCCCGAGGTGAACCACGCACCAGCCACCGCGAAGAGCGCGTGCAGCATCTGGCACGACAGCAGCCTGTAGCCCTCGCCCGCAGTCAGCCCGTGCGAGCGCGGCGCCAGGGTCATCGCACCCAGGTGTGCCCACGCCGCTTCCAAGTAACCCGGGAGCGAGCCGTACACGTTGTCTTCGCCGGGCCAGACCCTCCCCCGCTCGATCCACTGCTGGGGCAGCAGCAGGTGGTACGAGAGCGTGTCGTACGCCCTGAACTCGCTGTCCCACAGCCACCCGGGCGGGTTACATGCGGCGACGATGAGCACGGCGAGCGCCACCGCCGCGGGTAGCGCCGTCCATGGCACGCGCAGTTCCACCCCGCCACCACGCAGCCGCGACAGCACGCGCGCTCCACCCAGCAGCAGCCCGGCGATCACCGGCAGCCAGGCGACCACCGCACCGACGGGGCCTCCCGGCAGCGCCACGACCCCGCCCAGGTGCGAAAGCCAGAGCATGATGCTCAGGCCCAGCGCGCCCCGCAGCGCCGCGGATGAGCCCGGCAAGAGCCTCGCGCCTAGCCACAGCCCAAGCCCAAGCGCCCCCAGCACCCACGCCAGCGCGGGCCACAGTGCAAAGAGCAATCGGTCGACCACCATCAGGGCGCCGGTGAGCGCGTCGTGGGGCCCGCCGACCCCAGCCAGCGAGAACACGCTCAGCACCAGCACCGCGGCAAAGGCCAGCCCGGCGGCTCGGCGTCGGTGCTCACTCATGCTCTTCGCGGCGGTGGGGGTCATCGGTGAACGCGTAGGATACCGCCATGCCACCCGACGCGGGCGAGCCCTCAATCATTGAGCCGCTGTGCGCCGTCTTCCGGCGCAAGCTGCGCGCCGAGGGCCTGAAGTACACCCCGGAGCGGGCGCAGGTGCTCGCCACGGTTCTGGAGTTCGAGGGGCTCTTCGACGCGGAGGCGATCACCGCATCGGTCCGCACGTCCGGCCTTCGCGTCAGCAAGGCGACGGTGTATCGAACGGTCCGCCTCCTGCAGGACGCGGGGGTCATCCAGCGCGTGATGCTCGACCGCGAGCAGGCGCTCTACCAGGTTGTGTATGGCCGGGCCCCCAGCGACCTGCTCATCCTGCTGGACACGGGCGAGGCCATCCAGATCAGCGTCCCCGAGCTCGCCGCCATCCGCGATGCGGTCTGCGCCCGCCACGGCGTCCTCCCCCAGGGCCACCGCTTCCAGGTCTTTGCCACTCGCAACGCCTAGCTATCCTCCTCCCCGACCGGTGCCCGAGGACCATTCCCATCCCGACGCCCGCTGGGCGCTGCCGGCCCACGCCGGGGCGTGCGCCCTTGTGCAATCCACGGCGTGGGCGCTGCAGGGCGTCATGCCCGTGCTCGCGATCAAACGGTTCCACGCCAACGAGTGGCAGGCGCTGCTCATCACCGCCACGCCGGTTGTCTTCTACAGCCTGTCGATCTTCTGGAATGACCTGCTCAAGCGTTCCCGCTTCGGGCACTACCTCGCCACGTTCTGGCTGATCGCATCGCTTCCCCTGGCGTTCGTCGCGTTCGCGGACACCTACTGGCACCTGCTGGCGGCGCACCTTGTCGCCTGCGTGGGCGGCGCGGGCTTCCCCTCGATCAACAGCGAGGTGCTGCAGTCGCTCTATCACCCCTCACGGCGCGGTCGGATGTACAGCATCAACTGGGGCCTGACGGCGGTCGCGACGGCCTGCTTCGGCTTCTCCCTGGGCGCCTGGCTGAACGCCGACGAAGAGGCCTTCCGGCTCTTTCTGCCGATCATCGCGGGGCTGCAGGGCCTGGGGGTGCTGCTGTTCGCGTGGCTCAGCCGCGTGAGCGGGCACGCGCACACGCCCGCGCCCGGCGCCTCGGGCCTGGCCCGCCTGGTGGATCCGATCGTGCACATGCGCGCGATCCTGAAGGCCGACCCGGTCTTCGCGCGCTACGAGGCGGCGTACATGACCTACGGCGTGGGGTGGATGATCGCCGCGGCGCTGCTGCCGAACCTGGTCACCGCCAAGCTCGAGCTCGACTACAAGCAGATCGCCGAGAGCACGCAGGTGGCGTACCTCGCGGCCCTCGTGTTCGCGCTCTTCCCCGCGGGCTTGTTGATGGACCGCATGGGCGCCGTGCGCAGCACGGCGATCTCGTTCTTCTTGCTGGCGGGATACCCGCTCGCCCTCGCCTTTGTCTCCGACCAGCACCAACTGCTCTTCGTGAGCGTCTACTTCGGCCTGGCGCACGCCGGGGCGAGCGTGGGCTGGACGGTCGGGCCCGTCTCTCTCGCCCCCAGCCCGGACAAGGCGACCGCCTACCTCGCAATCCACGCGACGTTCGTCGGCATCCGCGGGAAGCTCTTCCAGGGCCTGGGCGTGCTGCTCTACTGGGCTACCGGCGACTTCACGGTGCCCCTGCTGGTGGCGGCGGGGGCGTACCTGTGGTCCGGGTGGCAGATGCGCAGCCTCGACCGACGCATGCGCGCGGAGAAGTCGCCCGCCGCGCCGCCGGCGGGCGAGTGAACTCTCACATCGTGCGCTTTGTCGCCTCGACGATGCGCTGGGCGGTGCGGACGTTCGCGAAGCCCGCGTCCGCGTCGATCGCCGGACGCCGTCCCGTCCGCACCGCGTCGATGAACTCGCTGATCTCCATCAGGATGGGCTCGGCGTCGTCGACCTTCAGCTCCTCAACGTTCACGAGCTGGTCCCACTTAAGCGTCGTCAGGTCGGTCCCGCTGCGGATGGCGTCGCGCGCCTCGGACATCTGCAGCTCGTTCGCCAGGCGGCGGATCATCGTGCCCTTCTTGGCGCCGTAGTCGATCTTGAGGTACGCGTTCTCGCCCGTGATCCGCGTGATGCGCTCGGTCTTGAGCGCGAGACGGCTGGAGGTGATGTTCGCCACGCACTTCCCGTGAGGGGTGTTGAACTCCAGCCACGCGTCGCACAGGTCCTCGTGGGGCGTGATCACCGAGACGCCCGCGGCGCGGATGAAGTCCGGCTCCTTGCCCATCAGCATCAGCACCACGTCGATGTCGTGGATCATCATGTCCATGACGACGCCCACGTCCACGCTGCGGAAGGTCATGGGGCTCACGCGGATGACCTGCATGAACCTCGGGATGATGGGCGGGCCCTCCCGGGCCGCCTTCTGCATCGCGCGCATCACCGGGTTGAATCGCTCGATATGTCCGACCATCAGGCACGCGCCGGTCCGCTCGGCTGTGTCCTTGATCGCGCCGGCGCTCTCGACGTTCTCCGCCAGGGGCTTCTCGATCAGGCAGGCCACCCCGGCCTCCATGAACTTCTCCGCCACGCGCCGGTGGTGCGTCGTCGGGACCGCGACCGACACCGCGTCCACGCCCGCCGCCAGCAGTTCGTCCTCGGAGGCCATGGCGCGGCAGCCGAACTGCTCCGCCAGGTCCTTCGCACGCTCCAGGTTGTGGTCGACCACGCCCACCAGCGCGCAGCCGGCGAGCTGCGCGTACACCCGCGCGTGGTGCCGGCCCATGCGGCCAACGCCGATCACCCCGCACCTGATCGGGCGGCCTTCGAACTTGTCGGTGGTCAGGTCGATTGCCACGGGTGAGGCCTTGGCCCGCGTCGTCATTACCTCGCCCCCGCCTCGATCAGGGCGTTGGCCAGTTCGTCCTTGCGACGCAGCCCCGTAAAGCGCTTCACGGGCTGCCCGCCCGCGAAGATGATCACGGTCGGGATCGCCGTGATCTGGTACTTGACCGCCACCTCGCGGTTGGAGTCCACGTCGAGCTTGCCGACCTTCGCCCTGCCGGACAGATCGTCCGCGATCGCGTCGATCGTCGGCCCGAGCATCTTGCAGGGCTGGCACCACTCGGCCCAGAAATCCACGAGCACAGGCTGGCTCGACCCCAGCACCTCGATCTCAAAGTTCGCGTCCGTGAACTGCTTTACGTTCTCGCTCGCCATGGTTGCTCCGCGTGTTCCGCGGCGGCCCGGAGGCCGCGGCGTGTGGTGATGCTACGCCTCGCCGCCCCGCCCCGCTTCCGGCGCCCCCCCGTCCATACTAAAGCCAAACACCCTCCACGCCGCACGCAGGGCCTCGGCGTGAGGCTTTACGTCGTGAACCCGGTGCACGCGCGCCCCGCGCATCGAGTGCGCCACCGCCAGCCCGACGCTGCCCCACACCCGCTCCCGGGGTTCGGAGTCTCGGCCAAGGCCGACCCGCCCCGCAAAGCTCTTGCGGCTGATGCCGCTGACCACCGGCCTGCCCAGGTTCGCCAGTTCATTCCCGCGACGAATCAACTCCAGGTTCTGCTCCACGGTCTTTCCAAAGCCGAGGCCTGGGTCCAGGGCCACCCGGTCCTGCGGAACTCCCGAGACGGCCGCCGTTCCCAGCCGGTCGGCCAGGAACGCGTACACCCCCTTCACCACATCACCCGCCATCGGAGGCTGCCGGTACTGGTCGCTGTAGCGGTCTTGCGCCGGCGTTTGAGCTCGGTGCATCAAGATCAGGCCCGCCCCGGCCCTGGCCACCACGCCCAGCATCTCGGGGTCATCCGTCGCGGCGGAAACGTCGTTGACGATGGCAGCGCCCGCGCGCAGCGCCTCCGCCGCCACCTCAGCGCTGGTCGTGTCAACGGAGATGGGCACCCCACACCCCGCGTCCCGGAGGGCACGGATCACCGGCGCCACGCGCCTGATCTGTTCGTCGGCCGCTACGGGCGATGCGCCCGGGCGAGTGCTCTCGCCGCCCACGTCGAGCATGTCCGCGCCGTCGGCGACCATGCGCAGCGCCGCGTCCCGCGCCGATCCGACAGAGACGTAGGCCCCGCCATCCGAGAAGCTGTCCGGCGTCACGTTCACGATGCCCATCACGAGGGGCCGTGAGATCGTCAGCGTGCCGCCGAGGATGTCCCAGGTGAGCGTCACGGCGGAGCCTAGCAGTCCACGTCGGGGCCGGTGTGCTCACCTCCGGCCAGCCGCCTGTCGCCTGGCTGAGATTACGCGGTCCGCAACGAGCATGGCGCCGATGACCGCCGCCGGGATCGCCATCTGCTCACCCAGCGCCCACATGAGCATGGTGGCGGAAAGCAGGCCCCAGCCCACGGCACGGATGATCTGCAGCGTTGGAGAGAGCCCGCCCCTGCGCCGGCCGAAGGGCGATGCGGGCGGAGCACCCGGCTCCATCTCGCCAACGTCGACGCGATCCCAGTCCAGGTCCACGGAGTCTTGTCTGACTTCCTTGAGGAGGGCAACGGCGCGGGCCGCGTCTGCGCGCCGGACCATCACGCGAACCGCGTTGCCGTAGCCGCCCTCCCAGCTCACGCCGGCGGCCGCCGCGGCGAAGACCTTGACGGGCACGCCCCGGTCCCGCAGCGCCGCGGCCATCGCCTGCCCTTCAAACTCCGTCCGCACGCTGCTGAGGAGCACCAACTGATCCGGGTCTGGAGAGTCGTCTCTCGTGGGTGGGTCCGTCGAGGGCTCCATGAGGAGCCCGAACGCGAACGCTGTGCCGAGCCCGCCCGGCCAAGGGCCCCCGCCGTGGGCCGGCAGAGTGCATCGGCGCTCCGCGTGGGCCCGTGGCCTGCCGTTCTGGCAGCGATTCACCCCGTCGTGTACCGGTAGCGGACCCCCCGGGCCTCATGCTGCGCGAGGATCTCCGCCACCAGGCCGGGCGCTTCGGCGAGCCTCTCGGGAGGGTTCACCCCGGGCCTTTGGAACTTGCCGGAGGCGATGAGCCCTGCCACGATCGCGCACGGAAAGGCAGTCGTTCTCGACATGCTCGTGGCGGCGGTGGAGGGGTCGTAGAAGTCCAGCATGTCCCAGCGGTGCGTCACGCGCGAGCCGCCCCGCGTGCCCATCGCGGACACGCGCATCACCGTGAGGTCCGCCTCGCCCGGCTGGTAGGTCCACTTGGGGAAGAGGAGCGCGGAGGTGACATCCAGCGGCTTCACCCGCACGCCGGCTACTTCGATCTCATCCTGGCTGAAGAGGCCGGTCTCGCGCATGACGCGCATGAGCTCGATGTGCCCGGGGTACCGCAGCGTCTTCTCCTTCATGAAGGGCACGGCGAGGCTGGTGGTGAGGCTGCGCAGCCCGTCGGTGTTGAATGCCTCGAGCGTGCCCACGCCCTCAAAGTCCATGAGCTCGGGCTCGGAGAGCGCGGGCCGCACGACCACCCGCCCGTGCTCCACCAGCCGCGCGGGCCTCACGTACTCCTCGATCACGTCGCTGGGTGCGAAGGCGGCCTTGTAGTCAAAGGGCCAGCGTCGCTCGCGGGGCAGGCCCCCCACGTAGATCTCGATCTCGCTGCACTCGTCGAGCATCCTCGCGCCGTGGGCCGAGAGGATGTGCGACATGCCCGGCGCCACGCCGCAATCGGTGACGACGGTCACACCGCGCTCGCGAGCCCGCGCGTCGAGCTCCTGGAAGTCCTCGACCATGAACGAGATGTCGCAGTAGTTCTTCCCCGCGTCGATCACCGCGGAGAGCGCCGCGAACCCCAGGCGGCTGGACAGCGCGCCGACCACGATGTCGCTCTCCTGGGCGAGGCCCCGGAGCGTCGATGTGTCGGACAGGTCCGCGCGGACGCCCTTCAGGCGCCCGGCGCCCCGCGCCACCGCCTTTGCCAGGTTGCCCTCGCTCCGGTCGGCGACCGTCACGGAAAAGCCCTGCGCCGCGAGGTCCGCCGCGATCACCGAGCCGACCATCCCCGCGCCCAGCACCGTCGCACGTGCCATCTCATCTCCCCGCCCCGCCAGGGGCATCAACCCCCCTCAGAACCCGAGCCCGCCCGGCGCCCACAGGTAGTAGAACGGCGCCGTGCCGGTTGCCCGCAGCGCTCCGGCGCCCAGCTTCACCTGCACGAGGTTGATCTCCCGCTCGCTCTCGCCCGCCGCCGAGTAGATCGAGCGTGGGGGCGTCGCCGGATCGGCGTACTTGACCAGCGTGGCACGCTCGAGCCCCGCCATCTCCTTGGCCCGCGCGAAGGCCTCGCGCAGGCCGCCCAGTTCGTCCACCAGACCCAGTTCTTTCGCGCGCTCACCCATGAACACGCGGCCATCGGTCGCCATGTCCAGGTTCCCGCTGGCGAGCCCCGGCCTGCGCTCCACCACCAGCCCGCGGAACCGGGCGTACATCTCGTCGACCATGCCCTGCAGCACTGCGTACTGCGCGTCGCGGATCGGCTCCATGGGGTTCGCGAGGTCCTTGTTGGGCCCGGAGGTGATGGAGCGTGACCGGATGCCGATCATCGCGAGCCCTTCGCTCACGTTCACGGTCGGCATGATCACCCCGATCGAGCCTGTGATCGACGTGGGCTCGGCCATGATCGTGTCCGCCCCCAGGGCGAGGTAGTACCCGCCCGACGCGCCGACCTCGCCGATCGACGCGACCACCGGCTTGCCCGAGACACGGGAGAAGCGGCGGAGTTCCTCGTGCATCACGTGGCTCGCGGTGACCGTGCCGCCCGGGGAGGTGATCCGCACGATCAGGGCCTTGACTGCCGGGTCTTTCTCCGCGAGGGTCAGTTGAGCCGCAAAGCGGTCCACGGGGTTCGGGCCGTCCATGATGAGGCCGGGCGTGCGGCCGTCCATGATGAGCCCGCGCACCTCGATCACGGCGACCCGCGAGCCTCCCCCGCCTTCTTCGAGCACCACCTGTGGCCTGAATCGCTCCTCTGGGGGCATGACGTTGATGTTCACGATGGGCGTGCACGCGCCCAGCACCAGTGCCGCCGCCGACAACACGCCCGAAAGGAGAGTTCGCATGGGCCCACTTTAACCCGCCCGCTCGGGCCGACGCACTACCCTTCCGGTGGTGTCAGCCTTTGGCCACATCCCCGTTCTGCCGCATGAAGTTCTCGCGGCCCTCCGCCCCTCACCCGGGCAGACCTACGTCGATGCAACAGCGGGCCTGGGCGGGCACGCCTCGCTGGTGGCGCCATTGCTCGCCCCGGACGGAACGGTCTTGCTCAACGATGCCGATCCGTCGAACCTCGCGAGGGCGGTTCCGGTGGTCGAGGCAGCGGCCCCGGAAGTGCGAGTGATCCCCCAGCAGGGCAACTTCGCCGAGCTGCCCCACGTGCTGCGGCGAAAGGGGCTGTGTGCGGACATGCTGCTGGCGGACCTGGGGTTCGCCTCCAGTCAGGTAGACGACCCGGCCCGTGGCCTCTCCTTCTCCAAGGACGGTCCCCTGGACATGAGGCTCGACCGCAGCCTGCCCATGTCGGCGGCGGACCTGGTGGCGTCGATTCCCGAGTCCGAACTGGCGAAACTGATCGAGGAGCTGGGAGAGGACCGGCACGCGCGGCGCATCGCGCGGAAAGTTGTCCAGGCGCGGGCCCGGACGCCGATAGTGACCACAGCCGCGCTGGCCGAAGTGGTCCGCTCTGCCTGCCCGCCCGCCGCCGGAGGGATCGACCCCGCGACGCGGACGTTCCAGGCGATCCGGATTGCGGTCAACGACGAGCTTGGCAGCCTGGAAGCGCTGCTGGGTCACATCGAACGCGAGGCGGAGCAACTCGCGACGGGCCCGGGCCGATGGCTCGCGCCCGGAGCCCGGATCGCCTTCCTTACGTTCCACTCTCTCGAAGACCGCCCGGTGAAGCGTTCGTTCCAGCGGCTCCAGTCCCTCGGGTGCACGATCCACGACCCCGCCTTCGTCGTCGCGACCCCCGAAGAGGTCGCCCGAAACACCCGGTCTCGCTCCGCGAAACTTCGGAGCGTCACCTTTCCGATGAAGTAGACAGCGGGAAGCGATCACGCCCGCGTCGCGCGTTCTACACTGTGTGCCGCCGCGAGGAGGCACGCGGAATTCTTCTGGCGGGCGATGGGGTGCACGGATGCATCGCGAGCCCGCCAAAGGCCATGGATGGGCCGACCCACGCGCCGCGCGCGGGTCCGCAGGGATGCAAAGACCGTGACCAGAGAACTCAAGTTGGCTCTTATCGTCGGCTTCGCGCTCGTGCTTGGCGTGACGGTCCTGATCAGCGACCACCTCTCCAAGGCCCGCCAGAGCACCCTCGAAACCAGCGCCGACTCGCAGCCTCAGCACGTTCCGGCGCCCGCGCCTGTCGAGCCCGAGATGAGGCTCGCGCAGGAGCCTCCGCCCGGCGGCAGCATCGCCGGCCCAGAGATCTCCACCCAGCCCGGGTTCCCCCGGCCCGCCGGCTCCGAGCTGGCCAGCAACGACCCCGGGGCTCCTCAGGGCGGCTCGGGCCCCATCGACGATCTCGTCCGCCAACTGGGTGGACAGGTCCGCGATGGCGAGATTCACATGCCCGGTCTCGCGGGCACGAACCTTCCAGAGGGCAGCCAGCCCTCGGCCCGCCGCGACCCCAATGTCATCGATCCCAACCGCCCCGCGGGGCCTTCCTATGGCGTTGAGGTCCCCAAGCAGCGGCCCGCTCCGGTGGTGCCCGCGCCGGTCAATCCCACGCCCATCGGGCCGACGCCCGAGCGCACCGCGCTCGGGCCGGGCAACCCGGTCCCGACGATCATCGACCCTCCCATCCTGCCTCCGGCCCCGACGACCCGTGACTACACCGTCGCATCGGGCGACACGGCGTACAAGATTGCCAAGAAGTTCTATGGGCGTGGCGAGGACTGGACCAAGCTTTCCGCGGCCAACCCGGGCCGCATCGGCGCACATGGCCAGGTCCGCGAGGGTGTGCTGCTGAAGGTGCCCGCGGCGCTCTCGGGTGCCAAGGCCCAGCCCGCGAAGGAAGACAAGGCAGCCTCCAAGGCTTCCGGTAAGCCCGGCGCTCAGCCTACGGGCAAGGCCGGGGCACGCACGTACACCGTGAAGAACGGCGACACCCTGGGCCAGATCGCGCAGCGCGAGCTCAGAACCACCAAGCGCATGCCGGAGATCCTGGCACTCAACTCCAAGCTCATCAAGAATCCCAACGACCTCCGCATCGGCATGGTTCTCACGCTCCCCGAGTAGCCGGCCCTCAGAACCGGAGGCCTCCCGTGTTTCCAAAGGTCGTGCTGCTGGTGATCGCGGTCGGCGCCGGTGCGTGCGCGTTGCTCGCGCTCAGGCAATCTCGCCTGCAGGTGGCGAGCGAGCTCGCGCAGTCGCAGCTCCGCGTCTGTGAAGCGGATGAGCGTCTTTGGCTGCTGCGCTCGCAGGTTGCCTCGGCTGTCACCCCGCAGAGCGTGGAGCGGCTCGCCCGCGCTCTGGGGCCGATGAAGCCCATCCGCGAGGGGCTGCCGGCGTCCGAACTGGCGGGCATGACGCCACTGGAGGGCGCGCCCAAGGTCGGACCCGTGGGCTCCACGCCGGGAAGCCGCGTGGCGCAATCTCCGGCCCGCGCGCAGAAGCCCGAGGCGGGCCCGTCGGGGGCGGGCAAGTCCGGGGTGGGCAAGTCTTCCACGGCCAAGCCGAACTCAGCCAAGCCCACTCGCACCAGGCCCACGGGCTCATCCCGGACCACGCGCGTGGCCCAGCGGAGGCCGAACTAGATGGACCCCAACGCCCGCGATCGCGCAGGGTTGCTCGCATCGCAGCCGACCTCCGGAGCTCAGTCGCCCTGCACGGGCGTCATCACGATGCTGCTCATCGGGGGAGTTGCCATCATTTCGGCGGTGCTCGTAGCGCGTGTCGCGCAGCTGCAGCTTCGACCCTCCGCGCAGCTACACGAGCACATCTCGCCCCGCGTCGCTGTCCGTTCGCAGCCCTCATTGCGTGGCGACCTGCTGGACCGGAACAACCGGGTCCTCGCGGCGACCCGCTACGGGGCGAGGCTCGTGATCGACCCCACGCTCCTCCGCGAGGAGGGTCTGGACGTTGCGATCGGTGACATCGCGCGCGCGCTGCGCGAGAGCCCGGACGCGATCGGCACGCGCATCCGCGAGGCGCAGGACACCAACGCCAGGCGGGCGGCGGGTGCGCCCGAGCCCGCGCAGGCCCCGGCCCTTCAGATCACAGCGCCAGGCGAGAGCGGTCAGCCCGCGGAGCAACCGGGCGGGGCGGTGCCCGCGAAGGGCCCGATCCGCTATCTGCGCCTCGGGGGCGTGCTGAGCGCGGCCCAGGCAGACGACGTGCGGGCCGTCCTCCGCACCCACAAGGTGCGTGGGGCGACCATCGAGAAGCTCCCGATCCGAGACCCGGCCGCCGGGCCCGAAGCCGCGGCCCTTGTGGGGAAGGTCGGGCACTTCGACGATGGGAAGGTGAAGCTGGACCACGTGGGCGTGCTGGGAGCAGAGCGGCTGCTCGAGGGCGTGCTCGCGGGCGATCCCGGCTCGGTGCGCTACGTGCGCGACGCCCGGGGCCGCCCCCTGTGGATGGACCCGGGCAGCGTGCGCCCACCCGCGCCGGGCGAGGACTATCACCTCTCGATCGATCTGGAGTTGCAGCGCCTCTGCCACGAGGAACTGACCAGGGGCGTGCTCGATCAGAACGCCCAGGGGGGGCGGCTGGTGATGATCGACCCCACCTCGGGCGAAGTGCTCGCGATGGTCGACATCGTCCGCACGGTCGAAGACGCGGCGCCCTTCCCTTGGGCGGACAAGCCCCCGCCCCGCAAGAAGGGTGAACCCGCCCCCAAGGTCGCCTCGATGCCCGAGGGCAAGCCCCGGCGCTACGTCATCATCCCCGAGGACAAGAACCGCGCGACGCACCCGGCCCTCGCGCGCAACCGCTGCATCGAGGACATGTACGAGCCCGGGTCCACCTTCAAGCCGTTCGTGTGGTCCACGATCAACGAGCTCGGACTGATCCGGCTGGACGAGGTCATCGACACCGAGGGAGGGCGCTGGCGCCTCCCCATCGGGCGGTACCTCGAAGACGTGGTGAAGCGCGACCGCCAGACGTGGTACGACGTGCTGGTGAACTCCTCGAATATCGGGATGGTCAAGGGTGCGGGCCGCCTGACCCCGCAGCAGCTCCACGACGCCTGCATCCGCTTCGGGTTCGGCAAGCCCACAGGTCTGGGCCTCCCCGGCCGCCCCGTCGCGGGAGAGTCCGCCGGAGCCGTCACCCCGCTGAACAAATGGTCGCGCTTCACGCACACGTCGGTGCCCTACGGCCACGAGATCGGCGTGACGCCCGTCCAGATGGCCCGGGCCTTCGCCGTCTTTGCCCGCGAGGGGGAGCTCGCCGGCACTCTCCCGCGTCTGCGGCTGGATGCGGTGTCATCCGGCGATCCCGATGGGGTGATCTACCGCGTGCTCCCGCCCGACATCGCGATGGGAGTGCGAGAGCCCCTGGCCAAGGTCGCGTCCAAGATGGAAGAGACCATGAAGACCGGGCTCAAGCAGCCGATCCCCGAGGGTGGCTGGCGGTATCGGATCTTCGGAAAGTCGGGCACAGCGGACGTGCCGCTCGGCCCCGCGCCCGAGGGCAAAGTTCGCCCCCGGGGCTCGTCGGGCTACTACGACGACCACTTCAACTCCAGCTTCATCGCCGCGGGGCCCACCGAGCGTCCAAGGCTGGTGGTGTGCGTGGTGATTGATGATCCGCGTCGTCCGGGCGACCGGCGCCTCCGCTACGGCGCCGCCGCCGCGGGGCCGGTGGCGCGCCGCGTGCTCGAACGCTCGCTGACCTATCTGGGCGTTGAACCTTCGCCCGTTCCGCTGCCCCTCGCGGCGTCTGAGCAGCACTAGGCGTCGTGCCGTCCGCCAAAGCGTCCTGCGCGGCCCCACCTATCATTCCTGATGAAAGGGGCCGGTATGAAAGTCGCTGATCTTGTCGCGGTGATGAAGAGGCTTGCGCCCCTGGAGTACGCCGAGTCCTGGGACAGGGTGGGCCTGCTGATCGGCTCCGCCGACCGCGAGTTGAAGGGACCCGTGCTGCTGACGATCGACCTCTCGGAGGCGGTCATCGACGAGGCCGATCGGGTGAAGGCCGGGGCGGTCATCGCCTATCACCCGCCCATCTGGGAGCCCCTGGCACGCGTGACGCACGCGACCCCGCGCCAGCGTGTCGTCATGTGGGCGCTCGAGCGAGGGCTTGCGGTGTATTCGCCCCACACCGCGCTCGACGCGGTGCCGGGGGGCGTCACGGACTGGCTGTGCGAGGGCCTCAGCGGCGGGACCAACGGGCGAATCCTGGGCGACGTCCGCGCGCTGCGCTCACACGCGGAGCGTTCGCCCACGCGAGAGGTCAAGATTGTGACGTTTGTTCCTCGGGCCGAGCTCGACCGTGTGCGCGATGCGCTCGCGAGCGCCGGGGCGGGCATCATCGGGCAGTACGTTCGCTGCTCGTTCGCCACGCCGGGCCAGGGGTCGTTCGTGCCGGGCGAGGGGAGCCAGCCGCACGTGGGCGTGCCGGGAAGGCTGGAGCGCGTCGACGAGATGAGGCTGGAGATGGTCTGTTCCAAGGCCGCCCTGCCTCTGGCCATCGAGACCATGCGCCGCTTCCACCCGTATGAAGAGCCGGCGATCGACATCGTGGAGTTGCAGCCCATCCCGAGGCGGTCCGCGGGCTCCGGCCGTCGCCTGGTCTTGGACAAGCCCGCAACGGCCCGGGAGCTGGCGGAGCGGCTGAAGGCGTGGGTGGGACGCAACCGGGCAAGTTTCGCGACGGCGGGGCGCGAGGATGTTCCCATCACGCGGGTGGGCGTTGTGCCGGGCTCGGGCGAGGGGCTGAGCCGCCTGGCCCGGGACGAGGGGTGCGAGGTCTTTGTCACAGGCGAAATGAAGCACCACGAGGTGCTCGGGGCACTCAACGCGGGCATGGGCGTGGTCTTGGGTGGGCACACCGCGACCGAGCGGGGATACCTCCCGAGGCTGCGCGACCGCCTGGCCAAGGAGGGCGTCGAGGCCCTGGTCAGCCAGGCTGACAGAGAGCCCTTGGTCACGATTTAGGCCTGTCCGTGGCCGGGGCTGGCCCAAATCCAGCCCCCCGCCCCATCAGGCCGATACTCCTTTCATGGCATTGCGCTCTCCGCGCTCCCGTTCCGCGCTCGTTCTGGCCGCGTGCTGTTTTGCCGCCGCGCTCCTGCCCCCTGCGGCAACAGCCCAGCCGCTCCGTCGGCCTGACCTAGCCCTGCGCGAGGTGGCTCGGTTCGGATTCGAGGAGCAGGAAACCAACCCGAGCCTGGTGCCGCGGAACTGGTTCCGCGATCAGGACGACCCGGGCGGCGTGCGTCGGCGGGGCTTTCCGTCTTGGAATGAAGCGGCGCTGGTCTATGACGCCCAGGCCGCCCGGCAGGGCGTGGGCGCGGTCTCGCTGCCCACTCGCGGGGGCAGCACGGCGCTCCTGCTTGGTCCGGGCGTGGTCCCGGTCTTCCCTGGAACGGATTATCGCGTGAGGGCCTCGGTGCGCACGCGCGGGCTTACCCACGCCGCCGCGGCGGTTTCGGCCCGGTTTCTCGATGCGTCGGGGCGGCCTGTCGCGGGCACGCTGGTCCGATCCGCCGCGGTGAGGAGCGAGCGCGAGTGGGCCGACCTTCTGGTCGATATCCCCGGACTTTCGGAGCAGGCGGCGTGGCTGCAGCTCGAACTGCTGCTGCTCCAGCCCGAGCAGGTGGGAGGGGGCTCCGGGCCCTTCCACGTCTGGCAGGAGGATCACACCGGCCTCGCCATCTTTGATGAGGTGGTCGTGACGCAGCTCCCGCGCGTCGAGCTCGATTCCCCGGATCCGGTCAACGTCTTCCCCGCGTCTCTGAAGCCCAGCCTTCGCGCCATGGTCCGCGATCTCGCGGGAGAATCGCTCACGCTCGTGCTCACGGCGCGAGACATCGACGGCGTGGTGGTGGACCGGCTCGAAAAGTCCGGCCTTTCGGGCACGACAAGCCTTGTCTGGCAGCCGACGCTCCCATCCATGGGCTGGTACCGCGTGGACCTTTCGATTCTGGGCCCGTCGGGCGAGGTCGGCGCCGCCGAGACCACCCTGCTGTGGCTCGATACGGCCCCGGACAGTCACCACGAGTCCGCCCGCTTCGGGGTGTGCCTCGGGGCCGACGAGCTGCGCCTGCCCGACCGCGTTCCCGCGGTGGTTGCCCACGCCGGCGGGGGTGTCGTCACACTCCCGGCGTGGGATGGATCGCTCACCCCCGCGGATGCTCCCGCACGTGCCAAGGCCCTCGCGTCGCTGGTGGGCGAACTCATGGTGGGGTGGCAGGAGGTGACGGTCTCACTTCCCCTGGTGCCGGACCAGCTCTCACGCGAACTCCGCATCGACTCCACGGGCATCTGGGACGTGCTCAACCAGTCCGACTCGTCCTGGAAGACCTACGCGGAGCCTTACTTCGACGAACTTGGCTCGCGGGTCTCAAAGTGGCAGATCGGCGACCAGGACCAGGGCCGGCTGTTCTGGCGTCCGGCGCTCTCCGCCGAGATCGCGACCGTCCGCACCGTGCTCTCGGCCAAGATGCCCCGCCCCGCGATCGTGATTCCTGGCGGTATCGACGCGGACTGGGCGTCGGCCCCTCCCGGCGACGACCATCGCGCCGTCTCGTTCGCGCTGCGCGTCCGACCGGACGCGGACCCGGAGGGGCTTCGCCAGTGGGCCGCGGGTTGGGCGGGGTCGTGGGCGTCGCAGACCACCCCCGACGCGACCCTCGCCTTCGAGATCGGGCCCGAGGGCGCGCACCCGCCCCGGCAGTCGTGCGCTGCGCTGGCGCGGCGTGTCATCAGCGCCTGGGCGGGGCTCGGCGGCGGACCCGCCGCGGATGCTGTGGACCTGCGCGTCCAGTCCCCGTGGGAGGTATCGCGTGACGCGCGTCCGCGCCTCCGCCCGCGGGCGGAACTGGGCGTGTGGCGTCACCTCGTCCGCCGCCTGGGGGGCCGAAGGCCGATCGGCGAGTTTCCCGTCGCGCCCGGCGTGGTCTGCTACATGCTCGCGCCCGTCGGCGAGTCCGAGGGCCCGGGTGCCCTGGTCCTGTGGAACGAGTGGGCCCCGCCCGATCGCGCCGTGCTCCATGAGTTCCTGGGCGACGCGTCGCTCCAGGTCGTGGACATCTTCGGCGCAACCCGCCCCGCGCCCACCCCGGAGGGCCGGGGCCGGGTCACGCTGCCCGTGACCGACGAACCGCTCTTCATCGAAGGCGTGGACATCGAGCTCGCGAGGCTGCTCGCCGCCGTCTCCATCGACCCCGCCTTCCTCGAGAACAACCACGAGGACAACGAACGCGCGATCGTCATCACCAACCCGTGGAACGTCGGCATCACGGGCCGCGTGACGGTGCTGGAGCCGGGCGGCTTCAGCGGCGACAAGCGAGACCGCTCGTGGCGCGTCTCCCCGCGCACGCAGACGTTCGCGGCGGGCCCGCTCCAGGCGGTCCGGGTGCCGATCACCGTCGGGTTCAGCCTGGGCGAAGAAGCCTCGTCAAAGGAGTTCGTTCTGGAGCTGGATGTCTCCGCCGGTCGCTCGTACGAGAAGGTGCTTGTCCGGCGCACGGTCGAGATTGGCTCTACGACCTTCGGGCTCGACGTGGGGTACCGCGTCGCGGGCGAGGACCTGCTGGTCGAGGCCCGCGTCCGCAACAAGTCCGCCGCCCCCTTGGACCTCGGGCTCACCGGCTTTGCGCCGGGGCAGCCGCGCACGACCGCCTCGGTGAGCGAGCTCCCCGCGGGGAAGCAGGCGGTCCGCGTCTTCACATTCGTGGGCAGGGCGTCGGCGCTGAGGGGTCAGCGCCTCGTGGTTCGCGCCGCGGACCGCGAGACCGGCGTTAGCGTCAGCCGGTCCGTCATCATCCGGTAGGGGGTCGCAGCAGGAACACGAAGTAGCCGGGCTCCCGGGGCGTCGCGGGCACGCCGTGGCTGTCGGTCGCGCCGTCGATCGTCCAGCCCGCGCGGCGGATCAGCCCCGTCCACTGATCGAGGTTGTACCCGCGAAGCGCGTAGGACGAATCGACGTGCCGCTCCTCGCCCCGCCCCGTCACCGTGAGGTGGCTGAACACGCGCTCGGCGCGGCTGGCCTCGCCGCGACCGCCGGCGGGAGGGATGTACTGCACGACCTGCACCACGCGCACCGCCCCGCGCTCGCCCTGCCACACGTCTTCTGTCGGCGCTTCAGCGCCATAGGCGCACAGCGAGACGCCCACCGCGTAGACCCCGTGCGGGTGCAGCACGCTCGCCATCGCGGCCAGGTGCTGACGCATCGCGGCGTCGCTCGACAGGTGCCGGATGGTGTTGATCGGGTTGAACGCGAAGTCGAACGTGCCCAGCCTGCGGCCCGCGTCAAAGTCGCGCATGTCCGCGAGGAAGAACCGTGGCCTGCGCGCCGGGCTGCGCCGCGCGGCGCGGGCCCGCGCGTACTTCACCATGGGGGCAGAGACATCAAACCCGACGCCCTTGATGCCGTGCCGGGCCGCCTCCAGCAGGTACCTTCCCGTCCCGCTCGCGGGCTCGATCCACCGGGGCGAACGCACGCTCCCCACGGCCCGTCGCTGGATCGACCGCAGCACGTCCACTTCTTCCGGCGTGCCGGGGGCGTGCAGCACGTCGTACAGGTCCGGGATGGAGTAAAAGTCGGTCGGCACGGGGAGAGAGCGTACCCGCGCTCTCGGACCCGAACTTCTCGGCACCCGCAGCACGCCCAGCACGCGCCGCACGGATCAGCATCGGGCAGGCCGGCCGAGGCCGAGCCCGCAACGCCTCCGGGCCGATGATGCTGACAGCGTGGGCGGAGACGCCGCCATGACCCGCATCTTCATCGGGACCGCCGAGAGCCGGCCCGCGGGCTGGACCGTGCTGGGCATCGGCCCGGACTGCCACCTCTCCCTTGACCCCGCGACCGAGCCCCTCCCCTTCCCGGACAACTCGGTCGATGCCGCGATGGTCTGTCACACGCTGCAGCGCGTCCCGTCTGCGAGGATCGCCTTCGTCTTGGCCGAACTCCGCCGCGTGATCAAGCCGGGGGGCTGGCGCGACACCGCCGACGGCTCGCAGCCCTTCGCGGGTGGGCTGGTCCGCTTCAGCGTGCCGGACCTTTCCGCCGCCTGCCGCGCCTACGTCGAATCCAACGAGGCCTTCTTCGCCGGTCAGGCGCTGGCGCCAGAACCTGAGGAGCCGATCGGGGTCAGGATGGCGGCGTGGCTCGCGGCGGCGGCGCCGCACCAGGCCTTCGACCACGAGACGCTGCAGTGGTGGCTCAAGCGACAGGGGTTCGACGGCATGTACCGGAGCGCCTACAGAAAGAGCCTCCTGCCCGAGCTGCGCGTCGAGGGCGTCGATCACCGCCCGCACGACAGCCTGTTCATCGAGGCATGGAAGTCCCGGAGCGCCGCGTGAAGAAGCCCGTGAGCCAGTCGGTGAGCCAGTCCAAGAGGCCATCCTCCCCAGCTCGCGTCCGATCATTCAGAAAACGCCTCGCCGCCGCCTCGCTGGTCGTCTTTGACTTCGACGGCGTGATGACCGACAACCGCGTGCTCACGCTGCAGGACGGCACCGAGGGCGTCTTCTGCGACCGTTCCGACGGCCTGGGCATCGGGATGCTCAAGAAGGCCGGTGTGCCGATGCTGGTGCTCTCGAAGGAGCCCAACCCGGTCGTGGCCGCCCGCTGCCGCAAGCTGCAACTGGAATGCGAGCAGGGCATCGACGACAAGGTGGCGAGGCTGGATGCGATTCTGCGTGAACGGGGGCTCACGTGGACGAGCGTTATCTACGTGGGCAACGACGTGAACGACGTGCCCTGCATGTCGCGGGTGGGGCTGGCGATCGCGGTGGCGGACGCCTATCCGCCCGCGCTCAAGGTGGCGAAGTTGGTGACCACCCGCCCCGGGGGCAGGGGAGCCGTTCGCGAGGTCTGCGATTGGCTGCTGGCGGCGGGGGCAGGGAAGCCCTGAGGCCCGTTCTCGGCCCCTCGCGGGGCGGCGCAGGCCGCCCGGCCCGCGCCGACGCGGGGCCAATTTCGACATTTGCTGGGCACCCCGCATCCGGCGCGTAGGATTGCCGGTACACCCCCGCGGGCGTGCTCACGCCCCGCAGAAAGGTGATACAGGAGGATCGGCAGATGGACCTTCGCAAGGCGGTTCGTGCGGCGTCGCGCGGCTTCTCGCTCCTGGAGCTCATGCTCGTGCTCGCCATCATCGGCATCCTCATGTCGGTCGTGGCCATCAACGTCCTGGGCGCGGGCGACAAGGCGAAGATCAAGGCCAGCAAGGCCAGCATGGACACCATCAAGCAGGCCCTCACCACCTACAACCTCAACCACAGCGCCTATCCGCCCGCGCTCGAGACCCTCCGCACCGTCAAGGAGCTGGACCCGAGCAAGCCCCTGAAGGACGGCTGGAACCGCGACTTCTTCTACAACCTCACCTCCAACAACAAGGACCGCCCCTTCACGCTGTTCTCCGCGGGGCCCGACGGCAACACGGGGACAGAGGACGACATCGACGTCTGGACGATGTACGAGGACAAGAGGTAACGCCGGCGCACCGCCCGGCGCGACATCCGGAGGATGTCAATGCCGCCAACCCGCGCCCGGGTCCGTGCCCGACCCGGGTTCACATTCCTGGAGACAGTCGCCGCCGCCGCGCTCCTGGGCATCCTCGCCGCCGCAGTTTTCGGCGCGCTCAACGCGATGGTCTCGTCGCAGAGCCGCATGCGTCAGCGGCTGGCGTGCGCGGAGCTTGCGAACCGCATCATCCTGATGTACCTGGACGACAAGGAGACCATGCCCCCCAGGGGCGTGAGCATCCCGTACGCGGGCTCCGAGTATCGCTGGGAGATGACCGAGCGCCCTGTGGAGATTGTCGCCGCCAGGCCCGACGTCGCGGCGGAGCGCGCGGTGGAGAACCGTGGGCTGCGCCTGGACCGCATACAGAACGTCACGGTGCGTGTGTGGCTCGATGATGGCTCGGGCCAGGCCGCGGCGTTTACCGAGGCCGGGCCCTTCGCGGTGCTGACCCGCATGGTGGACCCCATCGGCCGGGCGATGCGCAACCCGGACTCCGCGGAGTACCTGCTGCGGGACCCCAACTCCCCCCGCTTCCAGGAGTTCATGTCCGACCTGCAGCGATTCAGCAGCTCGGGTCGGGGCTCGGCGAGGCCGGGCCCGGCGGCGCCATCAGGGAGCGGCAAGTGAGGCACCGCCGCGCCTTCACGCTCCTTGAGACCGCCTTCGCCGCCGTGATCGGCGCGATCATCGTGCTGGTCGTGATCGGCATGATGGCGTCGATGGAGCGGACAGACCGTCTGCTCGCGGCCCGGGCGGAGCAGTCGGGCGATCTGCAGCGCGCACGCATCGTCATGCAGCGGGTGTGCGGCAACTTCCTGATGTCGAACAAGCTGCCCCCCAGGGCGGCGGACCCCGCGACAGACCCCAAGCAGCCGGCGGCACGCGCGTCGCGCCGCGAGGCCGACAGGGCCCAGAGCCCCATCACCCCGCGCATCATCCTGGACGCGGACCCCGCGTACCCCGGGGCCCTCATGTCCCGCTCCGACGGCACGGGCGACCGCTTCGTCGTGCAGAGGTTCGAGGTTGTGGTCTCCGACCCGCCGGTGCCGTCCACCGAGCGCGACGCGTGGAGCATGATCCGAGCCGGCGTTCCCATGCGCCGCACCGACCGCGAAGCCCGCGCCCGCGAACGGGCGGCGGAAAAGCCCGCCGACCGCGACGACCAGGCCGGCGGCGGGGCGGCGCTCCGCGCCGCGCTCTTCGAGGAAGAGGCGCAGGGCATGGTGCGTGCGGTCCGCGGTGCCATCGAGTTTCACCCGCAGGAGCGCCGTGCCGCGCAGGGCCGGCTCGAGGACCTCAAGCGTGCCTCGGGCGAGACCTTCGAGACCCCGACGCTGTGGGCGATGTGGTGGGTCCCGCTGCCTCCCCGCGGCGACACCATCGAGGACGAGCCGCCGCCCACGGCCATCGCCGGCCTCGATGAGCCGTTCCTCATCGCGTCCAACATCCGCTTTGCGCGGTTCACGGCGTTCGACGACCGTGAGAAGAAGCTCCGCTTCGCCGCTGCCCGGCGCCAGGAACTCCCGGCGTACATCGAGCTGGAGCTCGAGACGGGCGCGGGGCTGAGCGTGCACTGGATGTTCGAAACCAGCGGCGCCTCCGGGCCCGAGGTTCCGCCCAGGCCCACCCCCGCCGACGCCACGGGCAAGGCCGGGCCCGACGCGACGGGCTCGGACAAGCCGCCGACGGGCGAATCGCCCAAGCCCGCTCCGTCCGCCCCCAAGGACAAGGGGGTGAGCAAGTGAAGCGACGACGCGCGTTCGCGCTCCCCACCATCGTGATTGTGGCGCTCATCTTCGCCGTGATGCTCACGGTGATGATCGAACGCAACACGGCACAGGCGTTGCTCACGCACAGGCAGTACGAGTCGTACACGTTCTCGCACGCCACCCGGGGTGTGGGAGAGGCCGTCGACGCGTGGATCCGCAGCAACCAGTCCCGGCCCATCGCGGACGCGCTGGGGGACGAGGGCTGGGCCTTTGACCTCGAGGCCGATGGCGGAACCACCGTCCGCGTCTACCTCCACGATGGTCAGGGCTTGGCCCTCGCGGACCTTGCCGGCCTGCGTGCCGATGCACTGGACTCCGGCGTCGAGATTCTCCGGGCCTTGCGGGACCTGCACCCGGACCGCGCGGCGAGGCTTGTTCGGCGCGAGGGGCCGCTCGCGGTGAGCGTGAACGCCGCCCCGCCCGAGGTGCTCGAGGCGGTGGTGGACTCTGTCATGGCCGGTTCGGGCACGCGCGACATCGTTGCCGAACTGACCGCCGGCCGCGCGGGTCGGGCCCTGGACGACGAGGGCTTGACCCGGATCATCGACGCCAGCCACGCCGACGGCGACGCCAAGCCCCGGCTCAAGGCCCTGCTCACCGCCAGCCCGATCCTGTGGCGTGTGGAGGCGCAGGCCAGGTCGCGGGCGACTGGCATCGTGGGGGACCGATTTGCGGCGTGGGCCGTCATCAGCCGGGGCAGCCGGACGGGGGCGGACCGGGCGGCGGCGGTGCAGAGAACGGTGTCGGTATTCGGGTGGGAGAAGACCGAAGACCGCTAATATGTTGTGAGGCTCCCCGGGCCCGGTTCCGCACGGGATCAGGCCGGCGGAGGATCACGGAAGGTCGGAGCGATCGCATGGCACGCGTCATCGATTCTCAGCAGGCGGGCAGGCAGGCACTTGTGGCGCAGGCCGCGTGCGCTCTGGCCATCGTCGCCGGGCTTGGCGTCGTGGCCGTCGGTCTCCCGGGCGGGATAGACCGCACGTCCCCCTCCACGCTGACGCTGCCGGAGGTTGCAGTGACGCCAACGGGCACGGGGCCGGCGGCCACCACTCGCCCGGTGGACGAGGCGGGGATCGATGCGAGGCTGGCGAGATTCTCCAACGCGCCGCGCGTGACCGCCCCGGTGGTCGTCAACACCAACGACGGACAGCCCGCGCCCTCGCCTTCCGCCGAGTCCAAGTATCTCGGCCCCGTCGCCCTGGGCCCCCGCCTGCTTGCGCTCATGAGCATCCAGGGCAAGCAGCGATTCGTGAAGGTGGGCGATCAACTGCCGGACGAGTCCCGAGTGGAGGAGATCACACCGACGGAGGTCGTGACCGAGGGGCCACTCGGCAGAAAGACGTACGAACTCGCCGCGCGCTCGGGCCAGGTTCTCACGCATGCGCCGATCGGCGCTGGGGGCAAGGGCGGCATTCCCCGCACCGCGGCTCCGCCGGCGCCGGTCCCGCCCGTCACCGCCGCCGCGGTCAACAGCGCGCTCGCCGGCAACTCCAAGGCCAGGCCCGTGCGGCGTCGCCCCGGGGACGCGGACGGCTCCCCCGAGCGGTTCCAGGAGATCGTCGATCAGGTGAAGAAGTCCGGGGGCGGCGAGACCTCCGAGGACGACCTGATGCAGAAGGCCAAGGCGGTGTTCGAGGAAGAGACCATCAGAGCCTCGGAATCCAAGGCCACCGAGAAGGGCGGCAAGCAGTGAGCGCACGAGTCTGCTTCATGCGCCGCACGGACCGCGGCGCCGCGATGAGGCAGCTCCGCCTCGTCGACCACGCGCAGGACCTTCAATGGCCCGAGCAGGGGCACGCCCCGGGCTCGCCGCAGGATTACCCGACCGCCGCATCGTGGGTCAGGGATCGGCTGGCGAACTCGCGCTCGGACGCCTCGGTTGCCATGCTGTGCCTGGATGTCGACGGGGGTGTGTGCTCGTGGCTCTCTGCCCCGTCCGCGGATCCCGCGGTCGTCGTCTCCGCCGCCCGTCTGGGTGCGGAGCCGGGCCGGGTCGGGGGCGGCGCGTTCGACTTTTACGCCCCGGGCGACTTGGACTCAACGATCCAGCCTCTGGCGGGCGAGGCCGGCGCGACGCGGCTGTCCGTGCTTGCCATCAGCGACGTTCCGGCGAGGCTTCTCGTCGATGCGCTGGACAGCCAGCGGGTCCCCGTCGAATCTGTTGCCACCCTGTGGCACGCCATCGCGCAGGCCTGGGACCCATCGGCCTCGGTCGACCCGTCCGAAGCGCTCAGCGCGTCGGGGCCCGTCACAGGCCTCATCGTCGTGGACCCCGCCGGGCAGCTGGTGTGGTGCTGGTCCCGCGCGGGGGCGCTGCTCGTGGGAGGGTCGATCCGCCTGCCGCTCAGCCGTGAAGGTGACGCCGAGGAACCCCGACTCGAAGCCGGGGACGCGGCGCGCCTTGCGACGGAGTGGCTCGCGTGGGCGGTGCAGGTCGGCGCTGCGCCGGGCCGCATCGTCTGCGTCATGACCCCGGGCGAGGACGCCGCGGCGTTCGGACAATCGCTCGCCAAGGCGTGGCCCTCCACACCCGTGGACGCGGTTACCCACGAAGACCCCATCGCCGCAACGCTCCGAAGAGCCGCGGCCCGTCTCGAAGGCACCCCCCGCAGCCGCGTACGGACGCCGGACCCGAGCGCGGGGGTCGTGGGTCTGTCGCAGCGCCCTGTGCGTGCGCACCGGCGGATGCACCTGTGGCGTGCGGTGGCGCTCGCCGCCGGGGCGGGGCTGCTGGCCCTGGCGTCGTGGCGGCTCTACGCCCGCGCGGACGAGGCCGAGGAATCCGCGAAGGCGTGGAGGTCTCGCGCGGATGAACTGATCCAGGGCGTCTACCCCGAGGCGCTGATCCCTCAGCCGGGCAAGTCGGCGTTGCAGGTGATGGACGAGGAGATCCTTGCCCGGCGTCGCAACCTGCGCCCGCCCGAGCGCACCGACCAGGCCATGCCCATCCTCGAGGAACTGGAGACGATCTCGATGGTGCTGGGCAGCGGCAAGTACGCACTGGAGTCCATCGAGCTCAAGTCCCAGGGCTCGGCGCCCACGATCATCGTCATCGCAGAGTCCACCGCCGACGCCGAAGCCCTCGCGGAAGCGCTGAATCGCATCGGGGGCTCGCACATCTCGCAGTGGTCGCCGGCGTACGCCTCGCGCACCGAGGCCGGCGTTTCAAAGGTGCAGGCCACGTTCAGGGGCGAGTGGGTGCCCCCGGCGCCCCGCGCGGGGGGCGCCCCGTGAGCACCGCCCCCCTTCCTGTCGGGCTGGGTGAAGACCAGCGGGCGGAGCTCGCCGCGATCGCGGCGCGCACGCAGCACGCCAACCAGCCCCGCAACCTTGTACTCTTCGCAGGCCTGCTGACGGCGGTAGCAATCATGGTGCTCTCGTTTGCATGGCGTGCGAACTCCGCCGCCGCCGAGCGGGCCGAGCTCGCCCAGGAGCGGGCCCGGGCCGCGGCTTCCAAGGCGTCGGAACTCCGAGCCCTGGAGCAGGCGGGGGCCACGCGCAGCAGCGAGGTCAACGAGCCGATCGCGCGCATGCTCTCGCGCATCGAGCGTGCGGGCGTGGACGCGGGCCTGAAGAACCAGGTGCCCGTGCCGGGGCAGCGGGCGGGCACCGTCGAGAGGCGGCTGGGCACGCGCCAGATGCAGCTCACCTACCAGCTCCGCGATCCCTCGTTCGAGGCGCTCGCCAGGTTCATGCAGCGGGCCATCCAGGAGGTCCCGGGGCTCGAGGTCTACTCGGTCCGCATCCGTCCCGAACAGCAGAACTGGTTTCTCGAAGTGGTCTTTTCCCGCTGGGAGCGGGCTGAAGGAGGCTGAATGAAGGCCCGGGCGTTGCTCCTGCTCACCGCGAGTCTGCTCCTCCAAGCCTGCGCCGCCGGGCCCCAGGCGACCCCCGCTCCGCGCGATGAGTCCCTCCGTGAGGCCGCCGCGCTCGCCACGCAGGCCGACCGGGCCATGCGAGCGGGAAGGCACGATTCCGCGATCGACCTCGGGCGTCGCGCCGTCACGCTGCAGCCCAGCCTCGGCGCCGCGTGGAACAACCTGGGCATCTCGCTGATGGAAACGGGCCAGAACATGGACGCGGTGCAGGCCTTCCAGCGTGCCGCGGACGTCAGCCCCGCCGATCCCAAGCCCTACGAGAACCTGGGCCTGCTCTACATGCGCGTCGGCTGGGGCGAGGACGCGCTCAAGTACTACGAGCGTTCCCTCGAGCGAGACCCAAACTGGCTCCCGTCGCTCCGCGGGGCGGCGGCCGCCGCCAAGGCCCTCCTCCGCAGCAGCGAGGGCGGCCTGGAAGTCGTCAGGCGCGGGCTGTTGATCGAGCAGGATTCGCAGTGGCGTCGGGTCTTCGAGTCCGAGCGCCTGCGCATCACCGGCGAACTCACCGAGCGCACCCGCGCCCTCCGCTCACCCTCCTGAACCGAGCACGACGTGCCTGCTTCCACCATCGATCTCCCTTCGCCCGAGGCCACGCACGCCCTGGCGCAGGGCATTGCCTCCATCCTCCGGCCGGGCGACGTCCTGACCCTCGAGGGCCCGCTCGGCGCCGGAAAGACCACCCTCGCCCGCGCCCTCGCGCAGGCGCTGGGCGTGCCACCAAGGGCAGTCTCCAGCCCGACGTTTGTCATCATCAATCACTACAGCGTCCCCACGGACGCCACCGGGCCTCTCTCGGGGGGCGAGCTGCTGCACATCGACGCCTACCGCCTGTCCGGCGCGGACGACGCGCCATCGCTGGGTTGGGATGACCTGTTCGACCCCGTGACCCGCCGCGCCCGGGGGTGCCGTGCCGCCATCATCGAGTGGGCGGAGCGCATCGCGGAGCTCATCCCGGCTGACGAGGTCCGGCTGACGCTATCACCCACGGGCGAGGAGTCGCGGCGTGCGGTCCTCACGATCCACGACTCGTGGCTCTCGCGGCCCGGGGTGGGGCAGCTCCTCCAGCGCCCGCCCACCCGCTGCCGGACCTCCGGACGCTGGGTCAGCCCGACCTCGCTCAGCTACCCATTCTTTGACCAGCGCAGCAGCCACGCGGACCTCTTCGGCTGGCTCAGCGGGTCGTATCGCACCTCCCGCCAGCCGGATCCGTCCGACGCGGAAGACCGGGCGGACACCGCGGGCGGGAACGACGTGCCGCGGCCGAACTGAGATCCGCTCCGCCCTGATACAGTCCGCGCATGACCCACCACGCATGGACGCTCGCCGAGGGCACGGGCCTCTGGCCCCTGTTTCTGCAGTCCTTTGACGTCTTCACCGTCGTGCTGCTCGCGGGCTCGCTCGCGGGCGTCACGACGATCTTCCTCTGCCTCTTCGAGATCAGGGCAAACGCCATCGTGCCCGGCCCGGTCGTGGGCCGTCTGAAGGACCTCGCGGCGAGCGCCCGCTGGGAGGACCTGACGATCCTCGTCCGCGAGGATGACTCGATGGTGTCGCGCGTCATCCGGGCCGCGTCCGCCTCGGGGGGCGACCGCGCGGCGATCCGAGAGGCCGCCGAACTCGCGGCGAGTGAGGAGTCGGCCCGCTGGTTCCGGAAGATCGATCTGCTCAGCGTGATCGGCAACCTTGGGCCGCTCGTTGGTCTGGCCGGCACGGTCTGGGGCATGATCCTCGCCTTCACGAGCCTTGGCGACACGCACGGCCAGGCCGGTCCGGCGGACCTGTCCCTGGGCATCTCCAAGGCACTGTTCCACACGCTCCTGGGGTTGTGCCTCGCGATTCCCTGCCTGCTCGCGTATGGCGTGTTCCGAGGCCGCGTCGATCGCCTCTGCACCCGCGCCATCGTGGTCGCGGGGGAGATCATCGAGCGTCTGCCGGTCTCCTCAGGAGCCCCTCGTTGAGGACCCGCGCCGCCCACCACGCCCCACCTCTGGGGAAGATCAACGTCACACCCCTCATCGACGTGGTGATGGTGCTCATCGTCTTCTATCTCATCGTGGGACGGCTCGCGCAGTCCGAGCGTGCTCGCGTGGAGTTGCCCGGCGCCAGCGCCGGAGCCGCCGAGACGGGCCCCTCGGTCACCATCACGGTCTCGCTCGTCGATGGGCGGCCCGCGTACTTTCTTGAGGGCGTGCTGGTTCCGGGGGCGGACCTCGCGGGCGCCATCCGCGCCGCGGTGCCATCGCCCGCGGAGGCGTCGGTCCACATCCGTGCGGATCGGGCGCTCGCGTACGACGCGGTAGCGCCTGCGATCCTCGCGTGCCGCGAGGCGGGCTTGGTCTCCGTGAAGCTGGTGGCGCAGCGGGAGGGCGGGTCGCCGTGAGCCATCACTTCCGCGACCGCAGCGCCCGCGCGATGTTCGACCTGCACTACGGGCCGAACATGACGCCCATGGTCGACGTGGTGATGGTCATCCTCATTTTCTTCATGGCGTCCGCGGCCCTGCTGGGGCCGGAGTTCCTGCTCCGATCCAGCCTGCCCAGTCCGGGCGCGGGGGCCGAGGCGGGTGAGATGGTGACGCTGCGGGTGCGGCTTGCCGGGCTCTCCGCGGGTGTCACGATCGACCAGGGCACGGAGCTCCTGATGCCCATCGAGGCGGCCGAGGGCGTCATCGCGTCGAGGCTTTCGCTGGTGGGACCAGACCGCCTGACGGTGCTGATCGATCCGGAGCCGGATGCGCCGTACGACCGGGTGGTAAGGCTTCACGAGACGTGCGCGCGGCTGGGTGTGCCGCGGGTGGGGCTGGTGGAACGCACCGCCGCTACGCCGCGCGCGCCGTGATGCAGAGCGCCGTCACGTCGTCCCCGCCGTGCATCGAGCCCGCCTGGACATCGAGCCTGTGCTGAAGCTCGGAGAGCAGGCCGGAGGTGGCCCCGCGGCGGGGCCCGCCCGAGGTGCGCGCGAGGTCGGCGATCCAGCGGTCCCGCTTCAGCACCGCTCGCTGCGCGCCGGAAGCCTCGACCGGGAACGCCGCATCGAGCCCGTCGGTGTAGAGCATGAGCATGTCGTCGTCGGCGAGGGCGATCTCCCGCTGATCGAACTCCGCGTCATCGAAGACGCCCAGCAGGGGCCCGGCGGTCTCGATCTCCGACGAAGTCCCGCCCGACAGCAGGATCGGCAGCGGGTGACCTGCGCCCGCGACCGTGACCCTGCGGGTCTGCGCGTCGATCACGCCGTACACCGCTGTCGCGAAGCGGCCTGTTCCCAGGCAGCTCGCGCAGAGTCGCTCGTTGAGCGTGGCGAGGACACGGGCCGGCGAGTGGCGCTCGGAAGTTCCGGCCGCCGCCGCGGCGGTCATGAGGCTGCTGGTGAGCACCATGGTGAGGAGCGCCGCGGGGACGCCGTGGCCCACGGCGTCCGCGACGAAGAAGGCCACTCGGGAGGGCCCGACCTCGCGCACGCTGTACACGTCCCCGCTCACGAAGTTCACCGGGCGGAAGAGCACGTTGATGTCGAGCCCCGGGACGCTGGGGATCGGGCTGGACGTGAAATCGCGCTGCAGGGCCGCCGCGAGGTGCAACTCCTCGTGCAGCCGGTCCATCTCGTTGCGGATTCCGCCCTGGCAGCGGAGGGCGAGGTCGATCTCGTGGGTCAGCAGCCTCACCGCGGGCTGACGCTCCATGAGCGCATAGAGCATGTGGGCGATCTTCTCCGGGGGCGCATCGTGAGCCAGGAAGATCACGCCGTGGCGCTGGAGGAGCGCCCAGTCCTCGGTCCTTTCGACCAGGATGACTGCCGGCGCACACCGGGAGGAGAGCGTCTCGAGCAACCTGTCAACGACGCCGGGCCTCACACCCGCGCCCACCACCGCCAGGACCGCCCCGGGGATGGCGTCGTGAGAGCCGCTCTTGCCCGCGGGCTCGAGCACTTCCACGAGTTCGTCCGTGAGCATGGCGCGCCACTCGGGCGCCATCGAGGGCCAGGACCCGAGCACGGGCCGCAGCCAACGCTGCGTCGGCGCTGCCAGCCCGCCCGTCGCCGCGAAGTAGAGTGTTGGTGTGTTCACGCGAGGCCGCCCCCCAGACGCCCGCGCGACGATCGCGCACAGGCGTGCACGGGGAGATCGACCTATTTGGCGAGCTTCTTCAGGGCCGCTACGTCCAGATCGAGCTTCTGGCCCGCCTTGAGGTTCAGGCTATCGGTCGTGCCGCCCTTGAACTCCAGCGCGAACTGCGCTGAGAACTTGCTCGAGTACTTCTTGAGGCGTTTCTCGTACGCGTCGTTCGTCGCCGCCCACGCGGGGTACCCGGGCGGGGCCGTCTTCACCTTCTCTTCCTCGGTGCGGGGCGGCTCGGGGAGCATCTTGTGCCACGCAACCACGCGGCCCGCGCCGTCGAGGTAGACCACATCGATGGGTACCGGGCAGTCCCGCATCACGAAGTCCAGCTTGGTCATCACCCGCGGGAAGACGAAGATCAGGCCCCATCCCTCGGGAATCTCCGTCTTGTCCGAGAGCCCCTTGAACCGGGTCTCGTCATCGAGGGCAAGGTCCATCTTGAACTTCTTGGCGTTGATGGTGAGGTCCACGCTCTTGGGGGCCGCGGGCTTGTCCTTGCCCTTGGTCTCGGGCTCCTTGGAAGTTGCGGCGCCGGAGCCCCCGCCGGACTGGCCCAGCGCCATCCACACGCCCGCGCCCGCGAGGGCTGCCACCGCCACCGCCGCGAAGACCTTGTTCATCATGTTCTTCTGCTCAGCCATGCCAGCGACTCCGCGGTGAGGACGATCGGCTCCCGCGCCATCTTACGAAGGTCAAACCCCCGGAGGAACTCCGACGCGGAGACCTCCGCGGGCCTTTCCACCATGCCGCACCAGTGCGCCACCAGCCCGATCACCCGCTCCGCCCGGGTCCCGCCCGCCCTGAACGTGTCCAGTCTTGTGTCGCCGTGCCGCTTTGCCAGACGCCTCCCGTCCGGCCCCAGCACCAGCGGCAGGTGGGTGTACCTCGGCTCGCGGCCTATCCCGAGCCCACGTCGCACGAGCATCTGCCTCGCGGCACTGTCCAGCAGATCGTCCCCTCGCACCACTTCCGTCACGCCCTGCCGATCATCGTCCACAACGACGGCGAGCTGATACGCGGGCTGCCCTGGCCGGTCCGGGGTTCGCCTGGTCCACACGACGAAGTCGCCGATGACGCGAGAGACGTCGAAGACCTGGGGTCCGGCGAAGGCGTCCTCGAATCGGACCTCCCCCGGTGGCGCGAGCAGCCGCCAGCAGACGTGGGCATCGTCAAAGCGTCCGGGAACCGTGGGGGGCCTCAGCGACGCGGGAAAGACCACCTCGTGCGAGCCTTCCTGGGGGGCGCTCGCTGCGGCCTCGATCTGCGTGCGCGTCAGATCGGTGGGATACACCAGTCCCGCCCGAGCAAGCACCTCCATTGCGTCCACGTGCGGCTGGGGGGTGGCGCTCTGCACCAGCGGGCCCGCGTCCCAGTCCATGCCCAGCCAGCGCAGCAGGTCCACAGTCAGATCCATGACCCCGGGCTTGACGCGCGGCGTATCCAAGTCCTCAATCCGCAGCACGATGCGCCAGCCGCGCTGCCTCGCGAGCGCCCAGTTCACAAGGAAGGTCCGCGCGTTCCCAAGGTGGAGCGCTCCCGTCGGCGACGGGGCGAGCCTGGTAACAGGCATATGTTCGGTATTCAAAAGGGCACCCACGGTCAGGACGATACACTGATGGCGGATTGGGGTACAGGACCGGGCGCAGACCGCTCGCTGCTGAACCCGACCCGCCGCAGGAAGGCTCCGAGTGTCGCAAGTTCCCAAGCTCTCGCCCGAACAGGTGAACCAGGCGCTGAAGGCGTTGCCGGACTGGGCCGCGGTGGGCGAGGCCATCCAGCGGACCTATCAGTTCAACGACTTCGTGACGAGCATGAAGTTCGTTTCACAGGTTGCGATTCATGCGGAGCAGGTGCAGCACCACCCCGACCTGCTGATCCGCTACAGCCGGGTCACGGTCACGCTGGCGACGCACGACGCGGGAGGGATCTCGGCGAAGGACATGGAGTCGGCCCGCGCGTACGACGCGATGGCGCTGGGTCTGCCCTGCCAGGCGCCGGTGGTTCCTCTCCCGGCCAAGCCCCGCAAGAAAAAGTAACCCGGACCGCGAGGGCACCTCGTGCGACGCGGGGGGCCCGACTATTCCTCGCTGGCGGCACGATCGCGGTCGGCGCGCTCGGCCTTGCGACGATCGGCCTCGCTCAGCAGCTTCTTCCGCAGCCGGATCCTGTCCGGGGTCACCTCGACGAGCTCGTCGTCCTCGATGTACTCCAGCGCAACCTCAAGGCTCAGGCGGCGTGGCGCCTTGAGCACCACAGTCTTGTCCTTGCTCGCCGCCCGCATGTTGTCCAGGTGCTTCATCCGCGTGATGTTCACCGTGAGGTCGTTGTCGCGGCAGTGCTCGCCCACGACCTGCCCTGCATAGACCTTGTCGCCGGGCTCCACGAACAGCACGCCACGATCCGCGAGCAGCTCGCAGGCGTAGGTCGTCACGGGGTTGGTCTCGATGCTGATGAGCACGCCGGCCTTGCGGTGGGGGATCTCCCCGCTGACGGGGTCGAACCGCAGGAATGAGTGGTGCATGATCGCCTGGCCCTGCGTCGCGGTCAGCACGCGGCTGCGCATGCCGATGAGGCTCCGGCTGGGGATCTCGAACTTCAGGTGCGTCATGGTGTCGCCCCGGGGTTCGAGCTTCTTTACCTCACCCTTGCGGCCGCCCACCAGCTCCATCACGGAGCCGACGGTGTCGTTGGGGGTGTCGATGACGAGCTCCTCCACGGGCTCGCACTTCACGCCATCGATCTCGCGGATGATGACCTCGGGCTTGCCGACGGAGAGCTCAAAGCCCTCGCGACGCATGGTCTCGATGAGGATGCCCAGCGACATGACGCCACGGCCCGAGACCATGAACTCGTCCGCGGTGCGCCCGGACTCCACCCGCATCGCGACGTTGCGCTGCAGCTCCTTGTCGAGGCGCTCGCGGATCTGGCGGCTGGTGACGTAGTCGCCCTCCTGCCCCGCGAAGGGAGAGTCGTTGATCCGGAAGAGCATCGTCATGGTCGGCTCGTCGACCTTCACCGGCGGGAGCGCCATCGCCTGCTCGGGGTCGGCGATGGTGTCTCCGATGTCCACCGAGTCCAGCCCGACGATCGCCACGAGGTCTCCGGCCTCCACGACGCTCACCTCGGTGCGTCCCAGCCCCTCGAACCGCAGGAGCTGGCCGGCCTTGCTGTTCACGCGGGAGCCGTCACGCTTCAGCACCGCGACGCCCTGCCCGCTGCGGATTCGCCCGTTGAAGACGCGCCCGATGCCGATACGGCCCACGTAGTCGCTGTAGTCGATGTTGGTGATGAGCACCTGGAGGGGCTGCTCGACGTCCGCGGGGGGCGCGGGCACCTCGCGGACGATGGTCTCGAAGATGTCCCGGAGGTCGGTGGGCTTTGGGTCGGGCAGGGGCCAGTGCCTGGTTGCCCAGCCGTCGCGGCCCACGGCGTAGACGGTGGGGAAGTCCAGCGCGTAGTCCTCGGCGCCGAGCTCCACGAGCAGGTCGAAGACCTCGTGCACCACATCCTGGACGCGCTGGTCCTGGCGGTCGATCTTGTTGATGACGACGATGGGCCTCAGCCCGGCCTCGAGCGCCTTGCCCAGCACGAACTTTGTCTGGGGCATGACGCCCTCGGAGGAGTCTACGAGCAGGCAGCAGCCGTCGGCCATGCGGAGCACGCGCTCGACCTCGCCCCCGAAGTCCGCGTGGCCCGGGGTGTCGATGATGTTGATGCGGTACTCGTGGCCGTCGAGCCCGTGATAGTTGATCGCGCAGTTCTTGGACAGGATGGTGATCCCGCGCTCGCGCTCCAGCGGGTTGCTGTCCATGATCAGGCCGTGCTGCCCGCCCTCGAGCTTCTCCAGCTCGCCGGCGCGGAAGTTCCCGGACTGCTTGAGCAGGTTGTCCACCAGCGTGGTCTTTCCATGGTCGACATGCGCGATGATCGCCACGTTGCGGATGCCGGTGTTGCGGTGGGACTTGGTCATGGGATTGGTCGTGGCGGTGAGGGTGGTCATGGCGCGTACGGCCTTCGGGCGGGTCGGCGACGATCGCGCCGGCTCGGGTCTCATTGGCACCGGGCTGGACGGCAAAGACGCCCTGGCGTGGTGATCCGGCCCCGTGCCACGCTGGCACGAGACCGGACACAACTATAGGTCCCCCAAAGGGCTTGCGGCGGGTCGGATCTGTGCGGTCTGCAAGGCCTGCGCCGGCCGCATGCGCCCCGTTCTTCCTCTCAACCCGCACATTCGCTGGCACGTGCCCCCCCTTGAGGCATATTTGCCCCGGCCCCCACAAGGGGAGCGCACCTCGCGTGGACAGCAAAGAGCACGGCCAGGCCCGCCGCCCCCTGCGGCGCAGCCCGGGTATCCGCTGCGATCAGAAAGGCCCGCCATGAAGCTCGGACTCCTCTCGCTTGCGCTGCTCGCCGCTGGCGCCTCGTCCGCGTCCGCCCAGACCCTTCTGTACCAGGAGTCCTTCGAGAGCGGCAACCTCGGCCCCGAGTGGAGCTCCAACTCCCGCATCTCCAACGGCTATCCGTACTTCACGTTCTTCAATGGCCGCTATTCGGGCGGCTCCACCACGCTCACCCTCCCCCAGCCCCCAGGCTCCTCACCCAACGGCATCAACACCAACCCCGGTGACACGGGTGGCGGCGGAGGCGGTGGAGGAGGCGGTGGAGGTGGCGGTGGAGGTGGCGGTGGAGGTGGCGGTGGAGGTGGCGGTGGAGGTGGCGGTGGAGGTGGCGGCAACCCCCCGCCCCCCGGTGGGTACTTCCGCCAGTACACACTCTCCTTTGACTTCTACTGCATCGACTCGTGGGATGGCGACAGCCTGCTCTACGGCAGCGACCGCCTCCGCGTCCTCATCAACGACGCCATCCGACTTGACGAAACCTTCTCCAATCAGCCCGGGAACACACAATCCTTCCGTGCAGCCACCATCGGGCCAGTGCACCTGGACTACAACCCAGGCGCGATGGACTCCATCTACCGCCAGATCTCCATCGACTTCACAGTGCCGACCACCGACCCCACGATCCGCATCACCTGGGCCGACGGCGGGCTGCAGGGCATGAACGACGAATCCTGGGGGATCGACAACATCCGCGTCACCTACCAGATGGTGCCGGCGCCGGGCGCGGGGCTGGCCCTCCTGGCGGCGGGCGGCCTCCTGGCGCGGAGGAGACGCTGAGGAGCATTACGGTCCCTCGCGGAACCGCACCGCCACCGTTCCACCGAGCAGGCCTTCGCCCGCGGACTCGAGCCTCGTCTCCACGCGCTCGATCCAGCGGAACGCGCGCATCGCGGATTCGCCCGAGCTCGGCGAGTTTGCGCGGATGATCTCCGCGAGGTCCGCCGGCCGCACGATGAGGCGGTAGACCGTTCGATCCGCTTCGTCCGCCGGCTCTGAGAGCCGGCGCGCGAGTTCCGCGGCGGCGGCGCCGGCGCGGGCTTCATCTCCGGCGGCGGTCCGGATGTTCAGCACCCACCAGCCTCCCGGGCCATCAGCCTGAACGGCGTAGGTCCATGCGAGGCTGCCTCCCGGCTGCACGAAGCCGGGGAGCATCGCGTTCCGCGCCTCGCCAAGCACCATCACCGGCACAGTGTCCGGAGCGGGGGGGGGCAGCTTCATGCCCGGGGCGCCGACGACGCGCGCGATCCACCTCTCCGCAACGGGCTTTACGGCCTCGAGGTCTCGCACGGGGATCGCGCAGGTGATCGAGAGCGCCGGGACCGCCGCCCCCGCCGGGGTGCGGTGCACCGCGAGCAGCGCCACGCCCTCCATTCCGTCGGTGACCTCCGAGGGCAGCTTGAGGTTGTCGAGAAGCGACGCCATGAGCGTTCGCTGGGCCCGTCCGGTCGCGTCCTCACCAAGGTCGAGCGGCTGCCTGCGCGGGGAGCCGGCCATCAGGAGGGAGGCGTCGGTCTCCATGAGCTTGACCGCCGACGCGGGCCACACGTCGAAGGGCCCGCCCTTGCGGAGGAGCATGGTGTCGGTCGCGCGGAACTCCGCCGCCAGGGTGTCGTCCGCGACCCCCGCGGTCAGCGCGAGGTACTCCTCTTCTCCCACACCCGCCCCTTCGGACATGCTGCGGTAGAGCAGAGCGATGCGGCTGGGGGGCAGGGCCCGCAACGCTGCGAACGCCCGGGTGTCTCCCAGCCTCGAGCTGCCCGCGGGCCTCGGGGTGTTCACGACGGGCAGCAGCCGGTCGAAGAGGTCGCCGCTGCCCTCGGGCGCGATCAGCACGCGGGAGAGGGTCTCGGTTCCCACGACGGGGCCCGGCGACGCGGAGAGCTGGAACGCACCGCTCTCGAGCGCCAGCACAGGAGCGTCGTGGGAGATCTTGCGTGGCGCGGGTTTCAGCTGTGTTCTCAGCAGCGCTTCGGTCTGCGAGGTCACGGTGGCGATCACCGCGTGCTGCGGCCGGCGGCCCGCGCTGGGCCCGCTGATGCCCGTGATGCAGAAGGCCACGTCGTCGCCCGCGAACGACTCGATGGCCTTCTCCGGGGTCATGTTGAGCGACGCCGCCGCATCGCGCCACGCCGCCACGCTCCGGTCCCACGGGCTCATCTCCGCGACAAAGCTGAGGAGCCCCCGCCCGGCGCGAGAGTCAAGGCACCACGCGAGGTCGTCCGCGGCGATCAGGAACTCGGTGCGTGCCGGGAGCGACGCGAGGAAGTCGAGGTCAGGCCGCCCATCACTCGTCTGCGCGTGGCACATGCCGCACGCGAGGCTCATCGCCAGCCATGCCGCGGCACCTCGCCTCCCTGGAGCGTTCACCGCCGCCCCTCAGCCGAGGAAGGGGTGGACCAGCCCGAGCCGTCCCACAGGAGCCAAACCTCGCCCGGGGCCTTGGGCAGCGTGGCGGGCACCGTGGCTCGCGAGGAGAGCACCATGGGGGAGGGAACCAGCAGGCTGGCGCCCGCGTCGGCGAGGCGGTGGCCCGGCGCGGATGTGATGGGGGGCAGAGATCGATCCGGCACCCCGGGCACGCTGATCAGGGCGAGCCTGGTCGGCGCCTTGGCGTGCCCGCCCGCGCTCCGCACTTCGTACGCGTCGGTGTTGCCGAGCTCAAGCCCCAGCGAGGGCCTTGCGGTGGCGCTCGACGTGACCAGCGTGCCGACGGGTTCGAAGAGCGTCTCACGCATCGCGAGCATGGCGTCGCCCAGCGACTCGACGGAGGTTGCAAAGTCCGCCTCGGCGGTGGTGACCAGCTCACTCATCGGGGCGCCCTGGGGCAGGGCCGGGGGCGCGACCCGCTGCAGGACCATGGCACAGGCGAACGCTCCGAGCGCCCCTGTTGCGAGGGCGACGCGCCCCGCGGAGATCCGCCGCTTGCGGGCGCGGGTGCGGAGTGCGCCCCGGTGCTCGAGCTCGAGCAGCACGGACGGGCCAAAGTCCGGAGCCTGCGGGAGAACAGCCATCGCGGACGCGGCCTCGCGTGCGGCCTGCAGGGACCGGGCGAACCCCGGCATCGCTGCGCCCGCGGCCCGGAGCTGCTTCGCCAGCTTTGGGTCGCCCCTGGACTCGGCGTCCAGCACGGCGTTGACGAGCCGATCGATGCGAGACGTGCCTTGCACGGGCCGCCCGTCTGGAGATGGAGCCCCGCCGTTGGTCATCGTGTGCGGCTTTCCTCGTCGGCGGCCTCGGTGAACTGGTCCCGGGCGGGGTGCTGCTCCAGCAACGCCCGAAGCCTGGTGCGGCCCCGGTGAAGGTGACTCTTCACGGTCCCCTCGGGCATCTCTAGCTGCTCGCTTATGAGCCAGATGGGCCAGTCGTGCTGGTGGAAGAGCACCATCACCTCACGCTGCTCGATGGAGAGGCTCATGAGCGCCTGCTGCACCGCGTCGCGGCAGACGTCGCGATGTTCCTTGACCTCCGCGTTGATGCTAATCTGGCACGAACGCCCACCGGCCTCCTGCGCGCGGTCGCTGTCCGAGACCGGCCGGCGCTTGTCCAGCACGTTCATCATGACCCGGCGAGCGATCGTGAAGACCCAGGTCGAAAACCTGAAGCGCGTGTCGAAGCGGTCGAGGTTCGTCAGCACGCGGACGAAGGCTTCCTGAACGACGTCCTCCGCGAGCTCCGGACGGCCGCAGAGACGCAGGATGTACGCGTAGACGCCCTGCTGATGGGTGCGGATGAGCGAGCCGCAGGCGTCGCGATCACCCGCCGCCGCGCTCGCGATCAGCCGCTGTTCCTGGGATCGTGACAAGCCATACGCCATGGAGGCCTCTCTTCACGTCGGCGTCCCGCGAGACTCCCGCCAACCAGTGTACAGGCCCCGCCCTCCCCCGGGTTGCGTGATTCGTGCCCAAAAACACAAGGAGCCCGGGTCGGCCCGGGCCCTGGGGGTTCAGTGACGGCCTGCGTCAGGCGGCCTTCTTGGTCCTGCGGGCCGGAGCCTTGCCCACGGTCCGGACAGGCTCCGTGGCCCGGCGGGCAGGGGCTTCCTCGGCTTCCGGGGGAAGGGTGAGGAGGTCAACGAGGTCCGCGGGGCTGTAGACCCACTGGGAGGCGCCGATTTCCTCGGCCAGGCCGTGGGCGCGGTTGAAGACACCGCCCCCGACGACGACTCTGGTGCCCGCGGCGGAGCCGTTGGTCTTGAGAGCGTCGATGATCTCTCGGATGCCCGGCAGGTCGCTGGGAGCGGAGGCGAAGAGGACCAGGATGTCCGGGCGGCGTTCCTGCACGTTCGCGAGGATCTCGTCCGCCGCGACCCCGCCGCCGATGAACGTCACGCCGAAGCCGGAGGCCTCAAGGAGGTCGCAGGCCATCTGCCCGGCGAGTTCCTCGCCCTGGCTGGGCCCGCAGGCGGCGAAGACGGTCTCTCCGCGGGGCTCGGCCTTGCGGAGCATTCCGGAGGTCTGGTCAACGAGCATGCGGAGGAGCCGCGTGGAGAGGTGGTAGCTGAGATTGGTGAGCTGGTCGCCCCGGAAGAGCTTCTCGATCATCTCATGAGTGGGCCAGAACAGGTCGGTGAGCACTGATTCGGCGGTGGCGCCCTGATCGAAGGTCTCGTTGATGATGTTGCGGGCGGTGGGGCGGTCGCCGCTCACGAGGCTCTCAAACAAACGCTGCACCAACAGGTCCTGGCTCATTGGAAGTTCCTCAGGCAGTTCGCCGGGGCCGGTGTCCACCGGGCCGGAGCAAGGATGTGGCTCTCGATGGTGTCCCCCATCGAGGCGGGGAAGTCAAGTGACTCCCGCTGACCCTTCGCATATCGGGAGTCGCGCTGAAACCCGTCGAAAGTGGGAGGGGTCAATCGCGGGAGCCCATCCGAGAACCTTGGGCGTCCGATAAGGCGTTTAGCCCGATAAGTGCGGACTGCGTCCGATTACACGCGCACGGCGCGGTAACAGACACAGATCCCCAAGGAGAGCGGCGAGGCCTTCCCGTGGGAAAAGCCCTCGTCCTTCAAGGCGTCAAGCAAGGCCTCGCGCGCTAGGAACGTGGCGACAGAAGCCGGCAAGTACTTGTAAGCGCCGGACTTGTCGCCGCTGAGCCACGTCGCGGTCCGGGGCATGATGCCGCGGCAGTAGAGCGAGTTGAACCACCGCACCAGGGGGTTCTTGGGTTGATCAAACTCAAGAATCACGAGCCGCCCGCCGGGCCGGAGCACTCGCGCGAACTCGCGCAGGGCTCTCGTGGGGTCTTCGACGTTCCGGATACCAAAGGCAATCGAGATCACGTCGAAGGAGCGGTCCTCGAAAGGAAGGTGCTGGGCGTCCCCTTCGATATAGCGAAGCCGCCCCGCGACCCCCTCCGGGAGCGCGAGCTGCTTCTTGCGGGCCAGTTCAATCATCTCGCGGGTGAAGTCCAGCCCCACGATTTCGGCCGCCTCCGTCGTCGCGAAGGCCTGCGTGAGGTCCCCCGTGCCGCAGGCGACATCGAGCACGCGATCCCCCGCGCGCACGGCGGCTTCAGCCACGGCGAACCGCCGCCAGCGCTGGTCCAGGCCCAGAGAATGCACGCGGTTGTTCAGGTCGTAAGAGCCTGCGATGGCGGCGAACATCCGCCGCACTTTCCCGGCTTTTTCGGTGTGCGAGTGCGGGTCGGTCAGCTCCTGGCTGGTCCATGCGTGCGGGTCGGACGCATGGGCCGTGACTCCCGGTCTGCAGGCAGGGTGAAGCGGCGCCGGGGTGGATGGGGCCTGAACCGTCACCGCGGTCGGCTGGTCCAGCACGGCGGCGTCCGGCGTCGAGGTCGAGCCGGGGGGGGGGGGTGTCGCGGGTTCCGCGGGCATCGGCACGCATCGTAGGATTGCACCACGCCCCGCCGGGGCGGAGCGCACCTCTTCCCGGGAACCTGCCCATGCCATCTCCACTCCGCCGCTGCTTCGTGCTCGCTTCGGTCCTCCTGGCCGGCGCGCTGCTCCCGGCCTGCACCACGAACCCCACGACGGGGCGGTCGCAGTTCAACTTCTACTCGCGCGACGAGGAGATCGCCCTCGGGATGCAGGCCAAGCCAGAGCTCATCAAGGAGTTCGGGGGCGAGGTCGCGCGGGCCGACCTGACAGGGTACATCACCGAGGTCGGCATGCGGCTCGCACGGCACACCGAGGGCGACGGCCCGTCGCTGCCCTGGGAGTTCACGCTGCTGGACAGCGACGTGATCAACGCCTTCGCGCTGCCCGGGGGCAAGGTGTTCATGTCCCGCGGGCTCGCGGCCAAGATGACGAGCGAGGCCCAACTCGCGGGCGTGCTGGGGCACGAGATCGGGCACGTCACGGCGAGGCACACCAACGACCGTATGTCGCAGTCGCTGCTGGTCACGGTCGGCGCGGTCACGGCGGCGGTGCTCCTGGAGAACTCCGACGCGAGCGACGCGACGAAAGCAGTGGCGCCGCTCGTGCTGCAGGTGGGGGGGCAGTCGATCGTGCTGCAGTACAGCCGCGACCAGGAGTCGGAGGCCGACTCGCTGGGCCTGCGCTACATGACGCGGGAGGGGTACGACCCGCGGGCGCAGGTGCAGGTCATGGAGATCCTCAAGGCCTCGATGAGCGGAGAGCGTGGCCTGGAGTTCTTCTCCACGCACCCGTACCCGGAGACGCGCATCAAGCGGCTGAACCGGCTGCTGCAGACGGACTATGCCCAGATGGTGAACAACCCGAACTACCGCACGGGCGAGCAGGAGTTCCGCACGCGCTTCCTGAGCAAGCTGTCGGAGGCTTACCCTGGCGCCGGGCGGCCTCGGTTTGCCTCGTCCGAGGCCGAGCTTGACGCGATGGGCGGCCGAGGTGACCTGGGGCTGTTTGCTCTAGGTGCCGGGCACCCCTGCGGGCAGCACGCGAAGTAGTCCGCGCCCGCCGCGACCGGGGTTGGCGAGCCCTTCCGCCCCGTTGCGGATGGGCAGCCCGCAACTCCTCGGCCATTCCCGAAAAAGCTGAGGGTGGGGCCCCGCGCGCGACGCATGCAAGGACGGCACTACCGCGCCGGGCGTCCGCGACCCTTGGCGGCGGGAGTGAGGAGGGCCCCCATGCCGCACGCACGATCCGCCGCTGCCACGCTCCTGCTCGCCGCCCTTGCCTCTGGGGGGCTGACGCCTTGGGCGTTTGGGCAGGCGAACTTCACTGAAACGTTTGACGCCGCGGGCGACGTGCAGGGTGGCCAGGCGGGGCCTTCCGCGCTCATCAGCCGCGGGTGGACCTTTCGGAAGCAGGCAAGCCCCGCGGGTGACGGCGTGTGGTACCCGATGAGTGTGTACCCGTACGAGGGGGCGGCGTGCCTGTACGTCGACTCCAGCGTGACGCAGGTTGGGGGCTCGGGAGCGCTGTGGGCGATCCTCCCGGTCATCCCGGGGCAGCGGGCCGGGGACCCCGTCTCGTTCTGGTCCACGCAGGGATACTCCACCGCGGGGTCGCCGACCGGGCGTCTTCAGGTGCGATACTCCCCCAGTGGCGGCACGTCCACGGGTTCGGGTTCGACCGGCGCGGGTGATTTCTCGCAGGTCCTGCTTGACGTGCCGGCAAGCCCCAGCGGCGTGCCCTGGACCCAGTACACCGCCTCCGTGCCGGGAGCCGGGCGGCTGGCTCTGCGCTTCTACCAGCCCGCCAGCGGTTCGAGCTTCGATTACGCATCGAACTTCCGCGTCGACTCGCTGCGTGTGGGCGTGCCCGACCTGGGTGTTCCCTTTCCCGCGCCCGGGCAGACGGTTCACTGGACCAGCGCCATGAGCCCCGTGAACCTGCCCGAGCAGCACCTGGTCATCCCCCAGGGCGGCACGGTCATCGTCGATGCGGGTGTCGTGGTGAACATCGCCCTGACGTACAGGCTCGATGTTCGCGGCACGCTGGAAATGCGTGCAGGCTCGGCGATCACCATCCCCGCCCAGTCCTTCCCGCCCAGCGAGGTCAACGTCTATGGCACAGCCACGCTCCTGGGCACGCAGGCCAGCCCGGTCCGTGTGCTGGGAGGGGCGAGAGACTGGGCCTCGACGTCCGAACGCTTCGGCGCGATGCCCGGCGGGCGGATCACCGCCTCGTACGTGGACCTCCAGTCGACGTTTTCGGCGCTCAACTCGGGAGTTGTGGTCGCCGACCACGTCACCGCCTCGGGCGATTACGCGGGCTTCTTCACCTCGGGCCGGGTCTACACGACGGGCGGGACCATCGCGGTCCGGGACTCGGTCCTGTCGGACGGAGCCTGGATCAACATCAACGGCGGGTACCTGCTGATCGACCGCACGACCTTCGACAACGCCCAGCTCTACACGGGTCGGTACCGGGGCGGTCAGACCATGTACCTGAACAACATCACCGCGCGAAACCACGCGGACTCCTGCTTCCGGCTCACGGGGTACGACCACTTCTTCGGGCCAGGCAACGTGATCTCGGGCAATGGGTTCCCTGTCCACCTGTACGGCGCCGGGATCGCTCCGGGCAGCACCCTCCCCTCGTCGGGCAACGCGAACAACATGGTGCACGGCGGCATCGGCACCGCCGTGGGCGCGAACACGTTTGCCAACGTGGGGATCCCCTACCGCATCGACCGCGACGAGAGCATGCCCGACAACATGGGCGGCTCGCTGCTCGTGGAGCCCGGGGTCACGGTGAAGATGGGCCCCGGCGCGTACATCCCCGCCAGCTTCGGCTCGGTGCTCCACGCCGAGGGGCTCCCGGAGGCGCCGATTGTCTTTGAACGGCTGAACTCGGCGCAGTCCTGGGTCAACCTGTGGTTCGCCGTCAGCCACGTGAGGCCCAAGGTCGAGCATTGCATCTTCCGCGGGGCGGACCGCGCGGTGGACGCTGACGAGTCGATCGTCCGGGTCGAGTCGTGCCTGTTCGAGAACAACGCGATCGGGGTCAGCGTGCGGAACTATGGCATGATGATCCCGCGGAAGTCGCGGTTCTTCGGCAACGGCGTCGGGGCGCAGTCCTCCTATGGCGCGCCCGCCAGCGGTTTCGGCCACGGCTTCATCGACGCGGAGATCACCGACGGCAAGCCCAACTGGTTCCAGGGGAACGGCGCGGGGCTTTCGACCCTCAACCCGCTGGGCGACGCCGACGACGCGCGGGGCAACTACTGGGGCTCCCCGACGGGCCCCACCGACCCCACCAACCCGGGCGGCACGGGTGATGCCACCCCCGGGGCGAACCTTGTGGTCCCCTTCGAGACCACGGAGCCCGAGGTCGGCGATCATCCGCCCATCGTCCGGGTGCTGTCCCACGCGTTCCTCCTCGAAGAGGGCGACAAGTTCATCCTCCACTGGAACGCGCGCGACGAGGGGGCCATCTCGAAGTTCCAGGTCTGGTTCTCGTCCCACGGAGACAACCCGGGGCTCGCCTTGCTCGTGGACAACATCCCGGGGTCGGCGCGCTCGTGGGAAATCACGGTTCCGACGGCGGTCCCCGCCAGCAACTACCCGGACCCCTCCGCCATCCGCGTGGTGGCCTTTGACGAGCGGGGCCAGCAGGGCTTCGACGACATCATCTTCCGCGACCCGTGGCTCCACGATGTGTCCGAGCGCATCCACGCGGGCGTCATGCCGCCCCTCTTCCGACCGGGAGAGCCCATGACCGTCTGCCTCGCGCCGGGCGAGAACTACTTCGACGCCATTCTCACGCTCGACGCGGACCACCAGTCGTACTCGCTGGGAGGGACGACCACGACCTGCCTCTCTGGGACGTCCTCCGCGCCGCCCGTGAGCACCGACCTGGCGCGTGTGATCGTCTGGCGGGGTGGCGCGGGCGGGCGCGACCTCTTCGAGTTCTCCAACTACTTCTCCATCCGCCCCGACCCCGCCATCGGTGACGCGCCCCCGGTGGTGCAGATGACCTCCCCCGCGTCGGGCCAGTCATTCGCGGGCGGCTCGGCTGTGCCCATCACCTGGACGGCCTCCGACGACGAGGCGCTCCGCGACTTTGAGATTCACGCGAGCTACAACGCCGGCCGCACGTGGCACACCATCGCCCAGAACCTGCCCGCGGACGCCCGCGCGTACACGTGGCTGCTCCCTCCCAGCGAGGGCATCCCGCAGGTCCGCCTCCGCGTGGTCGCGCGCGACCTTCGATTCCAGAACTCTTCCTCGGGAGGCGATCGGCCCATGAGCATCCTCCCCGGTTTCGGGCCCGCGCCCTGCGATCCCGACTTCAACCAGGACGGCAACGCGGACCAGGACGACGTCGCGTACCTTGTCAACGTGATCGCCGGCGGGGACAACCCGACCGGTCGCGACGCGGACTTCAATGGCGACGGCAACACGGACCAGGGAGACGTCATGGCGATGGTCGAGGTCCTCGCCGGGGGAGCGTGCCCGTGAGGCGATACCGCCGGCGCCGCGACATGACGCGTGAATGACCCGCGTTCAGCCCTGCCAGGGCTCAAACCGTTTGGAGAGAATGTGGTCCGCGAGTGAGGGCCACGCGGTGCCGAGGGCGGCGAGGAGGCGTGCCGGCGTGCTTGTCCACACCTCGCCGCGGGGTTTTCGCAGGCACGCCACGACGCGGGTGGCGACGAACTCCGGGGTCTGGCGGAAGCCCTCGGGCGAGCGGGCCTTTCGCGGGCCCTTGCTGTGCTCGGTGACGACCTGCGAGAACTCCGTGTCGGTGCCGATGGGGTGGATGGTTGAGACGTGCACGCGGCCCCGGAGCTCCAGTCGCATCGCGCGGCCGATGTGGTCCTGGGCGGCCTTGGAGACGCAGTACGCGGAGAGGTAGGGGATGCCCATCTTGCTGACGACGGAGGAACAGATCAGCACGTGGCCCCGGCCCTGCTTCAGAAAGTGCGGGATTGCGGGGCGGATGGTGTGGAGCGTGCCCCAGAAGTTTGTGTCCATCAGGGCGCGGAAGTCGGCGTCGGGGACGCTGTGGACCGGCCCCTCGATGCCGTAGCCCGCGTTGGCAAAGATGGAGTGGATGGAGCCGAACTCGGCGACGGTGCGGTCGACGAGGGCCTGGCAGTCGGCGGGGTTGGTCACGTCGCACCGGACGGCGATGGCGCGCCCGCCGAGGGCGGTGATGCGATGCACGGCGTCATCGAGGCGGTCGAGCCTGCGGGCCGCGAGGGCGACGGGCATGCCGGCCCGTGCACAGGCGAGAGCGGTGGCCAGGCCGATGCCGGAACTGGCGCCGGTGATGGCGATGGGCAGGCCGTTGAGTTCGCGTGGCACTTAGTCCGTGGCCTTGTCGATGGCCTTGGAGGTGGCCTCGGCACCCTTCTGGAGATCGGTGCCGACGCCCTTGACTGTGTTGCAGGCGGCGAGGGCGAGGACTGCGAACGCGGAGGCGACGACGAGCGCGCGGACGGGCTTCATGCGGGTCTCCTTGAGTGGGCCTGCGATCACTTGGACTTGCGGATGGCGGCCTGTGCGGCGGCGAGGCGCGCGATGGGGACGCGGAAGGGCGAGCACGAGACGTAATCGAGGCCCGCGTCGTGGCAGAACCAGACGGACTTGGGGTCCCCGCCGTGCTCGCCGCAGATGCCGACCTTGAGGTCGGGCTTGACGGATCGGCCCTTCTCGGTGCCCATGCGGACAAGCAGGCCCACGCCGGTGGTGTCCAGGGTCTGGAAGGGGTCGGCGGGGAGGAGCTCGCGGGAGAGGTAGTCGGGGAGGAAGGTGCCGATGTCGTCGCGGGAGAAGCCGAAGGTCATCTGCGTGAGGTCGTTGGTGCCGAAGGAGAAGAAATCGGCCTTGGCGGCGATCTCGTCGGCGGTGACGGCGGCGCGGGGGATCTCGATCATCGTGCCGATCTTGATGTCGAGGCGCGGCTTGTAGTCCTCGGCTTCCTTGACCTGAGCGATGGTCTGCTCGGTGAGCGTGCGCAGGTAGGAGAGCTCGGCCTGGGTGCCGATGAGCGGGAGCATGATCTCCGGGAAGCACTTGATGTTGGAGCGGAGGCAGTCGATGGCGGCTTCGACGATCGCCCGGACCTGCATGGTGAGGATCTCGGGGTAGGTGACGCAGAGGCGGCAGCCCCGGTGGCCCAGCATGGGGTTGGCCTCGTGGAGCGACGCGACGCGCTGCTTCACCCTGGCGAGGGGGATGCCCATGATCTTCGCGAGCTCGGCCTGCTGGGCGTCCTCGTGGGGGACGAACTCGTGCAGCGGGGGGTCGAGCAGGCGGATGGTGACCGGGAAGCCCTTCATGGCCTTGAAGATGCCGATGAAGTCGTCGCGCTGGAAGGGCAGGAGCTTGTCGAGGGCTTTGACGCGGGCCTCGACGGACTCCGCGAGGATCATCTCGCGCATGGCGCGGATGCGGTCGCCCTCGAAGAACATGTGCTCGGTGCGGGTGAGGCCGATGCCCTCGGCGCCGAAGTCGCGGGCGCGCTGGGCGTCGGCGGGGGTGTCCGCGTTGGTGCGGATGCCCAGGCGCCGGTGCTTGTCGGCCCACTTCATGACCTGCAGGAAGTCGCCCGACATGCGGGGCTCGACGGTCGCGATCTGCCCGACCATGACCTCGCCCGAGGTGCCGTCGATGGAGATGACGTCGTCGCGGCCGAACTTCTTGCCCTTGACGGTCATGGTGCCTTTGGCGGCGTCGATGTGGAGATCGGCGGCGCCGACGACGCAGCACTTGCCCCAGCCGCACGCCACGACCGCGGCGTGGCTTGTCCGCCCGCCCGTGGAGGTGAGGATGCCGGCGGCGGAGTGCATGCCCTCGACGTCTTCGGGGCTGGTGAACTCGCGAACGAGCAGGACCTTCTCGCCCTTCTGGGCACGCTCGACCGCCTCGTGGGCCGTGAAGGCGAGCTTGCCGAACGCGGCGCCCGGGGACGCGGGGATGCCGCGGGTCAGGACCTCGACGGACTTCTTCTTCGAGGGGTCAAAGGACGGGAGGAGGAGCTGCGTGAGGTCGGCGGCGGGGATGCGCAGCAGCGCGGCCTTCTCGTCGATGAGCTTCTCGCGGACCATGTCGCAGGCGATGCGGACAGCGGCGGAGCCGGTGCGCTTGCCCGTGCGGGTCTGGAGCATGTAGAGCCGTCCACGCTCGATGGTGAACTCGATGTCCTGCATGTCCTTGTAGTGCTTCTCGAGCTTGGACTTGATGTCGAGGAGCTGCTTGTAGACATCGCGGTTCCACTTGGGCATCTGGTCGACGCTCTGGGGCGTGCGGATGCCGGCGACCACGTCCTCGCCCTGGGCGTTGATCAGGAACTCGCCGAAGAAGATGTTCTCGCCCGTGGCGTTGTTGCGGGTGAAGGCAACGCCGGTGCCGGAGTCATCGCCCATGTTGCCGTAGACCATGGTCTGCACATTCACCGCGGTGCCGTTGAGGCCCGCGATACCGGCGATGCGCCGGTAGGAGACGGCGCGGTCGCCGTTCCAGGACTTGAAGACGGCCTCGATGGCGAGCTCGAGCTGCTTGAAGGGGTTCTGGGGGAAGTCCTCGCCCTTGTAGCGACGGTAGACGGCCTTGTACGCGTCGCAGAGGGCGATCATGCCGTCGGCGGGCACGTCGGTGTCTGTGCTCGCCTTGTACTTCATCTTGACCTTGTTGAACGCATCCTCGAAGAGGTCATGGTCGACGCCCATGACCACGTCTCCGAACATCTGGATGAGGCGGCGGTAGGAGTCGTACGCGAAGCGGGGGTTGCCGGTGGAGTTCGCCAGGCCCACGACGGAAGCGTCGGTGAGGCCCAGGTTGAGGATCGTGTCCATCATGCCGGGCATGGAGACCGCGGCGCCGGAGCGGACCGAGACGAGCAGCGGGTTGCTGTTGTCGCCGAACTTCTTGCCCGTGTCCTTCTCGATGATGGCGATGTTCTTGTGGACCTCGTTCATGAGGCCGTGGGGCAGGCGCTGCCCGTTGCGGTAGTACAGCGAGCAGGTATCGGTGGTGATGGTGAACCCGGGGGGAACCGGCAGGCCGATGGAAGTCATGTCGGCGAGGTTGGCACCCTTGCCTCCCAGGAGCAGCTTCATGTCGGCAGCGCCCTCGGTCTTGGACTTGCCGAAGAAGTAGACCATCTTGCCTGGCTTGTTCCGCATGGCGGGCGAGGGGGCGGCCATGACCTCGATGACGCCGTTCTTGGCGGACTTCTTGCCGGAGGACAGGGAGGGGCGGGACTTCGCGGTGGTCATCTCGGGCCTTTCGTATCAGTCGGTGGCGAGTCCGGCGATGGTCGGGCGCGTCACAGACGGCAGAGGCGTGCGTGGCCGGGCGGATGTTCGGATCGTGGTTGGTAGCCCGATCGCTCACCTCGCGCGGACGGGTGAAGTCTAGGAATGCTCCGCGCAGCGGGCCAGTTTTGCCCTCGGCCTACGGAGCCGGGCCAGAGGGGGTGTAGCATCCGGGCGTGCTGACGCACGAAGCCAGTTCCGCAGTTGGACTCTCGGGCCTTTCGCCCGTCGAGGTTCTTTCACGCTGGCCGCAGCACGTCGGCTTGGCGGCGTGGTGGAGCGGGGAGCCGAACGCAGAGAGGCGGTACACCGTGCTCGCGGTGCCCGGGGAGCGGGCCGACGCGATCGTGCCGCCCCCGCGCCAACCCTGCGTCCCCGGGCCGCCCCGCGGCGGGTGGATCGGGGTGCTGGGGTATGAACTGGGGAATGAGTTTGAGCCCCGGGCGAGGTGCAGACGCGGGGACCGGCCCCGTGCGATGTGGATGAGGTGGGAGGATGCCTGGGTCTTCGATCACGAGGCCCGGGTCTGGTCGCGCGTGGGGAACCCGCCCGGGCTCGGCCGCCCCGGCCCGGGCTCGTTTCACGCGAGCGGGCGCCGGGGCGTGGGGGCCCAGGACTACGCCGAGCGGGTTGCCCGGGTGGTGGAGTACATCCGCGCGGGAGACGTGTACCAGGCGAACATCGCCCACCGGCTGGAGTGGGACTTCTCGGGAAGTGCACGCGGTCTGTTCGCGGCCCTGGCGAAGGCGGCGCCCCGGCACGGCGCGTACCTGGAATGGGACGCGGACGGCGAGCGGCGCGCGGTCGTCTCGGCAAGCCCGGAGCTGTTCCTGTCGTTCGATGCCGAGAGCCGGCGACTTGTGACGCGGCCCATGAAAGGGACGCGGCGCGCCGGACCCGGAGCGGCGGAGGCGTTGCGCCACAGCACGAAGGATCGCGCGGAACTGGCCATGATCGTGGACCTCATGCGGAACGACTTGGGGCGTGTGTGCGAGATCGGGAGCGTGCGAGTGGAGGAGGAACGCACGCTGGAGGTGCACGCGAGCGGCGGGCTGCTGCAGACCACCGCGACCGTGGGCGGGAGGCTCGCGGCGGGGCGAAGCCTGGAGGACGCGCTCCGGGCGATGTTCCCGTGTGGGTCCGTCACGGGCGCGCCGAAGATCCGGGCGATGCAGATCATCGATGAGCTGGAGCCGGTGGCGCGCGGGCCATACTGCGGCTCGCTCGGGCTTATCACGGACGCGGGCGACGCGGAGCTGAGCGTCGCGATCCGAACGGCGCTGGTGCGGGGTGGCAGGGGACCGGGGCGGGGCGATGTGGCCCGGGGAACACTCCAGTACAGCGTGGGGGCCGGGATCGTCGCCGAGAGCGACCCGCACGGCGAGTGGCTGGAGACTCTGGACAAGGCCGGCGTGATCGAGGGGGCCATCCGCGCGGGCGCGGGCTGGTAGGATGGGCGGGTCCGAAGGGAGGCCCACATGCCCGGACCAGCGATCCGAACCGACGTCGTCGACGTGTACGTGTTCCGGAGGCGGGCACAAGGGCCCGGGGGCGCCGCGGACGTCGAGTTTCTGCAACTGCGGCGCGTGAATCCGCCTGCGCCGGGCACCTGGCAGCCCGTGATGGGGCACATCGAGGCCCAGGAAACGCCCGACCAGGCCGCCATCCGAGAACTGAGCGAGGAGATAGGCCTCAGGCGAGGGATGCCGGGCTGGCTGGGGCTGTGGGTGCTGCAGGAGGTAAGGCCGTACTACTTCGCCTCATCGAATGTGGTGATGATGTCCGTGTGCTTTGCGGCGGAGGTGGGCGAGGAGTTCGAGCCCACCCAGGGGGCCGAGCACGGCGACTATCGCTGGGTCTGGTCGAGCGAGGCGGATCGAGCGTTCCTGTGGTTGAGCCAGCGCGGAGCGTGCGGGGAGATCCTGCGAGAGATCGTTTCGCCCGCGTCGGCGGTGCGGGAGCTGCTACGGGTGATGTGAGGCGACGGGCCTCTCAGGGCGCCGCGTGCACAATGCCCTCGACGCCCTGCATCCAGACCGAGGATCGCACCACGAGCGTGGAGGGGAAGCCGGTGCCGGAGGTAAAGTAGGGCAGGCGCTCGAGGGCCCGCTGGCCTTGCGGTCCGGTGCCCGCGACCACGCCGACCAAGCCGCCCCCGTTCTGCGGCAGAGCCAGCAATGCTCCAAGGTCGGGACCAGTCCAGGACTTGTCGCCGATGGAGATAGTTGTGGAGGTGACGGAGACCTTGGAGGCAGGGTCCACGAATGACCACGCGGCGTTGGTCTCCTGGTTGCCGTAGATGATGCGGTTGCGGGGCTGGGTGTCGCGGACAGCGACCGTGTCGGGGACGAGGGCGGCCGCGCCGTTCGCGCGATAGGCCCACTGCTCGGCGTCGAAGCGCGCCTTGTTGAAGGAAGCGCGGTTCTGCTCGGGCGTGCCCTTGGTGCCATAGACGAAGACGAAGCGGTTGGCGAAGGCCTGCTTGAAGGAGCCCTTGGGGAGCGAGTTCTCGTCGAGGAGGTCGGTCGCGAGGCCCTTGGGCGCGGGCGAGTCGAGCTTGCTGCTCGCGAAGAGCCGGAAGATGGGGGGCCAGTCCACGCAGGCGGCCCCGGGCTTGTCATCGTCCCACCAGTGGCCCGCGCCGGGCTGCTCGTGCCAGGCGTGTTCGATCTTGAGGGACGTGAGGTGCTCGCGCGCCGTGCGGGCCTGCGCGACGGGCACGTTGTCGTCGGCGTCGCCGTGGAGAATGTAGATGCCCTTGCCCTTGAGGCGGGGGAGGAGCGCGATGGTGTCGCTGGAGGCGGCGGCACGGTCGAGGATGGCGGCGGTGGGGTGGTCGGGCTGGGACGGGACCTGGGACTTTGAGCCGCCATAGGTCTCGAACGAGAGCCACCCGGCGCTGGGGGCGATGGCCGCGAACCGCTCGGGGTATTGGCACGCGAGCTGCCAGGTGCCGTGGCCCCCCATGCTGTGCCCGGTGAGGTAGGTGCGCAGGGGGTCGGCGCGCCAGGCGCGAGAGGCATGCGCGAGCGCCTCCATCGCGTCCGTGCGGCCCCAGTCCTCCCAGTCAAAGCCGAAGGGGCGGCGGTTGGTCGGGCACACGATGACGAGATCGGGCTTGGCGGCGTAGGACGCGGCCTGGTTGGAGGCCTCGACCGAAGCCCCGTGCAGCGACAGGACCACGCCGGGGGCCTTGGGCGCATTCGCGGGGGGGACAACGGCGTAGTACTGAACGCTGGCGTCGATGCCGGAGATGAACGTGACGCGTCTGGCGTCGGTGGCGCCCACGGTCCGGAGAATGAAGGTCTTGCGGTCGGCGTCGCCCCGCCCGTCGTCGGAGAGACGCTCGAGCGTCAGGTCAACGGGGATTTCCGGGCTGTCGTCCTGTGGCGAGAGGTTCAGGGGCAGCGCCACGGTGCGGACGGACAGGGGCTCCACGGCGAACCGCGAGCCGATGGTGCCCATGCCCGGGGCGCTGTCGGTGTAGCGGATGGAGCAGACCTGGCGCGTGGTGCTCGCGTTCATGACGCGGGCGCTCATGAGGTATTCGTCGGGCTCCCCCCGCACCGGGGTCGGGAGCGTGAGGTCGCTCTCGAGCATGGAGAGCGCCGCCGCGGGCGCCGAGAGCGAGGCCCGCACTGGCCCGCGCCCCGCGGACGCGAACAGGAAGCGGTTTTCGCCCTTGCGGACAAGCACGGGGAGCTGAACCTGGCCCGTGGCGTATGGGTCGCCCATGCGGGGCGCGCCGTTCTCGTAGAGCATCGCGTGGCCGCTGGCGCTCAGGACCATCACGCGCTCGGCGGCGGAGTCCACCGTGAGCAGCAGGTACGAGCCCCGTGGGAGGTCAAAGGCGCCATCGGCGTTGGCGGCAGCGGCGGCCCATGCCTTTGGCGGGTTGCGGACGCCGGGCGGGGATGCCAGCGTCTCGCCCTCCTTCGGCAGAGGCGAGCCGGGCTCGGCGAGGCGACCCGCGACGACCTCGGCAACCAACGAGTCAAGGTTGATCGCGCGCCGACCCGTGAGCGAGACGGAGTCGATGAACAGGCCCTGCGACAGGGTGAGCGAGGGTGCGCCCGCGTCGAGCGTGTGCTGAGCGAGGGCGGCGGACAGGAGGGCGAAGGGGGCGATGAGTGCGAGGGCGCGCATGGGGCGTGCTCCGTGATGGTGGTCGGTGTCAGGCGAGGGTTCGGCGGCCAAAGTCGAGTGACATCGCTTTTTTCGCGAGGTACAGGGTTTCTTCCGCGGTGGCGTTGGCGCGCTTCACGCCGTCCTTGATGATGGCGAGGGCGCGGTCGTCGCCGGCGGGGCCCTCGAGGGCGGCCCGTCTCTCGCGCATCGGAGCGAGGAGCTTCTGGACGGCGGCGGCGACCTCCTGCTTCACGTGGCCGTCCATGATCACGCCCCGCTGGTAGCGGTCGCGTAGGTCGGCGTTGTGGGCGGGGTCGGCGATGAAGGCGTCGACGAACGTGAAGAGGGCGCCGGTAGCGAGGTCGGGCACGCCCTGCTCGTTGCGCGTGGGGTTCTGCACTCGGTTGAGCTTCTTCTGGACGTCCTTCTCGGAGTCGGAGAGGAAGATGGCGTTGCCCAGACTCTTTGACATCTTCTGCTTGCCGTCGATCCCGGGGAGGCGACCGACGCGGCCGATCAGCGCCCGCGGGATGGGGAAGACGCCGCCCTTGGCGGGGTAGTCGTCGTCCTCGGTGCGGTTGGGAACGTTGCAGTAGAGCTGGTTGAACTTGCGTGCGGCCTTTCGGCACATCTCGATGTGGGGGGCCTGGTCCTCACCGACGGGAACGAAGGTGGGCCGGAACGCGAGAATGTCTGCACACTGGCCCACTGTGTACATCGGGAAACCGAAGGGGTATGAGTCCTTGAGGCCCTTGGTCTCCAGTTCGTGAACCAGGGTGGGGTTGCCCATGACATCGTTGAAGGAGAGGAGCATCGCGAAGAACCAGGTGAGCTCGGCGATGGCGGGGACCTCGGTCTGGAGGACGATCGTGGAGCGGTCGGGGTCGATGCCCGCCGCGAGCCAGTCCTTCACGATCTCGGTGGTGTCGGCGCGGATGTCCTGGGGTTTGTCGAAGCGGGTGGTGAAGGCGTGCATGTTGGCGAGCAGGAAGTAGCAGTCGTACTGGTCCTGGAGCGCCACGCGGCGTTCGAGCGAGCCGACCCAGTGGCCCAGGTGCAGCCGGCCGGTGGGGGTGTCGCCCGTGAGGATGCGCGCGCGGGGGTCGGTGGTCATGACCGGGAGGGTACGCGGGGCCGACGCAGTCATGCGCCGAGAAGGGCGAGCACGACGTTGGCGGCGTTGAAGACCACGTGCATGCCGATGGGGACCGCGAGCGAGCGTGTGCGTTCGAAGGCCAGGCCCAGCGCGAGCGACAGCACAAAGATGGGAACGAGCCCGTACCACGGGCCGACGCCCACGTGGGCGAGGGTGAAGACGGCGCTCGTGAAAACAATGGACGCGCGGGGGCGGCCCATGAGGCGCAGGAACGCGGACTGCAGGCAGCCCCGGTAGAGCGTTTCTTCGACGACGGGGGAAATGACGACCGCGACCAGGCCCAGCACCCAGGTCCACGGGTCGGTGCGATGGTCGAGGATGGTCTGGAGCGACTCGTGCGCGATGGGGTTGTACGTCCCGCCCGCGAGGCGATGGAGCGCCACCGCCGCGAAGGAGGCGCATTGCGTGACCGGGAAAACGCATAGGCCCAGGATCATCGCGAGGGGCAGGTCGCGGGGCTTGAAGGCCACACCGGCGGCGGGTGCGGACGCGGCGAGGAGGCGGCCGAGCACGAAGGCGGCGGCGAGGCCGGAGAGGCCCCCCGCCGCCCCGAGGATCGCCATGGAGCGCAGGTCGTCCGGGCTTGTGGAAACGCCCGCGGCGATGGTCATGGCGATGCTGACCTGCTGCACCAGGAAGATGAGCCCCGCGCACGCAAACCAGATGAACACGGGGTGGTCGGAGACGCGCCGGGCCGGGGGTGGACCGAGCAGTCGCTTGCCCATCAGCACGAGCAGGACGAGACCCGCGCCGATGACGTTTCCCCAGAACCACGGGTCGGAGGCGACCGTGTGCTGGGCCTGCTGGAGCGCGTCGGCCCCCGCGGCCTGGGCGCTGTCGATGGCGGACGAAGCGGCCTGCGACGCGCGGTCTGTCGTGGAGCCTTGTGCGCGGCACGGGTGGGCGAAGCCAACAATCGCCCCGATGGAGCACACTCCAAGCCAACCCGCGGTGCTCGCGGAGATCGTGGCGCACAAGCGTGAGGAGGTCGCGCGCGGGCGAGTGGCCTCTTCGCTGGAGGAACTGCGGGCCCGCGTTGCGGGCATGGCCAGGCCCCGCAACTTCTTCACCGCGGTCACGAGGCAGCCCAGGCTCGGCACGAGGATCATCGCTGAGGTGAAGCGAAAGAGCCCTTCCGCGGGGTGGATGAGGCCCGAGTATGAGGGCGAGGGCTTCAGGCCGGAGGACATCGCCTCACGGTATCACAGGGCAGGGGCCGCGGCGATCTCGTGCCTCACCGACGAGCGGTTTTTCGGTGGGCACCTGTCCTATATCGAGCGCATCCGGTCGACGGTGCCCCTGCCCGTGCTCCGCAAGGACTTCATCATCGACCCGTGGCAGGTGTGGGAGAGCCGGGCCGCGGGCGCGGACGCGGTGCTGCTCATCGCGGAGTGCCTGACGCTCTCTGAACTCAGCGACCTGCTGATTCTGTCGCACGAGCTGGGGCTGACGACCCTGCTGGAAGCGCACGGCAAGGAGCAGGTGGAGCGCGTGCTGGACCGCGTTGGATTCCCGCTCCCCTCGTACGGGCTGCTGGGGATCAACAACCGGGACCTCACGACGATGAAGGTGGACCTGGGCCAGACGCTGCGGATGGCGGAGCTCGTGGAGGACACCACGATCCTGGTGAGCGAGTCGGGGATCAGGACGCCCGCGGACCTCACGAGACTCCGCGGCGCCGGGGTGCGGATCGCGCTCGTGGGCGAGCACCTCATGAAGGCGGAAGATCCCGGGCGGGCGCTCTCGGCGCTGCTCGTCAGAGACGTGTCCAAGAATGGGGGCGGGTCGTAGTGCCCGGGGAACGCCCCGGCGGGAGTGCGGCTGTGATGCGGATGCATTTGGCGGGCGTGTGGCTGCTGGTGCTGACCTCGGGCGTCCGCGCGCAGGACACCAGCACCATCGAGGAGCAGGGCGGAGAGAGCGGCCAGCCGGAGGCAGTTTCGCCCGAGGTGCCCAAGGTCGAGAAGCAGCCTCCGACGGCGCCCGCAGCGCTGCCGGGGCGGGAGTTCTTCGAGCGGGCGGCGGCGGCGGTGCAGGCCGCGACGTCGATCTCGTACCGGGCGCGCTCGTTCGCGACGGGCGGGCTCATGGGCTCGATGACCCCCACGATCGAGTCCGACGTGCAGCAGATCAGGGCCGCGGGCGGCGCGATGCCGGGCTGGAGGGTGCGCGTGACCGGGCGGAGCGTGCCGACCAAGGGTGATCCGACGGAGTTTGACGTGGCGTGGCTGGTGGGCACGATCGAGGCGGTCGACCACGCGGGCAAGGTCGTGGCGGAGCGGGGCGTGAGCGAGGCCCGCCGCCTGAAGGGCTATTCGGTCGGCAACATGGGGCGCATGGACGACATGAGCGCTCTGAGGCCCTTCGTGCGAGAGCTCGGCGCCACGGCCTACGAGATCGGGGCCACCGAAGAGGTAGGGGGCGTGACGTGCGAGGGCGTCACCGCCGTCACCGGGGCCAATGCGAGAACGACGTGGTGGTTCGGCACCGAGGACCACCTCCCTCGCCGTTCAAAGCGTCTGATCCCCGGAGGCAAGGGTGAGGACTCGTTCATGGTCTTCGAAGTCTCGGACCTGAGGCTGAATCAGGCCAGCGCCGGGGCCGCCAAGAACCTCCGCGTGACGGTGCCCGAGGGCTACAGGGAAGAGAGGCCTGTGAGGCCGGCGACGGCCCCGACAGAGCAGTCGGCGAAGCCCTCGGAGGCGGCGGCGGTGACGCCGGAGGCCGCCCCCGCGCTGCCCGCCGGCCCCGCGCGGGCGCCGGAGTTTGAGCTTGAGGACGAATCGGGCGCCAAGGTGAGCCTGGCGTCGCTGCAGGGGAGCGTGGTCGTGCTGGAGTTCGCGGGGAGCTGGGCCGTTGCCTGCCGCGAATCCAAGCCGGAGCTTGCGACGCTGGCGGCGGCGAAGGAGCCCCGGGGCGTGAAGTTTTACTCCATCGCGGTCCGTGAGAAGACAAGGGAAGCGGCGATCTCTGAGCATCGCAAGATCGGCGGACCGGTGAAGCTGCTCGTGGACGGCGACCGGGTCGCGCGGGACTACGGCGTGAGGGAGTTTCCGTCGTACGCCGTGGTGGACAAGGGGGGGCTGCTGGTGCTGGCACCGAAGGCCTGGGACGGGGCCGCGACCAAGGAGGCGCTGGAAAGGGCGGTGGACGCGGCGCTGGCGGAGAGTTCCAAGCCCTAGCCGCGGGCGGGCCGACCGCTATACTTCCGCCCCTCTCCGGGAGACCGGGTGGGCGAACAAGTCGGGCTAGTAGCTCAGTTGGTTAGAGCGCACCCCTGATAAGGGTGAGGTCGGCAGTTCGAATCTGCCCTGGCCCATTGCGAGAGGTGGGTGGCTCCTCGGCGCAGGCGGGGGGATCAGGACGCAACTATGATGAGGGTTGGTGGCCGGTCCGGTGGAAGCGCGGACTGGTCATGGCTTGGAAGGAGCGATCATGCGGGTCGAAGTGATCGGGAAGAACTTTGAGGTCTCGGAGCCGATCCGGGCCTATGCGGTGACCAAGGCGAGCAAGCTCACAAAGTACTTTGACGGGCTGCAGCTTGTGACGGTGCGGATCACGAAGGTGAACCACAAGGCGAACGCTGAGTACGAGGCGGAGATTATCCTAGACGTGGAAAAGCACGACGACTTCGTGTCGCACGCAACTGGACAGGACGCCTACGCCGCCATCGACCTGGTCATGGAGAAGGGCGAGCGGCAACTGCGCGACTTCAAGGAGCAGTTGAAAAAGCAGTAGCGCACCCTGGAGCCCCCGTGGTGAAACTCCTGGACATGATCGGGCCCGGCGCCATCGTGGCCCCGCTGACGGCGGGGGACCGTGATGGGGTCGTGCGCGAGCTCGTGGAGTCTCTGACGGCGGCCGGGGCCTCGCCCGCGTCGCTGAAGGACGAACTGATCACCAAGCTGCTCGCAAGGGAGAAGGTGCACTCCACCGGCTTTGGGCGGGGAGTCGCCGTGCCCCACGCCAAGCACGCCGGCCTGAGCAGGCTGATCGCGGCGGTGGGGCTCTCGCCCCGCGGGATCGACTTTTCCTCCCTCGACAAGCAGCCGGTCTATTCCGTCTTTCTGTTGCTCAGCCCGGAGAGCAGGCCCGAGGAGCACCTGCAGGCGATGGAGGTGCTCTTCAAGAACCTGACCAAGGATTCGTTCAGGCGGGGCCTGCGTCAGGCGCGGGGCGAGGAGGAGGTGCGGACCATCCTCCGCGAGGCCGATTCGCAGCAGTTGGCGGGATAAGCAGGGTTCGGGCACGGTCGAAGGTCACCGGGCCCTGAAAGGGAGCGTCGGTGGCGGACACAGTGTCCATCAAGGTCAAGGTCGTGAATCGGCTGGGGCTGCACGCACGCCCCGCGATGGCCTTTGTCGACCTTGCCGCCACGTTTGCAGCCTCCGTCTGGGTCGTGAAGGGCGATACCAGGGTCGACGGGAAGTCGATCATGCAGATGATGATGCTCGCCGCGAGCCAGGGGAGCGAGCTGGAGGTCATCGCGGAGGGCGCCGACGCCGCGAAGGCGTGCGAGGGGCTCGCGAAGCTGGTGGCAAACGGCTTTGACGAGGAATAGCGCTACCCTCGCGCATGCCACGCTTGGACTACCTCACCGCCGGTGAATCGCACGGGCCCGGGCTGCTCTGTGTCGTGTCGGGCATTCCCTCGGGGGTCACGATCGACACCGACCGGATCGACGCGCACCTCGCCAGAAGGCAGGGGGGCTACGGGCGTGGCGGACGCCAGAAGATCGAGCGGGACAGGGTGGAGGTGCTCAGCGGCGTGCGTGCCGGTGTCTCGATGGGATCGCCTATCACGCTGCGCGTGGCCAACCGTGACGCCAGGCTCGACGACGCCGTCAAGACGCCCCCCGTGTTCCGCCCCAGACCCGGGCACGCGGACCTCGCCGGCGCGATCAAGCATCTGACGACCGACTGCCGGGGCGTGCTGGAGCGAGCGAGCGCGCGGGAGACGGCGGCCCGCGTTGCGGCGGGGGCGCTGGCGGGCGAGCTGCTCCGCGAGTTCGGCATCGAGGCCATGGGCTTCACGCGGAGCATCCTGGGAGAAGCCTGCGGGGTGGACGTGCTCGAATCAAACTGGCGAACGGTGCGCGCGGCGAGCGACGCGAGCGAGACGTACTGTCCGGACGCCGACGCGACGGCGAGGCAGGTGCGAGCGATCCACGCGGCGAAGCTGGACAAGGACACCGCCGGGGGCGTGGTGGAGGCGCACGTGTTCGGCGTGCCCCCGGGCCTGGGGTCGTGCGCGGACTGGCGCGACCGGCTCGACGCGAGACTGGCGTGGGCGGTGATGGGCGTGCAGGCAATCAAGGGAGTTGAGATCGGGCTGGGCTTTGCGTGCGCCGGGCTGCCCGGCAGCCGCGTGCACGACCCGATCGGTTATGACTCGCAGCAGCGGGAGAGCCACCACGCGATCGGGTTCGTGAGGCCCTCGAACAACGCGGGCGGGATCGAGGGCGGGATGAGCAACGGGCAGCCGATCGTGGTGCGGGCGGCGATGAAGCCGATCTCGACGCTGGTGAGGGGCCTGCCCAGCGTGGACCTGAACACCAAGGAGGCCGAGGCGAGCCAGTACGAGCGGAGCGACATCTGCGCCGTGCCCGCGGCGGGGGTGGTGGTCGAGGCCGTCGTGCTCTTCGAAGTGGCGAGAGCGTTCTGCGACAAGTTCGCGGGCGACTCGCTGACAGAGGTGCGGGGCCAGTGGGAGTCGTACCTGAAGCTCGCGCGGAACCTGCCCTTGGGCCCGCCCGCGATGACCCTCGCCTGATGCCCGCTGCACCCTTCATGCGATCGTGAGCCGCCTCAACGAGCTCCACACGAAGTACGCCGGCACGCCCGCGGCCATGATGCCCACCCACACCAGCGTGCCCTTCCAGTCGTCGGCGATGGTGACCACGGTCATGCCCGCCGCGGCGAGCACGAACACCGCCGGCACCACCGGGTAGCCCCAGCACCGGTAAGGACGCGGGCGTTCCGCCTGCGTGTGACGGAGCACGAAGATGGCGGCGGCGGCGAGCGCGTACCACACCCACATCGTGAATACGAACCCCCCCGCGAGCTTTTCAAAGGTCTTGACAAAGATCGTCGCGAGGCAGGAGAGCCCGAACTGCACCGAGAGCGCGACCCAGGGCGTCTGCCAGCGCGGATGGACCCCCGAGAGGAACGCGAAGAGCAGCCCGTCGCGAGACTGCTGGTAGGTCACGCGGGCCCCAGTCATGATCGAGCCGTGGGTACTGCCCGAGGTCGAGACGATGACGAGCGCCGCAGCGGCGAGGCCCGCGGCGGGGCCGAGCAGCGCCGTGAAGACCGCCGGGGCCACCGTTTCCGAGCCACGCATCTTCTCCAAAGGGATCAGCACGAAGAACGCGATGTTGACCAGCACGTAGAGCAAGGTGGTCGCAAGCGTGCCAAGCACAAAGACACGGGGGAGGTTCCGCTGCGGGTCCTTGATCTCGCCCGCAATGGCGCCGACGTCGCTCCAGCCGTCGTATGTCCACATGATCCCCGCGAAGACGGGAACAAGAGCCTTGGCGAGCGAGCCGGGCTCGAGCGAGCCCGAGAGGTTCGCAAGATTCGCCCGGTCCGTGACCCAGGGCAGGATGACGATCGCGGAGAGCGCGGCGAACTTGAGCCCGGTCAGGAGTGCGGCCACGCCCGCGGAGAGAACCACGCCCCGGATGTTGATGGCGGTGAGCAGCGCGAGCATGCCGATCGTGGGCCAGCGCACGTCCCACGTGGTGCCCAGCAGCGTGTTGAGGTGCTCTGCGAAGACCACGGCGATGCCCGCGGCGGCGAGGGGTTTGGCGACGAGCATGTACGACCAGCCAAAGACGAACGCAACGCACCTGCCGTACGCCTCCCGGAGGAAGACGTACACGCCCCCGGACTGCGGGTGCAGCGTCGCGAGCTCGGCGTAGGTCAGCGCCCCCAGCAGCGCGAGGACGCCCCCCGCGAGCCAGAGCGCGAGGATGACGATGGGGCTGGCGAGGTGGCCCGCGATCTGGGGCGGGGTGCGGAAGATGCCCGACCCGATGATGATGCCGACCTGCACCGCCGCGGCTCCCCAGACGGTGATGCGGCGGGGCAGCTCTGTGCTGGGCATGCGCGCAGCGTACCCGAAACGAGCCGCTCGGGCGTCGCGGTGCTCAGGCGACCGAGGCGAAGTACGCCGCGAGGACGTCCCGCGCCGCCTTCAGGTCGGAGAGGTCGATCATCTCGGTGACGGTGTGGATGTACCGGGTGCCGACGGTGATGCCGACGGCGCGAGCGCCCGCCGCGGCCTGCTGCGCTGCGGCGCCGTCCTGGCCGCCCGCGGCGAGGATGGAGCGCTGGTAGGGGATCTTGTTCTTCTTCGCGACCGCCTCGACCTCCGCGACGAGCCGGTGGTCAGAGATGAACGACGAGTCCTTGATGTGAAGCGCAAAGCCCTTGCCGTGGGTTGATACGGCCTCCTCGCCCGGAACTCCGGGGGTGTCGCACGCGAGGGTGACGTCGATGCCGAAGCCGATGTCGGGGAGGACTGCGTGGCTGGCGGTCTTGGCACCGCGGAGGCCGACTTCCTCCTGGGTGGTGAAGGCGACAACGATCTCGCAGGCGTGGGCGGCGCCGCTCTCGACGAGCGACCGCACGGCCTCGATGCCCAGCCAGCATGCCACGCGGTTGTCGAGTGCCTTGCTGACGAACTTGTTGCCCAAGTGGAGCGCGGGCTCGTTCATCACGATGTAGTCACCGACGCGGACTCTCTTCTTCACCTCGTCGGCGGGCAGCCCCAGATCAACGAAGAACTCCTTGACCTCCGGCACCTTCTCGCGGTCCTTGGCGCTGGAGATATGCACGGGCCGGCCCCCGGGGTTCATCACGCCCGGATGGTCGCCCTCGTCGGTACAGACCAACACGCGACGGGAGAAGAGGTTGCGGGTGTCGAAGCCGCCCGCGGCGTTGGGCCAGATCCACCCCTTGTCGTCCACGAACGCGACGTAGAACCCGATCTCGTCCATGTGGCACAGCAGCATGACGCGCGTGGGCCGACCCTCAGAGGCGGCGCGAGGCTCGGGGCTCGCCTTCGCCTTGCCCTTCACGCGAGGGTTGCGACGGCAGATGAGGTTGCCCATCACGTCGGTCTCGACGTGGTCGAACAGGCCGGCGATCTCTGCCTCGATGACGGCGCGGACGCGTTCCTCACGCCCCGGGACGCCCGGCGTCTCGCAGAGGCGCTTGAGGAGGTTGACGTTCACGGTGTCCTTGCGGGCTTCCTTCTTCGCCATGGGAAAGTGCCTTTCGGTGGTTGAACGGGATGATAGCGGCGGCAGGGACGGGGGCTTCCTCGGGATCGGGCGCCCGTCATCGGGTCGCGGTCCACCAGATGCCGCGGCCCGTACGATCTGTCATGACGAATCCGAGCCCGCTGCTGGACCTACACGCTGACGCGGGGGCCAAGGTCTCTCCCTATGGCGAGGGCGAGGCGGCGCCGCTGGTGGTTCAGACGTTTGGCGACCTGGGAAGCGAGTACGCGGCGCTCCGCACGGGCTGCGCGCTGCTGGACCTGCCCCAGCGGACGGTGCTGGAGCTCACGGGCCCGGACCGGCTGGAGTTCCTGGGGCGGATGCTCACGCAGGAGCTAAAGGGCCTGCTGCCGTTCCGGGTAAGGCGGAGCTTCTGGCTCAGCCGCAAGGGAAGGATCGACGCGGACCTCCGGGTGGTCGATCTTCCGAGCCGCACGCTGCTGGAGGTGGACCTGTTGGCCGCGGAGCGGACGCTTGCGGGGCTGTCGGCGTACATCATCACGGAAGACTGCTCCATCCGGGGCATGCAGGGCCTGACACACCGTCTGGCGCTGCACGGGCCGACGGGCATGGATCTTCTCTCGGCGGTGGCGCAGCCCGCGGGCGGCGCGGAGGCGAGCGGGCCGGGTCTGGAGCGTCTGGAAGCGGGGGCCGCGTGCGTCGCGAACCTTGCGGGGCACGACGTGGTGGTCTTTCGTGAGGATACAGCGGGGACAACGGGGCTGGAGCTTATCGTTCCGAGCGCGGGAGTTGGGGATGTGTACCGCCTGCTGCTGGAAGCGGGCCGGGTCAAGGAGGCCGCGGAAGGCGAGGCGACGGCACCCAGCCGCTGGCGCGTGGTGGCGAGCCGCGTGCGCCTGCGGGCTGCCGGGTGGCACGCGTACAACGTCGCGCGTATCGAGGCGGGCACGCCGATCTACAACCTCGACTTTGGGGCGGAGTCGCTCCCCGCGGAGACGGGCGTGCTGCACGACCGGGTGAGCTTCACAAAGGGGTGCTACCTGGGTCAGGAGATCGTGGCGCGGATGCACGCGCGTGGGCAGAGCAAGCAGTCGCTGGTGCGCGTGCACTTTGAGAAGCGGGAAGGTCGCGTAGTGCTGCCGGAAGCCGGCGCCGCGCTCGAGGACGAGGCCGGGACAGGCGCCGTGGGGCTCGTCACCAGCTCGACGATCGCGCCCTCGCTCGGCTCAGTCGCCGTGGCGCTGGCTCAGGTGAAGTCGGCGTCCGCGTCGGCCGGCACGGTGCTGGTGGCCCAAACGCCCGACGGTTCTGTGCGAGGGACGGTGCAGGCATCGCTGCGACCCGGGGCCTGACCGGCGTGGCTAGAGCTTCTTCCGGTAGGTAAGTTCGACGTCGCTGCCCAGCGGACGCACCCGCCACAGGTCGAAGATGCGCCCGTGAGACAGCGACGGCGCGACACGGCCCGCGGCGGCGGCCTTGGCAAGATCATCGCCCAGCACCATCGGCGCGATGTACACCACGGCTTCGTCGATGAGGTCTTGCTCCAGCATCGCACCGAGAATTCCCGGTCCGGCCTCCACGAGCACGGTCGACACTCGGTGCGCCGAGGCGAGCGCTCGCAGCAACTCGCGCAGGTCGATTCCCCTGGCCCCGCCCACGCTCGGGATTCCAAGCACGAGCACGCCCGAGTCCTGGAGTGTGCGCCGCCGGGCCTCGAAGACATCCGACGACGCGACCGTTGAGTCGCACGCGACCGCCGTCGGGGTTTCGTGCGCCGTGCGGACGAGCTGCGACCTCGCGGGCAGATCGAGGTCCGTGTCCGCGATGACTCGCATCGCGGTGCGCCGAGGCCGCACGCCACGCGCCGTCAGCAGCGGGTCGTCGGCGAGCACAGTGCCGATGCCGGTGACGATGGCGTCCACCCGTCCGCGCAGGCGGTGCACGCGGGCGCGGGCGAGCTCGCCGCTGATCCACTTTGACTCGCCGGTTCGGGTCGCCACCCGGCCGTCGATGGTCTGGGCCCACTTGGCGATTACCCAGGGCAGTCCGGTCGCCACGCGCTTCGCGAAGGGGGCGCCAACGCCCCGGGCGAGCGGGCTGGCCTCGGACTGCTCGCACGCGATGCCCGCGGCGCGCAGCACGGCCGCGCCGCCTCCTTTCTTCGGGTGCGGGTCCGGCCGGGCGTAGACGACGCGGGCCACGCGGGCGGAGACCAGGGCGTGGGCGCACGAGGGCTGGCGGCCGTCCACGGCGCAGGGCTCGAGCGTGACGTAGGCAGTGGCTCCCGCAGGGGAGAGGCCACGCCGCGTCACGTCGAGAAGTGCGTGGGCCTCGGCGTGGAGACCGCCGTCCTGCATGTGATGGCCCATACCGATGATCTGCCCATCGCGCACCAGCACGCAGCCGACGAGGGGGTTGGGCTCGGCGCGGCCCGCGCCCCGCAGGGCCAGGCGGGCGGCGAGGTCGAGCATGCGGCGGGGTTCGGCTGGGTCCGGTGCGGGCATGGCGCGCGGCAGTCTACGCGATGCGGACGAGTGAACTCCGATCCGCGTCGGACATCGTCCGGCCCACTTCGTCAAGCCAGCGGCGTGCGTCGAGCGCGTAGCCGGCGGTGGGCCTCAGGGGCTTGCCCTCGAGCTGCTGGTGGCACGCGGACCAGAAGTCGTTGAAGCGGGCCATCAGGAGCTCCCGCGTGTATTTGGCGGCCATCGAGGCCAGGGCGATCGGCAGGTGCGCGTCCTCGCCCTCGGTGAGGAACGCGATGCCTCCGCGGCGCCCGTCGGGCCCGCTGAGGGCGTACCGGCTGCGCGTCGCCGACTCTTCAAGCGTCGAGACCTCTACGCCGGGCAGGGCCTCGCGGAGCAGATCGGAGTAGTCGGCACGCCCGCCGAGACGGTCGCAGGCGATTCCCACCCGGTCCTCGGGCGTCGCGAGCGCCCAGACGCGCCGGAGGTGCCGGCCCATCGCGAGGGCAACGGTCCGGGCCTTTGACCCCGACTCGCGCACGCACTCGTTGAAAAGGGGCTCCGGCGTCACATCGCAAACCAGGGCCTGGGCTGCGATCTCCGCTCGAACCAGAGCGCGGGCGAGCAGGTTGGAGGCGATGGCGATCTCTCCCTCGGTCCCGGCGACCGGGAGCCTGCGCGCCGTTCCCTGATAACAGGGGTGCCATGCGGACGCCACACCCAGCGCGTCGAAGAGGTCGGTGTCTTGCGCCGGGGTGGAGCCACTGTGCACCCGGAGGAAGGACAGCACGCCCCGTTCGAGGTGTACGAGTGGGTGCGTGGTCCGCACCGCGTTGGAGAGCTTGAGTTTCTTTGAGTCGGCGATGGCGACGCGCCCCGCGGGGTCATGGGAGCCCCCCCTGCCCGGCTCTCTGCAGACGCCGGATGAGAGCAGGTCCCACAGGTTCTGGGTGGCGGGGGTGGCCTGGTCGGGGAGGCGAAACGCCGCCAGGCCGACGCAGAGCGGGCCAAGGGTCGGCCCATACCCGGCTTCGTCGATTCCCGCGAGCAGGAGCGCCATGGGCGAGAATACGAGGGGCGGGGGACGGCCAATTGTCATCGAGGGGACGCGGCGGTACATTGAAACTGATCGGAAGGGGGTTCCCGTGACGCCGATACACACGGAGAGCGAGCATGACGTCCCGCTGCTGATTGGGGTCGTGGGGCACCGCGACCTCCGGAACGCGCGCGAGCTGGAGGAACAGGTCACGACGTTCCTCGGGGGCGTTCAGCAGACGATGCCCCACACGCGGGTGATTCTGCTCTCGTCGATGGCGGCGGGCGCGGACCTGCTGACGGCGCGCGTGGCCAGGGCGTTCGGGATGGCGGTGGTGCCCGTGCTCGCGGTGCCGCAGGAGATGTTCGAGCGGACGTTCCTGCCAGAGTTTGTTAGCGAGCTGGCGGAGTTCCGCGCGATCCTCGCGGACTGCGAGGAACCGATCGTGCTCCCGCTCCCCGAGGGGAAGGCGTACGAGGAGGTCATGGCCTCCAAGGCGCTGCTGGAGAGGCAGTACGCCGCGGCGGGCGCGTATGTCGTCAGGCTCAGCCACACCGTCATCGCGCTGTGGGACGGGGTGGAGACCAGCGATATCGCGGGCACGTCGGCGGCGATCCGCTATGCCGAGCGGGGTGTGCCCGCGGACCTGTGGGAAGAGCGGGACCCGCTGGACCTCGCGGACGGCGCCGCGGTCCGATGGCTGAAGGCGGAGCGAGTGGCACCGAAGGAAGGTCACGCGCGCGAGGGCTGCGACTGGATCTACCCCCTGAGCTATCCTCGGGCTGGCGGCGGTGCTTCGGAGACCGCCGGGCCCGAGGCGGAACTGCAGAAGCTCGCGTCCAGGCTGCGGGAGCGCACGCTGAAGAGGTTGGACGAGTTCAACCGCGAGGCGCGGGAACTGACTGTGTCGGCACGCGTGTCCGATCGTGTCCGCCGAGCGCTCGCGGGGCACGTGCGGAGCTTGCTCCCCGAAGGCTCCGCGTTCTCGCCCAGCGCCGCGCAGCGGCGCGTTGCGGAGGTCCGGGCACGGGCGGATTACCTGTCGGGCGTTGCGAAGGGCGAGGGCGAGTGGTACCTGCGGTGCGCGCTCGGGCTGGTGGTGGGGGCGGTCCTCGCGCTCGAGCTCTTCGCGCACGTGTGGCACGACCTCCTGTGGGTCCTGGGGCTGTACGCGGTCGCCCTGACCGTGGCGATGATGGTCCTCGAGAAGCGGGGGGAGTGCTTCATGAAGTTCGTGGACTATCGCGCGCTCGCCGAGGCGCTGCGGGTGCAGTTCTTCTGGAGCGCCGCGGGTCTGCAGGACTCTGTCTCCAGGCACTTCATGCGAACCCACCGTACCGAGGTGGAGTGGATCCGGCAGGCGGCGGCCGCCGTTGAAGTGGAGAACGCTCTGTCCTTCACCCCGCCGGCTCACGCGGGCACCGGCATGAACCACGCGCGCACGGTCTGGATTCAGGGGCAGCTCGGGTTTTTCAGGAGCCGAACGGCCCCGTTGGCGGCAAAGGGCCGGACATTCTCCGAAATGTCGAGCGGGCTCGCCACCATCGGCGCGTGTCTCGTGGCAGGAACAGTCATCGTCGGCGGGCTCGTGGGCTGGGGAGCAGCGCACGGCGGGGTTCACCCCGCGGCGTACATCACCGTCACGCTCGCGCTCCTGCTGGTCGGCGCCGAAGTCGTGCGTGTTTATGGCGACTCCGGGGAGTACGCGACCAACGCAAGACGCTACGTTTGGATGACCTCCGTCTACGAGCAGGCCGAGCGAGTGCTCGCCGAGTGCGGCCCGGGGAGCACCACCCCCGACCCCGCCCGGGCCGCGGCGACCGTGCGTTCGCTCGGCAAAGCGGCCCTCGCCGAGAACTCGGAGTGGATCGTGCTGCACCGGCACCGCCCCGTTGAGTTGCCCCACTCGATCGTGAACCCCAATTACCACTAGCGGGCCGTGCGTTCGGCCTTGTGCTTGGGAACCGTCGGGATATGCTGGTTTCCGGGGGTTTCCCCGGAGGTGCCCGATGGCTCGGCGTTGTTCCGCGGCAAGCGCGCTGCTCGTCCTGGTTTCGCTCGCGGCATGCCCGGCGGGCGCACAGATCATCACCCCGGCCTTCACCTACCAGGGCCAGATCCGCACCGACGGAGTTCCCGGGACCGGGAGCTACGACCTGAGATTCCGGCTGTTTGATGCGATGACGGGCGGGGCGCAGATCGGCGCGACCCTGTGCGCCGACAACGTGACAGTCGCGGATGGTCTGTTCACCGTCGACCTGGACTTTGGCATCGCGTTCCCGGGGGAGAGGCGGTTCCTCGAGATCGAGGCCCGCTCCGACGCGGGCGCGGGGTGCGCCGACCAGACAGGCTATTCGCTGCTCACGCCCAGGCAGGAGCTGAAGGCGACCCCCTACGCGACGTTCGCCGCCTACTCCGGGTCGTCGGGCAGCAGCGGCACGGCGTTCAGCGCGCTCAACGCGCTCCAGCTCGGGGGACAGGCGCCCGAGTTCTACCAGAGCGCCTCAAACCTTGCCGCCGGAGTCCTTCCGGGGGCGAGGCTGACGGGCGAGTACTCGTCGGTCCTGCAGTTCTCCAACCCTGCCAACGTGTTTGCTGGTTCCGGCGCGGGATTGACGGCACTCAACGCGTCAAGCGTTTCGACCGGGACCCTCGACGCGGCGCGACTTCCCGTGCCTCTCGCCCTTTCGGGCGCGAGCGACACGGCGATCCTCTGGGCCGCCAACTCCAGCCCGCTGGGACGCGCGGTGTATGGCGGTTCGTCGGCGAGCACTGGTGGGGCACGGGGCGGAGAGTTCTACGCCGCCAGCACCAGCGGGATCGGCGTCTCGGGGTACGCCGGGGCTGCATCGGGGGTCACGTACGGCGTGTGGGGGGGCACCGCGAGCGGAACGGGAAAGGGCGTGTACGGCGAGGCAACTTCCGCTACCGGCCAGACCGCGGGTGTCGAGGGGCGCGTCACCAGCACCTCGGGCACGGCGGTGGCCGCGACAGCCTCGGCCACGACCGGCGTGACCTATGGCCTCTACGCCACGAATCAGAGTTCGCAGGGGCGCGGGCTCCGCGGAGAGGCGCTCAGCGCGACGGGCGGAACCTACGGCGGCGAGTTCTATGTGGCCAGCACGTCGGGCATCGGGGTGTCCGGATACGCCGGCGCCGCGACAGGCAGCACCTTTGGGATCTGGGGTGGAACGCCCAGCACCTCGGGGCGGGGGGTCTATGGCGAGGCTACCGCCGCGACGGGCACCACGGCCGGGGTTGAGGGTCGGGCGGCCAGCACCTCGGGCGTCGGGGTCTGGGCCGCGTCTACCGCAACCTCTGGGCCCACGTGGGGCGTGTATGCCTCCAACCAGAGCACGCAGGGAAAGGCCGTGTACGGCGGCGCATTCAGCGCGACGGGGCTCAACTACGGAGGAGAGTTCTTCACAGCGAGCACGGGCGGAACCGGCGTTTCCGGCTTTGCCGGCGCGACCTCCGGAACGACGTACGGCGTCTGGGGCGGCAGCAGCAGCCCCTCCGGCTTCGGTGGCCATTTCACCTCGCCTGGTGTGGGAGTGAGGGGCGCGAGCACGGGCAACGATGGCGTTGTCGCGACGACTTCCGCCGCGGGGCGTTCCGGGCTGTGGGCAACCAACACCGCGACCAGCGGAGTCTCCTACGGCGTCGCCGCCAGCAGCGCCAGCACCTCGGGCCGGGGGGTCTATGGCTCGGCCTCCGCGGCCACTGGCAGCACCTTCGGCGGGTACTTCGACACCGCCAGCCCCGCGGGCAATGGCGTCGCCGGCTTTGCGAATGCGACCAGCGGTACGACGTACGGCGTGTTCGGGCAGGCGATGAGCCCGGACGGCGCGGGGGTCTTCGGCGGCTCCGAAGCCGGCTCGGGATTCGCCAGCGGTGTGTACGGGCGCGCAGCCGGGCCCACCGGCCGGGGCGTGCATGGGCTGGGCGCGGCGTTCACGGGCGCGAATCACGGCGGTTACTTCGAGTCGCGCAGCACATCGGGCACGGGCGTTGAAGCGGTCGCTTCCGCCGCGAGCGGGGACACGGTCGGACTTCGTGCCAGCTCGGCAAGCCCGACGGGCAGCGCGATCTTCGCTCATGCCACGAGCGGCACCGGCCTGGCCTATGGCGTGTACTCGCAGGCTGATAGCACGGGTGGGGTGGGGGTGCTCGGATTGGCCGCCGGCCCCACGGGCCAGTCGTGGGGCGTCTACGGCCTGAACCAGAGCACATCGGGCCGCGGGGTCTACGGCGGGGCGTGGGCCACGACCGGGTTCACGTACGGCGGCGAGTTCTACGCCGCGAGCAACCGGGGCATCGGCGTCTCCGGGTACGTCAGCCCCACCTCAAATGGCCAGACCATCGGTGTGTATGGCGAGAGCACAAGCAGCTCGACGGGGTATGGGGTCTACGGCAAGGCGAGCTCCGCCGTGGACTTCAACTACGGGGTGCTCGGCGATGTCACGGCGCCCAACAGCTGGGCGGTGTACGCGAACGGCAGGTTCGCCGCGAGCGGCACCAAGAGCTTCCGCATCGACCACCCGCAGGACCCTGAGAACAAATATCTCCTGCACTACTGCGCCGAGGGGCCGGAGCCCCAGAACGTGTACAACGGCGTGGCGGTGCTCGACGAGCGCGGTGAAGCCACGATCACTCTCCCTCGGTACTTTCCGCTGATCAATGCGTCTCCCCGGTATTCGCTGACGCCCTTGGGCGCCCCGATGCCGATGCTGCACATCGCGGAGGAGGTGAGCGAGGAGGCGCTCGAGGCCGGCCAGGGCGCGGGGTCAGGCGACGAGCCGCCGGGGTGCACGTTCCGGATCGGGGGCGGCGCGCCCGGGGCCCGCGTGAGCTGGGAGATCAAGGCCAGACGCAACGACCGCTTCGTGCGCGAGCACGGGGCCCCGGTGGAGCTCGCCAAGCCCGCGGCGGAGGAGGGGACCTACCAGCAGCCCGGGCTGTACGACAAGGGGCCCGAGCGGGGCCTGCTCCAGCTGCCCGGGCGTGAGGCGGGGGGTCCGGGCGTGCCGAGCGGCTCGCGTTGAACAGGCAGCGGGCGGGGGCCGGGCTGCCCCGGGTACACTGGCGGTATGCGCAGTCCCCTGCTCGCTCTGATCGTGGCGGCGACGCCCGCCCTGGCCGACGTCCGACTCCCCGCAGTGATCTCCTCGGGGATGGTGCTCCAGCAGTCCTCCAAGGTCCCGCTCTGGGGCTGGGCAACGCCAGGGGAGGAAGTGCGAGTGATGGCGCCGTGGCTCGGGGCGCCCGTGGCGGCCTCCGCGGACAAGAGCGGTCGCTGGTCGGTCACGCTCGACACCCCCGCCGCGAAGGACTCTCCGGCGGCGGTCACCATCACGATTGAGGGAAAGAACACACTCTCCTTGAACGACGTGCTGCTGGGGGAGGTGTGGCTTGCTTCCGGCCAGAGCAACATGGAGTGGCCCTTGTCCGCGTCCGATGGTGCGTCCGAGGCGATCGCCGGCGCCAACCACCCGCAGATCCGGCTGTTCAACGTGCGGAACGAGGTCGCCGCCAGGCCCAAGAGCGACTGCACCAGCGAGGCGGGCTGGACACCGTGCACCTCACAATCGGTCGCGGGGTTCTCCGCAGTCGCGTACTACTTCGCGAGAGACCTGCACGCGGCGCTGGGGGTGCCGGTGGGTGTGATCGAGGCGGACTGGGGGGGCACCCCGGTGCAGGCGTGGACAAGCGCCGCGGGGCTCGCCAAGTTCCCGGAGTTCGCGGACGCGCTCGCCTACATGGACGCGCTGGACCCGGACCCGAATGTGCGTGCCGCAAAGGCCGCGGCGTTCGCCGGGGAGTGGTGGGACAACCTCGACACCCGCCGCGACGGCGCGGGCAAGGGATGGATGAGGCCAGACTTCGACGATTCCTCGTGGAAGGTGATGACGCTCCCCGCGACGCTTGGGCCCGATGGCCTGGACAAGTTCGACGGCGTGGTCTACTTCCGCCGCACCGTCACGCTGGCCGGCACGCCCGGCGCGGGCACGATCGAGCTCGGTCCGATCGACGATCGTGACGACGTGTGGGTCAACGGCACGCGCGTGGGGGGTCTGCGCGACGACGGGCAGTGGAGCAGGCCCAGGTCCTACGAGGTGCCCGCGGGCGTGCTCAAGGAGGGCCCGAACACCATCGCGGTGCGCATGGTCGACACCTCGGGTCCGGGCGGGATCAACGGGAAGCCGGAGCAGATGGTGCTGCGAAGCGCAGGGCACTCGGTCTCGCTCGCGGGGGAGTGGAAGCACCGCAGGGGGTCCGCGATGTCGGCCCTGCCCGCGATCGGTCAGGCGATGAACGTCGGGCCCGGCAGCCCGTCGGCGCTCTACAACGCGATGATCCGCCCTGTGATGCCCTTCGGTATCCGGGGCGCCATCTGGTACCAGGGCGAGTCAAACCGCGGGCAGAACTACGCCGAGTACTTTCCCGCGATGATCCGACAGTGGCGTGAGGAGTGGGGCCGGGGCGAGTTCCCCTTCCTGTTCGTGCAGATCGCGCCGTTTGCCTACGGCAACGACCGGGGTGAAACGGCCCTTCTGCGCGAGGCGCAGGCCGCCACCTGGCGGACGGTTCCCACCACGGGCATGGCCGTCACCATGGACATCGGCGACCCCAAGGACATCCACCCGCGCAACAAGAAGGATGTGGGCGAAAGGCTCGCGCGGTTTGCCAAGGCCGGGACCTACAGGGTCGAGGGCGTGGTGGCCTCCGGCCCCGTGTATTCAGGGCTGCGCACGCGCGACTCAGACCTCTTCGTGACCTTCGACCTCCGCGGGGCCAAGACGCTGCGCCCGGCCGGAGACCTTTCGGGCTGGGCCGTCGCCGGGGCGGACATGAAGTTCTACGACGCGGTCGCGACGATCACCGCGCCCGACACCGTGCGGGTCACGTGCCCGAGCGTCGCGGCGCCCGTCGCGGTGCGCTACGGCTGGTGCAACGCCTGCGAGCCGAATCTCGCCGGTGACGCTGGCCTGCCCGCTGTCCCCTTCCGTTCCGACGCCTGGGACAAGCCCGCGGGTGGCTGGCCCACCCCAGAGGACGGGGGCAAGACGGGGCACCTCACGAGCGAGGCCGGGTTTGCGCCGCTGTTCGACGGCAGGAGCCTGAGTGGCTGGGTCAACGTCAATACCGCCCCCTCGACCTTCCGCGCAGAAGCCGGCATGATCCGCTGCTCGGGCGAGCCCACGGGCGTGATCCGCACCGCGAAGCAGTACCAGAACTTCGTCCTGGAGCTGGAGTGGAGGCACCTCTCCGAGCAGGGCAACGCCGGGCTCTTTGTGTGGTCCGACGGCCTGTGCGCCAAGGGCGTGCCCTTCACACGCAGCGTGGAGGTGCAGGTGATGGTCGGCTCCGAAGCGGACTGGTACACCTCGGATGGCGACGTGTTCCCCATCCACGGCGCGAGCATGACGCCCCTCAACCCCAGGCCCAAGGGCGGGCAGCGGTCCTATCCCACAGAGAAGCGCATGAAGCCCAGCCCGGAGTGGAACCACTACCGCGTGACCTGCGTGGACGGCGAGATCTCGCTCGCGGTCAACGGCAAGGTGGTGACGCAGGGCAAGGACGTCTCGCTCCGCAAGGGCTACATCTGCCTGGAGTCCGAGGGCACGCCGATCGACTTCCGCAACATCATTATCAAGGAGCTCCCCGGGAAGGACATTCCCCCGGAGCAGGTCGCGAACGCCGACGAGGGCTTCGTGCCACTCTTCACCGGCGTGGACTTCGCGGGCTGGAAGTTTGAAAAAGCCCACGAGGGGCACTTCGTCGCGGGAGGCAACGTCATCCGCCTGGATGGCCAGGGCCCAGAGCTCTGGACGGCGAACGCGTACAAGGACTTTGTGCTCGTCGCCGACTGGCGCTGGACGCGAAAGCCAACGCCCAGCCAGAGGCCCATTATCCTGCCCAGCGGCGAGGAGAAGAAGGACGCTGATGGCAAGTCCCTGACCGAGGAGATTCAGGACGCCGGCGATTCGGGCCTCTACCTGCGAGGGTCCTCCAAGTCGCAGGTCAACGCCTGGTGCTGGGGCATCGGCTCGGGCGAGGTCTATGGCTATCGCACCGACGCCTCCATGGCTCCCGAGGTGCGAGCGGGCGTCACGCCCAAGGTGGTCGCGGACGCGCCGATCGGTCAGTGGAACCGCTTCGTCATCACCATGCGGGGCGATCGCCTGACCGTCGTGCTCAACGGCAAGACAGTGATCGAGAACGCGCAGTTGCCCGGCGTCGCCTCCGAGGGGCCCATCGCCCTGCAGCAGCACGGCGACCCGATCGAGTTCACGAACCTGTACATCAAGGAACTGAAGTAGCGGGGGCTACTTCTTGCCGGGGGCCTCGGGCGCGTCCTTGGATGGCGTCTCCTTCGCGGGAGAAGCGTCCTTGGCGGCGTTCTTGGCCTTCATGATCTCCGCCGCGACAACCTTGTCGAGTTCCTTCCGCTCGTCCGCGCCGCCCACGGTGTTGATCCACACCACCTTGCCCTCGCCGCTGACGACGAACGCGGTGGGGATGTACTGTTGCTTGGCGGGCTCCATCCAGGCCTTGCTCATAGAGCGGGAGGGGTCGAACGCCACGCGGTAGTCCATCTTGGCGCCCTGCTTCTTCACGAAGTCGCGGAGGTTGTCGAGGCGCTTGTCGGGCTGACCCTGGGCCGCGGCCCGCTCGCTGGAGGCCATGCCGACGATCACCAGCTCGTTCTTGTGCTTGCGCTGAAGCTGCGTGAGGTGCGGGATGCTCTCGCGGCAGGGCGGGCACCAGGTCGCCCAGAACTCCACGATGTAGACCTTGCCGGACTCAAAGCCGGTCACGGCATCCCCCTTCACCCAGGTCTCGGCGGAGATGGCCGGCGCGGCGTCGCCGACCTTGAGCTCGCCCGACTTCGCCGCGGGCTTGTCCGCCTTGGGCTTCTCTTTGGGCGAGGTGCTGGGGGCCTTGGCGGGCTTGTCCTTGGGCGGCTCGGGCTGCGTGACCTTGAGCTGCGCGAAGCCGGCGGAGGCCGACAGGCCCAAGGCGCAAAGCGCGGGAAGGACGAGCCGGATCAGCGGGCGATTGACGGGGCTGGTCATTGGGGCTCCAACGGTTGGTGGTGTGGGGAGGTGGCGACCTTGAGTGTACGGGTTTGGACGCCCGCGGGGTCGCACGGTTCCGAATGCGATATGCTGGGCCGAGATGCGAGGGCTGCCCACCACCATCGGCGTTCGGTTCCCGCACGGCCCTGGCCGCGAGTGTGACGTGGTCGTGGGGGAGGGTGTGATGGCCGATCTGGGGCCGCGTGTCGCGGGGCTTCCGGGAGCCAGTCGGTGCTTCCTGGTCGCGGATTCAGGCCTCCCCCCGGAGGTCGTCGATCGCGTCGAGGCGGCCCTGCGCGGCGCCGGGTGCGAACCCTCCACCCGGGTCGTTCACGCGGGCGAAGACCATAAGACCTGGCAGGTCGCGGGCGAACTGCTGGGAGACATGGCGGCCCTTGGGCTTGAACGCCGTCATCCGGTCGTGGCGCTGGGAGGAGGGGTGGTGGGCGACATAGCGGGGTTCGTGGCGTCCGCGTACCGCCGGGGTGTGCCGATCGTGCAATGCCCCACGACCCTGCTCGGGATGGTTGACGCGAGCGTCGGGGGCAAGGCCGGCGTGAACCTCCCGGGGCCGGCCGGCGCGGGCGCGCTCAAAAACATGGCGGGGGCGTTCCACCAGCCGGTGTTCGTGCTCGCGGACGTCGAGGTCCTGGAGTCGCTGCCCGAGAGGCATCTTCGCTCGGGCCTCGCCGAGTGCATCAAGCACGCGATGCTCTGCGACAGTGCGCCCAGGCGTGACCCCGGCCTGCTCGAGGCCACCCGTGCCGCCCTCCTCGCGTGGAAAGGCCGTCGTCCCGCGGGGGAGGCACTCGCGGCACTCATCGCGCGGAGCGTCGCGCTCAAGGCGGGCGTGGTCGAGGAGGACGAGCGAGAGGAGAAGCCGGCCGGGGGCCGGGCGATCCTCAATCTTGGCCACACCTTCGGGCATGCGGTGGAGACCGCTCCGGGCTCCACGCTGCTGCACGGCGAGGCGGTGGGCCTGGGCCTGATCGCCGCGGCGACGTCGGCGGCCTCTCTCGGGCTTGTCGGCGCCGAGTGCGAGCGACTGACGCGCGAGTTGGTCGAGCACGCCGGTCTGCCGCTCGCGATCAACGGACTCTCGCCGGCGACCGTCCGGGCCCGCATGGCTCTCGATAAGAAGGTGGTGGGCGGAGGTCTGAGGCTCGTGCTGCCCTGCGGCCCGGGTCGGGTCACGCTGGTCGAGAAGCCGCCGGAAGAAGCGGTGCTGGCCGGCATCGCCGCGATGCTCGCACCACGGTGACGATCCCCTAACACGGGGAATGTCAAGCTCCGAGAGCCGAGTATTCAACGCAAGAACCGCGCGGGTCCGATATCGGATGGTCGGCGGGGAACGGCAACGCCGGTGACCTGTGTTTTCGGTCCAGGCTCTCGAGTGAGGCACGCCATGCGGACCATCGCCATCATCAATCAGAAGGGTGGATGCGGGAAGACGACCACCGCCATCAACCTCGCCTCGCAGCTCGCCGCGCAGGGCCGGAGAACGCTCCTCATCGACATGGACCCGCAGAGCCATTGCGCCGCGGGGCTTGGCGTTCCCGAGTCGCGGATCGAGATGGACATCGGCGATGCGATGCTCGCGGTCGGGCCCTCGGGCGTGGACGCGCCCCGGCTGCTGTGGCGCGTGGCCCGGAACCTGGACCTGGCCCCCAGCCGCACGAAGCTGGCGGGCCTGGAGGCCAGCAGGGGCGGGCTGGCGGACTTGCTGGACCGTGAGAAGCGTCTGGCGGCGGTGGTGTCGCAGTTCAAGCACGAGTACGACGTGGTGTGCGTGGACTGCCCGCCCACGATCGGCCTGCTGACGTACAACGCGCTCGCGTGCGCGGACCTGGTCCTGATCCCCGTTGAAACAAGCTATTTCGCGCTGCAGGGTGCGACCAAGCAGGTGAGCACGGTCCGGACGCTTTCGAGGCGTCTTGGCGTGCAACTGCCCGTCTGGATCCTGCCCACGATCCACGAGGCACAGAGCCCGGTCGCGGAGGACCTGCTGGGCGAGTTGCAGAGGCGCTTCAAGGACCGCGTGGCCCCGGTGGTGATCAGGCGGGACCTGAAGCTGCGCGAGGCCGCGAGCTTCGGACAGCCCGTGAGGGAATACGCTCCGGACTCCGCGGGCACTGCCGACCACGCGACGCTCGCGAAGTGGCTGGGCGAGCTGCTGGTGGGCCCGCTGGACGCGGGCGCCGACACGGGCGAGGCGGACGTGACGGTGCCACCGGTTACCGCGAGGTTTCTGGCGGAAAAGAGCCCGGACCGCGCCGCCGACAAGCAGAGCGTCGAATGCATCGAGGCGAAGGCAGCCCCCAACCGGGCCGAGGATGTTGCCCGCAGAGCGCAGGAGTTCCTGCGTCGCGTGGCGCTGGGCAAGGCGGGGACGGGCGTGCAGCCCTTCGCGCCCGTGACCGCGCTGACGCCTGAGGGCCAGGCCGCCGAGGCGCCCGTGCCCATGGTCATGCCCACGGGTGCACTGAGGCTCGTTGAGGCCGAGGTCAAGCCGGTGACGGCACCCGGCACCGCCAGGCTGCTGGGGGCGCGGGAGACGAACCAGGGCGTGCTCTTCGTGCAGCCCCTGGTCAGCGGTCAGGTCATCTCCATCGCAGGGTCGTTCAACAACTGGTCCGCGACGTCGCACGTGATGAAGCGCAACGTCGCCCTGGGCGTGCACGAGCTCTGCCTCAGGCTGCCCCCCGGCCGGTTTGTCTATCGCCTTGTGATCGACGGGCAGTGGACGGCGGACCCGTACAACAACGAGTGCGAGCCCAACCCCTTCGGCGGGACCAACAGCGTCTGCCGTGTCGGCGAAGGAGCGGTCGTGCAGTCCGCCTGAGGAGAGAGACAGCGCATGCACACTCGGCCCACCGGCCCCTTGGGCCTCCACGATTGCGGCGTGCTCCCGGAGGCAGCCCTCGACGCGCACGACGCGCTCGCCGACCTCTTCCTCTCCGAGACCGCGCCGGCGCTCAGGCTCGCCGGAGAGGCCCCGCTCTCGGTGCGCCCAGCGCACGCGAGAATCGAGGGGCTCGTGCTCGGGCACCTGCCCGTGCTGGCTGCGGCGTGGGTCGTGCAGTACGCGAAGCACGCGGCGGACGAATCGAATAGCACGGTGGGGCTTGTGCGCGTGCAGGGGGGGCAGGTCTGGGTAGACCTTGTGCAGCCCCGAGGCGCCACGCCACGGAACTCCAGCCGCATCGGCGCCCCCGGGGTCGCGACCGACCTGCGGGGCGCCATCTCGGTGGCCGCCCGCGAGGCCGGCCGCTGGCTGGTGCGCGTCGATGAGATCGACGAGCCGGAGCTGCTCACGACCCCGGGTGTGGGCGCCGTGACGCTCCTTACCGGCGCCGACATGCCCGCTATCGTCGCGTCGTACCGGACGATCAAGAACCTCTGCGGCGAGGAGCCGGTTGCGATGGACGCGGTTTCCCGCGTCAGGCTCGCCATCATGGGCGCAGACGACGCCGCGGCGGCGGATGCCGAGGCTCGCATCGCCAAGGCGTCGCGGACATTCCTGGGCGGCTCGATCGCTTGCGCCGCCCGCGTGGGAAAGATCGCCCCGTCCAGCACGCGAGTGGTCTTTCGCGGGCAGGGCGCACCGACGCTCGCGGAACTCGTGTCCCTGATCGAGAGCGAGGCCGAGCCCGGACAGCCGGTCCAGGCGATCGAGGCACCTACCCCGGTCGTGGCGGCGTCCGCTCCGGTCGTGCCGATCGCGGGCGGCGACACCGAGCGGGCGTCTGCTCCTGCCCCTGCCGGCGCCACCGGCGCGGAGCAGGCAGAGATCGCCGTGCTCATCGGGCTGCGGCCCCTTGGGGCCGCGTGCCCGGTGGCGCCGGGCGTGGTCCTTGCGCGCGGGAGCGGGGGCGAACTGCATCTGGTGACGCACGCGACCGAGAAGGGGGCGGACCGCGCCGTGGGCGGTCTGCTCGCCGCGGCGGCGTGGGCGGAGCAGCATCGGACCCTGCTCGAGGCTGCCTTCCCCGGCGGAACCGCCTGCGAGTCGGGCCCTGCGCTCCACGTGGTGGTGGATGACGCCCGCGGCGCCCGAGGGCTCCTGGACACGGGGGTGCGGGTGCACCTTGCGGTCGAGGCCTCGCTCGACGGCCGGGCCGTCCGGGTCGCCAGAGAGCTCAACTAGCGGGCTCCGGGGCCTACGCTCCGGGTATGAACAGCCTCGCCACCAGGCGTCAGATTCTGAAATCCGCGGCTTTGGCCGCCGGCGCACTGGTCGCTGGGCCGCCGGCCCGGGGCATGACGCAGCCGGACACCGCCAAGCCCCTTCCCGGAGACAAGCCCTTGTTCGAGATCTCGCTCGCGCAGTGGTCGCTGCACCGGGCCCTTCAGAGCAAATCGCTTGATCCGATGGACTTCCCGGCGGTGTCGGCGCGGGACTACGGCGTCTTCGCCGTGGAGTACGTCAACTCGTTCTACAAGGACAAGCTGCCCGACTCCACGGGCGTTGCGGCGCTCGGCGCGGACCTGAAGAAGCGCTGCGACGATGTGGGCGTCGCGTCCGTGCTCATCATGTGCGATGGCGAGGGTGACCTGGGCGACCCGGACGAGGCGGGCCGCCTCAAGGCGGTGGACCGGCACAAGAAATGGGCAGAGCTCGCCAGGGCGCTGGGGTGCCACAGCATCCGCGTCAACGCCGCCAGCAAGGGCACGCGCGAGGAGCAGGCGAAGCTCGCCGCGGACGGCCTGCGCCGGCTCACCGAGTTTTGCGCCGGGCTCGGACTTTGCTGCATCGTTGAGAACCACGGCGGGCTCTCATCGCACGGCGATTGGCTGGCGGACGTGATGAAGCGTGTCGGCCATCCGAACGTCGGCACGCTCCCGGACTTCGGGAACTTCTACGAGTACGACCGCTACAAGGGCGTCGAGGAGATGATGCCCTTCGCCAGGGGCGTCTCGGCCAAGTCGCACGTCTTCGACGACAAGGGCAACGAGACAGGGACCGACTACGCCCGCATGCTGCGGATCGTGCTGAAGGCCGGGTATAGGGGCCGGATCGGCATCGAGTACGAGGGCGAGAAGACTCCGGAGCCCGAAGGCATCCGCGCGACCAGGAAGCTGCTGGAGAGGCTGCGGATCGAACTGACGCCGGAGTTTGCCGCGAAGAGCGGGAAGCCCTGATCGCTCCCTGCTACCTGGCGGCGTGCGCCGCGAGGCGCCGGATCACCGGATCGCCGATGCTCTGCGTCACGACGATGCGCACGCCCTCGCAGCGCACGGGCGTGATGGGGTGGATGCGCTTGTGCCCGATGGCAGTGCCAGTGGCGCAGGGCGTCCACGTGCCGTCGCTGAGGGTCTCGATGCGGTAGGCTCGGACGCGCTCGCCGAGCGTGATGTCCTCCATGATCGTGACGTCACCGACCGTGCGCGGGGATGAGAACATCGCCTCGACAACGGTGCCCCGGCCGCTGGTGTCGGTGATGGCGGCGCCGAAGCGGGAGGCGATGGCCTGTCCGAACTCCCTGGCGCGTTCGTGGTCAGCCCGCGGGATGCGCCCCGTGGTGTCGGGTGTGTGGTTGAGCAGCAGCACCGCGCCGCGCCCGACGCTGTGCTCGTACATGCGGACCAGGTCCGGCACGGACTTCAGGGTCGTTTCATTGCGGGTGTTCCAGAACCAGTTGGCGCGGATGCGAGCGTCGCACTCGGAGGGGAGCCAGCGGTCGCCCCCGGGGATGGCGTCGTCGGCGGTAAGCGTGCCCCAGGCTTTGGCGTCGAACTTCGCGCCGTTCCAGCACGGGTCGGGCGCCACGCCGTCTTCGTTGCCCACCCAGCGGATGTTCGCCTGAGGCCCCTGAAAGACGATGGCGTCGGGCGCGTGGGCTCGCAGGATGTCGCTCACGTCGAAGACCAGGCTGCCATCGAACCACACCTCGAACATCGTGCCGTAGTTGGAGAGGAGTTCGGTAAGCTGCGCGCGGAACACGGCCTGATACGCGGCTTGGGCGTCGGGAGTTGCGCACCTGCCCCCGACAGCGGCGCCGTGCTTGATGTCCTGGGGCGAGAGATACACACCGAGCTTCAGCCCCTTCGCAGCGTAGGACCGCGCGAGGTCCGCCATGACATCGCCCTTGCCCTGCTTCCAGGGCGTGTGCGCGACGCTGTAGTCGGTGGTGGAGGTGGGCCACCAGCAGAAGCCCCCCGCGTGCTTGGCGACGAAGACCACGTACGCGGCGCCCATGTCGTCTGCGACCTGCGCCCACTGGTCGGTGTCCAGCGAGACGGGGTTGATCTGGTTCAGGGGAGTAGAGAGGTTGTCGTACTCGCGGTCCTGCCAGGTGTTGGGGGCGAAGTGGATGAACATGCCCACCTCGGTATCGTGCCACGCGAGCTGCGCGGGCGTGGGCCGGGGCAGGGCGTCCTCGGGGGCCGCGTGTAGACATGCGAGCAGGGACGCGCAGAGCGTGAGCGCAATCATGCGCGGAGCATATCGCCCGCGGGCGCGGTGAATGCCGGAGGAGGGACTTGAACCCACACACCTTTAGGGGGTACCGGATTTTGAATCCGGCGCGTCTGCCATTCCGCCACTCCGGCGAGCGGGGCAGGGTAGGCGATCACGGGCAGCCGCCGCCGCCGATGGCGTTGATGAGCGCGAGGACGTCGTCCTGATCGGCGTTGCCGTCGAGGTTGAAGTCCGGGTCGATTCCGGAGGGGTTGTCGCCGCCGCCGATGACGTTGATCAGATACAGCACGTCGTCCTGGTCAACGTTGCCGTCCTGGTTGAGGTCCGGGTCGCAGGGCGGGGCGGGGGTGGAGGCGCCCACCCAGAACCCTCCCGAGAGGGTGTACGTGCCGCCGCTCATGACGCCGGCGTCGGGCTGGCCGATGGTGCCGCTGAGCGTGTAGGTCCCGCCGGTGGAAGTGCCGCCTCCGCCGTCGATGGTGTACCAGTCGATGGTGGGCTGGGCGAGCGCGGGCGAGGCCGCTGCGGTGAGTGTGATCAGTGCGAAACGCTTCATCTGAGGGCCCTCCGACCCGTGGAGTCTAACGGCGAGTGACTGGAATGGGAACCGGGAAGCCCCACAAAGCGGCGGGGGAACTCAGAAAAGTTGTCGGGCCGAAAAAAGCAGGGCGAGAACCGGTTGGTCCTCGCCCTGAGGGTTGCCGAGGACGCTGCGTTACTGGCAGTCTGCGCCGGCGACGCGGTTGAGGAGATACAGGACGTCGTCCTGGTCCCGGTTGCCGTCGTTGTTGTAGTCGGGGTTCATGCCGTTGCGGCTGGTGCCCGCGCCGATGTCGGAGCGGAGGGCCTCGACGTCATCCTGGTCGACGTTGCCGTCGCCGTTGTAGTCGGGGTCCTGGCAGTCGCAGCCGGAGGGGACGTCGATGGCGACATCGACGCTGCTGTCGGTCTTGAAGAGGTTGAGGGTTCCGGTGCCGGCCACGGGCGGGCGGCTGGAATCAAAGCGGAAGGAGTACGTCGTGCCCCAGCGGAGGGCGTTGGCGTTGGGGTTCTGCGGGAACGACTCGGTGCAGAGCCACTGCTGACCGGTGCTGGTCTTGCTGGCAGCCCAGTCGATGCTGTTGAAGGGCTCGCCGCTGTGGTAGGCCACGTCGTTGAAGCCGACGTTTGTGACGTTGATGCAGGAGGAGAAGGAGTCGGCGGGGAAGTTCACGATGAAGCCGGCGACGGCGCGGTCGGAGTTGATGTTGTGGATGGCGTACTCGTAGTGGTACATACCGCCGGCGATGGGGGTGACCTTGTACGCGAGCTCGACCTTGCCCTCGCCGGGGATGTCGATGACGCGGTAGGTTACGCCGGTCTCGATGGTACCCCAGCCGCGGATCGCGCCCTGCGTGCGCTGCGTGGTGGACCCGGTGGCGTTCGTAAAGGTGTAGTTGGGGTTGGTTCCGCCCAGCGTCAGGCGGCGGTACGACATGTTGTTGTCGTGCTTGCCGGCCTCGGCGTCGTCGGCGGCGACATAATGGCCCTCGCAGAAGTACACGGCGCTGGGGTTGAGGGCCGGGTCAAGATCGGTGGTACGGACCTGGATGCGCCGGGCGATGGACCCGCTGTAGGATCGGCTGGTGAAGGGGTAGGGGAAGTAGCCGGACCAGACGTTGACCTCGTCGCGCGGGCCCAGGCCCGACTGCTGGCCGTTGAGGCTCGCGCCGTAGGGATCGGAGCAGTGCACGCCCAGGGCGCTGCCGTTGGGGTTGGCGACGCAGTTGGAGTAGCAGACGGTGCCCTGGAGCGCGGTGAAGCCGTGCTTCAGGTGGCCGCCGCCGATCTGATCAAACTGGCGGGCACCGTTAATGGTTCGAACGCGGAAGATGCTCTGGCCGATGACGGGGTGCCGGTTGGTGGACGCGATCCACTGGAGGGGCGCGGTGCCGGCGTTGCAGGAGGTCGTCCCGACGGAGAACGCCCGGTAGGTCACGCCGTTGATGGTCTGGGCCGTGTAGGACGAGACGCCGGTCAGGTCGCCGACGATGACGTCGGGCTGAGCGAACGCGCTGCCGCAGGCGAGAACCAGACCGCACACCGAGATGAGCTTCGAGTGTTTCACGCTGAACCCTTCACTATGAACTGAGCGACAAGTTGAATCCGCCAGACCGTCCGGCGGGGCCATGTTACCAAACCTTTCCCGTCTGCCAAGGGGAATCCAATCGAGTTTTACGCGCCGGGTTCCGCGACGAGTTACCGGTGGTTACCGAAACGCACCGACTTTGTCCCGGATTCACGGAGCCCCTGACGATTCGGTTTTTATTTGGTTCTCCAGGGCTTCCGCCTCCCGCCGGGCGCGCTCCGCGAGGTCCATCTGCTGAGCCGCAACAGCAAGCTCTTCGAGGGCACGCCAATAGTGGATTGACCTGGGCTCGATTTCCGTCGCGCGTTGGAGGGAAGAAAGGGCTTCCGGGAGTCGCCCGGTGAAGTAGTACAGGCGTCCGAGCGAGGCATGGACGAGCGCGTCCTTCGGGTGCAGCGTCCGCAGCGACTCCAAGGCCTTCCGGGCGTCGTCAGGCTTGTCGCAGGCCATCAGGACCTCAGCCGCGGCGACTCGGGAGAGGACTGTGGTCGTCCGGTCCGGAGAGGCGAGGACCTCGCCGGCCTGCGCGATGGCGGCGGGAGCATCGCCCTTGGCCATGGCGATCTGTGCCAGCGCGACCTTGGGCTCCGCGTAGTCGGGGTACAGGGCCAAGACCTCTCGCTGCGCTGCCTCGATCAGTTCGAGCGGGGGCTGGGCCGGCGCGGGCTGCCCGGGCGTCGCGGCCCGCAGGAGCCTTGCATGGCGGAGCCCCACCAGGTCCGCAACCACTGACATTGCGGGCTGCTCCGTCTTGATCGCGCGGACCATGAACTCCTCGGCCGCCTTCAGGTCGCCTGCGACGGCGGAGAGCCACGCGCGGCGGATGGACGACGAGGCGCCCTGCTCCCACCCGATGCCGCCCTTCGCCGGCGCGTCGGCCATCGCGTAGTAGCGCAGCGCCCGACCGGCCTCCTCGCGATCGAACGGCGAGGGCTTGTACTCCGGCGAAAAGACCACGGACTGGGGCGTCTCGAGGCCGGCGTCGATGAGCCCCGCGCGCCAGAACTGGAACCGGACCACGCCCGACCAGGTCGCCGCTCCCACCAGCACGAGCGTCAGCGACGCAAAGACGAACCCGGAGGGCTTCCAGACTCCCCGCAGCCTAAGCTGCGCGTTCTGGATGCGGACGTTGGGGTCGCGGACCATGCGCCACAGCGACCACACGAGGAACGTTGTGATGATCGCGAGCCCCGCGGCCATGAGCAGCGGGATCATGTTCAGCATCTGCCTGAACCCAAGGAACAGGGCGATCCCGGCCGCAAAGAGCACGATCTCCTCCCACAGGCGCAGGTCGTACTTGGGCCGAGGGGATGCGGGCGCGTCCGGGTGCGTGCGGCCCGTGAACGCCGCGGGAGCCGCGAACCGGAACGAGAGCGCATCGTTTGGGCAGACGCTGACGCAGTCCAGACACTTCATGCACCCAGGGTCGACGATCTTCCCGAACTCCTTGATCTCCTGGTGGACGCGCACGTTGCTGGAACACGCGGCAGTGCAGTGCCCGCAGTTATTGCAGGCGTCGCTGACGACGATGCGCCCGACGGAGATGCGGTCCAGGGGCGCGAAGAAGCCGCCGTAGGGGCAGGCATAGGTGCAGAACGCCTTGCTCCCGAGGAAATAGACCGTCGCGAACCCGCACACGATGAGGAACGCGATGGCGACAGGCCAGGGCGCGAAAGTGGCCCAGAAGTCCGTCACGACAAAGTGGCTCGAAAGCCCCGGAAAGTCGGCGACATCCTTGAGGCAGATGGGGCGGGCAATCCCCAGGCCCTCAAAGACCGGGAAGAGCAGGTGCCTCTTGAATGCCGGCCAAAGGAACATGTAGAAGCCGATGAGGGCTGTCCACCATGGGAGCAACCGTGTTCGCCAGGGCTTGGGCCGCACGCCCAGCTTGGACATGACGTGGGCGCACAGGTCCTGCAGAGCGACGACGTGGCACGCCCAGCCGCAGAAGAAGCGGCCGAAGATCACGGTGGACAGGAGAGCGACGACGAAAGTCACGAACCCCGCGTTGAGCTTGCCCAGCTCGATGGTGTACATCGCCTCGCTGGGCTCGATGGGCGAGATGGTGGAGCCGGTCCAGAGCCACTGGATGATGTGGGCCGCGATGGCGAGGTGGATGGCGATGAGGACCGCGGCCCTCCAGCGGCTCATGCGGGAGGCTCGGGCGGTGTTTGGCCTCGGTATGACTGGGAGTGAGAGGTCCGTCCCGCGAGCGCCGGGAGTGCAGGACTTCACTGGCGTGCTCGGAGTGGACATCCGGACGAAAGCGTAGGGAGCGCGGCGCGAATGGCGGGGCGTACACTGGGCCCATGGCGATCTCGCAGCCCTCGTATCCGGTGAATCGTTCGACGGGCGTGTGCGCCGCGTCGGGCCGCTCGCTGGCGCCGGGAGAGATCTGCGTCGCCGTGCTCGTGGAGTCGGAGAGCGCCAAGGGGCTGCAGAGGCTTGACTACTCGGTGGATGCCTGGGAGGCGGGCGCGAGGCCCGAAGCTCCCGCGAGGGTGTTCGGCTTCTGGCGCGCCCGTGTGGGTGCGGAGGCCAAGCCCAGGGCCGCCATGATGTCCGACCCGGAACTCCTGGACCTCTTTGAAGAGCTCTCGGGCACCTCGGAGCACAAGCAGGTCGTCTTCCGCTACGTGCTCGCTCTGCTGCTGATCCGCAGGCGTTCGCTGCGGCTCATGGGCTCCCGGCCCGGGATGCTCCTGGTCCTGCCCAAGGGCGCCGAGGGCCCGCCCTTGGAAGTGACCGACCCCGGCATGGACGAATCCGCCGCGGCGGAGGCTATCGAGCAACTTACGCAGGTTGTCGCTCCAGAGGCTGGTGGAGCATGAGCATCGTCCGCCGTGTTGTGTGGGCCATGGTCGCCGGAGCGGTTGGCGTGTGCGTCCCCGCGGGGTGCGAATCCCAGCCCTTGGCGCCGGGCGAGATTCCCTCGCCCGCCAGGCCGGTCGAGGGCTGGAAGAGGCCATTGCCCGCCTGGGCGGAGATCGCAAGGTCGTACAACGCGAGGCTCGAAGGGCTGGATCGCCTCCGGGCGCCGGTGACGGTGGTCGTCGAGGCGCCCGACGGCGATGGCGGCAGACGCAAGGACCAGTTGGAGGGCAACCTCCAGATCATCCTGCCGGATCGTGTCGCGCTCCGCCTGGACAAGGTCGGCCAGACGGTCTTTCAGGTCGGGTGCGACCCCAAGAAGTACTGGTCGTTGGACTTCACCGGGGAGCCAGTGGCCCTCGTGGGCCTGCACGCGAAGATCGGCCCCGGGTCCGGGGCGAGGCTGGGGGTGCCCGTGCACCCGTTTGACCTCATCGACCTGCTTGCGATCACCCCCCTGCCCGCGAACGCGAGGGGCGCTCGGGCCGAGTGGTCCGTGAGCAGGGAGAACCTGATCGTGACTCTCCCCGCCCGCGCCGGGTCCGGAGTCGCACGCCGGCTGACGCTGGACGCCCGGTCGATGTACCCGACCAAGGTCGAACTTCTGGACGCAAAGGGGGAAGTGCTGGCCCGCGGGGACCTCAGCCGCTATGTGACCGTTGAGTTGCCCGGCGTTGCCATCAGCCGCACGCGGATCGCAGAACGGTATGAGGTGGTGCTGCCCGGGCAGGACACGCGGGTGACGCTCAGCGTGTACGACCCGAAGAACCCCGGAGGCTCGATGCGGGCCCAGTCCTTCGATTTCGAGGCGCTTTGCGCGGCCTACGGCGTGGAGAAGGTGTACGACCTTGATAGGCCCGCAACCGGGAGCAAGCCGTAATGCGGTCCTTCGCGGCGGCGTTCCTCGCGGTGCTGTGGCTGGCGGCCTTTCAGGCGGCTTCTCAGCCCCTTGTCACCGCCGGAGGCGTGACCCGCGAGCCCGAGGATGACTTGGGCGGTTGGGTCGTGCTGCCGGAGGTTCCCGCTCCGCAGGCCACGCTCTTGTTCGTCCCTCCGCGTGGGGCGAGCGTGCCCCCGGGGCAGGTGATACCAGTACGTTCACTGGTGAGTACGCCCCTGTTCGCAGCAGCCCAGAGGGGGCGAGTGTTCATGGTCTTCGAGGCCACGCAGGCGAAGGCGTTCCGTGGCGAGGGACAGCCCAAGCCTCGCGGCGTGTATTCGATCTCCGCCGAGCGGGCGGGCAAGGCGGCCTGGGAGTTCCTCCCGCCCGACCGGCTGGATGTGCACCCCTCGCTTGGGGGTGACGGGGCCGTGCTGGGACTCGGCGCCACCTCGGATGAGTTGTTCGCGCTGCGCCGGATGCCCGACGGCGTCCTGGTGCTCGACGTTCTGACCCACGAGGGTTGGAGCCCCGTGCTGCTGCCTGCACCGTGGGTCAAGCAGGCTCCGGAGTCGGTTGTGCTCGTCGGCTGCGGGGCCGGAATTGGACTTGCCACGGTCGGCGCCGCGTCAATCGAGTGGTGGGTCGGCACGCGACCAACAGCGGATTCGGAAACGGCCTCGCCGACTGCACCAGAAGCAGAAGCCAACCCGGCGCCCGAGGCTGTTGTCCCGTTGGTGCCGATGGCCTGGAAGCGGTCGGTGCTGACGCTGCCCTCAGAGCTGCGTGACGCGGCGGACCTGCAGGTCGCAACCGCGGGGAGGCGGCTCGTCGCCGGTGGCCGTGCCGGGGGCGTGTGGAAGGGCTGGGCCTGGAATCTCTCCGCGGCGGGCGAGGCGGGATCGCCGCCGATCCGGCTTGCGGACGTGGCCGCTCCCGAGGCCCCAGCCGGTGTGGTGGGCCTGCCCGGGGGCACGGTCGGGGACCGGGTCGTATTGGTCATGCTGCCCGCGCCGGGGGCCACCGACCCCCGCAAGCGCGTTGAACTCGCGGAGCTCTCGGCAGGGACCGGGCGAGAGCTCTACCGCGGGCCGGCCTCGATGAAGGGGGCCGTGGGCACGAGGGACTACGCGGTGGTGGGCGTGGCGCTGGTGATGGCGATCGCCATGGTGCTGGGGATCGTGGTCAACCCGAGCCGCGCGGCGATCTCTCTGCCCGACCATTGCAGCATCGCGGAGCCTCTAAGGCGGGTCGTGGCGTCGCTCATCGACCTGACGGTGGGGGTGTTTATCGTGGCCAGAGTCCTGCGGGTGGAACTCGGCGGCATCGGGGAGCTCTCGTGGTGGATGTCGCTCGACGGGCAGTGGGCCCTGGTCTCGCTCGTGGGAGTCATGATCCTTCAGGGCGCTGTTTTGGAGGGAATGCTCGGGCGCACCTTGGGAAAGTCCCTCACCGGGTGCCTGGTGGTTGACGTGAGAGCGGGCGCTCAGGAGGAGCCAAGGCCGGCGGGGCTGCTGCGGGCTCTCCTTCGTAACGGGATCAAGTGGGGCGTGCCCCCTCTCGGCCTGACGGGACTCCTGGACGCGGGGGGACGGGGGAGGCCGGATCAGTTCGCGGGGTCGGCGGTGGTCAGCCTCGACCCCGACGACGCCGAGGGGGATGAATAAAGAGGATTGCGGCAAGGGCGTCAGGTGCTCAACCGACCCCCCCTCTCGTGCCGATAACACGTCAGGTCCCGGGGCGCGGGTCCTGCGCGATGGCTGCAGAAACGGACAACACCCAGAACGGACTGCCGGGCACAGGCCGGCCCAGGCCCCTGCGCGAGCTGTGGCAGGTGCCGGCGCTGGTCGCGGGCGTGCTGGTGCTTGGCGGCGCCGTGGTAACGGCGGTGATGACCGCCCCCACGCCGGACCTCACGACAGACCTCGAGCGGGCGGCGAAGGCGGTCGAGCGAGCGGACTACGCGGGCGCTCTCGCGACGCTGAACAAGTCGGTGCTTCCCCACATCGCGGAGGGGCACCTGGGGCGGGAGCAGCTCGCGGAGTTTCACCTGCTGCGTGCCCGCAGCCTGTTTCTGGGCCAGCAGGAGGCTGGGCTGGACCGCCGCGCAAACCATGAGAACATCCTGAAGGAATACACGAGCGCGGAGCGGCTGAGCGCCGCGCTGAGTGCGGATGACCAGTACTACCTCGCGCGTACCCGGCTCTCGCTCGGAGAGCTTCCCGAAGCGGTGGGGCACGTCGACAAGCTCCCGGCGGAGGCCGTCTCTCGGCGGGTGGAGGTGCTGAGGGCGGTGGCGGAGGGGTCGCTCGCGGGCACGCCCCCGAACCACGCGCTGGCGATGGAGATGATCAACCGGATCAACGCGGAGCCCGGCCTGAGCGTTGACGACCGGGTGTGGGCGCTGTCGAAGCAGGCGGACGTGTTGATCGCGAGCGGGTTTTCCGCGGACGCCGTCAGCCGGATCGTGCGGACCATCCCGCGCCTGGAGGGCGCCGGGCGGGAGCTGATGGGCGAGCTTCTGGTGATGCTGGGGCGTGCGTACCTGGCGGAGGCGTCGGCGACGCACGACCCGGCGGTGGCGGCGGACTGCCTGTACGAGGCCGGCAGGCAGCTCGCGCGGGCGTCGGAGATGATCGGCGCCGACCACGCGCAGTCCTGGCTTGTGACGCTGCTGCGGGCCGAGATCGCGCACCACCAGGGAGAGCTCGAGCCCGCGCGACGCGGGTATCGAACGGTTCTGGACGACTACGGGTTCTCCGATGGCCGGGCCGCGGCCCTGCTCGGGCTTGCGGAGGTCGAGGCGCAGCGCAACCTCGAGGGAGGGGACGTTCCCGCGGAGGAGGCGCTCGGGCTATACGAGCAGCTCGTGGACGCGATGGCTGCCCGGGGGCCCTCGGCCCAGCACGCGGCCCAGTCGGAGAGCGAGTTCGCGATCTCATCGGGTGAAGTCACGCCCGCGCGGGCGGGGTCGAGCCTGCTCTCGAGGTTCAAGGAGCAGTTCGAGCTGGGCAACCATGAGTTGGCTCAGCGGTACGCGGCACTCGCGGAGCGTGTGTGGGGTGAAGAGCAGTCACCCGCAGAACTGATGCTGGGCCTGGCGGAGGTGCACAAGCGGCTCGCGGAGGAAGTGCTGGCCGCCGCGGGCGGGGATGGTCTCATGGGGCTGGCCGAGGCCGACGCGGGCACGCAGCGAGAGGCCCGCTCTCACCTCATGCAGGCGGGCGACTATTACAAGCGGCACGCGGCGAAGGTCGTGCTGACGGACGCGGAGGGATACGCCCGCAGCGTGTGGGACAGCGCGGACGCGTTCGACCGCGCGGGAGATCTGCAGGCCTCGACCGCTGCGTTCCAGCAGTTTGCCGCCGATTTCCCGAGCGATCCCAGGCACGCGGAGGCCGTGTTCAGGCTGGCGCAGGCGTCGATGGCGGCGGGGGACGTCGAGCGGGCGGCCGGGCTGTTCCAGGAACTGATCGACTCGCGTGGATCCGCGACGGGCGCGGGAGAGTTCGCCGACCTGAGCTTTGTGCCACTGGCGCGGGCGCTGCTGCTGGACGCGGACCCGGCCAACGACACCAGGGCGGAGTCGTTCCTGGTGCGGGTTGTCGATGGCGAGGTGGCGGGTCCGTCGAGCCCGGTCTTCCGCGATGGGCTGCGGGAACTCGCGGACCACCTGCACCGGACTGGGCGGTTCGCGGGGGCGATCCAGCGGTACACGCAGTATATCGAGGTCATGGAGGATCGGGACACAGTCGTGGAGTACAAGCTGGCGGAGTCGTGCCGGGGCCTCGCGACGGAGATCGAGCGGGCGCTGCGCACCGGCATGCCGGAGGGGACCAAGCGCGAGCTGGGTGCGCAGCGAGACGGGCACCTGGAGCGGGCCCAGGCGCTGTACGCCGGTGCGCGGACGGCGCTGGCCGCGAGGAAAACGCGGAGCACGCTCGAGAGCCTCTATCTGCGGAACGCGACGTTCTACGAGGCGGACTGCGCGTTTGACCTGGGCGACTTTGCCGGTGCCGCGAGGCTCTACGAGGGGGCGAGGGAGCGCTACAGCAAGGAGCCGGCGGCGCTGGTCGCGATGACGCAGATCGTCTCGTGCCTGCTGGCGCAGGGCGAGACGGCCAAGGCGCAGATCGCGCAGCAGCGCGCCAAGCGGTTCTACGAGTCGCTGCCCGAGTCTGTGTGGGATGACCCCACGCTCCCCATGGGGCGCGAGGGGTGGCAGCGATGGCTGGACGCGCAGGCGGCGCTCACCAGCGCGGGGGGCGGCGGGCTGGATTGAACGGGGGTTTCTTGGGCAGCCCGGAGGGCTGCGGCGGAGGTCAGGATGACACGATCGGGCGCCGAGATGGCGGGCACGGGGACGGCGGGTGAGGCGTGGCGGCGTGAGGTTGAGGACGCGCTTTCGGCGCTGCCGGGGCTGCTCGGTACGCTGGACGCGCTGAGCCGTCGCCAGAAGGATCACATCGACGCGGACGACGCGGAGGCGCTCTCGACGCTGGTGGAAGACCGCGCGCGGGTGTTGGATGCGCTGGGTGCCGCCCTCGCCGGCATCGAGAGGCGGCGCGCGGACTGGTCCGTCACGGCTCAGGACCGTGCCCGGGTGCAGGCGGCGATCGACGGCGTTGCCACTCTCGCGAACCAGGTGGCCTTGCGCGATCGCGACGACGCGGCACGCATGCGTGCCCGCAGGGACGATCTCGCCCGGCGGCTCGCGGGGCTGGGGACGGCGAGGCAGGCGGCGGGCGCGTACGCGAGTGTGGCACCGGGCGGGCCCCGCTTCCAGGATCGGGAGGGCTAAAGATGCAGGCACGCACCGAAGCCGGGTCGATGTCCCCCGCCGAGCTGGGCGAACTGATCGGCGCGTTCAACGAGGTCACCTCGCGCCTGCAGGGCTCGCACGAGGCGCTCCGGGCCGAAGTCTCCCGGCTGCGGGGGGAGCTGTCGGAGGCCAACGCGCAGGTCGCCCGCTCGCAGAGGCTTGCCGCGCTGGGCGAGATGGCGGCGGGCATCGCCCACGAGGTGCGCAACCCCCTGGGCTCCATCAGGCTGTACGCGCGCATGCTCGTCCAGGACCTGGGCGACCGCCCGTCGGAGCGTGGCCTTGCGGAGCGCATCGACGCGGCGACACGGACCGTGGACGCCATCGTGCAGGACGTGCTGACGTTCTCGAGAGAGTTCCGAGTGAGGCGCGAGGGGACGGAGTTGCACGCGCTGGTGACCCGCGTGCTGGAGTCGTGCCGGCACGACGGGGTGCCGGGGTGGAAGCAGGTGGGGGTGGCGTGCGACGTGGACGAGGAACTGGTGGTAGACTGCGACGAGAGCCTGCTGCACCAGGCGCTGGTGAACGTGGTCCGCAACGCCTATGAGGCGATGGCGGAGTGCCCGGACCGGGTTCACGAGCTGCGGGTGTCGGGGAGGACCGACGGGAGTGGGGTGATGCTGGCGGTAGAGGACACGGGGCCCGGCGTAAGCCCGGAGGTGGAGGCGCGGATGTTCAATCCGTTCTTCACCACACGGCACACCGGGACCGGCCTTGGGCTCGCGATCGTGCACCGAATTGTCGACGCCCACGGTGGGCGGATCAGGGTCAGGAACAACCAGCCCGGGCATGGAGCCAGGGTCGAGATCGAGATTCCCGCGTCGGGGGCGGGAACGGCGGGCGACCAGCCCGCGAGGCAGGAGGCCGTGGCATGAAGACCGTGCTTGTGGTGGACGACAAGGACATGATGCGCGACAGCGTGGTGCAGACGCTCACACGCGCCGGCTTCGAGGTGGCGAGCGTGTCGAGCGGGCAGGCGGCGGTGGACCACTGCCGCCAGAAGAGGCCCGACGCCATCGTGACGGACATGCGGATGCCGGGCATGACCGGGATCGAGCTCTTGGAGCAGGTCCGCCGGATCGACGACGACCTGCCCGTGATCGTGATGACCGCGTTCGGCACCATCGAGACCGCGGTCCGCGCCATGAAGCAGGGCGCCTTCGACTACCTCACCAAGCCCTTCGAGGGCGACGAACTGGTCATCACGGTCAAGCGGGCGGTCGAGCACGCCGGGCTCGTGCGGGAGAACGCGCTGCTCAAGGCGGCGGTGTGCGCGGGCGGGCCATCCTCCGGCGCCCAGGCCTCGCGTCTGGGGGCCGACCGCCTGATCGGCAGCTCGGAGGTCATGGCCGGCGTGCGGGCGCAACTCCCCGCGATCTCGGCCTCGACCGGCACGGTGCTCGTCACGGGCGAGTCCGGCGTGGGCAAGGAGGTGGTCGCCCGGGCCATCCACGAGTGCGGGCCGCGTGCGAGCGGGCCCTACCTCGCGGTGAACTGCGCCGCCCTCTCGGAGTCGCTGCTGGAGAGCGAGCTCTTCGGCCACGAGCGCGGGGCCTTCACCGGCGCCGAGCGCACCCGCAAGGGCCGCTTCGAGCTCGCCGAGGGGGGCACGCTGCTCTTGGACGAGGTCAGCGAGGTCTCGCCCAAGATCCAGGCCAAGCTCCTCCGCGTGCTGCAGGAGCGGACGTTCGAACGCGTCGGCAGCAGCTCGCCCATCGGCGTCGACGTGCGCGTCATCGCCACCAGCAACCGCGACCTGCCCGCGGCGTGCGCCAAGGGGGAGTTCCGCCAGGACCTCTATTACCGCCTCCACGTGCTCCCGATCCGCGTGCCCTCGCTGCGCGAAAGGGCCTTCGACGTGCCCGAACTGGCGGCGCACTTTGTCTCGCTGGTCTGCAGGCGAGAGGGCAGGCCGGCTCCGGTGTGGGACCCCGCGGCCCAGGCGCTGCTCCGCGATTATTCCTGGCCAGGGAACGTGCGGGAGCTTCAGAACATCTGCGAGCGGGCGGTGGTGCTCTCGGGGGGGGGCGGCGTGCTTACGCCGGAGCTGATCGCACCCTGGCTCGGGCACGCCCCGGTCAGGGTGCCGGTGGGTCAGCAGATCGAGTCCAAGCCCGTTGCGGAGCCCCAGGCCCCCCAGGGCCCCCGTGTGCTCGAGGACATCGAGCGCGAGGCGATCGTCAAGACGCTCCACATGTTCAGCGGGCACCGGCAGAAGACGGCTGGGGCGCTGGGCATCGGTGTGCGGACGCTCGGCCTCAAGCTCAAGAAGTGGAAGGGGTTGGGCCTGGTCGACGCGAACCTGTAGACCATTCCCCAGCGTGGGCACGGCCTTTGCGAGGCGTCTGCCGATGATCAGCGATCTGGCCAACTCGGGCGCGATGCCGGTCCTGCAGGAGGTGTTCTCCTTCGCGGGAGCCCGCCAGAGGCTCCTTGCCCACAACATCGCCAACATCCAGACGCCCGGGTTCCGGTCGCTTGACGTGTCCGTCCGCCAGTTCCGGGACGATCTGGCCAGGGCGGTCGCCGCCAGGCGGGGCTCCACAGGGGGCCAGCAGGGCGAGCTGGAGCTCGACGACACCGACGAGATCGAGCGGGGCCCCGAGGGGTTCATGCGGCTGACCCCGGTGACCCGCAGCGGGGCGCCCACCCTCAACTCCGGCAATGACAGCGATGTCGAGCGGCTGATGCAACGTCTCACGGAGAACACCATGGCGTTCCGCCTCGCCTCGGACCTCATCCGGCGCGAGAATCAGCTGCTCCACACCGCGATTTCCCAGCGGGTTTAGTCGTCGTTCGGAGGTGACCACGGATGTACGGCACGCTCGACATATCCACCAGCGGCATGATCGCCCAGCGGGACCGGCTCGCCGCGATCTCGGCCAATATCGCGAACCGCCACTCCGTCGCCGCGGACGGCACGCCCTACCGGGCCCGCACCGTCAGGCTCGCGGTGGGGGACCCCAGCGCGACGAACCCCGAGGCCCGCGGCAGGGGCGTGCACGTCGCGAGCATCGAGGAAGACCGTTCTGCGTTCGGGCTGCGCTGGGACCCGGGCAACCCCTTTGCCGTCAAGGAGGGGCCTCAGGCGGGGTACGTGCTCGAATCCAACGTCAACCCGGTCGTCGAACAGATCAACGCCATGCAGGCCTCCCGGGCCTATGAGGCAAACGTGGCGGCGGCCGAGGCGACCAAGACAATGATGGCACAGGCGTTGCGGCTTCTGGCCTGAGCGACTTCGGAGATTGACCCATGACCGACCCGGTCGGACTGATCTCGGCGAGCAGCGGGGCGTATGACCCAAGGCGGGCCATCCGCACCCCTGAGGCCCAGGACCCCTCGGTCCCCAGCTTCAAGGATACCCTTCTCGCGAACCTGAACGAGGCCAACCGCCTTCAGCAGGAGGCGACACGCGCGGTCGAAGACCTGCAGACAGGGCAGCGCCAGGACGTGGAGAACGTCCTCCTCGCCACCACCAAGGCGGACAACGCCTTCAAGATGCTCCAGGCCCTCCGCAACCGCATGATGGAGGCCTACGACGAGATCAAGCAGATGCGCACCTGATGCGCTCCGGTCTGGTCGCGGACGCCTCCGGTCCTTTCAAGCGAATCCCACCCGCGGGCCGAAGGTAGGGCAGCCCGCTCCTTGCGCCGTTGCGCAGAGATGGCGGGCCTGGCGTAAGGATTGCGCCACGACGGGCAGGGAGGCCCCCCGCGATGAACGCGCTGCGCCAGACGTCCGACACCGTGCGCAAGGCCCTGGGCGGCATGAACCTGACCCAGCGCCTGCTCGTGGGTACCATCGTGGTCGTCGTCATCCTGGCGATGGTTGTCGTCTCGCTGCTCACCTCCAAGCCCGACATGGTGGACCTGGTTGCCGGCAGTGGCGAGGAGGCGCAGAAGGCCCAGGCGGCCCTCGCGCTGGCGGGGATCAAGGCGGTTCAGAGCCCCACGGGCCTCGCGGTGCCCTCGACCAGAGTGGTTGAAGCGCGGGCGGCCCTCGCACAGGCCGGGGCGCTCCCGGGCGACAAGGCCACGTACTTCGAGGCCCTGATCGCCCGCAACGACTGGATGAACTCGAGACAGGTCAACGAACGCAACTACATCATCGCGCTCCAGAACGAGCTGGGGCGCACGCTCGGCGGCTTCCGGGGCGTCTCCAAGGGCTCGGTCCAGCTCAGCGTGCCGGACCGCTCGGGCCTAGGCAACACGACCAGGCGACCCTCGGCCTCGATCGCGCTCACGAGCGATACCGGGTTGGCCCTGCCACAGCACGTAGTGGACGCCGCGGCGAAGTTCGTCGCGGGCAGCATCTCCGGTCTCGCGATCGATCAGGTGCAGGTGGTGGATGTCGCCGCCGGAAAGCCCCGGGTCATTACGACCGAGGAATCCGCGTCGTCGAGCGTGGCGATGGAGCACGCGCAGCGCGTGGAAGAGCAGACCCGGCGCAAGCTGGAAGAGCTGCTCGCGTACATCCCCGGGGTCTCTGTCGCGGTGACCGCGAGTGTGGACGTGACGCGGAGCGTCTCGGAGACGCAGGAGTACCTGCCCCTGAAGGCGGGCACGGTGCAGCTCGAGAAGAAGACCGACGAGACCGAGAACGTGAGCCACGAGGCGGCGACTGCGGACTGGAGCAAGGGCGGGGGGGACCCGGGGTTTGCGGCAAACCAGTCGGCGGACATCAACCGGGGCGGGGGAGAGGCGGGATCGCGCACGCAGGAAACGAAGGCGACAACCGAGTTTGACAACCGGGTGGGAAGCAAGGTCGAGAAGGTGGTGGACCCGCGGGGCCAGTCCGTGTCGGTCGCGGTGTCGGTCAATGTGCCCAAGGGGTACGTGTCGAGGCTGGTGAAGGTGGCCTCGGGCGCGGACCCCGCGGACGACAAGGCGCCCGCGGAGGCGGACGTGACCAAGCGGTTCGAGGACGACGTCAAGCCCCAGGTTGTCGCGGCGCTCACGCCCCACGTGAGGGCGATGCTGGCGCGGGCAAACCCGCAGGCGGACGCGAAGGCGGTGCAGGACTTCATCACCGTGAGCATGGTGCCCGTGGAGCTGCCCCCCGCCGCGACGCAGCAGGCCGGCGCCGGTGGCGGGCTGACGGGGGCCGGCGGGTCGCTGGGCCTCAGCAGCTCGATCATCGACAAGGCCGTGCTCGGGGCGCTCTCGCTGGCGGCGATGGGCATGATGATCGCGATGCTGAAGCGAGCGGGCAAGAAGACCGAGCTTCCCGCGGCGGAGGAGCTGGTGGGGATGCCCCCCTCGCTCGACGCGGGCGTGGACGCCGTGGGAGAAGCGGAGGAGTCCGACGCGGCAATGGCGGGCATCGAGGTGGGCGAGGACGAGATGGAGGCCAAGAAGATCCTCGAGCAGGTGGAGGCGCTGGTGGACAAGGACCCGCAGTCGGCGAGCAAGCTGCTCGGTCGCTGGGTGAGGGTGGAGGAGTAGCCCATGCCGCGCAAGCCGAACGAGAAGCTCCCGAACAAGTCGGAAGAGCTGGAGGGGCTGACGAAGGCGGCGATCGTGCTGCTGGCCGTCGGGTCCGACCGGGCGGGGAAGATGCTGCAGGTGATGGAGCCCCAGGCCGTTGAAGAGGTGACGCGCGAGCTGGCGAGCCTGGGCCGGGTGCCCCACGAGCTGCAGGCGGAGGTGATCCGGGAGTTCTACAGCGTCTCGCTCGCGAGCCAGTACGCGAACGAGGGGAATCTGGACTACGCGCGCAAGATCCTGTCGTCGTCGATGGAGTCCAAGGCCGCGGAGCGGATGCTGGGACAGATCCAGACGCAGGTTCAGCGGACGCCCTTCGCGTTCCTGCAGCGGGCCGAGAGCGAGAACCTGATGGCCTTCATCCAGGACGAGCACCCGCAGACGATCGCGCTCATCCTGTGCCATCTGGCGCACCACAAGGCGGCGGAGATCCTGAGCGCGCTCCCCATGCAGAAGCAGATCGAGGTGCTCAAGCGCGTCGCGAACATGGAGCAGACCAATCCCGAGGTGATCCGGGAGGTCGAGCGTGGCCTGGAGAGCCGTCTGTCGTCCATGCTGACGCAGAGCATGGAGAGCGCGGGAGGGGTGGAGGCGGTCGCGGAGATCCTGAACCTCGCGGAGCGTTCCGCGGAAAAGGCGATCATGGAGGGACTGGAGGCCGAGGACCCGGACCTGGTGGAGCAGATACGGCGCCTGATGTTCGTCTTCGAAGATGTGATGAAGGTGAACGACAAGGGCATTCAGGCGGTGCTGAAGGAAGTGGACAACAGCGAACTGGCGCTGGCGCTCAAGACCGCGTCCGAGGACCTCAAGGCCAAGGTATTCAAGAACATGTCCGAGCGGGCCGCAGCGCTCATCAAGGAGGACATGCAGTACATGGGCCCGGTGAAGGTCAGCGACGTCGAGGCAGCGCAGCAGCGGATCGTGGACATCGTGCGCCGGCTGGAAGAGGCGGGCGAGGTGGTCATCGAGGGGCGGGGCGGAGACGCCGAACAACTCGTCTGATGGAGTGCGCGCATGCCCGTGCTTCGGGACATCCGGGTGTTGGGCGCGACGCCCGGGCGGGGCGGGCCGGCGCCGCTGGACCTGGGCGACCTCGCCCGCGAGGGAGAGAGGCTGCTCGACGCCGCACGCAGAGAAGCGGCGGCGATCCGCGCGCGCGCGCTCGAAGAGCGTGGCGCCCTGCTCGCCGAGGCGAGGCGAGAGGGCTTCGCCCAGGGCCAGGCGGAGGGCCTCGAAGCGGGCCGCCGTGAAGGGTTCGAGAAGGGTCACGAGGCAGCGCTCGCCGAGCGCCGCCCGGCCCTGGAGCAACTGGAGAAGGAATGGGGCGCGGCCTTGCGGGACCTCACCACCAGGCGGGAGGCCATCCTCGCGGAGGCCCGCGAGCGGGTGCTCGCGCTGGGGATGGCGATCGCCTCGCGCGTGCTCCGACGCACCGTGGAGTCCGGCGACTCTGTGGTCCTTGATCAGGTGAGGGCCGTGCTGGATCAGGTGGGGGGCAGGCTGGGCGCGACACTCGACGTGCACCCCGCGGACAGGGCGCTCGTGGAGAAGGCGCTGCCCGCGATCTGCCGCGAGCTGGGATCGGGCGGCTCGGTCGAGTTGCGGGACGTGGCGGAGCTCGGGCGCGGGTCCTGCCGGGTCGTCATGGCGGGGGGCGGAGAGATCAGCGGCGAGCTGGGCGTGCAGCTCGAACGCATCGCGCAGGCGATCGGCGTCGCGCCGGGCTGGAAGCCGGAGGGTCTGCCTTGACCGCGTGCTCGGTGGCACTGGACGCGCTCTCGCGGGTGCAGCCCCTCCGGATCACTGGGCGCGTGGAGGCGGTGCGCGGGCTCGTCGTGATGGTTGCGGACCTGCGCGTGCCGGTTGGTTCTCTGGTGACCTTCGCGGGGAGCGGGCGTGCGGTGCAGGACCCCGCGGGCGGCGTGCTCTCGGGCGAGGTCGTCGGCTTCTCCAGCGAGCACGCGATGGTCATGCTTCTGGGCCAGAGCACTGGCGTGCGAGCGGGCGACCGGGTCGTCTGCGAAGAGGTGCACCAGACCTGCCCCGTGGGTGAGACGCAGCTCGGACGCGTCATCGACGGGCTTGGTCGCCCGGTGGATGGCAGGGGGCCCGTGCCCGAGACGACCGCCAGGCCCCTGCAGCCCGAGCCTCTGCGGGCCATGGCCCGGCGACGGATCAGCCGCGCCCTCCACACGGGCGTGCGCGCCGTGGACCTCATGACGACGCTCGGGAGAGGGCAGCGGATGGGCGTCTTCGCCGGCCCCGGTGTGGGCAAGAGCACGCTGCTGGGCGCCATCGCGCGGGGCACGGCGGCGGATATCAGCGTGATCGCGCTCATCGGCGAGCGAGGCCGCGAGGTCAAGGACTTCATCGAGCACAGCCTGGGTGAGCGGGGGCTTGCCCGCAGCGTCATTGTCGTCGCGACCGGCGACGAGTCGCCCCTGCTCCGCCTGCGGGCGGCCAAGGTCGCCTGCTCCATCGCGGAGTATCACCGCGACGAGGGACGCGACGTGCTGCTCATGATGGACAGCATTACGCGCTTTGCCCACGCGCAGCGCCAGGTCGGGCTGTCGGTAGGCGAACCGCCCGCGACCAAGGGCTACACGCCCAGCGTTTTCGCGCAGCTCGCCCAGGTGCTGGAACGGGCCGGCTCCGTCGAGGGCCGCGCCAACCGCCCGGGCGGGTCCATCACCGGGCTTTACTCGGTGCTCGTGGAGGGCGATGACTTCAGCGAGCCCATCTGCGACGCGGCCAGGGGTATCCTCGATGGTCACCTCATGCTCTCGCGCAAGCTGGCGCAGAAGGGCCACTTCCCGGCCGTGGACGTACTCGACTCCATCAGCCGCGTCGCGGAGGACGTGGTCACCCCGGAGCACTCCGCCGCCCGGAGGCAGGTGCTCCGGATGCTCGCGCTCTACCGCGAGGTCGAAGAGCTCGTGCAGATCGGTGCGTACGTGCGCGGGAGCAACCCGGAGTGCGACGTGGCGATCGACTTCCACGGCGCGATCACCGACCTGCTGAAGCAAGGGCGGGGAGACTCGGGGGCCTTCGATCCCGCGCTCGCCAGGCTGGCGAAACTCGCCAAGGACACGGGTGACAGGGCGCGGGCCGCGATCAAGGGCGGCAAGGGCTGAAAGGAAGCGCCGTGGCGGTCTTCAGGTTCCAGTTTGAGGCGGTGCTGAAGCACAGACGCGACCAGGAGCGGCGCGAGCAGATGGTCGTCGCCGAGCTGGAGTCCCGGCGACATGCGCTGGAGGCCACCATCCGCCATCACCAGCGGGGCATCGTCTCGGCCCGTGGAGACCTGCGAGACCGCCTGGCGCCCGGCGCATCGGTGGACCTGCGCTCCGTCCGCCTGCAGGCGTCGGCCTCGCTGCACCTCGTGGGCCTTGCGCAGCGCGCCGTGCTCGAGCTGGCGGGCCTTCACGAGAAGCTCGACCGCGCCAGGCGCGTGCTGCTGCGGGCGAGCGTGAGACGCAAGGCGGTTGAACTGCTCAAGGAGCGCAAGCAGCAGGAATGGCTGCAGGAGCTGAGCCGGCGCGAGGATCGGGCGCTGGATGAACTGGCCGTCATGCGCATGGCGGCGGAGGACGCGTCATGAAGATGATCTGGAACGCGATGAGCGTTGTGGCGGTTGCAAACCTGCTGGCGCTGCTGGGGTTCGTGGGCTGGCTGAAGGCCGACGATCGGCTGAACGCCGACAGGGCCCGGGCGGTGCGCGCTGTGTTCGGCAAGACCCTCACCGAGGAGGCCACCGAAGCAGCGAAGGCCAAGGCCGATCTGGAAGCCAGCGAAAAGGCGGCGGCCGAGGCCAAGCGCAAGGACCAGCCCCCGCTCACCGCCGAGCAACGCGTCGCGCTGCGCCTGGAGGCGACGGAGATCGACCGCCAGCGCATGGAGCGGCTGCAGCGCGAAGTTGAGGACCTACGGCGCGTGCTCGCCACCGAGCGCACGGCGCTGGACCGAGGCCGCGCGGCGTTCCTCGCCGAGAAGAGCGCCTTCGAGGCGGCGTCCGCCGCCACGCGTCGGGCGCTCGAGGATGGACAGTTCCAGAAGACCCTGGGCGTGCTCTCGACCATGAAGCCCAAGGACGCGGTCGGGCTCCTGACGCAGATGCTCAAGGGTTCGAGCTTTGCGCCCACGAGCCAAACCCCAAGCCAAGCCCCGGCGCTCGCCGCGGGCGGGGCGGCGAGCACGGAGACCGAGGCCGCAGCGGGCGAGGAACAGGTTGTCTCGTACCTGGATGCGATGGACGAGAAGCCCCGGGGGAGGATCATGACGGAGCTAGCAAAGACCGACCCCGTGTTGGCAACGCGGTTGCTTGGCCGCATCCGGGACCGGGCGCAGTTCGCGCCCGTGCCCGGGAACGCCGGCTCATGACGACAGTTCAGTCGTTGGCAGCTCACAAGACGCCGCAGGAAGCAACGCCCGACCAGGGTGCGCAGGTGAATGTTGCGCAGTCCGAGGCATTCGGGTCGTTGCTGCGCTCCGTTGGTGCCCGGCGTTTCACGCTCGAGGCCCCCGCCGACGCCCCAGTAACACGGAAGTCGCGGGCCGCGATGCAGGAGCGCGGGGTGGGCGTGAAGGACCTGCGGCTGAGCGACGCCGCGAAGTTGGACTATGGCTCGATGACGGCCCTCGAACTGGCGAATCCGGGCCAGTTGCCGACGTCGGAAGGCGGAGCACGCCCCCAGGCTGGTTCGGATGGCGGCGACGCGAGCACGAGGTCGGCTGAGCGGGCGACAACCCCCGCCCGGAGCGGTCAGGCCTCATCACGCGCCGGGGTCGCCAATCCCGAGGCCTCGCGTGCCCCCGCCGGGCAGACCCTGCCCCCCAGCGAGCAGCCTCCGGCACACGCGCCCGCTCAGGCGGAACAGAAGATCGCCACCCAGCCGGGTCCCGCCGCGAAGGCAACAGCGACGCAGACCACATCGGGCCAGGTGAGGGCCGTGCAGGGGGCGCCGCCCGTCTCGACCAGCCCCTCACTCCCCGGCACCACGCGGGGCGAGGCCGGGCGTGTCCAGGTCGCGCCCAGCGGGCCGACGCAGGCACGTGCCAACGCTCAGAAGCTGCTGGGGAAGCTGGAGACCTCGGCGAGGGAGCCGCGCGAGGTCGCGCCCTCTCCGCACGTGAGGCAGGTCGCGCGGGCCATGCTCGCGGCGGTTCGGCACGGCCAGGGGGACATCAGCCTAAAGCTACTCCCCGAGGCGCTCGGTCGTGTAACGGTGCGGCTGTCGCTCGCGGATGAAAGTGTGACCGCGTGCTTTGTGCCCGAGACCGATTCGGCACGGCGATTGCTTGAAGTGTCCCGAGACGAGCTTCGTGCCGCGCTGGAAGCGCGGGGCCTGCGCGTGGAGCGCATCGAGATCGATACCTCGCGGGTGGAGCCCGCGGGAACTGCCGGGCCGGAGGCCGGGCTGGGAGCCGAGACCGGACGCCATGAGGGCGGAACGGGCGGCGGGGACCGGGCGGGTGCGGAGCGCACGCCGGGCAACAGTGGCGAACCGGTCGTGCCGGAACTCGAAGTTCCGGTGCCGGTGGACGCCTCGTGGATCGACGGCGCGAGCGGTCGGGTCGACACGCTCGCCTGAGGGAGCCCGGCATGGCGACGATCGACGCGATCAGCGCTTCGGCGAGCGGATCAAGCGCGGGGACCTCCGCATTCAGCGCCCTGTCCTCCGAGGACTTCACCAAGATCATCCTCCAGGAGCTTTCGAGGCAGGACCCGCTGCAACCCAGCGACACCAGCACGCTTATCCAACAGCTCTCGGGGCTGCGGAGCATTCAGTCCGACATGGACCTGGGCGACAAGCTGCAGGACCTGGTCCGGCAGAACGAGTTTGCATCCGCCACCACCCTGCTGGGCACGCGCGTCACAGGCCGGTCCATCGACAACATCGAAGTCGAGGGCGTCGTGAAGTCCGTCGTGCGATCGTCCTACGGCGCGGTCGTCACGCTCGAGGACTCGACCCGCATGCTCGTGTCGGACATCGACCAGATCGTCCGCCCCGAGCCGGAGGACGCGGAGTGAGCACCCCTCTCATCCCCGCGGCACAACTGCTCCGGGCCCTGGGCTCCGTCGTCAGGCCCGTGGGTGCCGAGAAGCAGCCGACCGACGGCATCTCGACCGTCTCGTTCGACGATCTGCTCGCCAAGGCCCGCTCGGGCGAGCTGCGATCAGATGCGCCGGTGACCATCGCGCCCGGCTGCGGCGTGGACCTGACCGAGGAGCAGCTCGCCAAGGTCGCCCTCGCCGCGGACCGCGCGCAGGCCCAGGGCGTCTCGCGGGCCGTGGTTGCCATCGACGGCATGCTCCTCAGGCTCGACGTGAGCGTGCGGACGATCACGGGGGTCATCGAGCCCGGCACGAGCGGTGTGCACACGGGAATCGATGGCCTGATCACCTTTGCCCCCGAGAGCACGGAGGCGGCGCTGGACCTGCGCGGGCTGGCGCGTGCGGGGCTGAGGCTGGCCGGGGTATAGACGCGCGGGCGCGACAGCGCCCGGCGGAGCTTGGGCGGCTGGGATGCCGCGACGTTGCAGGGGCACGGATGCCCGCTTTTTCCGCCTGACCTGCTGGGGATGCGCCCATGCCCTCGACGACCGCGCTGTTCACCGCCATGAGCGGCCTGAACGCCAACGCCCGCAACATCGACGTCATCGGCAACAACATCGCCAACTCGAACACGACGGCGTTCAAGTCCAGCCGCCTGCTGTTCTCCACGATGTTCAGCCGCACGATCCGCGGGGGCACCCCCCCGGGCGACGTCACGGGCGGGACAAACCCGTACCAGATCGGGCTGGGGGTCGCGACCGCGGGCACGCAGCGGAACACCTCCGGCGGGACAATCAACAACACGGGCGACCAGCGAGATCTGGCGATCGACGGCTCGGGGTACTTCGTCGTCCGCCGGGGCGAAGATCAGTTCTACACGCGCGCCGGGGCGTTCCGGACCAACGCGCTCAACGAGCTTGTGACAGTTTCCGGCGAGCGCCTCCAGGGCTTTGGCGTGGACGACAACTTCAACGTCGTCCCTGGGGTCATGATGGACCTCTCCGTCCCGCTCGGGGCGCTCACGATCGCGGAGGCAACCTCCCGCGTGCGCTTCGCGGGCAATCTCGACGCCGACGGCCCGCTCCCCGCGCAGGGCAGCCGACTCACGCTGGGGGGCACCGCGACCGCGGGCCTCATCGCCATCGCCGGTGCGAACCCGGCGCCGGCCACGGGGAACAGGGTCGAGGCGACCACACGGCTTGTGGACGTCGAGAGCCCGAGCCTGCCCGGCAGCGGCACGCCCCGGTTCACCGATGGTCAGACGCTGCGGCTGAGCGGCGCCGAGAAGGGCACGGGCGTCGTACCCACCGCCACACTCGACATCACCGACACCACCACGCTCCAGGACCTCGCGGACTTCCTGAGCGAGGCGCTCGGCATCGGCGCTGCCCCCGGGACCAATCCGGACGGCGCGACGCCGGGCGTCTCGATCGATCCCGTGACCGGCGTGCTCAGCATCGTGGGTAACCCCGGCGAAGTGAACGATCTGACCATCGAGACCGACGACCTGATCCTGCTCGACGCGGCCGGCGCGCAGGTCGCGGCCCCCTTCGTCACGGCAAAGGCCGCGTCCGCCGATGGCGAGTCGGTGCGGACCACCTTTGTCGTCTTTGACTCCCTGGGCGCGCCCGTGACCCTCAGCCTCACCTTGTCTCTGGAGTCGCGGGGCGACCTGGGCACGACCTGGCGGTACTACGTCGAATCCGACGACGCGACGGGGACCGCGCTGCAGGTCGGAACCGGCACCATCGGCTTTGACACCCGGGGGCAACCTACCGGGACCGCCCCGGAGGTCATCATCATCGACCGCACCGGCACCGGCGCGGACACCCCGCTGACGATCGATCTGGACTTTACCGGGAACGGCGAGGGCGGCATGACGGCCCTCGCGGATGCTGACTCCTCTGTCGCCGCGACCTTCCGCGATGGGTCGCCCATCGGCACGCTGACGGCGTTCGGCGTCGGGGCCGACGGCACGCTCACCGGGGCGTTCAGCAACGGTCTCACTCGAACCTTGGGCCTGGTGGCGCTCGCCACGTTCTCCAACGACGCAGGGCTCGAGGACGTGGGGAGCAACCTCTTCCGCGTGACGGGCAACTCGGGCACCGCCGCCATCGGGAACCCCGGCGAGTTCGGCGCGGGCCGGATCGTGGGGGGCGCGCTCGAGCAGTCGAACGTCGATCTGAGCGAGGAGTTCATCAAGCTGGTGCTGTCTTCCACGGGCTTCTCGGCGAACAGCCGTGTCATCCGGACGACGGACGAGCTGATGCAGCAGCTGCTCGTGCTGGGCCGCTGACGGGCTCAAGTCCGCCGGGTATTGGTCCGATCACCAGCTTCACCCGCGCTGCGGGGCCGGAGTGCCGACCATGACGACCCTGATCACTGCTCTTGCGCTGCTTGCCGCCTCGGCGATGTGCGTTGCTCTGTCGCTGGTCGCGGGCAAGGCGCTGGGCGCCGAGCGCCTCGCCCTCTGGATGGGCGGGCGGAACCTGGGGCGGGCTCGGTTGGCGGTGGGCGTCGGGGCCTTTGCCGCGGGTCTTGTGACCTTGGGTGCGCTTGTTGGGCTCATCCCCGCGAACCTCACGGTCTCCGGGGTGCCGTTGTGGACGTTCGCGGGCCTGTGCGCCTCCGTCATCGGGGTTGCGATCGCGGGCGACGCCGCGTCCGTGGGCTCGGCGGTGTCCACCGGCCAGACGGCTCCCGTCTCCTCAAAGCGGGCCGCCTGATCAGGCGACGTCCGGAAACACACCGCGCGGATCGAGAGTGGCGGATCAGCGGGCGTCGCAACGCACTCGTGACGCCGAAGCCTGTCTGCGACTCAACGATCGGGGAGGCCCGGCCGATGGTCCGCGTGGAGCGTCCGCTCCGCGAGGAACCCGACCATGGCCGACAAGGACGCCAAGAAAGCCCCCGCCCCAGCCGCGGAAGGTGAAGCCGCTCCCGCGAAAAAGAAGGGCGGCCCCAAGACCGCGATGATCGTGGCCGCGCTGATGGCGGTGGAAGCCGGCGCGGTGTTCATGGTGGCAAAGATGACCTCCCCAAAGGCCGCCCATGCCGAGACCGAGGTCACGACCGAGGGACACGGCGAGGTGAGCGAGGACGCGACCGTCGAACTGCCTTTGATCGAGGAGCGGTTTCAGAACATGCAGACGGGGCAGATCTGGGTGTGGGACACCGAGATCGTGCTGAAGGTCAAGAAGAAGAACGAGGCAGCGGTGGCGGCGGTGCTCGAGTCCAAGGCGGCCGAGATGAAGGAAGGTCTCTCGGCGATCTTCCGGCGTGCCCAGCTCGGGCAGCTCAAGGAGCCCGGGTTGGAATCCCTCAACCGGCAGCTCTTTACGTTCGCATCGCAGATGGTCGGCAAGGATGCCGAGGGCCGCGAGCGCATCGACCGGGTGCTGATCCCCAAGTGCCGCGGATTCGCCGCGAACTGATCGAGAGGCCGGACGGCGCACGGCTTGCGCCCGTTTATCGGACGCTGCGCGTCCACGCGCAATCTCTGTGGTACTCGCGATGGAAGGGCCGATGATGCCGGTTGACGGTGCGCCCACGGACGGGCCCCGACAGGAGGCCAGGATGGCCGACGACACGACTCAACCCACGCCGGCCGAAGGTGCGGGAGATACCCCGGCCGAGGCCGCGCTGCACGCGGCGAAGGACGCGATCGACGGGCTCGGTGCCATGGCGGCCAAGGCCGCGGGGGGAGCCCCGGCGCCGCTGCCGGACTTCACGCCCTCGCTCACGCCAGCGCAGGCCAAGACGCTCGGGCTTCTCTCCGACGTGCAGCTCAATGTCAAGATTGAGCTTGGCCGGGCCAGAATGCTCGTCGATGACGTCCTCCAGCTCGGTGAGGGCTCGGTGGTTGAGCTCGACAAGCTCGCGGGCGACCCCGTGGACCTGTACGTCAACGATCAGCACGTCGCCCGGGGCGAGGTGCTCGTGCTGAACGACAACTTCTGCGTCCGAATCAACGAAATCCTGACGCCCGGTTCGGGCGCGAAGGCCAAGTCGGCCTGAGTCCTCGCGGCGGCGGAGCCGACCGCGTCCTTGCCAGGATGGTGCCATGTCCGTTCGAGCACGTGCGCTGGTTGTCGGGGTGGTGTTGGCGGCGGTGACGCCCCCAGGCATCGCCCAGCCCGCGGGCGGCCCGGAGGGCGCGAACCCTCCACATCGGAGCAACGAACTCAGGCCTCTGGGCCCCGGGCCCCGCACCGAGAGCGCCGCCAAGGCCGCGCCGGGCGAGAAGCCGCTGTGGTCGCAGTCGCTGCAGACCGGTGCGGCTCTTGCCGCGGTGCTGACGTTGGTGTGGGGCGGGGCGAAGCTCGCGAGGCGGCTGAGTATGCGCGGCGGCGGGGGCCTGCTTGCGGCGCTGGGACCGGGCGGGCGGGCGCCCTCCGGGGTGCTTGAGGTGCTGGGGCGCTTCCCCGCAGGGCGGGGCACGACGCTGGTGCTGCTGAAGCTCGACCGTCGCGTGCTGCTGGTGTGCCAGACACACGGGCGTGGGAACGCGGGGATGTCCACGCTGTGCGAGGTCACGGATCCGGACGAGGTGGCGGGCCTCCTCCTCCGCACGCGGGATGAAGCGGGCGAGACGATCGCCACGCGGTTCCGTGAGCACCTGGAGCGAGAGGGAGCGGAGCCGGAAGGCCCCGGGAAGGAGCCGCCCGGACGTCAACCCAGGGCGGATCGGGAGGGCGTGAGCGCCCTGCGCGGGCGGCTGGAGACGATGCGCGGGCGCGGGGAGGTCGTCGCATGAGTCGCGTCTGGCTCGGCGTGATCCTTGCGCTGCTCGCCTGTGCGCCCGCGTGGGGGCAGGGTGGGCTGGGCCCGTCGCTCCCGGACGCGGAGCCGGCGTCCGCGGCCCCGGCAGAGGCCCCGGTGCTTCCCGCGCTTTCGGAGTCCGACCCCTACAACCCGCTGGCGATCCTCGCGGGCGCGGGAGAAGCCCTGCCGGGGGCGGGCGCGGGGGCGAAGCCCACGGGCGAGGCCCCCCGGGGCGGGCTGTCGGTGGCGATCAACATCCTCGTGGTCCTCACGGTGCTGTCGCTGGTGCCGGCGATCATGCTGATGACCACGTGCTTCATGCGGATCCTGATCGTGCTGGGGCTGCTGAAGCAGGCCCTGGGGGCCCAGAGCGTGCCGCCACCACAGGTGGTGACGGGCCTCGCGCTGTTCATGACGCTGCTGGTGATGACGCCGACGCTGGAGCGGATCAACAAGGAAGCGATCCAGCCTTACCGGGCGGGCGCCGTGTCGGACTACGACGACCTGTGGATGCGGACCCGGCAGCCGATGCGGGACTTCATGTTCGCGCAGATCGAGGCGACGGGGAACTGGTCGAGCGTGTACATGATTATGGAGTACCGCGGGCAGGACCTGGCGGACCCCTCGGCGCTCACGCGGGCGGACGTGGACATGGTGACGCTGGTCCCCGCGTACATGCTGAGCGAGCTGAAGGTCGCGTTCCTGCTCGGGTTCAAGGTCTACCTGCCCTTCCTGGTCATCGACATGGTCGTGAGCACCATGCTGATCTCGATGAGCATGATGATGCTCCCGCCGGTGCTGATCAGCCTGCCCTTCAAGCTGCTGCTCTTCGTGCTGGTGGACGGGTGGGTGCTGATCGTGGGAGGACTCATGCAGAGCTTCGCGGTCTCGCCCGCGGAGGTGGCGGCGATGGCGCCCTCGTCGGCGGATGTGCTCGCGCTCGTGCACGCGCTCGCGCCCGAAGGCTTCGTGCGCGCCCAGGGGCTTCTTTGATGCAGTACGACGAATCAGCGGTCGAACTCGTGCGGGAAGCGCTGATCATCACCCTCAAGATCGCGGCGCCGATCCTCCTCGCGGGGCTCGTCGTGGGCCTGGTCGTGAGCCTGCTCCAGTCCGTCACCTCCATCCAGGATCAGACGCTCTCGTTCGTCCCCAAGATCGTCGTCATGGTTGTCGCGGCGGCGCTGCTCATCCCCTGGGTCGCGCAGCGCCTCGTCGACTACGCCTCGGAGCTCTTCAGGCTCATCTAGCGGGAGTGCCTCGCGTGGACACGGGCGGCGACATCTCCCCACTCCTGCGGCACGCGGTGCCCTACACCCTTGTGGCGTTCCGCCTCGCGGGGCTCTTCCTTGCGGCGCCGGTGCTCTCCAGCCAGGGCGTGCCCGCCCGGCACAAGGCCCTGATCGCGCTCACCCTCGCGGGCGCGACCTACCCCATCGTCGCCGCCCGCGCGTGGAACCCCATCGAGACCGACCTGGTCGGGCTGATCCCGCTCGTGCTCGCGGAGTCGCTCATCGGCCTCACGGTCGGTCTGCTCGCGTCGATCCCGATCATGGCGATGGACATGGCGGGCTCGGTCGCGGGCCAGACCATGGGCTTTGGGCTGGCCAAGGTCTACAACCCCGAGGTTGACACCGACGCCGACGTGCTGGGCCAGTTGCTCATGTTCCTCGCGTCAGGCATCTTCGCGGCGGTGGGGGGCCTGGACCAGATGTTCAGGGGCGTGCTGGGCACCTTCGACCGCGTGCCCATCGGAGCCGCGGGGCTGGAGGGCCACGCGCCCCTGGACCTGTTGCTCGGGGTCCTGGGTGGCGGGCTGGAGCTCGCGCTGCGGGTTGCGCTGCCCGTGGTAGGCATCTGCATGCTGCTCATGATCGTGCTGGGCGTGATCGGCAAGGCGATGCCCGCCTTCAACGTGATGACCGTCGGGTTCATCATCAAGCTCATCGCGGGTGTGATGGTGCTGGCGCTCGCGGTGCCGGCGGTCGCGGAGGCGTCGGGCGACGAGGTGCGGCGGGTGATGAGCGAGGTGTCCGGCTGGCTCTCGACGCTCACCGGGAAGGGGGCCTGATCCGTGGCGGAGGACATGGGCGACAAGACAGAGGCGCCGTCATCGAGGAAGCTCGAAGAGGCGAGGTCGCGCGGGCAGGTCGCCAAGAGCCAGGACCTCGCGGGCGCCATCGAGCTTGTCGGGGCGCTCGTGGTCTTCGTCGTCTTCGGGGCGATCATGGCACGCTCGATGCTGACGATCCTGCGGCGGGTGTTCGAGGACGGCTATGGCGTGCCGGGTGTGGAGGGCCTTGGGACCCTGCTCACGGCGATCGCGGTGGACGCGGCGCGGGCGGTGCTCCCGGCGCTGGGCGTGCTCGCGGGTGTCTGCATCCTGGCCCACTTCGTGCAGGTGGGTCCGCTGCTGACCGGCCAGCCCCTGATGCCAAAGCTCTCGAAGCTGAACCCCATCGCCGGGATGCAGCGGCTGTGCGATAGGCGCAACGCGGTCAAGACTCTGACCCAGATCGTGAAGATTGGGGTGGTTGCCGCCGCGGGCTGGGTTTTCCTGGTTTCTCGGGCGGCGCAGGTGACCTCGCTCCCCAGGCTCGGGCTGTGGGGGGCGCTCAGCGAGCTCGGGGGCATGGCTCTTGAGCTGGCGTTGTGGCTCCTGGCGATTCTCCTGGTGCTGGGGGTGGCGGACTGGGCGTTCCAGAAGTGGCAGCACACCCAGGACCTCAAGATGACCAAGGAGGAAGTGAAGGACGAGCGCCGGAGCATGGAGGGCGACCCGGAGGTGAAGGGCCGCCGCCTGCGGCTGGCGAGGCAGATCGCGATGCAGCGCGTGGGCATGGCGGTGCCGGAGGCGGACGTGGTGGTCACCAACCCGACGCACTTCTCGGTGGCCATCAAGTACGACGCGCAGACCATGAGGGCCCCGAAGGTGGTCGCGAAGGGTGCGGACTTCCTGGCGCTGCGGATCAGGCAGGTGGCCGCGGCGAGCGGCGTGCCGATGGTCGAGCGCCCGCCTCTGGCGCGGGCGATCTTCGCGGGTGTGGAAGTGGGCGAGGAGATTTCCCCGGAGTTCTACCAGGCTGTCGCGGAGATCCTGGCGTTCGTGTACAGGCTTGACCGCGAGGCCGCGGCGTGAGTGAGGCGTGATGGCGAAGGCGGGCGCGAGCAGAAAACCTGTGGTGAAGCCCGCGGCGGCCGCCGTAGCGGCGGAGGCGCCGCTGGTGCTGCCCGCGTGGCTCCGGGCGGTCCACAAGTTCCGCGGGTACATCGCGCCCCTGGGCTTCATCCTGCTCATGGGGGTGCTGCTTGTGCCCCTGCCGCCCGCCGCGATGGACATCCTGATCGTTGCGAACATCAGCCTGTCGGTGGTCATCCTGCTCACCACCATCTACATGAACCACCCGCTGGACTTCAGCGTGTTCCCCTCCCTGCTCTTGGCGACGACGCTCCTGAGGCTGGTCCTGAACGTCGCGAGCACCAGGCTGATCCTGACCGCCGACGCCGCCACGCCGGAGGAGGCGGCGGGGGTCGCGGGCCACGTCATCATGGCATTCGGCCAGTTCGTCGCGGGCGACTCGCTCTTCGTGGGCGTCGTGATCTTCCTGATCATGGTCATCGTGCAGTTCATGGTCATCACCAAGGGTGCCACACGCATCTCCGAGGTCGCCGCCCGCTTCACCCTGGACGCGATGCCGGGCAAGCAGATGGCCATCGACGCCGACCTGAACGCGGGCGTCATCGACGACGTGGAGGCCCGGCGCAGGCGTGAGAGAGTGGCGCGGGAGGCGGACTTCTTCGGCGCCATGGACGGAGCGAGCAAGTTCGTGCGGGGCGACGCCATCGCCGGCCTCATCATCACCATCATCAATGTTCTGGGCGGGTTTGCGGTCGGGGCCTTCTCGCGTGGGTGGGACGTGGGCCAGACGGCGAAGATCTTCACCACGCTGACCATCGGCGATGGGCTTTCGGCGCAGATCCCCTCGTTCGTCATCGCCATTGCCTCCGCGCTCATCGTTACCCGGTCGGGCAGCAAGGAGCAACTCGGGCACGAGATGGCGGACCAGGTGATCAGCCAGCCCCGGGGCCTGCTGATCACCGGAGGCTTCCTCGCGCTCCTCTCGTTCACGCCGCTTCCGACGATCCCGCTGCTGGTGACGGGTGGCGCGATGATCGGGCTGGCGGTCGCGATGGGCCGCGCGGTGCGCAGGCAGGAGCAGGCAGCGCAGGCCCCGCCGCCCGCGCTCGCCCCCGAGCCACCCCCCGTCGAGAACCTGCTCAAGGTCGACGTGCTGGAGCTGGAAGTCGGCTACGGGCTGGTGCAGCTTGTGGACAAGGGCCAGGGGGGCGACCTTCTGGATCGCATCTCCGCGGTGCGCCGACAACTGGCGGCGGAGCTGGGGCTGGTCATGCCCCCCGTGCGCATCCGCGACAACGTGCAGCAGGGCGTGAACGACTACCGTGTGAAGATCCGGGGGAGCGTCGTGGCCTCCGGGCAGGTGAAGCCGGGCCGGCTGATGGCGATGGACTCCGGGATCACCTCCGGCACGATCGAGGGCGAGCAGACGCGCGAGCCCGCCTTCGGGCTGGACGCGTGGTGGATCGACCCCGCCCTGCGGGCCCGGGCGGAGACGATGAACTACACCGTCGTTGACCCTACCAGCGTGCTGGCGACGCACATCACCGAGATCGTCCGCAAGCACGCGGACGAGCTGCTTACGCGCGACGAGGTCTCAAACCTCATAGAGCAGCTCAAGCAGACCGCGCCCAAGCTCATCGAGGAGACCATCCCCGGGGTCGTGAAGCCCGTGGACGTCCAGAAAATCCTGCAGAACCTGCTCCGAGAGCGCGTGCCCATCAAGGACCTGGAGACGATTCTCGAAACGCTTTCGGACTGGGGCACCAAAACCAAGGACCTGGACGTGCTCACGGAGTACGTGCGCAACGCGCTGCGCCGGACCATCTGCCATCAGTATGCGGTGCCACAGGCCACAGGCCAGCCCAAGCTCTCGTGCGTGACGCTCGACCCAGCGCTCGAGGACCAGATCAACGCGTACATCGACCGGGGCCCGGGGGGCACCACCTTCACGATGCCCGCCAAGGCCGCAGCCCGCGTCGCGGATCAGGTCGGGCTGGGGCTGCGGAAGCTCGCCGCCCAGGGCCATCACCCAGTGGTCATCGCCTCGCCCCAGGTGCGGGCGATCGTGCGGCAGATTCTCGAGCCCCACGTGCCCGGTGTCGCGGTGCTTGGGTATAACGAGGTGGCCGCGGGGGTGGAAGTTGAGTCAGTGGCGCTGATCGGCGCGCCGGCGGAAGCGCCCGTGGCGGCGTGAATCGACAGCCCGGTGCTGGTAGGCCGGGACAGAACTTGGTACAGTCCCCCGCCCCTACGGACCGGGTGTGTGCGGGCACGACCGGAGGCTACGGACGGCACCGATGAACCTGAAGACGTACCGAGCAGGCACGATGGCGCAGGCGCTCGCCGAGGTCAAGAAGGACTTTGGCAAGGACGCCGTCATCCTGCACACGCGCGTGCACCGCGAGGGGGCGCTGCTCGGGCTGGGTGGCAAACAGGTCGTCGAGATCACCGCGTCCGACCAGGCCCCGGTCCGGCGCCCAAGGCCTCGCACGGAGCCGGAGTCCTTTACCCCCATGGCGTTCCCCAGGGGCGAGCGTGTCGCCCCGACCCCAGAGCCTCACCCGATGGCGGCGGCCGCGCAGCCCGTGAGCGCCGCGGCGGCGCTCCGCGCCATGGCGCCCCGGGCGGCCCTCGAAGTGCTCGCGCCCGAAGAGTCGACCGCGAACAGCGGCGGGCCGGGCTCCGCACCTCGCGCGGACCGTGGCTCATCCGCCCTTGCCGTGACAGCCCCCCTCGCGCCGGTGGATGCCGCCGCCGCTTCGTCGCTCCACGCCGAGCTCGCCTCCATCCGGAGGCTGGTGGGCCAGGTGCTGCAGGTGACCCGTTCCGGCGCGGGGTCGGGCACTGTGGCGTCAGGGGGCGTACCCGATGCACTCGCCGCTCTCTTCGCATCGCTCCTCGATGCCGGTGTCAGCCGCGAACTGGCGGACGAGGTGGTCGGGGGCGTTCGGGACGATCTGACGCGGGCCGAGCTCGCGGACGAGACAGTGGCCAAGTTGGGCGTGAAGAGGCGCCTCGCAAGGCTGCTCCCGGTGGTGGGCGCCATCGGCCCCGGGGGAAGGTCGGCGGAAGGCAAGCCACTGACCATCGCGCTCATCGGCCCCACGGGTGTGGGCAAGACGACGACGATCGGCAAGCTTGCCGCGGCGTACAAGCTGAGGCAGGGAAAGCGCGTCGGGCTCGTGACCTGCGATACCTACCGCATCGCGGCGGTCGAGCAGCTCCGCGTGTACGCCGGCATCATCGGTGTGCCCCTCAAGGTGGCCCTGGCACCTCAGGATGTGGCTCTCGCCTGTGCCGAGCTGCGCGACTGCGACGTGGTGATCGTCGACACGCCGGGGCGGGGGCAGCGTGACCACGCGAGGCTGGATGAACTCAGCGCGTGCGTCAAAGCAGCCAACCCCGACCAGACACACCTGGTGCTCTCGACAGGGGTTGCCGAGGCGGTGCTGCTGGCGGCGGCGGAGCGGTTCAAGATCGCCGGCCCCGACCGCCTGCTCCTGACTAAGCTCGACGAGGCGGTGCAGCTCGGGCCGATCGTGAACGTCGTGAGGCGGGCAGGGCTGCCCGTCAGTTACGTCACCACCGGACAGGAAGTGCCGGACCATATCGAACTTGCGAACTCTGACCGGCTCGCCGGTCTCGTGCTCGACGGGGCGTCGTCCCAGGGGTGGGGTCAATGAGCGTTGTTCGTGAAGCGCCGCAGGATCAGGCCGCCCGGCTCCGGGCGATGGTGTCGTCCGTCTACGGGCCCGGGGTTTCGCTCGTGACGTGGGCGGAGCGCACGGGCGCCGCCGCAAAGACGCCCCAGGTGGCCCGCCGTCACGCAACTATTCCCGTCGTCGCGATTACTTCGGGAAAGGGCGGCGTCGGCAAGTCCACCATCTCCGTCAACCTCGCGATCGCCCTCCAGGCCCAAGGTGTGCGTACCGCACTCGTCGACGCCGACCTTGGCCTTGCGAACGTGGATGTGCTCTGCGGCATGAGCCCCACGACCCGTCTGGACAGCGTGGTCGAGGGGGCAAGGGGCGATGCCCGCCAACGCCGCACGCTCGACCAGATCGCGGTGCCGGGCCCCGGCGGTTTCACGCTGATCCCGGGTTCTGTGGGCATGGCGCGCATGGCGAACCTGCCCTCGGCGCAGCGGGAGCTGATCCTTGATGGTCTGGCGGACCTTGACTCGGTGTCCGACCTGCTGCTGATCGACACGGGCGCGGGGATGAGCGACGGCGTGACGTCGTTCGTGGGCGCTGCGGATGTTGCGGTGGTGGTCGCCACGCCGGACCCCACTTCGATCGCGGACGCGTACGCGATGATCAAGTGCGTGACGAGGCTGCCGGATGCGCCCCGGATCGCGCTCGCGGTCAATCAGTGCGAGGACGAGGACGAGGGCCTCTCGGTCCACGCGCGTATCGCCTCTACCTGCAAGAAGTTCCTGAATCTGACGCTGCCGCTGGTGGGCATCGTCCGCAGCGACGACGCCGCCCGCGACGCTGTCCGGGCGCGGCGCCCGCTGGTGCTTGGCACGCCTCGTGCGAGAGCAAGCCGCGACATCCGGGAGATGGCGCTACAGCTCGCGAGACTCGCGGAGGCCCGATCGGCCAATCCTGCGGCCCCAAGACGGGGTTTGTTTGGATGGTTGCGGGGCCGATAACGGGTTTCGTGCGTTCTGGACCGCCGAAGTAGGCCGAGTTGCTCGGAAGTGGCGAAGTAGGGCCAACCTCCCTGGTGATGGCGTCGATGCTCCTGTGGGGGAGCGTGCGCAAGGGAGAGAGGTGGCCCGTGAGTTCAGGCAAGAACACGATCCCGCCCATGGTCGCCCTGACCGGCTTCACGGTCGCGGTGATAGCCGGTCTGTTCGCGGGCAACGGCGCGATGCCGGTGCTCGGCCGCGGGATGGTCGCGATGGTTGTGTGCTACGCGCTGGGCCTGCTGGTGCGCTGGGTGCAAGCGCGCATGGAGGCGGACCACGAGCGAGCCACGGGCGGCGTGATCGCGGGCGAGCTGGGCCAGTCGTCCACCATTCTTCCACGGGCGGCGGAAAGTCCGTAGAAACGTTGAAGAAATCATCGGCGCGACTTGCGGAGGTCAGGTCGTCTTGTAATACTGTCCGCTTCTCCCGCGTCAAGGATGGCGCCGGGAGCGTCTGAGAGAACCGTGGTCGGAGTTCTTCCGAACGCGGGGAAGGGTCAAGGAGCGACCGATGGCAACTCTCAAAGCCGCGCGCACCATGTCGCGTTCCGCGGGCCGCAGCACCGCCCGCCACGCCGAGGCGTCCAAACTTCCCTCTCCCCTGGACAAGCGCCCGGTCAACGACCTGTGGGTCGAGTACCGGGAGACCAAGTCCGAGGAGATCCGCAACTACCTGATGGAGAAGTTCCTCCACCTGGTGCGCTTCAACGCCGAGCGCATCCACACCCGCCTCCCCGACGAGGTGGACGTCGAGGACCTCATGTCCGCCGGCATCTTCGGCCTGAAGGACGCCATCGACGGCTTCGAGCTCGAACGCAACGTCAAGTTCGAGACCTTCTCCGCTCAGCGCATCCGCGGCGCCATCCTCGATGAGCTCCGCTCCATGGACTGGGTGCCCAGGCTCGTCCGCTCCCGGACCAACAAGGTCGAGCAGGCCCGCCAGCAGATCGAGAAGGCCACGGGGCGCTCCGCGACCGACGACGAGGTCGCCAAGACCCTCAAGGTCGATACCGAGGAGTTCTACAAGCTCAAGCGGGACTGCCACGCCGTCTCCACCCGCAGCCTCTCGCAGCGCACCTTCTCGAGCGACGGCGGGCGAGAGGTCCGCGAGATCGACGTCATCCGCGACGAGTCCCAGTCCAACCCCCTCGTGGACGTGCAACGCCGCGACCTCCGCGATCTCATCACCAAGGGCCTTTCGCGGGCCGAGCGGCTCATCGTCATCCTCTACTACTACGAGGGCATGACCATGAAAGAGATCGGTGCCACGCTCGATCTCTCCGAGTCCCGCGTCTCTCAGATGCACAGCTCCATCCTGGCCCGCCTGAAGGCCCAGATGCAGCACCGCATGCGCGAGCTCGAGCCCGTCGAATAGCGCGCCCCCGCCCCCCGGCCTCGCAAGGCCCCCGCCCGGCGCGGGGGCCTTTCTTGTATTGGCCCGATCAGAGCCGCCTGCCGACCCGCGAGGCGACCTCCATCGCTTCCAGCAGGCAGGTCTCCACCGCGGGCAGGGCCCAGTTGTCCTGATGAACGAAATGCACGTGGTCCATGAAGCCGCGCCGGAAGATGGCGGGCGTGCCCTCCGCGATGAACCCGGGCCGGGCGATGGGCATGGCGTGACCCCAGCGGGCAAGCCGCACTTGTCGGACGTCCGCCCGCGAGAGCCCGCAGAGCGAGAGGATCGGGTCCAGAGCCCCGACCGTCTTGCGCGCGAACCGGTCCAGACCGTCGTCGACGAGGACCTCGAAGCGTGCGGCTGCGTAGGGCAGAGGCCAATAGAGCGTGAGCACGCTCGTGTCGCGGCACCGTCCCGGGCCCGCGTGTGTGAAGTCGCCTCGGACCGCGTCGGTGATCCGCGAGAACGTTTCCGCGTCTCCGAACTCGGGAGGGAACTGCCCGTTCCTGAGCAGGAACATGTCGTAGAAGTCCCGCGCGATCGGGCGTGAGAGCAGCACGTTGGCCACGACGTAGGCGTTGGTCTCGACCCGGCTCATCGCCTGGCGAAGCTCGGAATCGAGCGTTTCCAGCTTGTGCAGCACGTACTTGGCCACGTGCTTCGGGCATGCCATCACGACCCGCTTCGCCCTCAGCGACTTCCAGCCTTCGACACGGTCCCGATAGGTCACCAGCACCCTGTTGCGATCCTCCACCCGCACGTCCACCACGCGGCAGCCGGCTCGCAACAGGCGGGGAGGGCAGTTGGGCCTGTGGGTCGCCGCGTCCGCGCGCGCGACCGATCTCCACAGCGCGTCGATCAGCCCCGCGTTCCCGCCGGGGAGCACCCAGCGCCCGTACTCCTCCGCCGCGATGAAGTTCCACCCCGAAGCCGCGGAGATCTCTTCCCATCCCGCGTTGAATGACGAGTAGCAGTACGCCTGGATTCCCGCGGCGAGCAGGGGAGGCACGGGCACCGTCAGGCGAGAGGTGATGTGGTCCCGAAGCGTCATCCTGTCGAGCGCGAGGAGCCACGCGTTGTCCGCGTCCGGGTCCAGGGGGATCTCCGGGTAGTTCTCCGCGTACTCCGCCACGAGCGCCGCATACTGACGGAACGCCTCCTGCTGTTCCTGGGGCAACCCCCGTCCCTCCCAGAAGCCCTCCGCGATCTGGCCGTCGAGTTCCGCCAGGTCGTCGCTGGGCGGGCTCTCGCGAACCCGGCGTGGTAGTCCGAGCTCGCGATAGAGCCTCTGCAGCGAAGAGCCCTCGTCGGGCGTGATGAAGTAGGCCCCGCCCATGGAGAAGCGCGTGCCGCGCCACTCCTCACCCGTGCTGGTGCCGCCGAACTGCTCGTGGAGTTCGAGCACGACGGGCCGGTGGCGACGAAGAAGGTGGGCCGTCGCAAGGCCCGAAAGCCCGCCTCCCACGATCGCGACATCGACCTCCTCGCTCGGCTGCGGGGGTTCCCCCCCGGGGAAGTTCGTTTCGCCCCTGTGGAAGGGGATGGAGGCGGCGTCGAATGGGTCACCCAGCCAAGAGCCGTGGAAGGGCACGCCCTCCACGAACACGGAGGGCGGGTTATGGGGGACCTCCGGTATCGGGAATGAAACGTCCAGGGGCCAGGCGCCGGTATCTGTGCAGCCCGGCTGAGGCCCGAGCGCCGCACCGCGCCGAACGCCCAAGAAACCTATCGCAAGTGCGGTGAAACCGCGGCCGAGAAACTGACGCCTCGTACTCATTGGCGGATGCCTCCGTCCCGCAGCGTACCGGAAGCGTCGCCCGGCGTCGACCGAAAACCGGACAGAAGTATTGAGATTCTGGACACCGCGTGCGAGACCGCCTTCAGGCGGCCTTGGCGGCCTCGTGGATGCTCTCGATGAGCCTCGGGAGCGAGGGCATCTGCTGATCTTCCGGCGTGCGCATCAGAGCGCGGAGCTCGTCAAAGCGGTGCCGGACCGCCTCGAAGGCGTCCACAAGCGCGGGGTCAAAGTGCGTGCCCCGGCCCTGCAGGATGAGCGCCCGGGCCTCATCGTGCGTCTTGGCCGACTTATAGACGCGGGCAGAGGTGACGGCGTCGTACATATCCGCAAGGGCGACCACGCGGGCGCAGAGCGGGATCTGCTCTCCCGACAGCCGGTGCGGATACCCCGTGCCATCCCAGCGCTCGTGGTGGTAGAGCGCGACCTGGATGCTCATGTTGAGCAGGTCGTCGTCGCCCACGCGGGCGCGGATCGCGATGAGCGTGTCCGCCCCGAAGACCGGGTGCATCTGCATGATGTGGCGCTCGGCGTCGGTGAGAGCGCCGGGCTTGAGCAGCACAGAGTCGGGCACGCCGACCTTGCCGATGTCGTGCAGCGACGACGCGGTCTTGAGAAGCTCGACCCAGGAGAGGTCGATGTCCGGGCGGGCCTTGAGGAGCTCCTGGCCCAGGAGCTCGCTGTACGCCCGGATACGCTCGAGGTGGCGCCCGGTGTCGGTGTCGCGGAAGTCGGCGAGCTTGGCGAGGCCGAAGATCAGCCCGTTGCGGATGGCGAGCCCCCGCCGGACACGGCGCTCGAGCTCGATCTCCAGCCGCTCGTTTGCCCGCATCATCACCGAGTCGTAGAGGCGGACCAGCAGCCACGACCCGACGACCGTGAGGAGCAGCACCGCGGCCCCGCCCAGGCCAAGCCAGCGCATGACCCCGCCCGTAAACCTGGAGATCGCCGCGGGCGAGGCGGTGGTTGCGTCGAGCGCGACGACCTTGGCCCGCAGACTGGGGTTGAAGACGACGCCCACGCTCGCCTCACCGCCCAGGAGGTCGGTGAACGCCGCGAGCGGGGTGCTGGGGCGGAGTTGGCCAAGCTCCACGCGCTCGCCGTCGGGCGAGAGCGTGAGCATCTGCTCGGAGTAGTCGATGCGGGTCATCGCGGGGTTCGCCCGCAGGCCCGGATGGCAGAGGAGGCGGCCCTGCAGGTCGAGCACCACGATGGTCTGGCCCGAGTCCGCCGAGGCCTGCTCGACGATGCGCTGCGCCCGGTCCCAGTCCGGCCCTTCGCGGAGGATGGGGCCGGTGAGCTCGCGGGAAAGGTCCGCGTTCGCGGCTGCGACGGCCCGGGCGGTCTGATCGAGCAGCCGGTCCCGCACGCCCGTCTCCATCCCCGACCTGGCGAGCTGCATGGTCGCCAGCCAGCCGAGCCCGATCACCACCGCCTGCAGGAGCACGGTCGCTGCGATCAGCGCGCTGCGGCTCCGTACGCGGAAGGGCAGACCTTTCTTGAGCTTCTGGGCACGCACTATCCACAGATCGACCCGCGAGGAGCCGGGCTGCACCGCTGATGCCAGCCGAGCGCGGGCCGTGCGGCGTGCGCCGTCCGGGGGGCGTCGTTGAGGGCGGGAGGTGGGTCCGAAAAGGGGGTCAGGCGGTCGCCGGGCTCGCGCCGGGCGGGAGGTCCGTCTGCGTCTTGTCGAGCTGCTCGACCACCTGCTGCAGGTTGCGACGGCGCTCCTCGGCCCTGATCTGGTCAGACGCGGAGGGCTTGGAGATCGCCTCGCCCCGCATGAGCCTCTCCACCTCTTCCGCGGAGAGTGTCTCGTACTTCAGCAAAGCCTCGGCGACGGCCTCGACCTGCGGCCAGTGCTCGTCGAGCGTGCGCCGGGCGTCGGCGTAGGCCTCGTCGACGATCCGCCGAACCTCCTCGTCGATCAGCCGCGCGGTCTCGTTGCTGAAGTCCCGCTCGCCCAGGTACGACTCCTTGGAGTCAACGGGCGCGTAGCGGACAAAGCCCAGCCTCGGGCTCATGCCCCACTCCATGACCATGGCGCGTGCGATGTTCGTGACCTGCATGATGTCCTGCTGGGCGCCGCTGGTGACATCGCCCGAGACGCGCTCTTCCGCAAGACGCCCGCCGCAGGCCATGCGGATCGTCGCGGCGAGCCACCGCTGGGCGTAGCCGGTGCGGTCCTTCGAGGGGAGGCTGAAGGTCGCCCCGCCGAAGTTCCCGCGCGGGATGATCGTGACCTTGTGCAGCGGGTCGCAGTCCTTGAGCAGGACCTGAAGCACCGCGTGCCCTGCCTCGTGGTACGCGACCAGGCGGTTCTCGTCCTTCTCGCGGAGCCTGGAGCGCTTCGACCGGCCGAACTTGATCTTGTCTCTGGCCTCTTCGAGGTCGGTGTGCTCGATCGCGTCCTTGTTCGCCATGGTGGCGCCGATGGCGGCCTCGTTGATGATGGCGGCGAGGTCGGCGCCGCTGAACGTCGCTGTGCCACGCGCGACCTTTTCCAGGTCCACGTCGTCGGCGAGCTTCACCTTCTTCGCGTGCACCCGCAGGATCTCCAGGCGGCCCTTGAGGTCCGGGAGTGGCACGACGACCTGGCGGTCGAACCGGCCCGGGCGGACCAGCGCGGGGTCCAGCACGTCCGCACGGTTCGTCGCGGCGATCACGATCACGCCGTCCGCCGGCGCGAATCCGTCCATCTCCACGAGAATGGCGTTGAGCGTCTGCTCGCGCTCGTCGTGCCCACCGCTGGAGAACCCGCTCCCCCGCCTGCGGCCTACGGCGTCGATCTCGTCCAGGAAGATGATGCAGGGCGCGGAGTCCTTGGCCTGCTTGAAGAGGTCCCTCACGCGGCTGGCGCCCACGCCCACGAACATCTCCACGAAGTCCGAGCCGGAGATCGAAAAGAACGGAACGTCCGCCTCGCCCGCGATGGCCTTAGCGAGCAGCGTCTTGCCGCAGCCCGGCTCGCCCACCAGAAGTACGCCCCGGGGGATGCGCCCGCCGAGCTTCGTGAACTTCTTGGGGTTCTTGAGGAACTCGATGATCTCCTGCACTTCGTCCTTGGCCTCGTCGATGCCCGCGACATCCGAGAACGTGACGCCGGTCATCTCCTTGTTCAGCGTCCGGTGACGGCTCTTGCCGAAGTTGCCCAGCACGCCCCCGGCGCCGCCCGCGCTCCGCAGTCCGCGGCTGATCAGGAACCATACCAGCATGATCATCAGCAGGGGCAGCCCAAGGAACATCAGCAGCGTCGGCGCGAGGGAGTCTTCCTCCGCCTTGTACTTGTTCTTGGTCACCTCCGCGACCGTCTTCACCGTGTTGTCGCGCGTGGCGCTGTTGAAGGGCACGTAGATCGGGCCCGGCGGGCGGCCGTCGGGCGTCGTCACCGACGTCCGGGCGACCACCGAGTTGCTGTGGATGACGACACTGCCCTCTTCGAGCTGCGCGTTCTGGGCGTACGTGACGAACTGCTCCAGGTTGACCTTGGCCCCGCGCCCGGAGGTGTTGAACATCATGAACAGCAGCACGCCCATGATCGCCAGTGAGACGATCCCGAACAGGCTCCGCGACGGGGGCATCCCCTGCGGACCGCCCTTGGGCTCGCCCTGCTGCGGCTTCCTGCCCCGGCCCGGACGCCCCGGTTCCCCGGACATCTCGCTGTGTTCAGGCAGTTGCTTCATCAGTCCCCATGCTCCATCCCGGGCCGGTTCGGACGGGCCCGAGCCATTGTTCGGCCATCCGGACCGGGCGCGATCACCCCGGCTCCGAACCGCTCCCGCAAACGTATGCCGGGCCACGCTGCCGCCCGACCCCGCGCGGGTCTCCGAGGACTTATACGCCTCTGATCACCAGTTTGATCTCAGTTCCCACACCAAATCACGGGCCAGCCTCGACGCCGCCCCGACCCGGCCCGTGTCCAGGCGCTCGCCCGAGGGGTTCGCCGGCACGAAGGTGTCCGCCGCCGCAAAGTCTCGGCGGCTGGAGATCACCTCGCCGGACCGCACGTCCTTCCAGTCGAAGTCCACGGTGATGATGACCCCCAACTCCTGCGAGAAGCCGGTCTTCTGTTGAACCGAAAGCCGCCTCAACTCGGACTTCGTGATGATCCCTTTCAGTTCGCTGTCCGCCGCCCCGTGAGAAACGACCTTCAGCGGGGTGGACCGCTGCAGTTCCTTGATCACCGCCTCAGTCACCAGCGTTTCCAGCCCAAGGTCGTAGGTGTAGTTCTCAAAGACCGGGATGCTCACGGTCTTCACGTCCGGCGGAATGGTCTCGGCAAACGAGTATCCGCGTGTGGGGTCCGACGCGCACCCGGCAAGGCCCGACAGCAGCGCGGCAATGAGCACTGGCCCGGTGAACTTCACAGCGCACCGCCCGTTGCTTTGGTGTCGGACGGAGCGGGCGTGGGGGCGGGGCCGGCCTCCGCCGCTGCGGCCCCGGGAAGCGTCCAGCCTTCCTTTTCGAAGGCCTCCAGCCCGCGCTGCGCGGCCCCGGTCCCGGGGTAGGTGCGGATCAGCCTCGAGAGGGTCAGCCTTGCGGCGGGGCGGTCGTTGTCTTCGAGGTAGTAGCGGGCGACCAGCAGCAACTGCTCCGCGCGCGACTCCTCGACCCTGGCCGCGAGGGCGTCGGTCATCCCCACGCGCTGCGCCTCGATCGGGAACTCACGCTGGAAGTCCTCGATCTGATACTGGGCCTCCTGCAGCGAGGTCGCGTCGAAGGCCGGGCCCTTGAAACGTGTGATGTTCGCGTACACGCGGCGTTGCAGCGCCTTGGCCCGGTGCTCGCTGCGGGGGTAGAGCGACAGGAACACGTCGTAGGTCTCGCCCGCCATCTCCAGCTCGCGCTGTTCGTAGTAGTAGTCCGCCAGGCGCAGGAGCGACCGCTCCGCGAGCTTGCTGCCCGGCAGGCGTTCGTTGATGCGGAGGAGAATTTCGGTGGCGACCGGGATGCCGGACTCCAGCCTCAGCCCAAGCACTTTCTTGCGCCGGCCCTTCAGATACAGCTCGGCGACCTCAGACTCCTTCTCCAAGGCCGCGACAAAGTTCTCGGACCCCGGATAGTCGCGGATGACCTGCTCGAAGTCGTAGAGCGACTCGAACTCGTCACCCCCCGCGAGCCGCGCACTCGCCCGGAGCATCAGGGCCTCGGGATACCACGGGTTGCGGACCCGATCCTGCCTCTCCAGCCACTTGGTGAGCTCGGACGCCGCCTGGTCGGTCTTCCCCTGGGCGATGAGCTGCCTGGCCTGGTTCATGAGCGCCTCGTCCGCGCTCCCGGAGGCGGGGGCCAGCGGGCGCCACGTGCCGTCGGTGCCCAGCGTTTCCCGGGGTTGCGCCGCGGCGGTGCCGCACGCGACACAAAGGGCCAGAGCCTGCCAGAGGTGCTTCATGCCCCCAAGCGTACCGCGGTCGGGCCCGCGGCGGTAGGGGAGGGAGGGAACCTGTCGCCCGGGCGGTGCGAAGATGGGAGGCTCAGGTCGTGCCGGGGCGTGAAACCCGGCGGCGGCGCTGCTACCTTGGGTGCCCCGTGTGGGGCACGGTGCGGCCCAGGCCTGGACGTTCCGGGTTGTGTTCGCCTTTCGCGGTGTCGTGAAGGAGGTTACTCTTGTCGTCATCAGGAACCGTCGGCACCGGGGATCATGCCCCGGCGAAGCACAGGGGTCACGACATGAGCGTTGATTCTGAACCAACGACATCCGCAGCGCACGTCGGCCACATCTCCATGGGCCGCAAGAAGAAGACCGACCCCCACGCGACCCGCTGGGGCAAGTTCCTCCAGGCCGCCATCAAGTTCGAGACCTCCGACCTCATCATGAAGTCCGACCAGGTGCCCAAGCTCCGCCTCCGCGGCGCCCTCAAGCCCCTGGACACCGAGGCCGTTTCCACCGACGAGTTCTGGGGCATCGCGCAGGCCATTCTCACCGAGGAGCAGATCGAGGACCTGCACAAGTTCGGCTCGGTCGACTTCGCCTACGACTACGACGACCACAACCGCTTCCGCGTGAACCTCTTCCAGGCCCGTGGCAAGCTCTCGGTCGCCGCCCGACTCATCACCAGCAAGATCCGCCGCTTCGAGGAGCTCTACCTCCCGCCCATCATGTCCGACGTCGCGATGCAGCCCAACGGCATCGTGCTGCTCAGCGGCGTGACGGGCTCGGGCAAGTCCACGACCATCGCCGCCATGCTCGACTACGTGAACGAGCGCAAGCCGGTGCACATCGTGACGATCGAGGATCCCATCGAGTACATCTTCGTCGACAAGAAGGCGACGATCAACCAGCGCGAGATCGGCATCGACTGCCTGGACTTCAAGATCGCGCTGCGTGCCCTGGTGCGTGAGAACCCCGACGTGGTGCTCGTGGGCGAGATGCGCGACAACGAGACCTTCCACGCCGCCCTCCACGCCGCCGAGACCGGCCACCTGGTCTATGGCACCATCCACGCCTCGAGCGCGACGCAGACCTTCAGCCGCATCTACGGCCTGTTCGAGCAGGAGGAAGTGGAGCAGGTTCGCAAGATTCTCGCGTACCAGATGCGTGCGTTCGTGTACCAGAAGCTGCTCCCCACGCTGCACCCGGAGATCGCCCGCATCCCCGGGATCGAGATTCTGATCAACAACGCGGTCGTTCGCAAGCACGTGATGGAAGGGCGCGAGGGCGAACTGCGCGAATACCTCAAGAGCGTGGAAGCCCGCCAGGTCGGCATGCAGGACTTCAACTGGCACCTGGTGCAACTGGTCGAGAAGGAGTACATCGCGCTGAAGGTCGCGGAAGACGCGAGCCCGAACATCGATGAGTTCCGCATGATGCTCAAGAAGTTGGGGTAGCCGCCAACCTCATCTGACCACTGCAGGGCCAAATCACTCCAGGCCGTCCCTCGCGAGGGGCGGCCTGTTTTCTTGCGGCTTGCCCCTCCTGCGCGCGCATTTTGGGACCTTGCTGTCCAACTTTGCTTGCCCCGGGGCGGTTCCTGTGGTATGTTGACTTCGTGAGTAGGGGAGTTTTCGGGAGGCCCCTGATGCGCGACGCCGTTCTGCCGTTCTGCCGTTCTGCCGTTCTGCCGTTCTGCCGCTTCCAGCCTGCCGCGCTGGCGTAGCCGCGGCGTCGCGGCGGGGCTGAGGGGGTTCGCGCTCATGGTCGCGCCGCTCGCTGGACAGGTCGCTCTTGCCCAGTCCGGCCCCGTGCCGCCGGACTCCTGGGCCCGCCGTCAGGAAATCGCGCAACTCGGCGAGATCACGCCGAATGTCGCCGCGGACTTTGACCCTCTCCTCAGTACGCCGACGTTCATCCGCTCGACCACCGCGTTTCTCACGCGGCGGTCCGGCCGCACGCCGGCGCAGATCGTCGCGGACTTCGTGAACGACAACCCCGCGTCCTTCGGCGTTTCGCTCAGCGGCGGGTCGGGCGGCAATCTCGCCGGCGCCGAGCAGTTCACGCCCGCGACGTATCGCACCATCAGAGACTTCGAAACACCCTCGCTCGGTCCCACCGGCGTGCGCCACGTCACATATCAACAGACGCACAACGGGCAGGACATCTACGGCTGCCTCCTCACCGCGAACGTCACCGGCGACGGCATGCTCGTCAACATCGGCAGCAGGTTCGTCGCAGAGCCCGGCACGCCGATCATGCCTCCCACGTGCGACGAGGCGAACCGGACGGTGCGCGACATCATCGCCGCGGCGTGCGACGAGGTCAGCGACACCCGCATCGCCGACATCGTGAACCTCATCGCCCCCGAGGCGGTGTGTGCATTCGATTGGAAGGCCGGGCATGCGTTCCAGGGCGTTGGCGACACGGCCCTGTGGGTGCGGAGCGTGCTGCACCCCGTCTCGGCGACGGAGTTGGTGCAGGCATGGGTCGTGCGCCTGCCGAGCAACCCGAGCAGCGACGACGCGGCGTGGGAGTGCATGGTGAAGCACTCGGACCTGTCCGTGCTGA
>JADYXW010000046.1 GCA_020853975.1 Phycisphaerales bacterium
TCCGTGCGATCAGGCCTTCATCGCGTCGGCGACCTTGGCGAGGGCCTCGCCCACGGTGTTGAAGTGGTCTTCGGTGAGGTCGTGGTGCATGGGGAGGCAGAAGACCTTGTTGCACAGCGCGTCGGCGACGGGGGTGTCGTCCGCGTCGTGGGCGCTGAGCGCGGGCTGCTTGGGGAGGGGGCGGGGGTAGTGGACTGCGGTGGGGACGCCCTCGGCCTTGAGGGCCGCCACGAACTCGTCGCGCGTGCAGCGGAACTTGGGCAGGTTGAGCTGGGCGGTGTAGAGGTGGAAGACGGGGTCGGCCTTGGGAGTGGCACGGGGGGCGAGCAGGCCGTCGATGCGGGAGATGATCTTGTCGTACTTGGCGGCGTTGGCGCGGCGGGTGTTGGTCTGGTCCTGCAGGCGGTCGAGGCGGGAGCAGCCGATGGCGCCGGCCATGTCGTTCATGCGGTAGTTGTACCCGACGGACTCGTGGAGGTACTTGTCGGTCTCGCCGTGGGAGCGGAGGAGTTGGATCTCGCGGGCAAGGCCCTCGTCGTTGCAGGTGACGATGCCGCCCTCGCCGGTGGCGAGGTTCTTGGTGGCGTAGAGGGAGTAGGTGACGGCGTCGCCGAAGGCGCCGAGCCCACGGCCTGCGTAGGTCGCGAGGTGGGCCTGGGCGGCGTCGTAGATGACCATGAGGTTGCGCTTCTCGGCGAGGTCCTGGATGGCGTCGATGTCCACCGGGCAGCCGTAGAGGTGGGTGGCGGCGATGGCGGTGGTGTTTCGCGTGACCTTGCGTGCGGCGTCGCGCGGGTCGATCTGGTAGGTGTCGGGGAGGGCGTCGACGAAGATGGGGTTGGCCCCGCGTGCGACGACCATGGAAACAGTGGCGATGTAGGACCAGGCGGGCACCAGCACGTCGTCACCGGGCTTGATGAGGGGCTCGTAGGCGAGCTGCAGGGCGCAGGTGCCGTTCGCGCAGGTCATGGCGAACTTGGACTCGGTCAGGGCGTTCCAGCGGGTCTCGAGCTCGGCGCACTTGGTGGCGGCCCGTAGCATGCCGGAGCGGAGGACGGCGTTGCAGGCCTCGATGTCGGCCTCGGTGAGCGCCGTGGACATGAACGGGACGGGCTTGGCGCTGACGGGCGTGCCGCCAAACTGCGCGAGGTTCTTGGCCTTGTCCCCCAGGGTCTTGGCGGCGGTCATCGTGGTCAAAGCGGGTCTCCGGAGTGGTGAAATGAAGAGTAGGCGGAGTGGTCGGCGGAGGGGGTATCGGGTCCAAGGAGAGTGGGCGCAAAAAAAACGCGGGGCGAGCCTGTGTGGCCCGCCCCGCGCGTGTCACGTCGTGAGGGAGGGGTATTGGTTAGGGGCAGCCGCCGCCGCCGACGGTGTTGATGAGTGCGGAGACGTCGTCCTGGTCGACGTTGCCGTCGCAGTTGAAGTCGGGGTTGGCGCCGGAGGGGTTCTCGCCGCCGCTGACGACGTTGATGAGGTAGACCACGTCATCCTGATCGGTGTTGCCGTCCTCGTTGAAGTCGGGGAGGCAGTCGGTCTTGATGATGGTGAGGGTGCCGTTGGAGGGGTTGGGGACGGTGGTGCCGGAGGCGGCGACGCGGATGAGCACGGGCGAAGCGGCGCGGACGAGGACGTTCTGGATGCGGGCCTGGTTGGAGGTGCAGCCTGTCTGGCCGGAGCCGACGTTGTCGTTGCAGGCGAGCTCGTTGCCGCCGCACTCGTCCATGACGCTGAGGATGGGGTTGCTCATGGCCGAGCCGCAGGTCTGGATGGTGAAGACGCCGTCGCACTCGGGGACGAAGCGGAACCACATGTCGCGGATCGAGCCGTTGGAAGGCTGGCAGGAAGCGACGAAGTCGGTGGTGGTCTCGGCGAGGTCGAAGTTGGTGGCGCCGATGCCGATGTCCGTGGGCGTGCCGCAGTTGTCGTTGGGGGCGGGCGCCGGGGCGGGGTTGATGGAGAGGTTGTAGGTGCTGGAGGAAGAGAGGAACGTGCTGGAGCCGACCGAGACACGGATCTTGTAGGTCTCGTTGGCGATCATGCCGAAGGACGCGATGCGGCTGCGGGTCGCGGAGCAGCTCGCGGCGGTGCCGGTGGTGTAGTCGTTGTTGCAGGCGAGTTCGGACCCGTTGCAGCCGTCGTAGACGCTGAGCACGGTGTCAACGTTCGCGCCGCAGGTCTCGAGGCGGTAGTCACCCGTGGTGGTGGGGGTGAAGGAGTACCACAGGTCGGCCTTGGTTGCGGAGGTCACGCAGGAAGACTGGAGGACGGGGTCATTGACCAGCGCACCGCAGACGCCCTGGCCAGTGCCAAGGACGTTGGTGCCCTGGGCGACGGGGGTCGCGGTCGCGCAGGTGTCGTTGGCGGCCTGCGGGAAGGCAGGGTCGAGCTGGACGACGGCGTTGGTGGAGGTCACGGGGGACCCGCACTGGCCGGTGATGACGCAGTGGTAGGTGCCGGCGTCCGAGGGAGAGAGCGGGGGGTTGATGCGGAACTGGAAGGAGGTGGCGCCGACGAGGGTTGAGCCGCTGGGGGTGAGGCCGTCGGAGAGGGGATTGCCATCCTTGTACCACTGGTAGGTGAAGGCGGGGGTGCCGGCAGCGGTGATTCCCAGGATGATGCTGCTGGTGCAGGTGGAGTAGTTGGTGGTGGCGGCGGGCTGGTTGACGATCGTGGGAGCCACGCAGGCGGGGCCGCCCGAGTACTGGAAGATCCAGGGGGGCGCGCCGACGATGCGCTGGGTGCCGCCCTGGAAGCCGGAGATGGCGGAGCCGTCGGGGGAGATGGCGGTGGGGTTGCCGATGACGGGCAGGCCCCGGGTGGGGTCGCCGTTGTCGCCGATGGGTCCCCAGAACATGTTCGGACCGACGTTGGGGGTTCCGAGGGCGACGTTGTAGTCGTACCAGTCGGTGATGGTCCCGCCGTCGGCGGGGGTCCAGATGAACCCGCCGCTCATGAAGGAGCCGCAGGTGCTGTAGGTGGCGGAGCCACCGATGAGGTTGCCGTCCTCGGACATGCAGATGATGCTGCCGATATTCGGGGGAATGTTGCAGGAGGTGACCGCGGCGGGGAGCCACGAGGCCTGCACGGTGAGGTTATCGCCCAGAACGATGGGCGCACCCCAGGAGGAGCCGTTCCACACCCACTTGGTGATGCCGTCGGGCCCGCGGGCGGCGATGATGGTGCCGGCGGAGTTCATGGCGAGGGCGCTGGGGGTGGAGGAGATGTACTTGGGGAACCCGTTACCGTCCACGCCCGTGTCGAGATAGGTCATGACGAAGGGGTCGTTGACGGAGGGGCGCATCCACACGCAGAAGCGGCCGCCGTCGGCGTCCGCGCTAGGGGAGGTGCTGGCGTTGTGCTCGGTGGCGCCCGCGACGACCAGGCCGTCGCTGCTCACGGCATAGGCGTTGCCGGTGCGGCGGAGGGAGGTCTGACCCGTGGTGGTCTTGAAGGGTGTGGGCAGCACGGTGGTGGTGCCGGTGCTGGCATCCCAGATCCAGGGGCGCCAGCGGAAGGAGTTGGCGCTGACTGCGGTACCGGCGGTGTTGTAGGTGCAGACATAGCCAATGCCGACGACGAACTGGCCGGTGGCGGAGATGTGGTTGGGGGAGAGGAAGTTGCCGGTGCTGCCGCCGCTGCTGCTGGAGCCGAACGCGATCAGGCTGCCGTCGATCGAGAGGCCGGGGATGGGGTTCCAGGTGCCGGAGGCGGCGGACCAGCGCCGGCCGCTGAACTCGGTGGCGGCGGGCTGGGTGGTGGACGGGACCAGTGTGGGGTTGGGATTGAACGCCGGGGTGACGCTGGTGGCGGTGTTGCCGAAGATGCGCGGGAAGATAGTGCCGTCGTTGAGCCAGTTGCCGGTCATGAAGAGGGAGTCAGCGGAGATCTGACCGCCGCCGCCGGTGCCGCCGATGTCGATCTGTGTGAGGGTGGATCCGCTGAGGGAGTAGCGGACAGGAGAGCCGTTGGCGCCGCCGTTGGCGCCGACGAAGTAGGTTCCGCCGATGCTGTTGGTCATGCGGACGGGCGTGGCAGAACCAAGAGCAGTGATGGTGGGCTGAGCCGAAGCGAGCCCCGCGATGGCCGACAAGGCCGCCGTGACTGCGATGAACCCGTGAATCTTGCGCATTGCCGTTCTCCTATGTGAGGCCGTATCGGTGGTCGAGGGGAGACCATGTCCCCGAGTTGGACGATAACGCCCCCGCGGACTGTTTGCAATACTGTTTGCAGAGATATTGCCAGAAATATTGTTGGAGTTATTCCTGGTGACGAAGAATCCGGTATACTGATCCTCGCGGTCCTACAGGCATTCGTTATGACGACACTCCAAACAAAAACCGTTCAACTGGTCACGGATGGCCGCCAAGCCGTGCAGGACATCCGCAGGGCACTGATCGGCCTGTACGCCAGCGTCGGGGCGGACCCGTCGCAGCCTCAGGAAGTGGCCCGCCAGTTCTCGCTCAACCGAAACCTCGCCTGGAAGCTCTCAAAGGTCATCAACGCCACCGATCCGTTCGCGACGCTCAACCATCTTCCCGGCCAGCAGGGCATGGACCTGGCGGTGGAAGCGTTCCGGAAGGCGGGTGCGCCGCCGGCGCTCCTCCAGCAGTTGAACGGTGCGATCACCCGCTTCATGCAGTTCGTCGGGGTGCACGCCGGGGATCGGGGAAGATTCGAACTCATGCTGGAGAGCATGGGGCTCTTTGAGCGGGAGACCCGCGCGGAGAGCGGCAGAGAGCTTGCCTTCCGGGGCAATAGCATGATCTGGGGCGTTCAGGCGCGAGTGCGGATCGCCACGATGCTGCTCGGGCCGGGGGCCAACGGCAAGGGAGACGGCATTCTCATCTCAGGGCTCGCGGGATTCCAGCGTCTGCGCCCCACGGCGCGCTGGCGGCTGTTCCGGGCCCAGATGGTGGACGACTCCGGCCGCCCGATGCTGGGTGCGGGCATGGAGGAGTTCGAGGCCAAGCAGAGCGGCGAGACTCCGATGATCATCCGGAGGCACTCGTCGCCCGACCTGCCCAAGATTGAGTCGGCGCGGGCGCCCGACGGCACGGACTTTTTCCTGCCCGGCGGGGAGGTCGGCAACCTCGGGGCCTTTGACTGCTACTTTGGGTACGTGTTTCGGGGCGTTCCCATGGCCCGTGGACCGGGGAACGAGTACGGCTCAACGGCAACCGCCATCAACCTGCCCGCTGAGAACCTCGTGCACGACCTGATCGTGCACAAGAGCCTTTTCGCGCCGATGAGCCCGGAGGTGTTGGTCTTCGGCTATCCGCACGGCGAGCCGGAGAACCCCGCGGCCCGGGAGCAGGAGGACCTGCTGCCCATCACGGAGGCCGCGGTGGAGCTGGCGGGCCCGCCCCCGGCGGTGGCCACGCCGCTGATCCCCAACTACCCGCAGCTCATCAACGCGATGTACGCGCGCATGGGCTGGAACCCGGAAGAGTTCTGGGGGGTGCGGGTGACGATGCGCTACCCGCCCATGAACGCGAAGGTGGTCATCCGCTGGCCCTTGGCGGAGGGCTGAGCACGAGCCGGTTGTGTACGCTGCTTGCAGCCCCCGAGGGCCCGATGGGCCAGACCGGGCAGGAAGGAGCGCGCGTGCTGGTCGGAGTGCTGGGTGGCGGTCAACTCGGTCGGATGCTCGCGCTGGCGGGGCTGCCCTTGGGCCTGCGCTTTCGGTTTCTCGATCCATCGCCGGAAGCGCCGGCCCGCGAGGTGGGCGAGTTGGTGGTGGGGGACTTTGACGACCCCGGCGCGCTGGACCGCTTCTGCGCCGGGCTGGATGTTGCGACGTTTGAGTTTGAGAACGTGCCGCTGGCGGCGGCGGAGCGCGTGGCGGCCCGGGTTGCGATGCACCCATCGCCACGGGCGCTGGCCACGGGGCAGGATCGGCTGAGCGAGAAGGCGCTGTTCAGGGAGGTCGGGGTCGGCGTCCACGACTTCGCAGCCGCGGCGAGCGATGCCGACGTGCGAGAGATTGCGGCGAGGCTCGGACTGCCCCTGATCGCCAAGACCCGCCGCATGGGCTATGACGGCAAGGGGCAGATGGTCCTGCGCGAGCAGAAGGACGTGGACGCCTGCTGGTCGGCGCTCGGGGGCGTGCCCCTGCTCGTGGAACGGCTGGTGCCGTTCGAGCGGGAGGTGTCGATCGTGGCCTGCCGCGGATCGAGCGGGGAGTTCGCGGGGTATCCGCTCACGCAGAACACGCACGTGCGGGGGATTCTGCGGGAGAGCGTGGCCCCGGCACCGGACCCTGGGGGCAGGATGAGCGACGAGGCGGCGCGCCACGCGAGACGCATCATGGAGAGGATTGGGTACGTGGGCGTGCTGGCGATTGAGTTTTTCGTGCGGGACGGGGAGTTGCTTGCGAACGAGATGGCGCCGCGCGTGCACAACAGCGGTCACTGGACGATCGACGGGTGCGCGTGCTCGCAGTTTGAGAACCACTGCCGCGCGATCGCGGGCTTGCCCCTTGGCCCCACGGCGGCGCGGGCCCAGAGCGTGATGGTGAATCTCATCGGCCATGTGCCACGGGCGGAGGAGGTGCTGCGGGTGCCCGGCGCGCACCTGCACCTGTATGGAAAGGCGGCGCGGCCCGGGCGGAAGGTCGGGCACGTGACCATCGTGGGGCCGGATGCCCTGGCGGGGGCGGAGAGGGTGAAGGCGATGTCGCTTCTGACCTAGCGCGGCGGGCCAGTCGGGGCGTGCCTGTTCGCCGGGAGTCCGGGTTCAGCGTCGTCGCCGCGCCGCCCGGGATCGGGTTGGACATGAGCGGCGTCACGGGCACCCGCCCCCTGCGATGGTGTGGACGAGGGCGAGGAGGTCGTCCTGGTCTGCGTTGCCGTCGCGGTTGTAGTCGGCGAAGCGCCCGGTGGGGTTCTCGCCCCCGGCGAGGACGTTGGCGAGGTACAGGACGTCATCTTGATCGACGTTGCCGTCCCAGTTGAAGTCGCCGTCGCAGTAGGGGATGTCGGGGGGTTGGATGCGGATGTGCAGTTCGGTGTTGCGGTCCA
>JADYXW010000047.1 GCA_020853975.1 Phycisphaerales bacterium
CTGGGAACGGCACGCCGAACAGCGCGGGGTTGTCGTTCACGAACGCGGCGGCGATATCGAGCGGGGCCGCGGTGCTTCGGCGGGAGAGAAAGGCGGTGGTGGAGCGGATGAACGTGGGCGTGCCCAGCTCGCCGTAGGTGACGGAGACGTTGGGCGTGATTTCGCCCATCTGGGCGATCTCCTGCTCGCGGAGGGTGTCAAGGTCTGGCTGCGCGAGGACGACGCGCGCCGCCGCGGCGAGGATCAGGCCGAATGCCGAATGCCGAATGCCGAATGCCGAATGCCGAATGCCATCGATCCCCCGTGGTAAGTCAGCCCAACGGAAGATACCTGACAAGTGCCGATCGGTCAAGGGTAAAAGGGCCTCGGTTGGAACAAAAAAACAACCGGCCCCGCCGTGAGGCAGGGCCGGAGGAGTTTCTCACAGTCGATCGGGCGTGAGCCCGAGCGGCTTAGAACATGACCTGCATCTGCAGGGTCAGCGCCCACTCGCCGTCCTCGCCCTGGCCGAGGAACCCGTAGCGGGTGGAGTCGGAGATCAGGCCGGAGGAGGGGTCGAAGAGGTTGGTGGTCTCGTTGAAGGCGTAGCCGAACTGACCGGTGAACTTGGCGGCGTGGCTCTCGGGGGAGAGGTAGTAGTTCACGCCGAGGGTGGCGAAGTGGATGTCGGTGTCGCCGCCGAACGCATCGTCATCGAGGAAGAAGCCGTCCCAGCGGGCGAAGCCTTCGAACTGCTCGGTGAAGAAGAAGGAGGCGCCGAGCTCAGCGGCGAAGTTGTCGATGTCGCCGCCGCCACCCGCGTCGATGTGGGCGCCGTAGAAGGCGAACCACACGCCGAAGCCCTGACCCTCGAAGGAGGCGTCGAGGGTGTAGTTGAGGGCGTCAACGTCGGAGGTGCCGCCGGTCTCGCCGCCGGACTGCCAGTTGATGGCGCCGCCGATGAGGAGGCCGTTGTCCTTGGCGGACTTCCAGGAGGTGTAGTCGTTCCAGCGGTTCCAGTCGTTGCCCATGGCCTGGACGTCCACGCGGAGGAGGACGGCGTAGTCGGCCTCGGCGCCGCTGTTGAAGTCGGAGTTCTGGCTGCTGGCGCCGTCGTGGAAGCCACCGGTGACCTTGACCATGTCGGAGGTGTAGACGCCGGAGACGCCCTGGGTGTAGCCGGCGGTGAAGGCGGCGGAGGCCAGGGAGCGGTCAGCGCTCATCTGGAAGGTGTTGTCGACGATATCGGCGCGGTTGAGGGGGGCCTTCCACTGACCCCAGCCGAGGGTGAAGTTGTTGCCGAAGTCGTAGGCGCCCCAGGCGTCCTCGAGGGTGAAGCCGCCGCCACCGGGGCTGTCGGAGGAGAAGTTGCCCTGGATCTTGTAGGAGAGGGCCTTGTCCCAGATGGTGCCCCAGAAGCGGATGCGGTTGCTGGGGGAGTTGAAGCCGTGGGTGAAGTCGTCCTGGTCGCCGGCGAAGTCCTCATCGCGGATGGTGAGGTTGTACCGGAACTGGGTGTCGCCACCGATGTGCAGGGAGTTGTTACCGCCGTCGGAGATCCAGAAGTTCTGGTCCCAGCCGGCGCCAGCGGCGGCCGAGAGGCTCGCGCGGTTGGCGGCATCGGCCTGGAGCTCGGGGTTGCCCGCGAAGGCGACCGCGGAGAGGCTCATGCCCGCCACGAAAAGAAGAACCTTGGTCTGCGTCATTTCTTGAAACTCCTTCTTGGGACCACCATCGGTCGCCGAGAATCCTTCCGGGGAGCCAGAGCGTCCGACCGCTGGTCTCCCTGCCGCGGACGCCCTCCAAGAGCATCCGCCTGAACTACCTGTGCCCGCCGGTACCCCCGGAAGGCGCGGGCCTTTCCAAGGCCCGCTCGGCGTGAGACTCACGCCCTCGATCCTGCCCCTGCACCGGCGACTCACCGGCCAGAAGCTTGTTTTCGGTCCTCTTCGAGCATGTCGGGTTTCACAGCCCGCCCACGCCCGCCGATTCACACACCTCGAAGCCCCACGGTCCTGACTTCCACACTCGCTCCTGGCGCCGCACTTCTCGCGCCGCTCGGAGCTCGGGGGTTGAGGGCTCGACTATACCCCCGCTCATTAGCGACTGCAAACTAGCCCATTGACTTTTTCGGGTCGCCCCGTTATCCCGACACAAGTTTTCCACGCATTTCTGATCCGATACCCGTCTGTAATCCTTACTTATTGCAAAGACCGCATCGACTTTGCGCGTTCTTCATGTGTCGCTTCTATCATCTCCGCCATGACAGCCACTGCCCTCGTGGTGATGCAAAGTGCTGAAAAGAAAGGGGTTGAGCGCATGGCCTCTCCCAAACGAGTCCTCGTGGTTGAGGACGAGAGAGACCTCAGCGAGCTGCTTGCCTACAACCTCCGCCGCGCGGCCTACGACGTCTCCGTGTGTTGTTCCGGACGACAGGCTCTTGAAACGATCTCGGCCAAACCCTTCGACCTCATCCTCCTTGACATCATGCTCCCCGAGCTCTCAGGCACGGAGATCGCCAGCCGCATCCGGTCGAACCCGGCGACGGCGTCGGTTCCCATCATCATGCTGACCGCGAAGTCCGAAGAGGTCGATCAGCTGGTCGGTCTGACCGTTGGGGCGGACGACTACATCACAAAGCCGTTCTCGATCAAGGTGCTGCTCGCACGGGTCGAGGCGGTCCTCCGCCGAGCCCAGCATGCGGATGTGGGCGGGCGGGTCCTGTCCATGAGCGACACGGTCCTGAACCTGGACACGCACGAGGCCAGCGTGCGGGGAGATCCGGTGAAGCTCACGCTGACGGAGTTCCGGCTGCTGGCAGCGCTGATCCAGGCCGCAGGGCGTGTGCTGCCCAGGTCCGCGCTCATGAGCCGCGCCATGGGCCCGGGTGTCACGGTGACCGAGCGCACGATCGACGTGCACATCACCTCCATCCGCCGGAAGTTGGGCGACCAGGGGGCGATCATCAAGACCGTCCGCGGCGTTGGTTACCGGGCCACCACGGACTTGGAGGCGGAGGGTGCCGGCTCGGACTCGGGCGACGCCACGGCCTGAGCCCCTAGCCTCTGCCCATGCCCTCTCGTTCCGGCCAAGGGTCGACGTGGATGGCGGCGATGCTCCTTTGGGCGCCGACCGCCGGTCTGCTCCTGGCCTCCGGGCACGGGGGGCTCCCGCTCTGGCCGGGCCCGGTCGCGGTGATGTGCTCGCTGCTGGGGACGCTTCTCATCACCCTGGCCAGGTCGCGGCAGGAAAGGGAGACTCGCCTCGCTGCCGAGGCGGCACTCGGCGCTGTGTCGCGCGGGCTGGGGCTCGATGAGCCGGCGCCCGCTGCCGACGCGGATGTTCTGGAACTCATGGACGGCGTCCGCACGTTGGTTTCGAAAGCCTTGGAGGCGAGGGAAAGGGAGGCCAGGCAGGCCCAGGCGCTGGCCGTGGTCCTCGAGGCGCTCCCCACACCGGTCCTCTCTACCGACGCCAAGGGCGTGATCCTGTGGGCCAACCGGGGTGCGCAGGAGCACTTCCGGGACCGTGGTCCCGGGCCGGTGGGGCGCCGGGTGGACGAGCTGTTCACCAGCAGCCGGGTGCTGGCGCTGCACGCGCGGGCTGTGTCGGGCGGTTCGGGGAGCGAGGAGGTTCGGGTCCCATCCCCCCGGGGGGCCCGGGTGCTGGAGGTGGGGGCCTCTCCAACCGGGTCGGAGCCCAGCCCCGGGGTGGTGCTGTCGATCCGCGACGTCACGGACCTGTCTGAGGCGGTGCAACTCCGCACGGACTTTGTCGCCAATGCCAGCCACGAGCTGCGCACACCCCTTGCCTCCATCCGGGGTGCCATCGAGACGCTGGAAGGCGGCGCCTGGGAAGACCCCTCGATGCGCGACCGGCTGGCGCGGATGATCGCGACCAACGTCGTGAGACTCGAGGAACTCGTTCGCGACCTGCTGGATCTCTCAAGGCTGGAGTCCCACGAGGGCCCGGTCGACGTGCGGCCGGTCAGGGCTTCGGAGGTCGCCTCGGAGGTGGTGGCGGAGCTTGCGCCGTCGGCGGCAGGCCGCAGGGTGAGCATCCGTCTTGACCTGGAGCCGGGGCTCGAGTCGATGCGGACGGATCGCCGGCTGCTGAGCGTGGTGATCCGAAACCTGGTGGAGAACGCGGTGAAGTTTGCGTTCGAGGGGACGGAGGTCCGGGTCGAGGGTCGGGTGGTGCCGGGTGCGGGCGAGCGAGCCGGGGCGAGGCTCAGGGTCATCGACAGGGGGGTCGGGATCCCGATCGAGCACCAGCAGCGCATCTTCGAGCGATTCTTTCAGGTCGGGGTCGCGCGAACCGGTAGCCCGGCGATGCGGGGGTCGGGCCTAGGCCTGGCGATCGTCCGGCACGCGGTGCGGACGCTGGGTGGGACCGTGGGTGTGGAGTCGATCTGGCAGCAGGGCACGACGATGACTGTGGATTTGCCCGCCTGTGTCGAGACCAGACCCTGAACCCCCCGCCAAGGCGGGCGCGGGATTGGAGAAGGACCTGCATCAGGCCGACATAGCGGGGCCGGGGTTCTGGCCCGAACCCCCGGGCGGTACGATCCGTACGAGCGGGCCGGACCAGACCGAGGACCTGCGGCCCGGAGACGGGCCCATAACGCAGAGAGCGAACCATGCCAAAGGCCAGAACAGTCGTGATCACGGGCGCGGGCGGATTCATCGGGGGCCACCTTGCCGCCCGGTTCCTGAGCGCGGGGTGCCGCGTCGTGTGCGCGGACATCAAGCCGCTGGATGAGTGGTACCAGGTACACCGCCACGCGGAGAACCACGCGGGGCCGGCGCGGGGCGACTGCCGCGACTTCAAGGTCTGCCGGACCATCTGCACGGGCGCCGACGAGGTCTACCAGCTCGCGGCGGACATGGGGGGCATGGGCTTCATCGAGAACAACAAGGCCCTGTGCATGCTGAGCGTGCTGACCAACACGCACATGCTGCTCGCGGCCCAGGAGGCGGGCGTCGGCCGCTTCTTCTACGCCTCTTCCGCCTGCGTCTACAACGCCGACAAGCAGAAGGACCCCAACATCACCGCCCTCAAGGAGGTGGACGCCTATCCCGCGCTGCCCGAGGACGGCTACGGCTGGGAAAAGCTCTTCTCCGAGCGCATGTGCCGCCACTTCCGCGAGGACTTCGGGATGAGCACCCGCGTCGCGCGGTTCCACAACGTCTACGGGCCGTTCGGGACGTGGGAGGGCGGGCGTGAGAAGGCCCCGGCGGCCATCTGCCGCAAGGTCATCGCCGCCAAGGTCTCGGGCAAGCACGAGATCGAGATCTGGGGCGACGGCACGCAGACGCGCTCGTTCATGTTCGTCGACGACTGCACGCAGGGCATCGACCGCATCACCCACTCCGACATCCTGGAGCCGATCAACCTCGGATCGTCCGAGCTGGTGAGCATCAATCAGCTCGTCGATATCGCGGAGGACATCGCGGGCGTGAAGCTCGAGCGCAAGTACAAGCTCGACGCGCCCCGCGGCGTTGCGGGCCGCAACTCCGACAACGCCAAGATCAACGGCTACCTCAACTGGGAGCCGGGGACGCGCCTCCGCGACGGCATGGAGCGCACCTTCCGCTGGATCGAGGGCGAGTTCAACGATAAGTACACCGCCAAGACCGCCCACCTCTCCTCGATCTCCACCTTCACCAAGGGCAGCCACCCGATCCCGGGCGATGGCTTCAACCCCGACTCCAAGTACATGGATACCTGGAAGCAGGGCATCCCCGCGGGCTACGGCGGCAAGGCCGCGGCTCCGGCCAAGAAGTCCCTCAAGAAGCCCGTCAAGAAGACCAAGCCCCCGGCGAAGGCCAAGGGTGCAAAGAAGCCCGCCCGCGCCAAGGTCGCGAAGCGCCGCTGAGCCACTGATTCCGTGAAACACAGAGGGCGGGACCCACTCCGGGTTCCGCCCTCGTCATTTGCAGAGGATGTCGGGACGATCAGCGGCGGCGACGAGCGACCAGCAGGCCCGCGGCTGCCGCGAGCGCCACACCGCCCGGCGCGGGCACGAAGCCCTGCACGACGATGACCCGGCTCCCGCCGCCGAAGGTCGAGAAGAGGAAGTCGCCCGTGTACGGGTCGATGAAAGCTCCCTCGGCCCCGCTCAGGCCCGTGATGAAGTCGCGGCGGGACCCAACGATGGGGTCACCGTTCGCGTCCACGTCATACGCCGCGACGTTGCCCGCGGAGAACTCGGAGACGAGCATTGAGGGGCCGCCGAACAGGGGCGAGCCGAGCGGGACGTACACGAAGCCCTCGGGCCCGCCGGGGAGTACCGCTGTCTCGGTGACGGCGAGGATGTCAAAGGTGCCTAGGCCGTCGGGGGCATAGGTCGCGTCGTAGAACTGGCCACCGGCCCAGGAGGCGAGCTTCATGCGGCCGCCGCCCGGATAGCTCGCCGGAACAAACCCGACCGAGGCGTTGGAGCCGGCGACACCGAGCGCCGCGAGGTTCACGATCTTGTCGGGTGCGGTGCTGCCCGGCAGGTACTGGCCCAGTTCGTTGACGGGCCAGCGCGAGGCGAAGAGGACGCCCCCCGGGCCATAGGTCACGCCGCCGTCGTTGTACTCTGCGGACGCGTACACCGTGGAGGTGCCCGTGAAGCCGTTGATGTGGCCGTTGGAGTCGCGCGTGACACCGACGGCATAGAGGGCGCCGCTGGCGGTGTTGGCCGATCCTCCGATGAGGAGCGTGTTGGCCGAGCCAGCGAGCAGCGTCAGCCCGCCGTACTGCGAGGGAACCTCGGGGGCAGAGCCCAGATCGGTGTAGGTGTAGCTGCCCGCGTAGAAGGGGTCGATCGTCTGGCCAACCGCCGCCGACGCGAGAATCGCCACGCCCGCCAATGCCATGAGCTTCATGTCACTCTCTCCCTCGAAGGACTCAACAGAACAGATAAGCCCGTCGCTGGGATTCTACCGAGGAGCGTTGGAAACACAAGGCCAAACAGGGCTGGTACCCCTCCTTTTCGGGGGGAGGTCAGAAAATCACCACGAGATGGGCACCCGAGAGTCCTAGAACGGTCTCTTCCCGGGGTTGACCGCGAGGTTGTCCCTCCCGAGCACGAGCAGGTCCGCGACCTCGAGGGCCTCCTGCATGCTGGCCTTGGCGGCGTCGAGGTCGTGCGCTCCCGGCAGGACCCGATCGCCTTCCAGGTGCTCGACAGTGGGTATGGCGTCGCCGCAAACCAGCGTCGTGAAGCGGGTGCCCTCGATGAGCAGACCAGTGAGCCCCGGGGTCACGCCAGGCATGGGGTAGGCGAAGACGCCGTGGGCGAACTCCTCACGGGCGACGTTGGCCCGCTGGAGGATGGCGACGCCCCGCTCGAGAACCGCCGCCAGCTCGTCCTCGTCAGCGCCGGCTTCGATCCCTTCGCCGGTCCTGATCGCGCGGAGCCTCTGGGCCATCGCCACACCCACGGTCTCGCGCTCCTCGGGCGAGACCCACCAGTCCGCGTGCGTGAAGGCGTCGACGCCCCGGGTGGTGTCGGGCTGAAAGCTGGTGAAGAAGAGGTCGGTGACGTCGTCGGGCGCGAGGTTCGCACGCTCGGAGAGGCGGGCGGAAAGCACCTGCGAGGGCAGGCCCGGGTCGACGAGGATCCGGCGGTCCTCCGCGAGAATGAGCGTGGTGGTCGCGTGCCCTGTGCGGGCGGGCGCCCGCTCACCCCAGAGCGGGTGGGCGGCGAGGCACCCGATGCTGATGACGCGGTAGTCCATGCGGGTGGATCGTACTCGGGCCGTGAGGGCCGCCCGGCTAGGGCTTGTCGCCCGTCGGGGGCTGGTCTCCGATCGGGGCGGAGTCGCGGGCCGGGGTGCGAGGGCGCGAGTTGGCGCGGCGTTCGATGTCTTCGAGGCGGCGCTGCTGCTCGCTGGGCGAAGAACCAAACATGGAGCCGATGAACCGCTGCGTGCCCCCGAGGGTGGTGAAGGTGACGTCGGGCTCCCTGAGGGTGCCGACCACCTGGGCGCCGACAAGCTCGTTTCGCACGCCTTCGAGCATGGGCGTGATGAGCGGGATTCGAGTGCGGGCGCGGGGCCTGAATCGCAAATCGAGCGCGAGATCGGGCCATCGCACGGTTCCGAACCCGAAGAACTCCACGCTCCGGGAGAAGATGGAGAGCTCCTCGAAGTTCACGAGCGGCCCCTCGATGAAGTAGTCCGCCCGGACGAAGTCCAGCGTCTCTTCCAAGGGCAGTTCGAGGTTCGAGACACGCACCAGGGGCACCAGCAGGGGCAGGCTCATGACCCGCCCGCCCGTGATGGAGCCGGTCCCACGCCCGCGCCGCGTCTCGGGCTGGTCTGCTTTTCCGCCGATGGTGAGGCTGGCGTCGAGCAGCCCGCGCGACTCGGCCTGGGCGGCGCCCCGGTCTTCCTGCCCGGGCTGCAGCGGGCCCGTGGGCGCGAACTCCGCGAGCAGCGAGGCGAAGCGCACGCCGGAGAACTGCGCGGCCATGGAGTACGCACGCCCGTCCTCGGCTGCGGGGCCGACCTCGGCCTCTCCCGCGAACCGCCCGCCGTGGCACACGCCCGAGAGGTGGGGGATGAGCACACGGCCCGAAGGGTCGCCCACGATCCGGGCGCGAGCGCTCGTCATGGTGATGCCGCTGACGCGCACGGAGTCAAAGAGCCCCCACACCTCGTACGCGGAGGGGGCCAGCGGCCCCGGGCGCTCGGCGCTGAACTCGATCCGCCCCTTGCCTTCCTTCACCCCCACGCCCGGCTCCATCGACAGATCCGAGACCCCGATGGTCCCTCCCGCGGCGTAGGCCCCAAGCTCTCCCTGCGCGTCAAAGTTCAGCGACAGCCTCAGTGGCTCGAAGGAGACCGGCCCCGTGACCCGCACCTTCAGGTCGTCCAGCGCTGCCCGCAGGCCCGCGGGCATCTGCGCCAGCAGGGCCGCGGGGTCGGCGCCGCTCACCAGCGTCACCTCCGCGTGCACGGACCGCCCGCCGTCCTCATCCGTGATCCACCCGCCGGCGAGCGAGCCGGTGATCCCGCGAGGCCCGGCGCCGGTGAGCACCAGGTCGCGGGCCTGCCCCTGCCCGGGTCGGAACTCGACGCGGCCGGTGGGTGAACCCAGGGGCACGTCCTCGCCGCTCATGCTCAGCACCAGCGAGCGAGGCGCGAGCGAGCCGGAGGCGAGCCACCCCCGCGGGCCGGGATCGAGCGTGAGCGAGAGGTCAAAGAGCCCCCGCGGATTGTGGTCGCGGATGGCCTCTTCGGCGCCGGCGATCGAACGCGAGGCAAGCCACCTGGAAACGCCGGACTCGAAGCGGTTGCCCGTGAGCTCGACGCGCAAACGCTCGCCCGCGGGCAGCCCGGTCGTGGTGATGACGCCCGAGGCGACCGCCTTGCCGTCGGGCTGGCCATCCGTTGTCAGGCCCCCGGTCCAGTCGTCGAAGCGGACCGTGGAGGGCGATGCGTCCCGGCCCCGCGAGAACGTGAACCGGCCGCTCTGTGTCGTCAGGCCGGCGCGACCGCCGGGCGTCCGGATCGAGAGCCCATCGGCGCCCGAGACCTCGATCCGCACCGAGGGCTCGTCCTCGCCCTTGAGGCTCACGTCGACGGCGCCGGACCAGCGCCCGGCGAACGCGAACTCTTCGCGGGTAGAGGCGATCTCCCCGGCGGCCTCGGGCGCGAAGGCTCGCACGAAGTCCTCGACGACGAGCGACGCGACAGCGTCGGTCGCCGTCGCCCTGAGCGTGAGCCCGGGCCCGCCCTGGGCGGAACTCCGCGCGCGGTCGAGCGACACGGCGCCGGTGCCTCCCGGCGTGTTGTCCGCTGTGGAGAGCGCACCGCTCAGATCGGCCTTCACGCGGTCGGGCGTCACGATGATGGTGCCGGAGACCCCGCTCACGCGCACTCGCCCTGCCCCTTCTGGCGGGGTCGGTGCGGCGGCCATTCCCTCGCCCCGGACCTCCACGCGGAAGTCCGGCGAGCCCGTGGGGGTGGGGGAGGTGCGCGCGTCGATGTCCAGCACACCGCTCGCGCCGAGCGCCGCGATGGAGCGTGCCACGCCCGCGGCGTCCGGGTCGGCCTCGAGCGCCGCCAGCAGCAGCCGGGTGAGCGGGACGCCCCGGGCAGCGACCTCCACCTCTGGGCTGAACCCGCCCGCGGTGAGGGACGTCAGATCGGCCTTGGCCGCGATGGTCGCGTGCCCGCCCTGGAGGCCCTCGAGCCTGCCCCCCTTCACCACGGCCTCGTCGTCGGTCTTGATGATGGTGACGTCGCGCGCGATCAGGGGGAGCGGCGCCGAGCGGGGCAGGATCCCGACCTTGGGCATCGTGATCGTGATGGTGTCGTGCCAGTTGCTCCCCGGCCCGGGCTCGCGCGTGATGACCGCGAGCACGTTCACACGCCCGCCTAGCTCAAAGACGGGCGCATCGGGCGTGGCGCGGGCCCCGCGATCGGGAGGGGTGATGAGCCCGCGCTCGACGAGCGCGTCGTAGCGTTCCTGGCTGCACAGCTCGTCGATGATCTTTCCACGCGCCTGCATCGCGCGGGCCAGGCTCCCGTCCACGGGAAGATCGTGCACGCTCACGTTCACGCGGACCTCGGCGTCGTCGGTGAGGGGCGAGATGAACCCCGCCGCCTCGATCATCGCGCCGCCCGGGGAACCCCCCGCAACCCTCTTGATGTCGATCCGGTTGTCGGTGAACGCAAACTCGCCCGTCAGCTTCGTGAACCGGTAGGGGAACCGCTCGAACGCCGCGGTCGCGTCCCGGAAGCGCAGCGTTCCCTTGACGGCCACGGGGGAGGCCGCGCCCTCCGAGGGGGCCCCGCGCGAGAGCGAGACGTCAAGGTCCACCATGCCGGTGGGGTCGGAGAACTGCTGAAGGCGCCGCCTTACCAGCCCTGGGGCAAACCGCAGCACCTGAGGCCGGGTCTCCATGAGGAAGTTCTCGCAGACGATGCGGCAATCAAACGCGGCGGCCGAAGTGGTGCCCCGGCTCAGGAACTCCACGTGGTAGGGGAGCTCCTCGACCACGCCGTCAAAGACGCCCTGCAGGCGGTTCTGGGAGACGCTGAGCTCTCCGGAAACATTCTGCATGCGCAGGCGGCGGGCCTTGTCCTCCTCGGACATGGGCAGGGGGTTGCCATCGGCGTCCACGTCGGGCTGGGTCTGCACCGGGAGGGTGAGGGCGACGCCCGAGAGCGTGGCCCTCGCTTCCACGCCGCTCGCGTTGGTGTAGGTGAGCTCCGCGTCCGTGATGGAGCCTTCGAGCTTGAGCTGGGTCAACGCGTCGCGGACACCCGCGGGCATCGATTCCGGAGCCCACGACGCCAGCGACACTTCGCCCAGGCGCAGTCGTACCCTGTCGCCCGTCGCACGGCCCTCGAAGAGGAGGCTGCCCGGGCCCTGCATGAGCGAGCCGTCGGGGCCGAGCTGGCGGAACGAGATTGCCATCTCCCCGTCAGAATCCGGCACGCGCTCGACCTCACCCGAGACCGGAAACTGCCGGAGCAGCCGGAAGGCCTCCTCCCCTCGGGCGAGCCTGTCGGGGTCGGTCACGTGCTCGCCGATCTCGATGACTCCCTGGCTCACCCGCACACGGGGCAGGCTCGCGGGGCGAGAGCCCGAGGGCGAGCGGGGCTCGAGGGACGCGAAGTTCAGGGTGTTGTCGTCCACGGATTGAGAGACCCGCACGACGGGGGACGTGAGCGTGAGCGACCTCACTTCGGGCGAGCCCCGGATCACGGACCACAGACCAACCTCCGCCTCCAGCCGACCAATCCGCACGATCTCCGAGGCCGGGCCTTCGATGCCCCGCGCCCGGAGGACGAGCCCCGTGGCCTCGATGTGCCCTCCGCCGCCGACGGTCAGTGATTCAGCCGACAGGTCGCCCCCCAGGAGGCCACCGACCTGCCCGAGCACGAGCGCCCGTGTGACGAACGACCGGGTGAGCAGCAGCCAGCCCCCGATCAGCACCAGGGCCAGGACCCCCAGCGTCACGCACCGGCGCCTGAGCCTTCCCGGCTTTGGGCTGGGCGACGGGGTTGTGGGTTCCTTGCGCATGCGCGTCGCCCGCAGGGTATCGGGGCCAGACGGCGCAGTACGATGGTCGCATGGCCAAGCCAAGGCGGGTGTTCGTTTGCCGTTCGTGCGGGTCGGCCCACAGCCGCTGGACCGGGAAGTGTCCCGACTGCTCCGCGTGGGACTCCCTCGAAGAGTCCACCTTTGACCCCGCGTCGGAGCGGGACGTGCAGAAGGGCATCGCGGTGGCGTGGGCTTCGTCGGGCGCCGAGGGCGAGACCGACGCCTGGCGCCCCGAGGCGGTGGCGCTCGCGGAGATCGACGGCACGCACGAGCCTGTCAAGCGCCTGCCCTCGGGCATCGACGAGTTGGACCGTGTGCTGGGAGGGCAACTCCCGGGTGCAGGGCTTGTGCCCGGGTCCGCGGTGCTGGTTGGGGGCGAGCCCGGCATCGGCAAGAGCACGCTGCTGCTGCAGGCGGCCCGCGCCTGGGCGGCGCACGGCACCCGCGTCCTCTACGTGTCCAGCGAAGAGTCCGCGGCTCAGATCGCGCTCCGGGCCCGCCGCCTGAAGGGGCCGCACGCGGACGCGGGCGATGAGCGCCTCATGATCCTCGCGGACACGAACCTCACCAGGCTGGTCGAGCAGGCACGCAGGACGCGCCCGAGTGTCCTGATCATCGATTCCATCCAGATGATCTACAAGCCCGACCTGCCCGCGGGGCCGGGCAGCGTGACGCAGCTCCGCCGCTGCGGCGCGGAACTCGTCTACCTCGCGAAAGTGTCCGGCATGGCGGTGGTACTCGTGGGCCACGTGACGAAGGAGGGGCAGGTCGCGGGGCCCCGGCTGCTCGAGCATCTGGTCGATGCGGTGCTGTACTTCGAGGGCGACCGCTACCACGCGCACCGGATCGTGCGTGCGGTGAAGAACCGTTTCGGCACCACGCTCGAACTGGGCCTGTTCGAGATGACCGACGCGGGCCTCCTGCCCCTGCCCCAGGGCGCGGGGCTGCCCGCGGCCCAGGCGCAGCCCAGGCCGGGCTCCGTCGTCTGCCCCGTGATGTCGGGCACGCGCTGCATGCTTGTGGAGTTGCAGGCGCTCACCGCGACGGGGTTCCTGGGCGCGGCGAAGCGCAAGAGCAGCGGCGTGGACGCCAGCCGCCTCGCGATGCTCATCGCGGTGCTGGAGCAGCACGCCGGTCTGCGCCTGGCCGACCGGGACATCTTCGCCAGCAGCGTCGGGGGCGTGCGCGTCACCGAGCCCGCGGGGGACCTCGCGCTGCTGCTGGCCATCACCGGGGCGCACTACAAGCGGTCGTTGCCCGGCGCTACTGCGGCGGTGGGAGAGGTTGGGCTGGGTGGCGAGCTGCGCCCGGTCTCGCAGTGCGAGGCGCGCCTGCGCGAAGCCGCGAGGCTGGGGTACACGACCATCCTCGCGCCCCCGGGGGTGCGGGGCGCGCCAAAGGGCGTCACCCTTGTCGAGTGCAAGACCATCGGCCGCGCGATCGAGCACCTGTCCTGAGGCGGCTCTCGCGAGCTACGACCCCTCAGGCGCCGCCCTGAAGCGCGCGCTGCATCTCCAGCGTGGGGCCGAGCATCGCCCAAGCGCAGAGCGCCATCCACGCCACGAGCAGGAGCACAACCACCCCGAGCAACGCCTTCGCGAGAGGACGCGGCATGACGGCGCTCGCCCAGGTGAGCCCTGCGCCGACAACTACGCACGCGCCAACCACGAGCCAGCCCAGCGGGAACGCCTGGCCCGGGTTCACCATGCGCAGATCGCGTGAGAACCGGATCATGCCAATGGTGACCCCCGGCAGCGCCACGCCGAAGTCGCGGAAGATCTCCTCGCGCACGGGCACGATGAAGAGCATGTAGAACAGTGTGAAGAGGACGAACACGCCGCACGCGCCGGCCATGGGTGGCCAGGTTCGGCTGCCGCACCCGCACGACGACTCGCATGCCATGATCGTCCTCCCCGGCGAAGGGCTCAGCCCCAGCAGAGCCACTGTACGACGCCCGCGGGCGTGTTGAGCAGGCCCCACAGGCAGATAGCTCGTGCCACGCGGCTCATCCCCGAGCGACGGCGTGCGGGCTCGGCATCGCGGCTCATCATGATTGCCAGGCCCAGCGTGAGCCCGAAGATGAAGACCGCCATCAGCACCGCCGTGTCCGCGCTTTCCAGCCAGCGGCCAAGGAGCGTGGTCGCCGCCATCAGGTAGTTCGGGAGCGCGACGCCAAGCATGAAGGTGCGTCTGGCCCAGCGGCGGTCGTGGGCTTCGCCCGGCAACTGGGGAACGCCGCACTCCGGGCATGTGATGAGCCCGGCCTTGTCCGGCACGCCCGCCAGCCCATAGCCGCAGTCGTCGCAGCGAGGGTCGTGGCGCATCAGTCGCTCCCCGCGAGCCACGCGGGCAGAACCCGCACGCGCCCATCGCGGTCGACGCAGGCGAGGGTGCTCCCCGCGGCCGCCGCTACGATCTCGGTGGTCTGGCTCGCCCGCTCCACGACGACGACCTCGTACGCGTGGACGATCTTGACCTTGGAGGCGGAGACCACGCGCGTTCGGACTTCCACGACATCGTCGTAGAGCGCGGGCCGCCGGTACGCCGCCTCGAGCTTTGCGATGACCAGAAAGACGCCGGCCCGCTCGAGCTGGGCATAGGCAACCCCCCCGGCGCGGAGGAGTTCGGTGCGGCCGATCTCGAGCCAGGGGATGTACGCCGCGTGGTGGGCGACGTTCATCGGGTCGCACTCGCAGTATCGCACCCGCAGGCGGGTGGTGCCGGCTCTGGGCACCGCGGAAAGGGGCGCGGGGAGGTCCGAGGCGAGCTGGTCGGCGTGTCCTCGCATGACCAATAGTCTACGATCATCGTTCCGATGCCCGCGAACGACGACCAAGCCGGCGCTCTCACAGTGCGCTTCCTGCTCCCGACCGACTCGATCCCCGTGATCACGAGGCTGCTGCACCGCGCCTACGCGAAGCAGGTGGCGATGGGGCTGAGGCCCCTCGCCGGGAGGCAGGACGACAGCGTGACGCGGGAGCGGGCCGCGAACAGCGAGTGCTATGTGGCCGTGGTGGAGGCCGCCGGCGGAGGGGCGATCGCCGGGGTGATCCTGTTCGAAGAGCAGGAGCAGGCGACCTTCCCGCCCTTCTTCCTGAAGCCGCACGTGTGCCACTTCGCGCAGTTCGGTGTGGACCCGGACGTGCAGGGCCGGGGCATCGGGCGGGCGCTGCTGGAGACCGTGGAGCGGCGGGCGCGCGAGAAGGGGGCGACCGAGCTGGCCCTCAGCATGGCGGAGCCCGACCGTGAGCTGTACGACTTCTACGTGAAGCGGGGCTACCGCTTCGTCGAGCACTGGCAGTGGCCCTACACCAACTACCGGTCCTGCATCCTGAGCAAGGCACTGGCCTGACGCACAAGCGAGGCGCGATGGACGGGCAGTTTGACCAACGCCGGTACCTCATCCCTTTCAGGTCGTCGCTGCTCCCGCAGATCTTCACCGACACTCTGGTCATCGGCGCGGGTGTCGCGGGCCTCCGGGCAGCCATCGCCGCCGCGCAGCACGGCGAGGTCATCGTGCTCTCAAAGACGGACCTCAAATCCACCAACACCGCGTGGGCACAGGGGGGCATCGCGGGCGTCATGGACGCGCACGACAGCACGGGTGCGCACGAGCAGGACACGCTGGTGGCGGGCGCCGGCGCGTGCGACCCGGAGATCGTGAGGCTGGTCGTCTCCCGCGGGCCGGCGCTGATCGAAGAGCTCTTCCGATGGGGCATGCGGCCCGATCGCGCGGAGGGGGGCGGGCTGCTCCTGGGCCGCGAGGGCGGGCACTCCGCCTCCCGGATCATCCACGCCGGGGGCGACGAGACCGGGCGCGAGCTGCAGCGCGTGCTCGCGGACCAGGCCCGGCGGTCCGCCGCGGTCCGTCTGTTCGAGCAGTGCTTCGCGCTGGACCTTATAACTCCCAGCGACGAACCCGGCAGCCCCGTGATGGGCGCCATCACCCACCACCCGAAGTACGGCCTGCAGATGATCTGGGCCAAGGCGACGATCCTGGCGAGCGGGGGCGCCGGGGTGCTCTTCCGCGAGACCACCAACCCCCCCTCCGCCACCGCCGATGGCGAGGCCCTTGCTTTTCGCGCCGGGGCCACGCTGGCGGACATGGCCTACGTGCAGTTCCACCCGACAACCCTGTACCTGCCCGGCGCCAGCCGCGCCCTCATCACGGAAGCCATCCGCGGGGCGGGGGCGCACCTGGTGGACGAGTCCGGGCGCCGGTTCATGGTGGACCTGCACCCGCTGGCGGAGCTCGCGCCGCGCGACATCGTGGCGCACGCCATCGTGAGGCAGATCGCCAAGCAGGGCGGGAGCCACGTGCTGCTCGACTGCCGCCACCTCGAGCACTTCCCCGCGCGATTCCCGGGTATCTCGGCGCTCCTGAAGCGATTCGGCCTCGACCCCGGGACGGACCTCATCCCCGTGCACCCGGCGGCGCACTACATGGTCGGGGGCGTCCGCACCGACGACGCGGGCCGCACCGATGTTCCCGGGCTCTACGCCGCGGGCGAGGTCGCGTGCACGGGCCTGCACGGCGCGAACCGTTTGGCCAGCAACTCGCTGCTCGAAGGGCTCGTGTTCGGCGAGCGTGCAGGACACCACGCCTCGGAGATGCGCCAGCCCGCGTCGTCCAGCGCCGGCCGTCCCGCGGGCTGGGCAGGTGCGGGGCGCTCTGCGCCCGTCCCGGTCATCAGCGACATCCGCCCGAGCGACCGGGGTGAGCTCGACCTCGCGGACGTTCGGTCCTCGCTGCGCTCCGCGATGTGGAAGAACGTGGGTATCGAGCGCACCGACCAGCGACTCGAGAGCGTGATCGAGATGATCGACTTCTGGGCGCGGTACACGCTCGACAAGATCTTCGACGAACCGGAGGGCTGGGAGACGCAGAACATGCTCGTCACCGCCGCCCTCGTCGCCCGCTCCGCCCGCTGGAGGCGGGAATCAAGGGGCTGCCACTTCCGCGCGGACTTCCCGGCCCAGAGCACGGAGTTCGCCTTGCGGGACTGCTGGCGCCGGGGCCGTGACGAGCCCGTCACCACCCCCTTCATGGCCGGCGCCTGACCCCGCTAGAGTTCGCGGAGGTCGGCCACCACGCCCCGCGGCACGCCCGCCCGGCGAGTGCCGGGGCCGCCTCGCCGCCATGCCCATCCGCCCACGCAACCTCGCTTCCCTCTGCGCTCCTGTCTGCGCGCTGGCGCTCATGGGGTGTGAGACGCGAGTCGTCCGCTACAACCCCATCCTCGGCGGCCTGCCCGGGGCCGAGTCCGGACGCCCCGTCGTCCGTGACTTCGGCGACTACCGCGACCCGACCATCATCTCAGAAGACCAGCTCGTCCAGGAGCAGCCCGACGGCAAGAAGACGCTCATCGCCCGCACCGGCAGGCACCTCATCCTCCACATCTACAACACCCTCGAGGACGGCGAGAAGGACCTGTTCGTCGACCAGGTGCTCAGCAAGAAGACCCGCGACGAGTGCGCCGCCATGGGTGTGGACCCGGGCAGCCTCTACGACGAGCTCTGCGAGCAGCGCCTCGACGTGTACGACCTGTTCAACCTCATGCCCATGGGCGAGCGAACCCCGGGCGCCGTCATGACCCCGGTGGGCGCCGGCGTGCAGCGGGTCTCCATCTCCGGGCTCGGCACCAGCAGCCTCCGCTTCCGCGCCATGGACATGGTCATGGAGAGCGGCAACTGGCGCCTCCGCTGGTTCGTCGAGGAACCTTGAAGCCCTCACGCGGCGGGGCGTTCGCCCAGGTCGCCAAGCGCCCGGTTGTCCAACGCACGCATCGCCAGAGACAGGTCAAACTCCCCGGGTGCCGCGGGTGAGAAGAGCCACTGCGCGACGTTCTGCCCCTCCGCCTCGCACACCTGCACGTCCTGGGTGGTGCGCAGGTCGATTCGCTCCAACGTGGGCTCGCGGCCGTTCCGCTTCGGGTTCAGCCCCTCGTTCAGCACCTCCACGACGGGCCGGCACGGGTCAAGGGGTGACCAACTGACCACCGCGGCGGTCTGCCCGCCCGTGATCGTCACGATCGTGCCCGGCGCGAAGGGCGGCACCACGGTCACCAGGGCCCTGAGGATCAGCGGATCGATCCGGGCGCTCAGAGGCGTGCGGAGCACATCGTGCATCGCCGCGACCGTGGGGCGTGGCGCTCGCAGGCGGTCGTCCGCGCCCGGCGCGTGGGCCGGATAGCGCAGCCTCTGCAGGGTCTCCGCCGCCGCCACGATGCGGGCAAAGACGTGAATCTCCGGGCCCCGCAGCCGGCGCGTCTCGCCGCCGAGTTCCTGGCGGGACGGGAAGCCGGTGCCGTCCCAGTGCTGGTGGTGGTGGAGGACGACGCCGGCGGCGGCCGGGTCGACCTGCCCGCTGACCGCGTCGTGGCCGAGCTGCACGTGCGCCTGCCACGCCGGGTCGGCCTCGTCCGGGGAGAGGTTCCAACGCCTGAGCGCGTCGGGGGCGATGCGGGTCATGCCGATGTCGTGGAGCATGGCGCCGACGCCCAGGGCCGCGAGGTTCTTCGCCGCCGCCGCGGGCATCCGTGGCCGCTCGCGGATCAGGTAGTAGTCGAGCTTGAGGGCCATGAGCAGGCTGAGCATGCACACCCCGCCATGGTGGCGCACGTGCGGGGCGTCCCCGGAAGCGAGGTCGCTTGCGAGCGCCGCCGCCGCGGGGTTGGCCGTCAGGGCCTCCAGCACGTCTGCGACGGCGCGCTTGTACGACCAGTAGTCGAGCTCCACGTGCTGCTGGACCATGCCGGCGTCGAGCACTCCCGCGAGCTCGGAGACCAGCTTGCGGTGCGTGGACATCACGCGCGGGTCGTGGTACTTGGCAAGGTGCTCCAGGCCCGGGTAGCGGATGCAGATCTCGCGGACCCCCATCTCCGCCAGCCTCACGATGCAGCGGTCGTCGAGCTGCGCGTTGCGCCGCAGCAGCACCCCGCCCGTCAGCGACGGGTGCGGAATATCAAGGCCCAGGACCATCCCGGGCCGGGCATCAACGATCGGGACCCGAAGCAAGGCACGCTCCCGGGGCGAAGGCCCCGGAGGGGTGCATCGGCGAGCCACGCGTCGCACTCCTTGCTCTTCTGCGGCCCGCTCGCTATCGGACGCTGTCCGTGGCGAGCAGGCGGAACGCACGGGTGACGCTGGGGGTCAGAACCACGACGACGCGTCTTCCGCCCCGGGCTTCGCCTCGCTCAGGCACGAGGATCGCTTCCCCCAAAGTGGGGAGGTCCGTGTCTTCCGGGCCCCGGACGCTTCTGCGGGCCGACGACTCCCCGGGCCCCTCGGCGATGATCAGGATTGCCTCTTCGCCCAGGAGCGTGGATTCGAGGCCGAGGCGAGAGAACATGAGTGGCGGCTCCGCCTCGGTCATGGTCTGCCCGAGCACCCGCCGCGCGGGCGCGGGCGTGAAGACGGGCGCGATCTCGACCTGGAGCGCGCCGACCGTGGGGCCGTTGGCTTCCGCGCTCCAAGCCGACGCGGTGCTCCAGCAGCGCATCGCGAGCTTCAGGTGTCCCCCGGCGGCGAGCGAGAGCGGCCCGCTGTCGGTGCCGATCACCATCGGCGCGGCCAGGGTGGGCCCCCGGGCGATCTCCGTCCAGCGCGTTGCCTGCCCCAGCCACTGGGTCTGCACAGCGCCGACGGGCATGAGCGACCTGCGGAGCGAGGGCACGTCATCGATCGGAACGGTCATTACGCGCAGCCCGTTCGCGTGCCAGGCCTCGACGGCGCGCCAGGAGAGCGGCACGGGCCTCGCCTCGTAGGGCTCCAGAAGCGCGTTGATCGCCACGCCCCCTTCGCCCGAGTCACCCACGATCCACCAGCACAGCTCCATGCCCGCGGTCTCGGGGCGCTCGGCGGGGGACGCGGGGTGCGTGGCCTGCGCGGCGCCATCGCCCGCGCAGCCGCCCACCAGCGCGATGGCGAGGGTGGCGAGGGTCAGTGAGAGCAGGCCGCGGGCGGTGTTCACTCGTGGGTCCATTGGTGCCGCTCAGGGGGCCGGGTCCAGGTCGTTGATTCGGTCGATCAGCGCCCGCACCATGCCGTACTTGTACTTGGTGTGGTGGAACACGATGCGTGGCAGCTCGGGGAAGCCGTCCTCGCCCTCCACGGGGCCCATGTGCTGGGTCATTCCCCCGGCCTTGATGAGCACCTTGAACTCCGACTCCAGCCTCTGCACGTCATCGGGGCGGAAGGCCCGCCTGACGCGGATGACGAGCTGGTCGCGGACGTACCGCGATGAGTGATAGTTGCGGTAGAAGCGGATCAGGTGCCTGGCCGCGTCCTGCGGGTTCTTGGCGATGTAGTAGATATTCGGATCTTCGGGGCTGACCCAGCCGCGCTTCAGGAGCTGGCTGTGCACCCACTGGTCCCACGAGCTCCAGTAGTCGCCCCCCTGGCCCTCGAGCATCACGATGGGCATGGGCGAGGACTTGCCGGTCTGCACGAGCGTCAGGGCCTCGTAGGCCTCGTCCATCGTGCCGAAGCCTCCGGGGAAGAGCGCCACCGCTTCCGCCTGGCTGATGAACATCAGCTTGCGCGTGAAGAAGTAGCGGAAGAGGATCAGTTTCTCGTCGCCCGCGATCACCGCGTTCGCGTTGGTCTCAAAGGGCAGGCGGATCGCGACGCCGAAGCTCGCCTGCCGGCCCGGGCCCACGTGCCCGGCCTGCATGATCCCAAGCCCCGCGCCGGTGATGGACATCCAGCCCGCCTCGGCCATCAGGCGAGAGAACTCCACGCACGCCGCGTAGTCCGGGTGCGTCTCGGGCGTGCGCGCCGAGCCGAAGATCGTGACCTTGTGCGGATCCCGGAAGCGCCCGAAGACCCTGAAGGCGTAGCGCAGTTCTTTGACGGAGTTGGTCAGGAGCTTGATCTCGCCGGTGTCCCTGCCGTCGGGGATCAGCCTCAGACCGGTCTGCAGCAGTTCCCTGACGAGCCGGGCGTCGAAGGACCCGGGCTTGCCGCCCATCTGCTCGATCAGCCGGTCCAGGGTCGCCACAATTTCAGGGTCGTCCGCCCGCGCCGCCCTCGGGCTGACGGGGCCGCCCGCGGCCTCGTCCAGCGCGTCTACGTCGATCTTCGGTTCGATCCGGTCATCCAGCGGCATCAGGGGATTCCAAAAGAGCCCACCCGTCGGTGGGAGCCAAGTCTAGTGCGAGTCCCGGCCTGGGGGGGAACCCGCTGGACGCGCAAGAGTTGCGTGAAATCGTGGGTCCTTTCCCTTCCGCCGGCCGGCTTTATTGGGCCATGTTCGAAGACACCCGAAAGTCCGATCAACAAGGCGTCGATGGCCCTGTGTCCGGTGCCTTATCGGAGCCACGACGATGATTGAGGCCCACCACACCCCGACTCGGACACGCACGAGGCCGCGACCCTCGGTGGGCGTGCTGCGCGGTGCGCCTTTCGAAGTCCTGGCGCCGGGCTGGCTTCGCACGACGCGGCTGCTGCTCCGCCCGCTGGGGCTGTCGGACCGCAAGGCGTTCCTCCGGGCGGTCAGGCTGAGCCGCGTCGACCTCGACACGCACCACCCCCTGCACCAGCAGCACGAGACCGACGAGCAACTGTTCGCAAGGCAGGTCCGGATGGCCTCGCAGGGGGAAGCGCAGGGGACTGCCTGGCGCCGGGCGGCCTTCCTGGAGGACGGGCGACTGGCGGGCTGCTTTAACCTCGGGGCAATCTCCCGGGGGCTGGAGTTCAGCGCGCATGCGTCATGGTGGGTCAGCGCCGACTGCCGGGGCCGCGGGTTGGCCTGCGAGGGCGTGCAGGCGATGCTGGACCTGGCGCTGGACCCCGCGCCGCGGGGGCTTGGGCTGTTCACTGTGAGGGCGAGCATCGCGCCCGGGCATCACGCGAGCCGGACCGTCGCCTGCCGCGCGGGAATGCGGCGTACGCCCGAGCGGGTGTACCTGTCGGTGCAAGGCGTCCAGTCGCCCCACGACGTGTTCGTGCGCACGGTCGAGCCCTTCACGGGGTGCTGACGGGCGTCATGCCCGCGGGCGGGTCGATCGTGCCGTCTCGCTTCACACGCAACTGATCGGACTCCAGCAGGTACTCGAGGACCGCCACGCGCAGGTTGGTCTGGGCCCGGTCACGCTGATTGCGCGACGCGGCGAGCGAGTTTTCCGTGTCCACGATGCGCTGGGCGTCGATGGTGTCCTTCTGGAGTTCCTGCCCGCGCTTGCGGCGCTCGTTGATCTCGACCTGCTTCTCGGCGAGCGTGAGCTGGAACCGCGCGAGCTCGATGTTCCGCAGGGCCGCCCGGACCCGCACGATCACCTCGTCCCGCGCCTGCTCGTACTCCCGGATGCTCCGCTGGAGCTGAATCTGCGATGACCGAAGGCGCAGCGCCTCTTCCTTGCGGTCCAGCGGGAGGCTCAGCGTCGCCTCGACGGAGTAGTCCGCGTCGTCGGGGCTCAGGTCCACGTGTCCCACGTTCGCGTCGTCGTCAGTGGGCAGCGTCGCCCGGGCCGAGAGGTTGAGGTCGGGCAGGAGCTGGTTCTTCGCGTTCACCACCCCTCTGCGGCGGTCGTCCAGCCGGTCCCGCTGGTTCTGAAGGTCGAGCCTCAGGTCCAGCGCGAGGAGCACGGCCTCTTCCATCTCCGCCTCGGGCTCCGGCAGGTTGACGCCCGTGGGCGCCACGTCGATGGCGTCGCTCTCCGCGAGCCCCAGCCTCACGCGGAACCGCGCGAGCTGCAGGATGTACTGATCGCGCTGGCCCGCGAGCGATGCTTCCTGTGAGAGCACCTCGCTGCGGGCGATGTCGCGCTCGAAGCCCTCCAGGCGTCCCGAGGCCACCAGCGCCTCGGTGCGGGAGGCGTTCTGCCTCAGGCTCTCGAGCTGGCGCTCCGCGTTCGCGATCGCCGCCTTGCTGTTGAGCAGCTCGAAGAAGTCCGAGGCGATCGAGACCAGGTACTCGCGCCGGAAGCGCTCGAACTCGCGGGCCGCGTACACAAGGTCTCGCTCGCCCTGGATCAGGTCCTCGCGGGCGATCAGCCCCGCGCCACGCAGCAGGGGGACCGTGCCGCTGAGCACCAGCGAGGACGACTGCCGGTACCGCCCGCTGGACTGCTCGCGGAGGTTCTCGCTCGCGTTCCATACCCACGCGGCTTCGGCGGTCCCGCCAAAGGGCAGCCGCTTGGTCACGCGAAGCCGGTTGATGAGCTGGGCCGTGTGCTCAAAGCGCCCGTCGTCCCCCTGCCCCGCGAGCGAGAGGGTGGTGTCGTTGAAGAGCCTCGGGCCCCACTGGTGCCGGGTGATGAGCAGGTCGATCGAGGCGAGGAGATAAGCCTCCTGTGCGCTCAGGATCTCCCGCCCGGAGTCCTGGCTCTGCCTCAGCGCGTCTTCGAGCGCGAGCGTGCGGAGCGCCACGCCCTCGGGGGTGGCCACCACCCCGTCCATCGGCACGCCCGAGGCCCGTGCGATCGCGGTGAGCCTCGAGGCAACATCCCGGTCTGCGGGTGCTGGCGTGAAAGTCAGCGCCGAGGGGTCTGGGTTCCGCGTGTCCGGACGCGTATTGATCTGAGCAGACCGGGTGCCGGTCAGGTCGGCCCGAGCTCCGAGCTCCGGCGAGATGCCCAGACGGGCCCGGCCCGCCCCCTCGGCGGCCATCCGCCTCACCTGCTCATCCACGGACATCGGGCTGGTGCCGCAGCCCGCGAGGATGACGCCGGCCGCCAGCGAATAGATGCCTGCCCGCACCATGTGTTTGTAATTTGATAGGATCACAGGGCTCCCGGTAGGTGAGACACGGCGGGGGAGTCTAGCGGTCTTAGAGATGATTGTTGCACCAGATTCCGCCGTTCGGATTGAGGAATGCAGCGAGGGCCCCTATTGTTGCGGCCTCGCTGAGGAACGGAGAACAGAGCGCGTGGCGGTTCATAAGTAACTATTCACAAGCACCTTACACTCGTTGAGGAGGCCGCGCGCCAATGCCCTCCGTGACCCACGACAGCCGGAGTTTTCTGATCGATGGCCGCCGCATTTGGTTGGCTTCTGGTAGGATTCCGTACGCAAAGGTGCCACGCGATTCCTGGAATGCCCGGATTCTCGCCGCCAAGCACGCGGGCCTGAACACCATCGAGACGCCGCTCATCTGGAGCCGCCACGAGGCGCGCCAGGGCCGCTACGACTTCACGGGCGAGAATGACATCCGCCATTTCGTCGATCTGGTCGGCAAGGCAGGGTTGTATTGTATTATCGGACTCGGGCCGTTCGTAGGCGGATCGTCTGACTTCGGCGGGCTCCCGCCCTGGCTCCGGGATGTCGCGGGGGGCAAGCTGCGAGTGGGTGGCGGGCTCTTCCTCGAGCAGTGCTCACGGTTCTTCACCGCCGTGTCCGACCAGATCAAGGGCTGGCAGGCCACGGCGCCGGGCGAGGGCGGACCGATCGTGCTGCTCCAGTTGGAGTCCGAGTGGACGTGCGGCCACGACGCGATGGCACAGTCCTACCTGGGCGAACTGACGCGCTATGTCCGCGAGGCCGGCCTCAACGTCCCGATCGTCAACTCCAACAACATGTGGGCCGGCGTCGAGGGGCACATCGACGGGTGGGCGGGCAACCGTCCGATGCTGGGCACGATGAGGCAGCTCGCGGTGGTCCGCCCGGGCCAGCCCCGCATCGTGATCGACCTGAACTTCGCATCGCAGACGCACTGGGGGCACGAGGCTGAATCGGCTCCGGACGGGCTGACGATGCAGCGGCGCATCGCGGAGGCACTCGCGGGGGGCGGTCAGTTCAACCTGACGGGGTTCTGCGGCGGGACGCACGTGGGATTTGCGGCGGGCCGGGCGGCCGAAGCGCCCGGCGCGTACGCGACGGCGGACGCGTCCAACGGCTGCCTGATCGACGCGATCGGGAAGCAGTCCCGGGCGCTGGGTGAGGTGCGCAAGATCGCCCACGCCGCCTCACGGTTTGCGCGGGTCTTCGCGAACCTTGACCCGTCATATGCCCCTGTGTGCTTCGAGCCCCTGGGCGCCGGGCCAAAGGAGGGCGTGACGGGCGCCGTGATCCACTCTCGCGGGCCTCAGGGAAGCGTCGCGTTCGTGTTCGGATCTGAGCCCGGTGGCTCCAAGCCCCGCCTGCAGGAGCTGTCCCTGCTGATGCCGGACGGCGCCAGCCTGCCCGTGCCCCTGATGAGCGACGGCGTGGCGTGGTGCTTCTTTGATGTGAACGTCTCCGGTCGCGCCAAGCTCGACTACACAAACCTGAGCGCGCTGGGTGCGGTCGGGCAGACCATCGTGCTCTTCGGACCGGCGGGGGCCCAGGCGATCGTCTGCGTCAACGGCTCACCCCTCGAGACGCCCCTGCCCGCGCAGGGCGAGGCGCCGGTCATCGTGCCCCACGAGGGGTTGACCCTGGTGCTCGTGAGCAGCGAGCAGGCCGAGCAGGTGTTCTTCACCGACGACGCGGTGCTCATCGGCGTCGCGGGCCTCACGCCCGCGGGCACGGCGCGCATGGCGCCCGGGTCCAAGTCCTACGTGCGAGTGTCGGGCGAGGGGCAGTCCAAGACCATTCACGCGGAGCCGCCCCAGAAGCCCCGCGCTTCGCGCGTGGTGCTCTCCGAGTGGGCGATGGCCTGCGTCTCGGACTACATCGACGGCAGCAGCGAGCGTTACGCCAGCGTGCAGGGGTCTCGTGAGCTGGGCGCCCTGGGCTGCCCCCAGGGGTACGGGTGGTACCGGCTCTCGTTCCCGGGCAAGGGCCCCGAGAGGGGGCGGGTGATCTTCCCCGAGGCCGGCGACCGCCTGCAGGTCTTCGCCGATGGCCACTCGCAGGCCGTGGTCGGGTCGGGACCCGGCGCGGAGCGGGTGTTCCCGTTCTCGCCCCCGAAGGCCGACAAGGCCATGGTGATCCTCGCGGACAACCTCGGGCGGACGAGCGGCGGTCACACGCTGGGCGAGCCCAAGGGCCTGACGGGCCCGGGCTATCTGGTGTCGACCATCCGCGTCGCCAAGCCCCGCGTCGAGACCGGAAGCCCGGTCGACGTGCTCGGGTTCCGTGCGCCCCTCTGGGGGTTCAGCGAGGGCGACGCCACCAGCCCCGAGCGCATTACCTGGACCCTGCCGGGCAAGCGCAAGGCGCCGGTGCTCATGCTCTTTGACGACATGCCCGAGGCGGCACTCCTCATGGTGAACGACACGGCGGTCGCCTACGTCGATCCGGCGGGTCCGGCCATCTTCACCATCTCGCCCGAGCACCTGGGCAAGGCCTCTAACATCGTGCAGCTCGCCCCGGTCGCGCACGGCGCGGCGGAGGCGATGCTCGCCCTGGCCTCCCGCGCGGTGCACTTCGAGCAGACCGAGGGAGACGTGATGGCCGGCGCGGACGTCGGCTTTGCGAAGTGGGAGCCCCCGAGCCCCGCGGCGTTCCAGGGCAAGCATCGGCACGCCGCCGGAACGCCCGCCTGGTACCGGGCTTCCTTTGAGGCCAACCCCGCGGACGGCCCGCTGGTCCTCAGCCCCGTGGGTATGACCAAGGGGCAGGTGTTCATCAACGGCAAGCACCTCTGCCGCTACTTCGTCGCGACCGCGAGCGGCAAGCGCGTCCCGCCCCAGAGCGAGTACGTCATCCCCGCGTCCTGGTTCCAGGCCGGCGCCAACGAGATCCTCTTGTTCGACGAGCACGGCGGGCAGGCGTCCAAGTGCAAGCTCGGGCGCTAGTGATCGCCCGGTTCGGTGACCGGCTCGATGGCCCCCTCGGGCATCGAGGGCTCCGGGTTCGTCGCGGCCTTCGCGTACGGGTCGGGCCCCACGGGCTCGTTGGTCACGATGACCTCCACGCGCTGGTTGAGCCGGTCGTCCTCGGAGGTGAGCGCCCGGGGGGCGACGCGGCTTGAGTCGCCGCACGCCACCACGCGGATCAGCTCCCACTTCATGCCGTTCTCGACGAGGGCGGAAGCGACCGCCATGCCCCGCTGGTAGGAAAGGTCGCGGCCCCTCGCCTGGTTGTGCATCGTTTCGAGCGGGCTGGCGTGCCCGCGGACCTCGATGATCCAGCGCTGGTCCTTGATGCGCGTGGCGAGTTCGGCGAGGATGCTCCTCCCGTCGTCGGTGAGCAGCGCCTGGCGGTCCTCGAAGTTGATCGTGGCGTTGACGCGGTTGTAGTTGCCCTTCTCGATGGACTGGGTGGACTGGTGGCGGCCCTTGGGCCCGTCCTGGGTCGCGGGCCCGCCGTTGCGTTTCTCGAGGATGCGCCGGATGTAGGGTTGGTCCTCGGCGCGGGTCGAGTTCACGTTGATGGGGGTGTTGAAGGCCTCGCGGATGCCGATGACGAAGTCGGCCTCGGCGACGGAGACGTTCTCGCCCATCTGGCCCTCGCCCCCGATGCCTCCGGTGGTCTGCTTGGCCATGTTCATGGCGAGCAGGATGACGAAGAAGCCCATGAGCAGCGCGACGTTGTCGGCGAAGGAGATGAGCCACTCCGGGGCGCCCTCGTGCTCCTCGTGGCCGCCGCCGTGCCCGCCCCCATGGCCTCCGCCGTGGCCTCCGCCCTCGTGGCCCTCGCCCTCCTGGTGTTCGTGGTCTTCTGCCATGGGTAGCGCTCCGTGCTCAGGCGGCCTTGCGCAGCTTGGTGCGGCCGGCGGCGGGGATGAAGGCGAGCATCTTTTCTTCGGTCACGCGCGGGTTGTCGCCGGCCTGGATGGAGAGAATGGCCTGGAGCATCATCTCGCGCCCGATCATCTCCTCGGCGCTGCGGAGGGCCAGCTTGTCGCCGATGGGCCCCGCGATGGCGTTCGCCACGATCGCGCCGTACATGGTCGCCACGACGGCGATGGCCAGCGCGTGACCGAGCTGCCCGATGTCGGCGCTGCCAAGGTTGCCGAACAGGCCGACCTGTCCGACCAGCGTGCCCACCAGCCCGTACCCGGGCCCGTAGACCTTGATGAGGTCGAAGAACTTCTTGCCGGCCTTGTGCCGGTCCTGCATGGCGACGAGCTCCATCCGGCAGGTGCTCTCGATGTTCGCGGGCTCCACGCCGTCGATGGCCATCTTGAGGCCCGCGGCGAGGAAGTTGTCCTTGATGTTGGCCATCTCGCTCTCGAGGGCGAGGATTCCGTCGCGGCGGGCCTTCTCGGAGAGGGTGTTGACGAGGGTGATGACCTCGACGGGTGCCATGCCCTTGTGGAACATGAACCGCTTGAGGTACCCGGGCAACCCCAGGACCTTGTCCAGGGGCATTGACATGAAGATCACGCTGACCGAGCCGCAGCCCACCATCAGCACGCCTTCGAGGGAGTAGAACATCGCGAAGTTGCCGTGAGAGACCTCGTAGAACACGAAGCCCAGCGCGCCAAACCCGATGATCAACCCGATCAGACTGGCCTTATCCACGCGTCACCTCTGGGTGATGTCGGATCGGGGCCCCACAACGGGGCGAATCCCTGCCCATGCATCGGTCCGGGGCGCGCCCCGGTCCAGCGTGGCGGATAACGGGGCCTCACGGCGTGCCGCACGTGCGCCGCGTGTGCCGTCTGTAGCGTCCGGTGGTGTTATCCGGCGGCGCCCGGGCCCTGGCAACTCAGGCCCGGACAAAGGTGCGGGCTTGGCGGTCCTTCACGACGCCCGGAAACGTGAGCGCGCGCCCGTGGGCCACGCAGTACACGCCCGGCTTCATGACCCCGGTGGCGAAGATCGCCTCCGTCAGGTTCTGCAGCGCGTCGCTGCGTTTCATCTCGAAGGGCCTCATCGCCCCGGTCAGAACCACGGGAATGCGAGGCGAGGGGAACACCCTCGCCAAGTGCTCCCCGGTTACGGAGAGCGTGTCCGTGCCGTGGAGGATCACGATGCCCTCGGCGGCGGTGGGGAGGTCGGGCGCGCCGCCCGCGGCACGCACCGTCTCCGCGATCGACCGCCGGTCGTCGTCGGTCATGAGCAGGCTGTCCTTGCTCATGAGCTCGATCACGTTGATCGCGGTGTCCTGAAGACGCAGGCGGGCGAGCATGCGGCGGACGATGGAGTTCCGGTTCTCCATGGTCCCTGATGTGTCATCAAAGACCTTTTCGATCGTGCCGCCTGTGGTGATGAGTGTGACGTGGCGCATGGGCGTGCCGGATCGTAACCCCTACCCGGGGCCCGCGGGCGGGCGGCCCTTGTCGGCCCGCCTGGGCCTGCACTCCACCACGCGCGCGAGGTCGGCCCAGAACGCGGGGTAGGTCTTCCCCACGCACGCCGGGTTCAGGATGCGCACGTTCGGGCGCTTCAGGCCGATCATCGTGAGGGACATTGCCATGCGGTGGTCGTCGTAGGTTTCAAACTCAACGGGCGGGGCGTCGGCGCCCTCGGGCAGGCCGCCGGGGGGCGGGGTGATGGTGATCGCGTCCGGGTCGCCGCTCACCGGGTGCTCGACGCGCACGCCGAGCTTCGCGAGCTCGCGGCACATCGCCTCGACGCGGTCGCTCTCCTTCACCCGGAGTGTCCGCAGCCCGCGCAGGATGCTCGTCCCCGGGGCGAAGCACGCGACCGAGGCCAGCGTCATGGCGGCGTCGGGCATGTCGCTGAGGTCCGCGAGCACGGGGGTGAGGGTCGCCGGGCCGGCGACGCACGTCCAGGCCTCTCCCGGCTTGCCCCGGATAACCCGGGACCCCATGCGCGCGAGCAGATCCGGAAAGCGGCTGTCACCCTGGAGAGACTCGGGCTCGATGCCCGTGACGCGGATCGACGCGCCCGGGAGCATCGCGCCAAGCCCCCACCAGTACGTCGCGGCGCTCGCGTCGGCTTCGAGCACAAGGTCGAACGCCCCGGGGGGCGGCCCTCCCACACGCACCACGCGCAGGTCGTGGGAGTTGCGCACGTCGGCGCCCAGACGCCCGAGCAGGCCCAGCGTCATGGAGATGTACGACGCGCTGGTGACCTCGCCCGTGAGCCTCAGAGTCAGGCCCCCCGGGCCCGAGAGCCACGGGGCGATGAGGAGGGCCGCGGAGATGAACTGCCCCGAGAGCGTGGTGGGGATGGTGATGGGCGCCGGGGGCGCGACAGGTGTAGCGGGGGGCGAGACGCGCAGGGGCGGGCATCCCGGGGCGCCGAGGAACTCCACGGCCCCGCCCAGCGACCGGATGATCGCCGCGAGCTGGCCGATGGGCCGCTGCCTCATGCGGGAGTTGCCGTCGAGGGTGACGGACCCGCGAGCGAGGATCGAGGCCGCCGCGAGGAAGCGGGTCGCGGTGCCGGCGTTGCGGAGGTCAAGGGTGACGCCCGACGCGGGCCAGCGCCCGCTGACACCCGCGATCTCCGCCCTGTCACCCTGGACCGAGACGCCCGCGCCGAGCAGGGCGAGGGCGCCGAGCATCACCCGCACGTCCTCTGCTTCGGCGGGCAGACCCGTGATGACCGAGCGCCCCGACGCGAGGCCGGCGAGAAGCAGCGCGCGGTTCGCGAGGCTCTTGCTCCCGGGTGGGCGCAGCGCGAGGTCGACTTGCCGGTACTGGCCCCGGACAGCGGCAAGGGTGGGGATGGGCAGCGACGCCGGGAGCGACGCCAGCGGCGCGCGGAGCGCATCAGCCCCGTCGGCGGTGCGTCCACGCGCTGCCACGGTTCAGGACTCCGGACTCTGCGAGGCCTCTCGCCGGAAGATGGCCACGACGTCCTCCACGGGCACGACCCACAGCCGGTTGTCGCCCTCGAAGTCCACGGGCACGGCCTGCTTGGGGTGGAAGAGCACGCGGTCGTACTGCTTGATCGGGTAGTCCTCGTCGCGCGCGACCTGCGCGGAGACCGCGACAACCCGCCCGGTGATGGTGGGGATCTCGACCTTGTCGGGGAGGTGAATCCCGGCCTTGGTCTGCTTCTTGTCCTGGTCCTTGCGGATCAGGACCCGCTTGCCCACGGGCTCGACGATCTCGATGGAAGCGGCGGATGGGGTCGGTCGTGAGGCCATCGCGTTGAGTGTAGCCGGTGGGGGTTTTGGGGGCGGGGAGAGCTCACGCGGGGGTGAACCCAAAGGCGCGTCCCGCCGTACACTATGTGCATGGCGACGGACTGGTCCGAGAACATCGTGATCACGGAACTCTCGGATGAGCCGGCGCTCTCTGATGAGCTCGGCGCCGTGATCGACCGCGCCCTCAAGAGCAAGGACCATGTGCCCCACGTGGTCCTCAACTTCGGGCAGGTGTCGTACGTCAACTCGTCGAACCTCGCGCAGTTGCTACGGCTGCGCAAGACCCTCGCGGACCGCGGCGCGCACCTGCGGCTGTGCAGCGTCAGCGACCCGGTCTGGTCCGTGTTCATGGTCACAGGGCTCGACAAGGTCCTCCGCTTTGCGCCCGACCCGCTCACGGCGCTCGCCGGGTTGCAGATCGAGGACCAGCAGTCCTCCAAGTAACGAGTCCGCGGCGGGGCGAGGCTCCCGGCGCATCCGTGTGTTCCGAGTCCCGGACCCGACACCCCAGATGACAAACCCGCCTCCAACCGCCGAGCAGCCCTCCGTCGCGGAGCTTCGCGCGCTGCGGAAGACGTACTTCAAGCCGGACGGCAGCGTGATGGTGGAGGCCCTCAAGGGCGTTGAACTCGTCATCGGCAAGGGCGAGTACGTCGCGATCATGGGGAGCTCGGGCTCGGGCAAGTCCACGCTCATGAACGTGCTGGGCTGCCTGGACCGCCCTACCTCCGGGCACTACTACCTCGACGGGCGGGACGTTGGGAGCATGGACGACGCCACGCTCTCGGATTACCGGGGCCGCAAGATCGGGTTCATCTTCCAGGCCTTCAACCTCATCCCCGAGCTCACGATCGACGAGAACGTGGCGGTGCCTCTGTTCTACCAGAAGGTCGCGAAGCGGGACCGCCTGGATCGGGCGAGGGAGGTGCTGACGATGGTCGGCCTTGGCGACCGCCTGGACCACCGGCCCCGGGAGCTCTCGGGCGGGCAGCAGCAGCGCGTGGCGATTGCCCGGGCGCTGGTGACGCGCCCGGTCGTGCTTATGGCGGACGAGCCCACGGGCAACCTCGATTCCGCTACGGGGCGGGCGATCCTGAACGTCTTTGACAGGCTGAACGACGAGGGCATGACCATCATCATGGTGACGCACGATCCCGCCGTCTCACGCCGCTGCAAGCGCGTCGTGAGGCTGGGTGATGGCGTGGTGGAGTTCGACCGCGTGCAGCAGCCCGAGCGGCCCGAAGAACCCGCCCAGACCGTGGGCGCATGAGAAAGGCCCGGCGCACACGGGTGCGCCAGGCCTCGGAAAGAGCATTGAGCCGACTTAGCGGCGGCGACGACCGGCGACCAGGCCGCCGAGCGCCAGCAGGGCCAGAGAGCCGGGCGTCGGGACGATCATGTCCTGGGTGTCACCGGAAGTCAGGGCGTACACAGGGGCGTACAGCGACGAGTTGCCCGTCAGGGAGTCCAGCCAGTCGTTGGCGAGGTCCTCGGTGTTGTCGTGCCCGTCGATGCGGATGGTCCCGGTGTGGACGTTCAGGCCGGAGTCAAAGATGATCTCCCAGACCGCGCTCTGGAACGCCGCGGCCTGCGTGGAGGTGAACGCCGGGCTGAAGTGGCGGCCCCAGAGCTCGCGGAGGAGGTCGGCCTTGGTCACGCCCATTCCGGCGCCCGGGAGCGGCGCGTCCTCGAGCTGCGTGACCGTGAACAGGTTGGACTGGTTGAAGTGGATCGTCTGGCCAAGGTCGATGCAGAACCCGATGAACGAGGGACCTAGCAGGTTGGTGTCGCCCCCGGTGACCGTGAAGTTGTTCACGCCGGTGTAGAGCGTGCGGTACGAGTCACCGCCGTTGACCGACACCTGCATGTGGCGCTCGGGCGACACGCTGTCGAGGCGGGCTTCGATGATGGTGGCGTTAGCGGCGGCAGCGATGGCGCCGGTGGCGAGCACTGCGGGCAGGTTCAGCTTCACGTCTTCTCTCCTCCGAAGGGATGCAACGGACAACACCCGACGCCACCAGGCGCCGGGACCGTGCGGGACGGATTGGAGGTTGCCGGTCCGAACGCCCGCGCCCCGGAACGGGTCCGGGTGTGCGACGGGAACGTACAGGCGGCGGGGTCTCTCTCTCCTCCTCCGACTCGCGGGCGGAGTATCGCCGATTCCCCTTGGTTGTCAATGGGTTGTGACAAGATACGGCCCAGATTTGGAGATACCCGGGAGTGATAACGCCCAGCGGTGGTCCGCTGGGCGTTGGTGGAGATTGAGGGAGTGAAGTCAGGCTCAGCGGCGGCGACGGCCGGCGACCAGGCCGCCGAGGCCGAGCAGAGCAAGGGTGCCCGGAGCCGGGACGTCGAACTGGCCCTCGCCATAGGCGGTGCCGTACACGAACCGGACACCCGTGATTCGATTCAGATCAAAGTCGGTTGGCAGGCCATCGAGCGTGAAGCGGACTTCGTTTTGAATGAGAGGCGTGTTGGCCCCGCCGTTGTGGGTGGCTGGGTTGTCCCCCGCGCTGGCGATGCCGAACTGGAGGCCATTGGGGCTCGCGGGCGGGGCGAGGTCGGGGCCGGGGAAGCGGTCGCCGGGGCCGAAGTCACCCAAGCCGGAAGAGCTGATGCCGTAGCGGAAACCGCCCGGATAGCCGGTGGCCTTGAAGCCGGAGGCCCACTCGCCGCCAACCACGCCATCGCCGGGCGTGGTGCCGTTGGTGACGACCGAGCCCGGGCCGAGCAGGGCGCTCACACGCGTGAGCGCGATGGGCGAGCCGCTGATTTCGAAGAAGACCGCCGTCAAAACGTCGGCCGGGACAATGATGTCCGCGGTCGAGGTGTTGGAGAGATACACGCGCAGTTGGGTGCCGGAGGTGGTGAACTCCGCACTGGCGGCGAGACTGCCGCTCGAGCCTGAATACACGATTCCGGAGGCACCGGAAGCACCGACCACGAGCGCGGCGACGCACACACACATCTTCAACATGGACAGCCCCCTGTCTCTGCTCTCAGCGGACCCTTCGGCCCTAAATCCAAGTGCCGCAAGGCACTCCGGCTATTCCGTCAGGCTATCACCTTTGTCAAGGGCGTCAACCTGAAATCAGGGGAATCTTGACGAGGCAGGCGGGTTGCTCGGACCCCGGAAGGGTGGGTGCCTGTGCGATTCGCAGGGCGGTAGGGGTGATGGCACGCCGCTACGATGGCCTCGTTATGCCGACCATCACGATCAACGGGCAGAAGTTCGAGTACACCCCCGGCCAGACGATCCTGCAGATCGCCAACGCGCGCGGGGTGGAGATCCCGCAGTACTGCTACCACGAGGGTCTGTCCGTGGTGGCGAGCTGCCGCATCTGCCTGGTGGAGTGCCAGGTCCCCAACCCCAAGACGGGCCAGATCGAACCGTTCATGGGTGGAAAACTGGTGCCGAGCTGCCAGCAGACCGCGATGGACGGCATGGTGGTCTTTTCCGACTCGCCCAAGGCGGTCGCGAACCAGAAGGCGGTGATGGAGTTCCTGCTGATCAACCACCCGCTGGACTGCCCGGTGTGCGACCAGTCCGGGGAGTGTTTCCTGCAGGACTATTCGTACATGTATGGCCGGGGGGTCTCGCGCTTCGAGGAGCAGAAGGTCAAGCAGCCCAAGAAGGACGTGGGCCCGCGCGTGCTTCTGTACAGCGATCGCTGCATCATGTGCACGCGATGCGTCCGCTTCACGCGGGAGGTCACCGGAACCAGCGAGCTGATGGTCCAGGGCAGGGGGAACAGGGAAGAGATCGACGTTTTCCCGGGCGTCCCACTTGCGAACGAGCTCTCCGCGAACGTGATAGACCTCTGCCCGGTGGGCGCACTGCTCGACAAGGACTTCCTTTTCGCCCAGCGCGTGTGGTTCCTGCGGGAGGCGCCGAGCGTTGACGGGCTGACCGCCAGCGGCGACAACCTGTGGGTGCATCACAACCAGGGCAAGGTCTTCCGCGTGAAGCCGCGCGAGAACGCGAAGATCAACAAGTGGTGGATCACGGACGAGGTGCGCTACGGCTGGAAGTTCGTGCACAGCGAGCGGCGGCTGCGCGGTCCGACTCGCAAGCAGCACGGCGTGCTCATGGCATGCGAGTACAGCCGCGCATACGCGGACGTCATCCGGGGGGTCTCCCGCGCGGTGCAGGGTGGCAAGCGGCTCGCGCTGATGGTGAGCCCGATGCTGAGCTGCGAGGACGCGTACCTGCTCGCGAAGGCGGCGCGGCGTATGGACCCGCAGGCGGTGCTCGCTGTGGGCCCGGTGCCGGTGGTCGGGCAGGACAAGGTGTACCCGATCGGGGCGGGCGAGAACGACCCTCGGGCGTTCCGGATCTGTGCCGAGAAGGCCCCCAATGCTCGGGGCGTGAAGCGGGTGCTGAGCAGCATGGGTGGCCGGGTCGAGGACTACGCCGGCCTGCTGGCGGTTCTGGGTAAGGGCACCGGCGCGAGCGGAGTGGGCGCGGTCATCGTGACTGGCAACTATCCCGGCGACTGGGCCGAAAAGGACCTCGTGACGTGCCTGGGCGGCAAGTTTGTCACGCTCATCGACACGCTCGCGAGTGAGCTCTCCGATCGGGCGGACGTGGTGCTTCCCGGCGCCACATGGCTGGAGAAGGCCGGCACTTTCGAGAACACCCGCAACATGCTGCAGGGCTTCGCGCGGGCCATCCCGCCCGCGGAGGGGGCCAAGTCCGAGGCGCAGCACGCGCTCGACCTGGCCTGGGTGATGGATGGCGGGGCTTCTCCTTCGGAGAGGTCGATGTCCCTGATGCTCGAGACCACGCGGGGACAGGTGGCGGCGGGGCTGCACGTTGCGGTCCCCTTCGCGCCGGAGTTCGACGTCGCCGCGACCCGCGCGCAGATGGGCGGGGTCTTCGGGTCCGATGTAGCCCTGCCTCCTGAGGAGCGGGCCGTTTCGACCGACATGCCGATGGTCGAGGTCTGACGTCCGGCCCGCGTGCGAATACGATGGGGGCAAGGAGGCGGCCCGATGCTCAGCGCCACCACGCTCATGTGGCTGCTCATGGGAGCGACCGTGTTCGTCGGCATTCCCTTCACCCTCTGGTGGTGGAAGCAGGCCGACAAGTGGGCGGACGCGGAGCACAAGCGCTTCAAGTCCCCGGAGGACACGCGGGAGCGGATCGTCGTGCGAGGCCCGGGGACCGATCAGCAGAGAAAGGACGGCATGCCGTGAGCTGGATGCTGCTCATGATCGTCGGCGTCGTGGTGGTGGTCGGTCTTGTGGTGATCCTCGCCAACCAGCCCCGCAAGAAGAGCCGGCACTGACCTTGCCCCGGTACGCCCTCACCATCGCGTACGACGGGACGGACTTCTGCGGCTGGCAGAAGCAGGAGCCGCTGCTGCCCATAGCCGGCGACGATCGGCCCGGGGACCAGGCGCCCTCGAGGCCCCGAGAGAGCAAACTTGCCGCCGCGGAGCCCCTGGAGGTTCGTGAGGGAGAGGACCGGGCGCGGGTGGCGCTGCGGACCGTGCAGCACGTGGTGGAGCAGGCGGTGATCGGAGTGGTGCGGGAGCCGGTGGTCCTGATGGGCGCCAGCCGCACGGACGCGGGCGTGCACGCGCGGGGGCAGGTGGGCGCGTTCACGTGCGGCGGGGAGGGCGAGGCGACGGGCTGGCCCAGAAGTCGCGGATCGGATCGGCTGCTGCGCGCGATCAACGGCAGGCTGCCCGAGGACGTGCTGGTCACCGCGTGCTCGGAGGCGGCTTCCGACTTTGACCCCATCCGCGGGGCGACGAGCAAGGCGTACTCGTACACCCTGCATGTTTCGCCCCCGCCGCCCAGGGGCGAGGGTCTGCGTCCCTTGTGGGACCGCCGCTACGTGCACCACGTGTGGGAGCCGCTGGACGCGGGCGCGATGGGGGCGGCGGCGCGGGCCGTGGTGGGGGAGCATGACTTCGCGGCGTTTGCGGCGGCGGGGCACGGGCGACTCTCGACGGTCCGCACGGTCTTTTCCTGCGGCGTGACGAGGCTCGAGGACGCGGCGGGCGCGCAGCGGCTCCGCATCGACATCACCGGCAACGGCTTTCTGTGGAACATGGTCCGCATCATCGCGGGGACGCTGGTGGACGTGGGGCGCGGACGGATCGAGCCCGACGCCATCGCCGGGATCCTCGCCTCCGGGGATCGGCGCCTCGCGGGGCCGACGCTCCCGCCCACGGGGCTTTGCCTGGAGTGGATCAGGTACGGCGAGTGAAGGTGGTGCAAGCGCAGGGGGGAGCGGATGCCGGGCTGGAGAACATCCCGGGGGATCACGGGCGTTGTGGTCGCGGGCGTGCTGGCGCTCGCGGTGCACGGGGTATACATGGCCTCGTTCGTGTTCGAGGTTCACGGTATCAAGGGGACGCGGACCAGCGGTGCGCAGCTCGCTGTTGCGAGGGGGGTCGTCATGTGGGGGTGGTGGGGGACGAAGCCATGGACGCCCCTGGCCCGGGGCTGGACGTGGAAGGTCTCGGTGCTGACCACTCCCGGCAGCCCGTACTGGCTCAACACATGGGTTCCGACCACGCCCGGGGCCGGCGTGTTCCCTCTGTGGGCACCGGAACTCGGGGCGTGCACGCTGCTCGCGGTCGCCCTCCGAAGATGGACGACCGGTCCCGGGGCCGGCTGCCCGCGGTGCGGGTATGACTGCTCGGGCGTGCGGAGCGACCGGTGCTCGGAGTGCGGTACGCTTCGTTCGTCTTGCGCATCCTCCACGTCTCAACCCGATTGATCCTGGGAGGCAGCCAGGAAAACACCGTCCTGTCGTGCGAGGGGCAGGCGCGGCTGGGGCACGAGGTGCATCTCGCGTTCGGGCCGATCTATGGCCCGGAGGGCTCGCTGCTGGAACGGGTGCGCGCGTTCCGCACGGCCGACGGACGTGGGATCACCACGCACGTGGTGCCTCACCTCTGCCGCGAGGTGAGCCCGTTGAAGGACCGGAAGGCGGCGCGGGAGCTCCGGGCGCTGTGCGAGACGCTGAGGCCGGACGTGGTACACACGCACAGCAGCAAGGCGGGCGTGCTGGCTCGGGCGGCGGCGTGGAACGCCACGCACGCCGCGGGCGCGTGGCCCTGCCGCGTGGTGCACACGATCCATGGCCCGCCCTTCATGCCCGTGGAGGGCACGGGGCTGAGACGGCTGCGGATCAGGGCCATGAACGCGGTCTACACCCTCGCGGAGCGCTACGCGGCGAGGCGGTGCCACAGCATCGTGAGCGTGGCGGACGCGATGACGCGCGAGTTCCTCGCGAGGAGGATCGGGAGGCCCGGGCAGTACGTGACCGTGCGATCCGGCATGGAGGTAGAGCCCTATCTCACGGCGGCCCCGGGGCGGACGCGGGCGGAGGTTCGCGCGGGGCTGGGGCTCTCGGAGAGCGACTTTGTCGTGGGCACCGTGGCCCGCCTCGCAGAGCACAAAGGGCACGACGACCTTCTCGACGCGCTGGCCGGAACCCTGCGCGAACAGCGACGCTGGAAGCTGCTGTGGGTAGGAGATGGCTGGTGGCGGGAGAGGCTGACGGCGAAAGCCCGCGCGGCGGGTCTCGCGATCGGTGAGCTCGACAGGGGTGGCCAATCCCCGAGCGGAGCACAGGTGCTGCTCACAGGATTGGTGCCGCCCGGTGAGATCCCCGGCCTGATCCGCTCGATGGACGTGCTGGCGCACCCGTCGTATAGAGAGGGCCTGCCCCGCACGGTGCCCCAGGCCCTGCTCGCGGGCGTATGTCCGGTCGCGTACGACGTGGACGGCACGGGCGAGGTCTGCCGCGACATGCAGACGGGGCGGCTGGTGCCGCCGGGCGACGTCGCGGGCCTGCGGGGGGCGATCGCCTGGTGCGCGGACAACCCGCAGGCGAGGCGGGACCTGGCGGCGAGGGGCCGCGATGAATGTCGCGACGCCTTCAGCGTGGAGGCGATGGTGGCGGGGCTGGAGCGCGTTTACGAAGGCCGCGGTACGATCGGGGCATGACAAGCCGCTCCGCGGCGTACGCGCCAAAGTTTGTTCCTCCCGGAGAAGGACGTGCGCTCCACGGCCCCGGCGGCGATGTGCTGGTGCACAAGATCACCTCGAAGGACTCCGGGGGCTCGACGCTCCTGTCGGACTACTTCCTGCCAGCGGGGGGCGGCACACCCCTGCACGTCCACACCCACGAGGACGAGACTTTCTTTGTCATCGAGGGAGAGGTGACGTTCTTCGTGGATGGCAAGCGGCTGGTCGCCGGGGCGGGTGCGACGGTCTTTGGGCCGCGGGGTGTCCCTCACTGCTTCAAGAACTGCTCTGAAAAGGCCGCGCGGATGGTGCTGCTGGTCACCCCTGGGGAGAACTTCGAGCGGTTCTACGAGGTTGTGGGTTGTGAAGGTGCCTCGGGCGGCCCGCCCAGTGAGCAGGAGGTCATCGGGCGCATCATCGCGAACGCCCCGGTGCACGGGATCAGCATCCTGGGCCCCGCTCCGCTCTGAGTTCTGCCCGCCCTGAGTTTCTGTTAGGCTCTGGTTGGCCGGGGCGCGGAGCCCTGGTCTCCTCGGGAGCACACACATGAGCCAGGTCCCGCCCCCCGCCCCGCCCCCTTCGCCTTTCCCCGCTGGTCAGCCCGTGGGCACGCCGCCCGCGGGCGGCCCTCAACCCCAGAGTTCCGCGACCAAGACCATCGCCATCGTGCTCTCGATCCTCGTGGTGCTCATGGCGCTGGTGTGTGCCGGGGTGTTCCTGGTCCTGATGCCCGCGCTGGGGAAGGCTCGTGAGGCGGCGCAGGCGGCGGTGGCGATGGCCAACGCGAGGCAGCTCATGGTCGCGGTGCACTCGTACGCGACCGAGTTCAAGGACAGGGCACCCGCGAGCGCGGACTGGGAGGCGACGCTGGATGCCTACCTGGGTGGCGGGGTCGCGGCCCCGGGGGGCATGCTCGACAGCCGGCGCATCGACGGGCCCGGGCCGGACTTTGTGTACGCCGCCCCGCCAGGAAGGCAGGGCAAGCAGCTCATTCTGAGCGACATCAGGTTTCCGTCCAAGACGATCTTCTTCCACGAGGACCTCACCAGACTCCCCCCGTCGGTGAAGACCGTGGTGGTCGCGTATGCGGACTCGAGCGTGAAGCTCGTGCCCCGGGCGGAGCTCGAGCGGGCGCTCGCCGCCCAGGCCCGGGACTATCCGCCCGATCGCGGGCCCTGATCAGTCTTCTTCGAGCGTCTTCTTGCGACGGAGCACGTGGTGATAGTGCTGCGCGAATCGATGGGCCTCGTCGCGGATGGCCTGCACGAGCCTGAGGCCCGCGTTTGAGCGCGGCAGGCGGATGGGCGCGCTCTTCCGCTGGATGTAGATGAGCTCTTCCTTCTTGGCGAGGCTGATGACCATGGGGGGTTTGGTCGTGAGGAGGTCGAAGACCTCCAGTGCGGCGTGGAGCTGGCCCAGGCCGCCGTCGATCACGATGACGTCCGGGTACATCTCCTGCCCGTCGCCGGCCTCGCGATAGCGACGGCTGACGACCTCGCGGATGCTGGCGTAGTCGTCGTTGCCGCCCTCGACGGACTTGACCTTGAATCGGCGGTACTCGCTCTTGCAGGGGCGGCCGTCGACGAAGGAGACCTTGCTGCCCACGGTCTCGCCACCCTTGAGGTGGGCGATGTCGATGCACTCGATGCAGCGGACGGGTTCGGGCAGGCCGAGGGTCTTCTGCAGGCTGCGGAGCGACGAGGCCGGGTCGATGTGGACCTGCTCGGTCTCGGGCTGCCACTGCTGCGAGCGCGAGCCCCGCTCGTCGAGGCGCTCGATGGCGCGGATCTGGTCGCGGATGGCGGCGGCCAGCTCGAAGCGTTGCTCTCCGGACGCTCGCTCCATCTCCTCGCGCAGCTCGCGGAGCATGACGCTGCGCTTGCTCTCCAGAAACCGGGTGAAGCGGGTGATGTCCTCGCGGTAGGCGTCACGGCTGATCTTGTCGGCGCAGGGCGCGGTGCACTGGTTGATGGCGTAGAGCAGGCACGGGCGGAAGCGCGCGTTCCTGGGGTCGTTGTTCAGGATGTCGAGCGAGCAGGTGCGGAACCGGAAGACCCGCTGCAGGATCGCCACGGCCTCGCGCAGCGCTCCGGCGTTGGTGAAGGGGCCGTAGACCTTCGCCCCGCGGAACTCCTCCGTCGCGGGGGCCCGCGTGACGACCACGCGCGGGAAGTCCTCGCGGGTGGTGACCGCCAAGTAGGGGAAGGTCTTGTCGTCGGTCAGCCTTACGTTGAACCGGGGCTTGATGTCCTTGATCAGCCGGTTCTCGGCGAGCAGGGCCTCCCACTCGCCCTCGCACTCCATGGTCTCAAAGTCGTGCACGAGGTCGAGCATCGCCTGCTTCTGGAAGCCCAGGTCGGCTGATGGGACGAAGTAGGACGAGACGCGGTCGGGCAGCGCGAGCGCCTTGCCCACGTAGAGCACCACGCCCTTGTGGTCCTTCATGAGGTAGACGCCCGGGGCGCGTGGGAGCGACCGGGCCCGGCGGAGCAGACGCTGCAGCCGGTCCTCGCGAGACTCGGTGCCCCACACCGGCAATGGCCCGCGCGGCGCGGCGGCGTTGCCCGGGTGGTCGTCGGGGCCGGGAGTGTGGGGCGTGTGCTCTTCCGGCGTGTGCATGCGCGCGGGAAGGGTATCGCCCGCTGGGACACTATCAGGCCTTTCAGGCCTTGGGCGGCTCCGCCTTGGACTTGCCGCCCTGGCCCGCGTCGGACTTGGCGAGTTTTCCGAGCGCCGGGGGCAGTTCGATCCCCGCCTGGGAGGCGAGTTCGTGCGGCCTGGGGAGCGAGCCGATCATGCCGGACAGGAAGTCCGCCGTCGCGTGGCGGCCCGAACCGCCCGTGCCCCGGTCCCACACCGTGATCTTGTCGATCTTCAGGCCCTGCACCGCCTTCACCTGCTGCTCGACGGGCTTGGAGAGGCCAGCGCAACCAAAGCCCATCGCGAAGGCGATGATACTCTGGAACGAGAGCGCCTTGAACGCTCCCGTCGGGTCCGGGTGCGTTGTGCCGGGCACGTGCGGCGCGTCAACGTTGGCGTTTGACAGGCCCGTGCTGCCTACCCGCATGAGTACCAATCGGACTACGAACACGGCGGTGCCGAAGATCGCCGGCACTCCGAACGAGACCGCATTTCCCCGCAACAGCAGATCGAGCCTGGCCGCACCCCCCGGCGCCAGGCCCACTTGGGCGGGCCCACGACCCGCACCGGGCCCAACCAGGAGTCACAGGTCCGGGTCACATGGACCTGGGTCTTGTCGGACCCTGCTTTCGGGGCTGGGTGAGGTTCGGTTCTGAATTCGCGGGGGACGGGTTCAATCTCGGTTGCTCGGTGCCTGCGCGCGGCCGATAGATCAGTCCGCCGCAAACGACTCCTATCATCCGTTTCCCGAGAGAGTGCGCATGCCCCAGAGCCAAGCCATCCAACCCGAGTCTTCCCCGTACGTGCTGGGCACAGGCCAGGACGAGTCCGTGCGTCTGGGTCTGCAGCACCGGCTGTGGTCCGCCGCGGCGCACGCGTTGTGGGAGCGGGCGGGCGTCAAGCCCGGGCAGACGGTGCTGGACCTGGGCTGCGGCCCGGGGCACGCGTCGCTGGACCTCTCGCAGATCGTGGGACCCGCGGGGCGGGTCGTGGCGGTGGACGAGTCGGCGTCGTTCCTCAAGCAGCTGCACGATCAGGCCGTCGCACGCAAGGCGCACCACATCGAGCGCGTGTTGGGCGACGTGCAGGACATCGGAACGGTCCTTTCCGAAGAGGCGGGGCAGATCGATCTCGCGTACGCGCGCTGGGTGTTCTGCTTCCTGTCGCGGCCCGAGGACGTGGTGAAGGGGCTGGCACGGCTCATCAAGCCGGGCGGCAAGGTCGCGGTGCAGGATTACTTCAACTACGAGCGGAGCCTGACGCTCGCGCCGCGTTGCGAGGCCTTCAGCCGCGTGATCAGCGCTGTGGGCGCCTCGTGGCGTTCGCGTGGCGGGGACACGGACGTGATGGGCAAGCTCCCGGGCATGTTCCTGAAGCACGGGTTCGAGGTGACGTCGATCGAGGTGGTGCAGAGGCTCGCACGCCCGGACAGCACGATGTGGAGCTGGCCCAACTCGTTCTGGCAGAACTACGTTCCGAGGCTGGTTGAGAACGGGTTCCTGACCCGCGATGACGAGGCGGCGTTCCACGCCGCGTGGATCCGGGCGGCGAACGACCCCGGCTCGTTCGTGCTCCTGCCCCCCGTCTTTGAGCTGATCGCAACCCGGCGATAGCCCGCCGGCAGCCCCTCGTGGCAGCGAACGCGGCTCCGGGTATCATGGCGCCGATGCAGCGCCGGCACCACTACGAGCAGGCTCTGGAGGCGTACCTCCGCCAGAGGCGCATCCCGTACCTGGCGGTGCACGAGGCACGCAAGGCGCTGCTGCCCGAAGCTCAGCCCCAGCGAGCGGCGGACGCCTCGGGCTCGCTCAAGAACTTCGATCTGGTGGTCTACGGCCACGGCTCGAGCCTGCTTGTGGAAGTGAAGGGACGGCGGATCGCGCCCCGGACCCGGGAGTCCACCTCCAAGCCGCCCCGGCTCGAGTGCTGGACCACGCAGGACGACATCGATTCACTCTCGCGTTGGGAGTGCCTGTTTGGCCCGGGGTTCGAGGCGGTGCTGGTCTTTGTCTACTGGTGCGACCAGTTGCCACGCGATGCCCTCTTTGAGGAGATCTTCGAGCACGCCGACCGCTGGTACGCCCTGCGGACCATCCGGGTGTCGGACTACAAGAGCGCGATGCGGGTCCGCAGCCCCCGGTGGCGGACGGTGGACGTTGCCCCTTCCACGTTTGACCGCATGAGCGGACCGCTCGCACCACCTACCCCGAACCGGCTTCCGGAGGGGCTGCACGTGGGCTGGCACCCTCTCGCGGAAGGACGGGACGACCCCCTCCCCCCGCTCCCGGCGATGGACGCCCTGCTCAAAGGCGGGTGAGAAACCCGGGAGGACCGGGCGACGTACCATGGCTCCATGAACATGCTCTCACGTGCGACGCTGTTGTGCACCCGGGCGATTGGCTGGGTTGGCGGCCTGGCCCTGACCGCCGGCATCGCCATCGCCCAGCAGGCGCCGTCGGGTCTGCCCGCGACCCCGACCCCCGCGAAGCCCGACACCCCGCCCACGCTCATGACGCTGCTGGTGGTGTTCCTGATCGCGGCCCTGACGCTCTTTGCCAGCCTGATGCCCGCGAAGCGTGGCCACCAGGACTGAGCCCGTCCTGCCCGTGAAGCACTGCCGCAGGCGCCCCCCGGCGGGGGAGCGCCGCGGATCGGAGGCAGACATGCGCGCGACAGTGTCCAACCGACCCGGCCTCATCATCCTGAACCTTGCGCTCGCCTCGACGCTGATCGTGCTGGCGGTGGCCAGCCGCGCGGACGGGCAGAACGCGTCGGGCCCTCCCGCGCGGGCTCGGGGCGAATACACGCTGGTTGCGGGCAAGTCCAACTCCGGCGGCTCGGACGTGGTGTACGTCGTGGACGCCAGCAACCAAGAGATCGTGGCGCTCAAGTGGGACCAGTCGAGGCAGGCGATGACCGCCGTGGGCTACCGGTCCATGGGCGCCGACCAGAGGCAGACACCGGGCCGCTGAAAGGAGCACGCATGCAGCGCGACGCGCACCACTCCCGTGGCTCGGCCCCCGCCCTCTGGGTGCTCGCCGGTGTTCTCGCGGCCCTCATCGGGCTGCACCTCGTGCGCCCGCCCCCGGCGGACGCGGCGGTGGTCAGCCGCATCGGCGGCCTCACGGTGCTGACCGCGAGCGCGGGCAACGAGGACGTGCTCGTGATCCTGGACGAGCGGAACGAGGCGCTCTTTACCTATCGCACAGACACCCGTCAGGGCGTGCAGCTCATGCAGCGCATCCCGCTGGGCGAGCTCTTTGCAGAGGCCCGGGCCCGAAGCCTGGGCGGGCCCTGACGCCATGCCGATCCACCCGCTCCCGCAGTTCGAGGCAGACGTGAAGGCGGCGCTCGCCGAGGAAGACCGCAAGGTCTACGAGGCGCTTCGGGCGCCCAAGACACTGGTCGTCCGCTTCGGCGCGATGAACCTCGTGGGCGAGTTCCCGTACTCCGGCGAGATCAAGCCGGGCTGCGGGAGCAAGATGGTCGTGCGCACCTTCAGGGGCGTCGAGCTGGGCGAGATGCTCACGAGCACCTGCCCCAACTCCGGCTGCTCCAAGAGCGTTTCCCGCAAGGAGATGCTCTCGTACATCGATAACTCCGGTGGGCGCGACTACCCGTTCTTCACCGACGGGCGCGTCCTGCGCGTCGCGACGAAGGAAGACCTCGACCGCCAGGCCGCTATCGAGCAGAGCAAGCACGGCATCCGCGCCCACGTCCGCGACATCGCGGCGCGGATCGGGTTCACGGCGCGGATCGTGGACGTGGAGCCGATCCTGGGCGGCGAGTCGCTCACGATCTATTGCCTCTCTGAGGAGCGCGTGGACCTTCGGGACCTGATCCGCGAGGCCAGCCGCGAGTTCAGGGCGCACGTGGAGGTGCGCCAGGTGGGCGCCCGCGACGAGGCCCGGCTGACGGCGGACTACGAAAAGTGCGGGCAGTACTGCTGTTGCAAGAACTTCCTGAAGGTGCTCAGGCCGATCTCCATGAAGTCCGCGAAGGTCCAGAAGGCCACGCTGGACCCGCTGAAGATCTCCGGGCGGTGCGGGCGGCTGATGTGCTGCCTGCGCTACGAGGACGCGACGTACGAGGAACTTCGCAAGAAGCTCCCTCGGAAGAAGTCCCGCGTCGGCACGCCCGAGGGCGACGGCATCGTGATCGACGGGCAGATCCTGACCCAGCTCGCGCTGGTGGAGCTCGACGCGCTGGGGACCGACGGCCGGCCCCGCCGGGTCGCGGTGCCCATCGAGGAGCTCACGGCCCCCGGGGCCGCGGTCGCGCCGCCGAGGCCGGAGCCAGATGCCCGCGGCATGCGCGATCGGGGGCCGGGACGAAGGCCGGGGCCAACCCAGACAGGGCCGAAGGCTGCTCCCGAGCCCGGTGCCGCGCGCCCGCCCCGCGAGCCGGGAGCACCCAGAGAGCAGAGCCAGCGTCGAGAGCAGCCTCCACGCCGTGAAGATCGCCCGCTGCGCCAGCCCGGGCCCGCGCCACGCCAACCGGGAGGCGGATCGGTGCCTCCCAAGTCACGCGACGAAGAGATCGACGAACTGCTCGAGGGCTTGGATGACGACGCGGGAGCGCCGTCCCGGGGCCAGCAGCCCGGTGGCGAGCCCGGAGCCCAGTCCGGTGGCCAGCCGGGCGGACGCCGCCGACGAAGGCGGGGCCGGGGCGGCGGTGGCCAGCCCGGCGAGCGCGGACCTTCCGGTCCGCCCCCGGCGTGAACGGCGCGGTACGCTGCCGTCATGGACGCAGAACCTCGCGTGCTCACCTGGAGTGAACTGCCCGTGGACCGCCCGATGCCGCTGATCGAGCGGCGGCGGGTCGTCGGCTCGCACGTCATGATCTCTCGGGTCGAGCTTGCGCCCGGCTTTGTCGTGCCGACGCACCGCCATCACAACGAGCAGATGGTCTGCGTGCTGTCGGGGCGTGCGGCGTTCGTGCTGGACGAGGGCACTGCTCAGGAAAGCCGCGTAACGCTCGCCTCGGGACAGGTGCTGCACCTGCCCCCGCACGTGCCGCACGGCTGCACGGCGCTGGAGCCGACCGTGATCCTCGACGTCTTCAGCCCGCCCAGCGAGAAAACGGGCGTGGACCGCGCGTGAGAGCGTCGGCCCCGCCCGACGAGCTCAGAGTGTCTTGAGCGCGTCTCGCAGGCGTGCCGCGAGGTGCTGCCTCTCACCTTGGGTCAGCGAGCCCCGCAGTGCCTCGGGCGAGCGGAGCCAGACGGCGGCCCGCAGGTCGGGCTCGCCCTCGTGCCGGGGCACGATGTGCCAGTGGATGTGGGGCACGACGTTCCCGAGGCATTCGTAGTTCAGCCTGACGGGCCCGCCCCCCTCGCCATGGGCCGCAAAGACCCGGCGGATGGCGCGTGCGACGCGCGCGACGTCTCCCCACACACGTGCCTGGCGCTCGGGCGGCAGATCGTCCATGTGCTCCGCGTGCTCGCGGAGGATGGCGACGCACCAGCCAAGGTTTCCCTGGTTCTCGCCCAGCACGACCTCGCACTCCTGGAGCGAGGCGAGGTGGTCCGGGCCCGTGGTGCGGGCCAGCGCGCAGAGGGTGCAGGGGCTCTCGGTTGACATGTCGAGCGGAGGGTACGGGAGGTGCGGGAATGAAAACGCCCCGGCGCTGGGCCGGGGCGTTGGTCGAGCGGAGGATGAGGGCCCGGGGGCTTACTTGGAGATGTCGGTCGGGCGGGCCGGGGGCTCTTCGCGGGTGGGGGTGATGCTGGTGCCGGTGGTCGTCGGGACCGTTTCAGCCGCGGGGCCGGCGCCGGCGGACTTCACGAGGAAGATCTCCACGCGCCGGTTGGCGGGGGTGTTGCCCGAGGCGGAGTTGACGACGGCGGGGCGGAACTCACCCCAGCCAGCGGCCATGAGGCGTCCGGGGTTCACGCCCATCTTCATGAGGTCGTCGATCACGGCGATGGAGCGGTGGGCCGAGAGATGGCGGTTGGTGGGGTGCTTGGCCCGGGTGGTGGCCTGAGAGATGCGCTGGCTGTCGGTGTGGCCCTCGACGACGACGTCGTAGCCGCTGGCGGCGGAGTTGTTCAGGATCTGCGCCAGGGCGCCCAGGGCCTGCTTGGCCTGTTCCTTCACGACGTCGGAGCCGGAGTCAAAGGTGAGGTCGGCGGCAAAGCGGAGCATGCCGCGGGCCGCGTCGAACTTGATGAGGTCGGGGTACTGGTCGGCGAGCGCGGTGAGGGCGGCGTTCACCTCGGCGGGGAGGGGGCCGAACTGCAGGCCGGCCATCTGCGACTCGAGCGTGCGGAAGTCCGCGAGCGCCCGGTCGAGCTGGCGGCGGAGCTCGTCGTTCTGCTGCTGCAGCGTGGCGAGCGCGCCCGAGGAGTTGCCGTAGTTCTTGCGGAGAAGGTCGAGGGCGGCGCGGGCCTCGTCGCGCTCGCGGGTGCGCTCGGAGAGCTGGGAGGAAAGGCTGGAGTTGGTCTCGTACAGGCGGTCGTACTCACCCTGGTTGATGCAGCCGCCCATCAGCATGGTGAGGCCGCCCAGGCAGATCAGGCCGACGCGGGCCAACGGGGAACTCTTCATAGCGATGCTCATGTCGTACACTCCTTTGACCGGTCGGCGCTCGCGGACCTCCGTGGGCGCGGTGTCTTGGTTCGCGTGTGAGGCGAATGCTATCCGATTCCCGCCCGGGGCGGGACAAACTCGGGTGTTTCTTGCGCGGCGAGGTCCCCAACCCGCCCTCGCCCATTTCATCGGGCGTCGATCGAGTTTGTCATGAATCCTGAACTGCCCTTGCTGATTCGCAACCTGCTGCCCGGAAAGGTCTTGCTGTCAGGGGCGTGCCTGGCGGGCGCGGCTTCGCGGCCCGCCGGCCTGGGCGACCTGCTGCTGGAGGTCGGCCCCGACTTCGGGGGTTCCAGGAAGGTGCGGGGGCTCGCGCCCCGGAAGGTGCGGGTTCTCGGGGTCGGGGTCGGCGCGCCGACGGACGTCCCGCGTGTGGACGCCTCGGGGTGGCTGCTGACGCCCGGGCTGGTCAACGCGCACACGCACTTGGACCTCACGCACATCGGCCCCCGCCCAGCGCCCGCCGGCTTTCGGGAGTTCATCGACATCGTGCGTGCCGGCCGACACTCGGACGGGGCGGCGATCGTGCGGAGTGTGGAGGAGGGAGTGAGCGCGTGTCTGAGCGCGGGCGTCGTGGCAGTGGGGGATATCGCGGGGGCGGTCGCTGGCCGGGCGTGCGCCGCGCCCGCGCGCGCGCTGGCGGCGACGGGTCTCCACGGCGTGAGCTTCCTGGAGTTTTTCGCGCTCGGCGCCGGAGAGAGCGCGGGGCTGGAGCACGTGCGGGAGGAACTGGCGCGAGCCACGGGGCTTGGCCGCCCGGGCTTCCGTGTCGGCGTTCAGCCGCACGCGCCGTACAGCGTTTCTCTCGCGGGGTTCGAGGCTGCCGCGGGCCTTTGCGTGCCTCGCTGCACACACCTTGCAGAGAGCGCGGAGGAGGCGAGGCTCGTCGCCGCCGCGGACGGCCCGCTGCGAGAGCTTTTGACGCAGGTCGGTGTTTGGACAGCCGGCGCCTCGCGTGATTTCGGCGCGGGAGCATCGCCCGTGGCGCACCTGGCGCCCGTGCTGCGACAGGGCGGCTGGACAGTGGTGCACGTGAACCAGGCGAGCGACGCCGACATCGCTCTGCTGGCCCGGGCCGGCGCCACGGTGGTGTATTGCCCGCGGGCGTCCGAGTATTTCGGTGCGGAGCGTGCCTTCGGCCCGCACCGCTACCGCGACATGCTCCGCGCGGGGGTCGAGGTCGCGCTCGGCACCGACTCGGTCATCAACCTCCCTCGCCCGGACCTGTCGGTGTGGGAGGAGATGAGGGTGCTGCGTCTGCGAGATAACGTGCCGGGCGAGGCGCTGCTGCGCATGGCCACGATCGGGGGAGCGAGGGCGCTCGGGCTGGACCACCGCGCGTTCGAGTTCAGCCCGGGGGCGATGCTCGCGGGCCTTGTGGCGGTGCGGGGCGGGGGTGGGGGGCTGGACGCGGCGCTCGCGGGCGGGAATTCACCCGTTGCGCTGCTGCTCGGCGATCTCGCGTGATCATACTATCTGAGGCCCGCCGAGCCGCGGGCTACGAGGAACCCTCATGAGCCTGAAGTGGCGCCGCAACCGGGCGTGGGAAGACGCGAACCTCACCGGCCCCTGGGCACCCGTTCGCTGGGTGCTGCGCGCCCTCAGCAGCATCACCCTCGCGGTGGTCCTTCTCGTCCTGGTCGCGCTCTATGGTGTCTCCGCGAGCGTGCCCGTGGGCCTGCTCGCGCTGGGGGTCACGTACACGGTCTATGGCCTGACGCTCGTGGGGGCTGTCCTGCTCCTGGCGGGCGGTCCGGCGCTCGTTGCGTGGCGCGTGCTCGGCGGCGTCTCCCGAACCTTCGCGCGACTGTCGTCGATCCTGGTGCTCGTCGCGCTGATCCCCGTTGTGAGCTACCTCTGGTTCGTGCTGCTCTGGCCCGCGCTGAGGTATGACCCCCTAGCACACACGGGGCTGAGGCTGTTCCCGGAGTTTGTCGAGGAGTACCGGAACCTCACGGTGCGCCGCGTGCCGGGCCTGGAGATGTCCGAGCTCGAGTATTACTCGTGGTGGCCGCTGAGGCTGATCCTGGTGCTGTTCGTGGCGAACATGGTCGTCGCGACCGTCCGGCGCATCGAGTTCACGTTCCGCAACATCGGTGTGCTCACGGTGCACACGGGCATCGTGGTGATCTCGCTCGGCGCCGTGTACTACAAGGGTCTCAAGAAGGAAGGCGACACCGTACTCATGGCGGGGCCGGTTGACCCTGTCTCCGGCAGGATCACTCCGGGAGAGCCGGTCGACCGCTTCTTCGACAACACGGACGTGGCGCTCATCGTCCGGGTCGGCGCCGCGTATGAGCAGCGGAGGCTCAGCGGCGTGCCCCGGTATCACGAGTATGGTCTGACGGAGGTGGGCGGGCAGAGCGTCTCAGCCGTCGCGGGGTACCAGCGTCCCTGGCTCGACTGGCCCGCGAGGTCTCTCTCGCGGGCTGTGCCCGGCCCCGCCGACGGCAGCACAGAGCCATTCTCGCTGCGCGTTGTCGGCTATGCCCCGTACGCGGACCCGTACCGCGACTGGGTGCTGGCCGACGAGGGCGTGCCCGACGCCACTCCCCTGCGCGTGGTCATGCTGCACGCCGACCTGAAGAAGGGTGAGACGCCCGACGCCGCCGCCCCGTTGGAAGACGGCGCGATCGGCGAGCCCTACTTCGCGTTTACGCTCGCGCCGAGTCTCGCGGCGGACCGCGCGTCGGAGCAGGAGGCCTTCGCGGTCGAGTACGCGATCGGCATGAGCGACGAGCGCTGGCGGGACCTTTCGGAGCCCCTTCCCGAGGGCACGCAGCACGCGCTGGTGGTGGAGGTACCGGGCGAGACGCCCTTCCGCGCGGTCTACCCGGTGGAGGAGGGCGCCACGCTGCAGGCGGGGCAGACCGGCTACACGCTTGAGGTGCGGGGCCTCTCCCCGACGCCCCCATTCCCGATCATCACGCCCGGGTTCCAGGGTGCGGGCAGCAGCGTGGCCATCGTGCGCGTCCGCACACCCAAGGGAGAGCTGTTCGATCGGTACGTGTACCACCGCTTCCCCGAGATCAACCAGGACATGCTCGAGCCGGTGACCGAGCGGGGCATGCCTTCCCGGCGCGACGCCGACCCCGCGATCCGCATCTCGCTCATCGAGGCAGACAAGGTCAGGGCGTACTACAGCGAGGATGCCACGGGCGGCGTGCGCGTGCTGGTGAGGCAGTTCGGGGGCAAGGTCAACACGTACGGCCCGCTCACACCGGGGCAGTATGTGCCGCTGGTGCCGAAGGTGAAGCTCCGCATCGCGGAGTCGTGGGCGCGCGCCGTGCGCGTGGACAGGCCCCTCCCGACGCCCGAGGAGGAGCGGGACGCGAAGTCCGTGGGCACGCACGAGCACGCGATGCTGGGCGTTGAGATTGCCTCAGGCAGTTCCCGGCGCGTGGTGTGGCTCCCCTTCGAGCGATACTGGAGCCCAGGCTCCAAGGCCGAGCGGACCGTGGCGGTGCCGGGCGTGGGGCCCGTCACCCTCGCGTTTGCCCGCCTGCAGCACGCGCTCCCGGGCTTTGCCATCCGCCTCACCGACTTCGAGATGATCGCGTACGACCATCGCGGGGCGCCGCGTGACTATCAGTCGCGAGTGCGCGTCACGCCCGTCGACGACGCGGGCTTCGACGAGTACGAGCACGTCACGCAGCTCAATGCGCCGCTGCGGGCGCCGTTCATGTGGGACGACTCCAGGCGGTCCTGGCTCGCGAACTTCGTGCTGACGCTGGCCCACGGCGTGTCGCCAAACCAGTACAAGTTCAGTCAGGCGGGCTGGGACGCACAGGGTTGGGACCGCACCCAGCGCCTCGCCGACGCGGGCCAGGCCAGGGCCCCGACCGTTCGCTTCACCATCCTGGGCGTCGGCAATAACCCGGGCATTCACGTCATTGCTCTAGGGGGCGTGCTGATGGCCCTGGGCATCCCGTGGGCGTTCTACCTGAAGCCGTACCTGGTGCGCCGCGAGAAGGCCCGGATTCAGGCCACGCTCGCGAGGGAGAGGGGGCAAGGGGCCGGCGCCGGTGTTCGCGAGGCCGAGGCCCCGGAGGAGGTGCTGCTGTGAACTCGTGCCGCCAACTGCTTCTGGTGGTCCTGCTGCTGTGGTGCCTGTCGGGAGTCGCAAGGGCCCAGACGGCGCCCGAGGGCAACGCCCATCCCGCGCCCGCGGCGGTCTCCGCGAAGCAGGGCGCCGAGCAGCCGCCGTTCGGCCCGATTGCGCCCACCACGATGACTCCCTTGGAGAAGAGCGAGTTTGCCGCGAAGGTGAACCTTTCGCCCCTGCGCGACCTCGCGGTGCTGCACAGCGGGCGCGTGAAGGTGCTGGACACCCTCGCGGACGAGACGGTGCGGGGCCTGAGCGGAAGGCGGACCTACCAGGATTATCTGAAGCCGGAGGGTGCGACTCCCGAGCGCGAGGCGAGAGAGGTAAAGGTCGTGAACTACGACCCGCTCTTCACGCTGCTGGACCTCGCGATCGACCCGGGGTATTACCACGACAAGGCGCTGCTGGGCGTGGATTATCTGCCCCTGCGGAAGGAGCTCCTCGCCTCGGCGTTCCCCGCCGACGTGGCGGCCCGGGAGCGATGGCTCAAGGTGGGGCGCATCACGCCCGGCATGTTCGATGCGCACGCCGGGGCGGTGGCGCGCGAGCACGTGAGCGAGGAGGGGTTCCGCTCGGGGCTCATGCGGATCGACCGCGCCTTTTCGCTGTACGAGGGGACCGGGGGGAACTTCCTGCTGGTGGCGCCCGAAGCGGCGGACAAGCCCTGGACGCACCTCTCGCTCCTGCCCGAGGGTCACCCCGCGCGGGCGGCGGCCCTCGCGCTCGGGGCGGCGTGGCGCGCGGGCGATGCGGACGCTGTGAACCGGCACGCCGCGACCCTGGCCGCGGAACTCCCCCGCATCAACGCGGCGGTCTATCCGACGACATCGCGCTCGATCGAGGGGCTCTACAACCGCGTGCGTGCCTTCGAGTGGGGCTTCTGGGCGTACGGCTTTGGGCTCGTCACGCTCCTCATGGCCTTCGGGACGGGGAGGAAGTGGGTCGCGTGGGTGGGTGCCGGGTTTCTCGCGATTGCGATCGCGATGCACTCCTTCGGGTTCGTCTCGCGGTGCCTCATCGCGGAGCGGTTCGCCATCCAGAACCAGTTCGAGAGCATGACGGGCCTGAGCCTCTTCGCGGTGCTGGTTGCGACGGTCATCATGGTGGCGCGGCGGCAGTGGCTCTTCGGAGCCGCGGCGTGCGCCGTCGGGTTCCTTGTGCTCATCACAGCGACGCAGACCGCGATCCCCGGAAAGAGCATCGAGCGTGAGGCCGCGATTCTCAACACCAGCGTGCTGCTCAAGTACCACGTCACGACGGTGCTCGCGTCGTACGGCCTGATCCTGCTCGGGTTCGTCGGGAGCCTCTTCTTCCTGGGGGTGCACTACACCGCCCGTCTCGGACGGGCGCAGGCGTCCCCGGCGGGTGGGGGCATGGAGATCGCGCTCGGCGCGGCACGCGGCTCCATCGCGACGCGCGACAAGCTCCTTCACGATCTCGATTCGGCGCAGATGATCCTGCTGCAACTGGCCTTCTGGACGCTTGGCGTGGGCATCCTGCTCGGTGCGTGGTGGGCCGACCACTCCTGGGGCCGGTGGTGGGCCTTTGACCCAAAGGAGACCTGGGCCCTCATCACCTGGATCGTGTACCTCATCGTCATCCATGTCCGCATCGGCATCCCGGCGAAGAAGGGGCTCGTCACGGCGTGGCTGAGCGTCGTCGGCTTCTTCATCATGCTCTGGACGTACTTCGGGGTGAACCTCCTGCTTCCCGGGCTCCACGCCTATGCCTGACCGGGCGGTGCTTCCCCGTGCGTTCTTCGCCAGGGACGCCGCGACGCTCGCGCCCGCCCTGCTCGGCACGCGGCTGGTCCGGGTGACGCCCGAGGGCCAGCGCCTCGCGGGAGTCATCGTCGAGACGGAGGCCTACGTCGGGATTCAGGACCGTGCGAGCCACGCCTTCGGCGGGAGGCGGACCACGCGGAACGAATCCATGTATGCCCGGCCCGGAACGGCGTACGTCTACTTCACGTACGGCATGCACCACTGCGTCAACGTGGTGTGCGCCGAGGCGGGCGACCCGCAGGCCGTGCTCATCCGCGCGATCCGGCCCGACGAGGGTGTGGACGCCATGCGTGCGCTCCGAGAGACCCGGGCCGTCGTGCGCACCGAGCGAGACCTTGGGTCCGGTCCGGGCAAGCTCTGCCGGGCCATGGCCATCGGGCGCGAGCTCGATGGCCTGGACCTGTGCGCGGGGGCCGACCTTTGGATCGAGGCGGGCCCCGGGGTGGGGCGGGTCTCCGCAGGCCCGAGAATCGGCCTCGGGGCCGTGGGAAAGTGGAAGAGCCGCCGTTTGAGGTGGTGGGCGCGGGAGTGCCCGTTCGTAAGCACGGCCCGTGGAAGGGGCTAGACCGCCCACGGGGGGCGAACTAGTATCCCGGGCCGTAGGTTGTGGACCGCCCGGAATCCGGGCACGTCCGTCACGGGAGGCCGAATCTGTGAGCGAATCATCGCCCGACGTTCGCGATCGAATCCCACCCCTCAGCAAGTACCCGCCACAGGCGTGTCAGTTCATCCGTGAGGGCCTGGCGCACACCGTGAAGATGGTGCACGGCGAGGCCGGAGACGCGGAGGACGAGAGCCGCCATGTGAACGGGCAGCAGCTCTGCCTTGGCCTGCGGGACTACGCCGTGAGGCGGTATGGCCTGCTCGCTCGGACGGTGCTCCGCAACTGGAACATCCACACGACCGAAGACTTCGGCAGGCTGGTCTTCTCAATGATCGAGGCTCAGCTGATGCGGAAGACCGACGAGGACCGGCTGGAGCACTTCCAGGGAGTCTTCGACTTCGACGAGGCGTTCGGCGACCTGCCCGCCCGGCGCTGAGGCACGCGGTTCGCGGCGAGGCTAGATTGTGCCCATGCCGACGGACCCAAACGCCCAACCAGACTGGAAGCAGTTGCATCTGTGGCAGATTCAGCCGCTGCGCGATGTGCTGCTGCTCGCTGCCGTGGTCGGCATCGTGTTCCTGGGGTACAAGCTGAGCGTCGTGACGGTTCCGCTGCTGCTGGCGATGGCGCTCGCGTACCTCTTTGAGCCGCTGGTGGCGATGCTGACGCGGAGCGGGCGCGTGGGCAGGCCCCTGGTTGCGGGGGGGCTCATCCTCGTGACGGGGCTTGTGATTGTCGTGCCGGTGACGCTCGGCATCGGCTTTGGCGCGGCTCAGGGCGTGAAGTTCGCCGGGCGCGTCACGCAGAACGTCGAAGCCCTCTCGTACGCGGTGCAGCACCCGGGCGACGCGGCGGCGAGGGAGCGGCTCTCCAGCGCGGGCCGTTCGTGGACGGAGATCTACGAGTATGTCTCGGAGCACCAGGCCCGGGCCAAGGCGTGGGATGCGTGGCGCGCCACGCCTGTGCCCGAGGGGCAGGAGGCGACGGCGCCCCCTCCCGAGCCCTCCGACGCGTACCGGCTGGTGCAGTGGGGCATCGGGTGGGTGCAGGAGAACGCCGCCGCGATCGGGAAGGGCGCGCTGAGCGTCGGGGGCGGGGCCTTGGGCGCCACCTTTAGCTTCGTCACCTCCGTGGGCGGGTTCCTCTTCGGCGCGTTCCTCACCGCGTTCTTCTTTTTCTTCTGCTGCACGGGCTGGGGCCGCGTGCTGCGCTTCTGGGAGGGCCTGATCCCCGAGCAGCGCAGGGGCCGGGCCATCTTCCTTCTCTCGCAGATGGACCGCGTCATCGCCGGCTTTGTCCGCGGGCGCCTCACGATCTGCGGCGTGATGATCGTGGTCTACACAGTGGGCTTCTGGCTCATCGGGGTTCCGATCCCGCTCGTCATCGGGCCGATCGTGGGCGTGCTGACGATCGTGCCCTACGCCGCCGGGGCGGTCGGAATCCCTCTCGCTGTGCTGCTGCTTTGGCTGGAGCCGCACAGCAGCTTTCGCGAGCAGTGGTGGTGGACGCTGGGCTCTCCCCTGCTGGTGACGGGCGTGGTGCAGTTTCTGGATGACTACATCCTGACGCCTCGCATCCAGGGGCAGGCGACGAAGATGGACACGCCCACGATCCTGTTCGCCTCCATCGCGGGCGGGTCGCTGGCGGGGTTCTACGGCATCCTGCTGGCGATCCCCGCGGCCGCGTGCATCAAGATCCTGCTCAAGGAGGTCTTCTGGCCCCGGTTCCGCGCGTGGGGCCAGGGCCGCGCCAAGGATTTCCTGCCCATAGGCAAGGACTAGCCCGGCGCCCCGTTGGGCCGGCCCGGGAGATCAACCCATGCTCACGCTCCTGATCCCCGCCCTCGCGCTCACCCTCGCGGAACCCCCCAAGGTCCAATGGAAGGTCGCGCTGCGCTCGGAGAGCAAGGGCTCGGCGTGCATCGGCCACGTGGACGCTGACGGCGTTCCGGAGGTCATCTTCGGAACCTCGCGGGGTGAATCCAGGCTGCTGGTCCTGCGGGGTGATACGGGCGCGGAGGTGTGGTCGTCCGACGCGGCCCAGGGAAGGTTCGACGCCTCCTGCCGCCTTGTGGACGTGGACGCCGATGGCAGGCCGGAGATCATCGCTCCGCTCTCGAACGCTGGGCAGGTGCTCGCCTTTGACGCCGCGTCGGGGCAGCGTCTGTGGCGGGCCTCGGCCCCCGGCGGCGAGGCGATCGAGGGAGCGCCGTGGGTCGGCAACCTCGAAGGACGCGAGCACGTGGTCGCGGCGACCACCGCGGGGCGCGTGCTGGTGATCGACGCGGCGGACGGGAAGATCGTGTACAACCTCAAGGCCGGGTCCGCCCCGATTCTCCCGGGGCCGATTGTGGCTGACGTCTCGGGCACGGGCATCCTGGATGTGGTGGTGGTGACCGGTGGCGACAAGCCGTCGGTCCGTTGTATTGACAGCCGCGATGGCGGCGAGCGATGGTCCTTCCCGCTCACGGCCCGCGCGACGCAGGGGCCAGCGCTCGCGGACCTGGACGCGGACGGCGCGCCCGATCTGGCTATCGCAACCGCCGACGGCGTGGTCACCGCGCTGAACGCACGCACCGGGATTCCGCTGTGGCAGGCGACGGCGGGCGAGGCCGGCCCCGCGTCGGCGAACGTCATCGCGGACCTGGACGCCGACGGCAAGCCGGAGGTCATCGCGGGTGGACGGCGCATCACGGCGCTCGCGTCCGATGGTCAGGTCCGCTGGAGCGTGCCCGCGTCGGACCTTGACCCGCGCGACGGCGCGATCGGAGGGCTCGCCGTCGCCGACCTGGACGCCGACGGTGTGCCTGATGTGGCGTTTATCACCTCGCGCGGACTCTTTCGCGTGCTCAGCGGGCGCGACGGGGCCGTGGTCAGCCAGCTCGACGTCGGCGCCGAGGTCGCGCAGCGCGCCGAGGGGACGTCGCACGGCGTGACCATCACGGACCTCACGGGCGACGGCAGGCTGGATGTGTTTCTGGTGGTCGGGGTTCACGCCCCGTCGGGCGACGGCGCCAGCGGCATGGCGGTGTGCCTGTCGGGGTTCGAGGGCACGGGCCGGGGCTGGGCGCAGGCGCAGCACGACGCGTCGAACACAGGCAACGCCGGCGCTCCACGCAACTGAGCGGGGGGCGCGGCCTACTTGCGCTTCTTGAACTTGGCCTTCACGCTCTGCGTGTGGGTGCTGCCCCGCGTCTTGAACTGGGGGAGCCCCTGCAGCCCCGGGATCATGCCGCTGATGCCCTGGTTCCCGCCCATCTGCTTGACGGCCTTCACGCGGTCGCCCGCGGACATGGTCGCCATGGAGCGCGTCATCTTGCTGACCATGTCGAACTGCTTGACGAGCTGGCCCACGTCCTCGGGCGTGGTGCCGCTGCCCCTGGCGATCCGCCGCCGGCGGGGGATGTCAATCCTCGATGGTTTCACGCGCTCTTCGTTGGTCATCGAGCAGATCATGGCCTCGACCTTGTCAAGCTGCTTGTCCTCGATATGGACGTCCTTGAGCATGGAGCCAACGCCGGGGAGCATGCCCAGGAGCTGCTTGACCGGACCCATCCGCCGCAGCGTCTTGAGCTGCTTCAGGAAGTCGTCCATGGTCATCTCGCCCTTGGCGATCTTCTCGTTGAGCTTCTCGGCTTCTTCGGCGGAGACCTGCTCCTGGGCTTTTTCCACGAGGCTCAGGACGTCGCCCATGCCCAGGATTCGCCCCGCGATGCGCTGGGGGTGAAACTCCTCGAGCGCGTCGAGCTTCTCGCCCACGCCGATGAACCTGATCGGCGCGCCGGTGACGTGCTTGACGGAGATGGCGGCTCCGCCCCGCGTGTCGCTGTCAAACTTGGTCAGGATCACCCCGTCGATGTTCAGACGCTGGTGGAATGCCTTGGCGGAGTTCACCGCGTCCTGGCCCGTCATGGCGTCGACCACCAGGAAGACGTGGTGGGGCGGCACGACCTTCTGCACGCGCGACAGCTCGCCCATGAGCTCGTCGTTGATGTGAAGGCGGCCCGCGGTGTCGAGGATCAGCACGTCGACCTTGGCGGTCTTGGCGGCTTCGAACGCGCGGCTGGCCACCTGCACCGCGACGCCCACCGCCCTGCCGTACTCCGCGCACTTGTCCGGCTCGCCATAGAACGCGACCTTGCCCGGGCCGCCCTGGGCGATCACCTGGTCCGCGAGGGTGTGGAGCTGCTCCACCGCCGCGGGACGCTGCAGATCGCACGCGGCGAGCATGACGCTCTTGCCCTTCTTCTTGAGGTACGCCGCGAGCTTGCCGCACGTGGTGGTCTTGCCCGAACCCTGCAGGCCGCACATCATGACGACCGTGGGCCCGCCCGCGACGTCCATGATGGGCGGAGGCATCGGGGTGATCGGGGCCTGGGCCTCGCCGGGCCTTGGCGGCTCGCCGCCCAGCAGGGTCACCAGCCGCTCGTAGACGATGCCGACCATCTCCTCGCCGGGCTTGAGGCTCTTGGTCACCTCGCGGCCCAAGGCATCGCGCGTCACGCTCTCGCAGAACTCGTCGACGACTTCCAGGTGGACGTCGGCGTCGAGGAGGGCGGTGCGGACATCCGCCATCGCGTCGGCGACATTCTTCTCGGAAATGGTGCCCGAGCCGGAGAGGCGCCGGTAAAGGCCATTGAACGAGTCGGTGAGGCGTTGGAACACAGAACAACTCCCGCGGCGCCTCCGGGGGCGCGCGTGCCAAGGGGCGTCGGGGCTGTGACCGCAGCCGGGCAGATGGTAGAAGGCCCGCGCACGGGCCGCGGGCCATCGGAGGGGCGTGGGCTGTGGGCGGCCGCTACGTGCGCCGGCGTCGGGCGGCACCGAGCAGGACCGCGAGCGCGGCGAGCGGGGCAGCGCCGGGCACCGGGATGATCGTGAACCCGTACGCGTCGCTCCAGTAGGAACCCGTCGCGTACTGGTCGGTGTCGGAGCCCCGGATGATGAACCTGGCGGCGCCGAGGTGGTTGTTGAGGGTGTCCCACTGCCCGGCGGTCAGGGTGTACGAGGTGACGTCGCCCGGGATCGTGATGTCCAGCAGCCTCGTGGAGAGGGCGGCGTCGAACACGATCAGGCCGAAGGAATCGTTGGCGGAGTCGTTTCGGCGGACCCACTCAAAGGTGGGCGCCGGGTCGGAGTCCATGAGGGCGTCGTCGATCAGGTCACCGATCGGGTGTGGCGACACGCCGTACTCCTCGAAAATCGCGCCGTAGTCGACCCGGAGAGCGTCGGTGGCGCCCGGCCGGGTGATGAGGTGATTCCACAGACCGTTGAGTTGGTCGATGCCCGGGATGTCGTTGTCGATCATGCTGTAGAGCGAGGCGTGCCCGAGCGTGACGCGGTCGTGGGGCTCGCTCCCGCCCGTGCCGTCGGCGAGGTCCCAGAGAATGCGCATCACGGAGGTCTCATCGCCCTCGCCGGCGTTGACGCCGGTGGTGCCGTCGCCGGCGTGCGTGTCGAGGTTCACCTCGAAGGTGCTCGCGGGCGTATCGGTGTTCAGCGAGGTGTACACGGTGTCGCCCGTGGTCGGGCTGGGCGGGTGGGCCGAGACCGCCTGGGCCGCGGTGCCGTTGTACGTGGCCAAGGCCTCGCCCCAGGCCAGCCTCACACCGTTGAGCTTGCCCCCGGGGCCCGGTGTGATGTTGCTGACGCCGAAGGCGTGGGGCCCGCCCGGGTTGGCATCCAGGGTGTCGATGTCGGCGAGGTAGTGCGAGTACTCGTGCGTCAGCACGTCCCAGGCGTAGCGTCGCCACTGGCGGATGTGCAGCCCGGTCGCGGAGTTGTAGAAGGACGCGGTGCCCGCGCCGGTCTCGGGGAAGGTAGTGTTCACCCGTGCCGGCGCCGCCCCGCGCATGGCGCTGCCGTAGAGCCAGCCGGTCTGCAGCGCATCGGCGACGGCGAACGCCCGAGCCGCGTTGGGCCCTGCCGTGTCGATCGTGGTCGCGGGGATGGCCCCGCCGCCGAGCGGTGCCCCGCCGACGTCCACGTAATAGGGCGGGGCGGCCCCGCCCGACGTCACCCGCGTCGCGTCGTTCACCGCGACGGCTCGCACGAAGTATCCGATGGTCATGGGGGGCGGCGTGACGGTCGCGGTCCACGCGCCCGAGTCGTCGGTGCGCACTTCGCCCAGCAGCGTGTCGCCCAGCGGGTTGGCGGCCCAGATCTGCATGGTGATGCGGCGCGCGGGGCGCGCCGTGCCACCGCCGTCGGTGTACGCCACAGACCCCGAGAGCCCGTCCGCAAGGGCATGCCCGGCCGCGAGCATCAGCACGCCGGCCACGATGTAACGCGTATCCACGATGACGTCCTCCTCTGGAAGGACGTACACGCGGCAACGGGCCGTTGACGCCCTTCGTACTCGCGCCGAGCCATTTCGCGCGCGAGGCTCCACACAGGGAACGCAATACCCTCCTGGCACTCACGGCTTTCCGGATCGTTCGATGCGCATTATGCTCTTTCCGGTTCTGCTGTCCATAACCTCACCGGGTGACGAACATCACGCTCACAACCCCTGTTCGAGATCTGTCCGGTGTGTCGCCCGCACTCGCCGGGCTGCTCGATGCGCTGGGGCTTACGAACCTCGGGCGTCTGGTCGCGCACATCCCGCTGAGGCATGAGGTGCTGGAGGCTGAGACCACGATCGACAAGCTGGTGCCGGGCCAGATCGTTTCCGCGAGGGGCGAGGTCACCGCGACGCGCCCTGTGGGCGTGGGAAAGCGTGCCCGCTTCGAGGCTGTCGTCTGCGACCACACGGGAAGGCTCGACCTGGTGTGGTTCAACGCGCCGTACATGACCCGCAGGCTCCACCCGGGGATGCGCGTTCGCGTGCAGGGGGCGCTGCGTACGAGGGGCCCGGGCGTCCAGATCGCCAACCCTTCGATCACCATTCTCTCCGACGACGAACCGCCCGCGCTGGAGCGGCTCGTACGGCCGGTGTACCCGGCCTCGCTGGACCTTTCCAGCGCCGCGCTGGGCCGGACGATCCGCAAGGCCCTTCCGCTCGCCCTGCCCCTGATCGAGGACCATCTGCCGGCGGAGTTTCGCGCGGCGCGGGCGCTCCCGGAGCTGCGTCAGGCGTACCGCATGCTCCACGAGCCCGCGCACGAGGCCGAGGCAGGCGAGGCCATCCGGAGGCTTGCCTACGACGAGTTGCTGCTGCTGCAACTGGGTGTGCACGTGAAGCGGGCGCACCTGCGCCAGGCGCAGCGGGCGCCGGCGCTCCGTTGGAACGACCAGGTAGACCGGCACATCCGCGAGCGCTTTCCGTTTGCGTTGACCGCCGCCCAGGACCGGGCCGTGCGGGAGATCGCGGGCGATCTCTCGAAGCCCACGCCCGCGAACCGGCTGATCCAGGGCGACGTGGGCTCGGGGAAGACCGCGGTGGCGCTCTACGCCATGCTCATGGCGGTGGCCTCGCAGAAGCAGGCGAGCCTGATGGCGCCTACGGAGCTCCTCGCGGAGCAGCACTACGCGTCCATCTCGCGGACGCTCGCCGGCACGCGGGTGCGGGTGGCTCTGCTCACGGGCGCGACGCCGGGGGCGGAGCGTGCCGCAACCCTGGCCGCGCTGGCGACGGGCGGGATCGACATCCTGATCGGGACGCACGCGCTGCTCACGGAAGATGTGCGGTGCGCGTGCTTGGCGGTTGCGGTCATCGACGAGCAGCACCGCTTCGGCGTGGCGCAGCGGGCGCGACTCCGCGCGCAGGCCAGCGACGACGCTTCCACGCCCCACGTGCTGGTCATGACCGCGACGCCCATACCCCGGACGCTCGCCATCACGCTCTTTGGCGACCTGGACATCTCCACCATCGACGCCCTGCCGCCGGGGCGCAGCCCGGTCGGCACTCGGGCCGTCTCGTCGGACCAGCGGGTGGAGGTCTACGACGAGGTCGCGTCGCGGATCTCCCGGGGAGAGCAGGCGTTTGTCGTCGTTCCCGCGATCGGGCCGGGCGAGGCCGGCGCCGATGGCCAGCCCCTCCGCGACGTCCGGAGCACGCTCGAAGAGCTCGGCACCCACTGGCTTGCGGGGCATCGCCTGGCGGCGCTGCACGGGCAGCTCGCGCGGGACACGCGCGACGCGGTGATGGAGCGGTTCCGGCTTGGCCAGGTCCACGCGGTCGTGGCGACCACGGTCGTGGAGGTCGGCATCGACGTGCCGAACGCCACCGTGATGGTCGTGGAGCAGGCGGACCGCTTCGGGCTCGCGCAGCTCCACCAGCTCCGGGGGCGCGTCGGCCGCGGGAGCAAGCCCGGGGTGTGCTATCTCATCGCCGACCCGCGGACGCCGGACGCGCAGGAGCGGCTGCGGGCGCTGGAATCCACGACCGACGGCTTCGTCCTCGCCGAGAAGGACCTTGAGATCCGTGGCCCGGGCGAGATGTTTGGCACGCGCCAGTCCGGGCTGCCCCCGTTCCGCGTGGCGGACCTCGCGCGTGATCGCGAGCTGCTGAACATGGCCCGTCGCGACGCCGCCGCGTGGATCGGGCGTTCGCCTCTGCTCGCGGCGTCGGAAGAGGCGCTCCTGCGCCGTCGCCTCATGAAGACCTACGGGGATGCGCTGGGCCTCGTGGACGTGGGGTAGCGAATCGCGATGTCCAAAAAGTCCGACCCCGGCAATGGAACGCACTTGCCGGGGCCGGGGAAGGTGGGCGAGATGTCGAACGATTGGACGGGGACTTCGGACGGGATCAGCGGCGGCGGCGGCCCATGAACCCGAGGCTCATGCCCGCGAGCGAGACCAGGCCGGGGGCCGGGACGAAGTGGGCCGTGCCGGAGAACGAGCCCTCGGAGGCCCACTGATCGACCGGGTAGGGAGCCGTCGAGCCGATCGAGACGCCCGGACCGCTGGCGGACTGGAGGAAGGAGAGGGTGAACGCGGCGTCGTCGAGGCCGACGGACTGGCCCGTGAAGAGGCCGTACGCGGGCATGTCCGCCCCGTGCCATGTGTAGACGACCTGACCGGTGATATCGCCCGCCTGCACGCCCGCGGTGGAGCCCCAGGTGGTGGCGGTGCCGTCGGCGCTGAAGATTCCGCCGACGAACTGGGCGGTGAGCACGGGCGCACCCAGGGCGTCATAGAAGCCGAAGGACGCCGCGGGGCCCTGCGAGCCGCCGAGCGAGTAGGTGTGGAGGAACTGCCCGCCCCCGACGGGGACGCTCGCGACGTGCGTGAGCAGCGCGTCGAACTGGAACTCAAGGTCGAAGGACAGGGCGGGCAGGGGCCCGTTGTCGTCGTCGATGAGCAGGGACACCGGGTCGGTGCGGTCCTGAGCATCACGCAGCACCTGGCCGAAGCCCGCGAAGGTGAAGCTGGTGTGGTCCACATCGGACGCGAAGCTGAACGTCGTGGCGTTGGCCGAACCCGCGGCCAACAGCAACCCGACGGCACTGAGCATTGCGATCTTCATCTCACGATCTCCCTTCACTCGGGGCACACTCAAGCCCCGGTTCTCTCTGGTATGGTCTCTTCACCGACGCCGACGGGACACGCACACGCTGGCCAGGCCCAGGAGGGCCGCGGCTCCGGGAGCGGGCACGAAGTGCGCCGTGCCCGAGTAGGAGCCCTCGGAGTTCCAGGCCTGGTTGGGCAAGGACCCGTCACCCAGGGGCACGCCCGGCCCGCTGTCGCTGTGGATGTTCGTGAACGTGAATGCAGCGTCGTCCATCCCGATGGAGCTCTGACCCTGGTACAGGCCATAGGCGGGCATGTCGGGCCCGAACCAGGTGTAGGTCACGCTCCCGGAGAGGTCGCTGGCGGAGAGGTTCGCGGCGGAGCCCCAGGCGCCCTGGGGGCCGGCGGCGCGGAACGTCGCGGTGCTGAATGTTGCGACCAGGAGCGGGCTGCCGTCGGGCAGGAAGAAGCCAAAGCCCGCGGGGCCCTCGGGAACGGCCGCGACGTTGTACACATGCAGGAAGTTTCCGCCGCCGATCGGCACGCTGGCCGCTGATGCGACCTGCATGCTGGCGCGGAACTCGACGTTGAACGACAGCGCGGGGAGTGCCCCGTTGTCGTCGTCCACGAGCAGGACCTGGGGGTTCGTGGGGCCGGCGGCGCTGATCAGCGCGCCAAGGCCCGCGAACGTCCAGTTCTGATGGTTCGCATCGGAAGCGAAGCTGAACGTGGTCGCGTTCGCGCCCGCCGCAGCGAGGGCCAACCCGCACGCTCCAAGGAGTACAGACTTCATCACGAATCTCCCTTCTTCACGGGGTCTCCTGCCCCGGCGGTCACCACAACGACACCACTCCCCGTCTCTCCAGACGGGGAACGCACCCGCAAAGCCACCGCGATCCGCGCCACTTCGTGAGGGGGCACGGTGCGCTGCCAGCGCGGATGTTCATTGAGGGAGGTACATCACGCCGGCGCGTTTGCCAGTAAAGTGGTCACTTTTTGACGCGAATCCCCCGAGTCGGGCCCGCGGCTTCTCGTGCGGCGCCCGATTACCACGGGCGGCGGGTCTCCATCCGTGCGCGGGAGCCATCTCGGTTCGGAATGGGTTAGGAGCGTCGGACGCGGGGCGGGGCGGGCCTGTCCGGCCCGTCACATCGGCTTGCCGCCGATGGTCACGTCGTATACGTGCAGGAGCTTCTCCTTATCGAAGATCATCTCCTGGCGGCTGGCGCCCACGATGTCGTACTCGGGCGTGAGCTCGATGGCGTCCACAGGGCAGGCCTCTTCGCACATGCCGCAGTAGATGCAGCGCAGCTCGTCGATCTCGAACTTGGCGGGGTACTTCTCGCGGTCCTGCCAAGGGCTTTCCGCGGCTTCGATGTGGATGCACCTGGCCGGGCAGATGGTGGGGCACATCATGCACGCGACGCACTTGACGCGGCCTTGCTCGTCGCGGTTCAGGCGGTGGACGCCCCGGAAGTTGCTCTTGTTGAGCCCGCCCTCTTCAACGCGCAGATCCTCGCGCCGGACCTCCGGGTACTGCATGGTGCGGGAGGTCCGCCCCTGGCCGAAGGAGGTGAAGAAGTGCCTCAGCGTGGTCCCGAAGCCCTTGACCACCTCCGGGATGTACAGGCTCTCGGCCCGTGTCATCGGGGCTGGGGAGATCCGCACGACGTCCTGTTCTGGGATGGGCATGGCGAACGCGAGTATACGCGTCCCTGTTCTCGCGGTACCATTGGATCATGACCCGACGCACCACCCCGCTCTTTGACCTGGTCTCCCGGGGCGGAGCGGCCCGGCCCGCGACGCCGAGCACGCCCCGTGCCGCGAAGCCCATCGTCCGCGTCGAACTCAAGCCGGGGGCGGCGGCCTACCCCGAGGCCGCCCCGCAGGTCCAGCCGAGCGAAGGCTCGGGGGGCATTCCGGCGAACTACTGGTACCTGGGCTTGGCCGGGATTCTGCTGGTGGGCATTCTCGCTTGGGGCGGGGGCGTCATGTTCGGCAGGTCCCAGGAGCAGTCCAAGGTTGAGAAGAACCTCGGCGCGGCCTTTGGAGACCGGCCTCCCGTCACGGAACCAAGCCCCTCTGTCGCCCGGCAGAACGGCGGCCAGTCCCAGGGCCAACCTCAGGGCCAACCCCAAGGCCAGCCGCAGAACCAGGTTGAGCGCCCGCAAACGCCCCCCTCGGTCCCGGTGTCCACCGGCCCGGTGCTGTCTTCCCGGGGCATGTCGGCGGACCCCCGCCAGAAGGGCCTGAACTACCTGAATCTGGCGAGCCTGCCCCGAACCGACGCCGAGGGGGCCATCGCGTTCCTTTCGGCCAATGGCGTGGAAGTGGCGGGGGTGCCGGTTGATCCGCCGCCCTGGGCCCCCAAGAATCAAGGCCCCGCCCAGTGGTACGCCCTGTATGTCGCACAGGGCCTGACGCGGGAACAACTTGGGCTCGACGCCCGGGCGAACCTGGAAGCCAAGGTCGCTCAGTTGGGGCAAGTCTGGCAGAAGCAGCACCGCGGCAGTTCAAACTTCTCGCGCCCCGCGTGGGAAAAATACTGACCGAAGCAGGAAGGACCGCACATGAGCCTCGATCGATCTCTGAAGGTCTCCGCATCCATGGCCGGCAAGCGCAGCGTCATGACCCGCGCCGAGCGCATCGCGAAGATGACCGCCGACAAGAAGTTCGACGTCAAGAAGGACAAGGCGCTGGGGATCCCCAAGACCCTGATCCCCACCAAGTAAGCCAGGCTCCTACGCGAGACGAATCCAGGACCGTCCGGGAAAGCCCGGGCGGTCTTGTCATTTCCCGCGATCAGAGAGGGGCACGGCCAGTCCAAGAGCCTGACGCAGCCAGACCCCCTTCCGTCGAGCCCAGTTCGTCAGGGCGCCGCGCACACCGACCTGCTCCAGGGGCAGGGGTCGCAGGTGCATTGGGAACCCGCGCGGGAGGGGCGAGGGCCGCTGCACCGCCCGGGCCTGGCCCAGCACCTTGCACGCACGCCGCTCGCTCACGCCCAGTTCGCTCTGGACGTGCTCGACGGCGATGCGCCGACGTGCCGGGCTCAGAAGTTTGGGCGGGCCGCC
>JADYXW010000048.1 GCA_020853975.1 Phycisphaerales bacterium
AATGGGCAGTCCCGGACTTGAACCGGGGACACCCGCATTTTCAATGCGGTGCTCTACCAACTGAGCTAACTGCCCTCGTGAGCGAACTCACACCGGGTCGTGCCCGGGGCAGAAGCGTAGCGCCGCGGGGCGGGGGGTCAACCGGCGGATGGCCGCGCTCGGCGCGAAGCTCCGGCGAGTGAGGGGCGTGTCGGGGCTTCCCGGCCCGCTGCGGGGCTTGGGGCCGCTGGAGCATCGGGGGCTGTAGGATGGTCGGCATGACATCGGGCCGGGCCCAGAGCCACGAGCGGGGCGCAGCGCTGAGGGTGACGGACCTGCGGGTGCGGGTGGCGCTGTCGCCCGGCCTGTGGGGCGTGGCGCATCGCGAGGTCGTGAGAGGTGTCAGTCTTGAGGTGGGCCGCGGAGAGACGCTTGGGCTGGTGGGGCGATCCGGCTGTGGCAAGACCACGCTGATGCGCGCGATGCTCGGGCTCATCCCTGCGACGGGGGCGGTGTGGGTAGGTGGGCACGACTTGCTGCGGCTTCGGGGGCGTGCGCGGCGTCGGGCGGCCCGGAGCGTGCAGGCGGTGTTTCAGGACCCCGGGGGCTCGCTGAACCCGTCGATGACGGTTGAAGAAGCGGTCGCCGAGCCGCTGGTGGTGCATGGCCTTGGGGGGTCGCGGGAGGATCGGGGGCGGGCGGCGATGGAGATGCTCGAACGGTGCGGGATCGGGCGCGAGCTGCGGCGCCGCCTGCCCCGCGAGCTGTCGGGCGGGCAGCGGCAGCGGGTGGCGATCGCGCGGGCGCTCATGACGGGGCCGCGGGTGCTGATCTGCGATGAGCCGACGAGCGCGCTGGACGCGTCGGTGCAGGCGCAGATCGTGAACCTGCTGATGGACCTGCAGCGTGAGCGGGGCATGGCGATGCTGCTGGTGACGCACGATCTGGGAGTTGTCGCGCACATGGCGGACCGGGTCGGGGTCATGGACGAGGGTGAGCTTGTGGAGGCCGGGAGCGTTGCTGAAATCCTTGAGAGCCCGCGGCATCCCGCGACGAAGTTGCTTCTGGCGGCGTCTTCCGGCACGCTGGCCTCCTAGGCTCCGGCATGGCAGACACCGGACTTCGCTTTGACATTCGTTTCCAGCATGGCTCCAGCGACGCGGCCCTGGTGGCGCTCCACGAGCTCGACGAGGCGGGCAAGCCCAAGGAGGCGGTGCTCGCAACGGTGTGCCTGCACCTGATCGGCGACAGCGAGGTTGACGCGACGGTGATCCTGCAGAACGAGAGCCTGGCGAACCAGGCGGGCGTCAACGACCTGCTGCTGAGGCTCAACTCGCTGATGCACGGGCGGGGGAAGCGCACGCTGCGGCACGCGGAGCTGTTCGTGCAGAGCACGCCGCCCGCCGGGCCGGACCGGCAGATCGCCGGCCTGCACGTGCTGTCGAACGTCTCGACGCCCACGAGCCACCGGCTGTGGCTCCGCGAGGCGGAGTCTCAGGGCGCGACCGACGGTCCGGTCGTGGCGCTCGTGGATGTGGTGTTGACGAACCAGTACATGGCGACGCTGCTGCTGGTGCCCTTTGACTCGAGGCTGAACTCGGAGGGGGCGCTGAGGTCGCTGATCCAGTGGGTGATCGATGCGGTGCCGTTCCTGACTGAGCGCAAGAGCGTGATGCAGGAGATGAGCATCAAGGCGCACCCGTGCCGGTACATGGGCGGTGCGGACATCCGCCAGCAGGAGCCTCAGCAGAAGCTGCCGGACGCGTGGCCCGGGGCCTGAGGGCTTTCTGGGGGTCAGGCTGCGGGGCGGCTGGAGCAGCGGGCCATCAGCTTGTCGTAGCGGTCCCGCAGGTCAGAGTCGCGGAGCACCTTCCACGCCTTGCTGATCTCGGCGAAGCGGGCGGCGGCCTCGGGTGAAGGATTGCGATCCGGGTGCAGGAGCTGTGCCCCCGCGTGGAACGCGCGGCGGATCTCCTCGTGCGTGGCGGCGGCGGTGACGCCGAGAACCGCGTACAGGTCTTCGACCTCGATGCGGGCCGTCACGGGCGGATTGGCGCCGTGCCCGGGCGGGGGCGGCGTGGCAGACGCTTCCTGCGAGGCCGAGGCGTCCTGGGTTGAGACGAAGCCGAACCGGCCGAGTTGAACGAGAGCGGCGGCGATCCCTGGGCGGACGTTTACCCACTGCAGGCCCATCTCGTTGGCGCGGAGGAGCCCGCCCTTGCGGATCCAGACCACGCGGGCTGTCACTCGCACGCTCTGTCCCTCGTTGGTGACCGCGATGGTCGCGGTCGCGCCCTTTGAGAGCGGCGCGGCGCCGGAGAACCTGACGCGCATGCCGGACGCGGAGATGTCCACGACCTCGCCGAGCGGGCAGGAGAGCCCGGAGACGCCGAACCGTTCTGCCGCTCGGGGGCGGTTTGCCTTGGGCGCGGACTTTCCCCAGGACGAGAGCATTCGGGTGAGTTCGGTCTTTGGGGGCGGGATTCTCTCCCGGCGGCGGGTGGTAGGCGCGACGGGGCCTCGGTGTGGTGAGGGCTATGCGGGTTGTGCCGCGGGCGCGAGGTCCGAGAGTGAGTGGGGGGTGCGGGGAGCGTGGGGGGTGCGGAGGGAGGACTCGGCCCAGAGCGCGAGGTTGAGCATGGGCCACGCCAGCCGCCAAAGCTCGGCCGGGTGGGCCGCGACAGTCTCGACGGCGGCGCGCGTGAACCAGGTCCGCATGAAGTCTGAAGTGCGGAGCGTTGCCGCGAGCGGCGTCATCCACTGCTGGAACGGGAGCGGGAAGGAGGACTTGGGGCGGCTCAGGATCTCGGAGGGCACGACGTCGGCGAAGGCGCGGCGCAGCGCGATCTTGGAGGCTGCGGGGCCGGCGACGCGTGGGTCGAACTTCTCGCGCAGGGGCAGGGCGTTGGCGAACGCCGCGACCTCGACGTCGGCGAATGGCGTGCGTCCCTCGACGCCCTCGAGCATCATGGCGGTGTCGAGGCGTTGGAGGAGGCCGGTGAGGTTTGTCTGCTGCACGACGCGCAGCGTCGCCTGGAGCGGATCGGAGTTCTGGCTCCGTGCGTCCGCGAACAGGGCCTGATAGTGCGAGGTGAGCGCCGTGTCCGTCTCTGCGGCGCGGAGCGCCTCGGGGAGCAGCACGTCGGCCTTGGCGGAGGTGGGGATCCACGCGGCTTCCGCGAGCAGGAAGGCCCCGGCGTCGGTGCCGCCCGATTCAAAGAACGCGGCGGCGGCGCGCATCGGCGCCTCGTAGCCCGCGAAGAGCTCGTCCGCGCCCTCGCCGCTCAGGGCCACAATGTGCCCTTCGGACCGGAGCAGCCTGGCAACGGCGTTGATGGCGACCTCGTTGGGCGTCGACAGGGGCACGCCCAGGCTCGCGATCATCGCGGGCCACCGTTCCGCAAAGCTCTCCGCTGTCACGATCGCCTCGCGGTGCTCCCAGCCCCGCGCGCGGGCGAGCCTCGCGGCGAAACAGAGGTCGGTGTCGGTCGCGTCGCTGTGGGCTCCCGCGGCGTAGGTGCGGAGCGTGCCGGTCGCTTCTGAGGCGATGGAGCAGACGATGGTGCTGTCCAGGCCGCCGCTGAGCAGCGAGCACGTGGGCACGTCGCTGCGGAGGTGTGCGAGGACGGACCGGCGGATGAGCTCGCGCGTGGCCCCGGGGACTTCGTGGTCCGCCAGAGCGGCGCCGAGGGGCGCGGCTCCGACGCTTGCGGTCCGGCCGGTGGCGCACGGATCGCGGATGTCCAACGTGAGATAGTGACCCGGCTGGAGCGTGCGGACGCCCTCGTAGAGCGTCCGCTCGCCGAGCGTCGTGCGGATGGTCGTGAGATAGGCACTCACGGTGATCGGGTCCGGACGGGGCTCGATGAGGCCCAGCGAGAGCAGCGCGGGGGGCTCGCTCGCGAACGCCAGCGCGTCGTGCGATTGAGCCCAGTAGAGGGGCTTGATGCCGACCGGATCACGGGCGAGCAGCAGCGTGTGCGTGCTGGGATCAAAGAACGCCAGCGCGAACATGCCCCGGAGGCGAGCCAGCGCCCGCGGGCCCCACTGGATGAGTGCGCCGAGGATTGTCTCGGTGTCGGAGCGGGTGCGGAACGACCATCCGTGTGACGCAAGATCGCGGCGGAGGTCGGCGTCGTTGTAGAGCTCACCGTTGTACACCAGGACGCCCCGACCCAGGGGGTCGATCATGGGCTGGTCGGCGGCTCGGGAGGTGTCGAGCACGGACAGTCGCCGGTGGCCCAACGCGATCCCGGGCGAGGCCCAGCGGCCCTCGGAGTCCGGTCCGCGTCGGCGGAGCAGGTGGAGCGCGGGGCCCAGCGGGGCCGCGGACTGGATGGGTGGGCCGGCGAGCCCGACGATGCCGCACATGCCCGTGTATCGGCGAGTACGGGGCGGCCCCGAGAAAGAGGGCGGTTCGGCTGGGTTGAGCCCCCCGGCGCGCTACCCTCCGGGGCGTGTTTGTAGATCAAGCAGTCATCACGGTGCATGCGGGAAAGGGTGGGAACGGATGCGTTTCCTTCCGCCGCGAGAAGTTCGAGTCCAAGGGCGGTCCCAACGGCGGCAACGGCGGGGATGGCGGCAATGTCGTGCTCGTCGCCGATGAGGGCATGAGCACTCTCTACGACTTCCGGCACCAGCGCCATTGGGAGGCGGAGAACGGAGAGGACGGCGGGCGCAAGCAGTGCAGCGGCAAGGCGGGCGAGGACCTGATCATCCGGCTGCCTCCCGGCACACTCGCCTACGACGCCACCTCGGGCGCGCTCATCCACGACCTGAAGGCGGGCGACCGCGTGGTGGTCGCCAGGGGCGGGCGAGGCGGCTGGGGCAACGAGCACTTCAAGCGGTCTGACAACCAGGCCCCCAAGAACGCCGACCCGGGCGAGCCTGGCGAGGAGTTCTCGCTGAGGCTTGAGCTCAAGCTCATCGCAGAGGTCGGGATCGTGGGCAAGCCCAACGCCGGTAAGTCCACCCTGCTCGCGGCGCTCACCAAGGCAACGCCCCGCATCGCGAACTACCCGTTCACGACCCTGTCGCCCCAGCTCGGAGTGGCCGAGGTGGACAGCTCGCGGCGGATCATCCTCGCGGACATTCCCGGGCTGATCGAGGGCGCGTCGGAGGGCGCGGGGCTGGGTCACGAGTTCCTGAGGCACATCGAGCGCACCCGCGTGATCGTGCACCTTGTGGACCTGAGGCCCGAGGACGAGTCCGACCCGGCGGAGAACTACGAGGTCGTGCGGGGCGAACTGCGGGGGTACTCGGAAGAGCTCGCGGACAAGCCGGAGCTGATCGTCGTAAACAAGGCGGACCTCTTCGAGGACGAGAAGTCGCTGAAGGACGCGATCAACGCCTTCTGCCGGCGACTCGACCTGAGGCGGAAGGACGTTCACGTCGTCTCGGGCGCCGCGAGGCAGGGACTGCCGGCGCTGCTCGAGGTTCTGTGGGGCGTGCTCCACCCGCAGGGAAAAGCGGTGGAGGGCTGGAAGGCCTGACGGTCCGCGGAGCCTGCGCCCGCGGTGCCGGCGCGGGCTCACGCCGGCCTGAGCGCGGGAGAATCCGCCAGCCCCCGCAGGGCCGCGACACGTGCCTCGGTGGGAGGGTGGGTCGCGAACAGCCGCAGGACGCTGTTGCCCGTCAGGGGCTCGACGATGAACAGGTTGTTCTGCGCCGGGTTGGGGTTGTCCATGGGGATTCGCTGCGAGTAGGCCTCCAGCCTCTGCAGCGCGGAGATCAGCCCGTGGGGCGAGCCCGCGATGATCGCGCCGTCGTGGTCCGCAACGAACTCACGGCTGCGGCTGATCATGGCCTTGATGAGCGCCGCGCCGAAGACCGCGATGAGCAGCCCCACGAGCCCGATAAGGGGGTTGCCCTCGCGCCGGTCGCCGCCTCCAAAGAACATGCTCATCTGCGCGAGGTACGCGAGCACGCCCGAGACTGTGGCCGCGATGCACGAGATGAGCGTGTCGCGGTTCTTGACGTGCGCCAGCTCGTGGGCGACTACGCCGCGAAGCTCGTCGTACGAGAGGACGCGGAGTGCGCCCTGCGTGACCGCGACCGCGGCGTTGGCCGGAGAGCGGCCCGTCGCGAACGCGTTGGGCGCGTCCTGCGGGCAGATGCAGACCTTGGGCATCGGTAGCCCCGCACGCTGGCGGAGCTCGTCGACCAAGTGGAAGAGCTCGCCCGCGGCGCCGGGTGAGCCCGAAGTCACGACCTGCGCGCGCATCGCGGCGAGGGCGATCTTGTCGGAGAAGAACCACGCGACCACATTGGACACGCCGCCCAGCACCAGGGCGAACGCGAGGCCGACCTTGCCGAACTGCGCGCCGACCAGCAGGAAGAGGCCCATGAGGCCCCCCAGCAGCAGGACGGTCTTGAGATTGTTCACAAACCGGGTCATCCTGCCCTCCTGGCGACGGCGGCCGAAACTCGCGCGGCCCGACCTGTCCTTGGGAACCTCTGCGAACGCCTTGCCAACGGCGCCCGCTGGTCCCACCGACGCACGTTCGACTCTACGCGTGATGGCGTAACCCCGTTCGGTGGTACGACGCAGGCTATGGGAACTGAATGACTTACCGTTGCCGGTGGGTCTGTAGGGGTCGTGCGGTCTGGATGGTCCTTGGGGCGAAACTCGGGTGCCAACAGCGGCCTTTCGCTGGCATTCGCACGGGTGTGTGGTACAGATTCTGGCAGCCCACGTGGCTCAAGCATGGTCGCCTATATAGGGGATGTCGCCGGACGGGCAGGGAGTGTCGCGGGGCGGTACGATCCGCCTCAGCGGAGCAGGGTTGGCGACGCTCTTGGGCACACGGAAGGCTGGAAGCGACGTGCCGAACTGTCCTGATGCGTGACGCGGCAGAGGCAGGAGAACAGAAGAGTGGCCCCGGCTCCAACCAAAGACAAGAAGCGTCGCGGCAAGCGCTTGCCCTCGGGCAGGCAGTACGCGATTGTGGCGGCGTGGACGGTGGCTGCGATCACGACCGCCTGGACCGCGATCGTGGCAAAGGAAGCCGGACGCCGGCCCCCGGTGCTGGCCGAGGTGCGCATGCCTCAGTCGCCGGTGGCGCGTCCTGCAATGCGCAGCGCGGTCGTGACGCCGGCGATGTGGGCTGTGGGCGCCCCCGAGCCCGAGCCACTCCCGGAGGTTGAGGCAGAGGAGTATCCGGCGGAAGTCGCGGCGTTTGCAGGAGATCCGAGCGTGCGCTGGTTCAACGGCAGGCCCGTGAGACCCGCGCGGGAGCTCACGATGGTCGTGACCGCCTATTCCCCGGACGAGCGGAGTTGCGGCGACTCGGCGGACGGCATCACCGCGACGCTGCACTCCGTCGAGACGAACGATTTCTGCCTCGTCGCCGCGGACCCCGCTCTGCTCCGCTACGGCAGCATGCTCACCATCCCCGGATATGACGAGGACCGCATCGTGCCCGTGCTTGATTGCGGCGGGGCGATCAAGGGCCACCGGCTGGACGTGCTCTATCCGACCCACGAGAAGGCCCGCGAGTGGGGCCGGCGGAAGCTCAAGGTGGTGGTCTGGGAGTACGCGGACGGGCTGCCTGCGGAGAACCCCCGCCGGGAGCGGTAGAGGCCCTTCGCGACTCACGCCCGGCGCGAGCGACATCCGATAGCAAGGGCCCATGACTCAAGCGACGATTCACGTGGCGGGCGGCGGAGCTCTGCACGCCGTACGCTCGGCTATGGACCTGTCCGACGCCCAGAACGCCAGCCCCTTCCGCGGGAAGCGGGTGTACATGATCGGCATCGGCGGCGCGGGCATGTCCGGGCTTGCGAGGCTGCTCCGGGCCCAGGGGGCCCACGTCGCGGGGTCGGACCGAGAGCCCTCGGACCTCACGGCGGCGTTGCTCCAGGCGGGCATCGGCGTCACCTTTGAGCAGGAACGGGGAGAGCTCCCCGCGTGCGACCTGGTGGTAACGTCAGCGGCGGTTGGGCCCGAGCACCCGCAGGTACGGACAGCGCGAGCGCGCGGCGTGGAGGTCTGGCTCTATGCCCGGGCCCTGGGCGAGAGCATGCGGGGGACGCACGGCGTCGCGGTTGCGGGCACGCACGGCAAGTCAACGACCACGACCATGCTCGGGTGCGCGCTCACGGACTGCGGGCTTGACCCCACCGTGATTGTCGGCGCGACTTCCACGCAGCTCGGGAACGGGTGTCTGGGTGCCGAGGCGCCCGCGGCGGGGTTCCGCACCGGCTCCGGGGCTGTCGTTGTCGAGGCCTGCGAGTACAACCGCTCGTTCCATTCGCTCAGGCCCCGGGTTGCCTGCATCACCAACGTCGAGGCGGACCACCTGGACTGTTACGGCACGTTCGACGCGGTCATCGAGTCTTTCCGCCGGTTTGCGGCGCTCCTGCCCTCCGCGGCGGAGGGCGGGCTGCTGGTCATCGGACACGAGAACGCCCAGCGGGGTGTCGTGGCAGCCGGTCTGGCGTGCGAGGTGCAGACCGTGGGGTATTCGCCCGACGCGGACTGGTGCGTGCGGTACGACGCGGCGACGCGGGAGGTCGGCCTCCGGCGCGACGGAGCCGAGCGGGCCGCGTGGAGGCTGCGCGTGCCGGGGGCGCACAACGCGCTCAACTCTGCGACTGCGTGGATCATGGCGACGGCGCTGGGGGCGTCGGACGACCGGGCCGCCGCTTCGCTCTCGGAGTTCCGCGGTGCTGACCGACGGATGCAACTCCTGGGTGAGGTCGCGGCGCCTGGCGGGGTGGTGCGCGTCATCGATGATTACGGGCACCATCCGACCGAGGTCGAGGTGACGCTGCGTGCGCTCCGCGAGGCGGAGAAGCCCCAGTCGCGCGGGGGCAGGCTGATCTGCGTCTTCCAGCCCCACCAGCACAGCCGCACGAGGCACCTGCTCGATCAGTTCGCGCAGAGCTTTGGCGAGGCGGACGTGGTGCTGGTGCCGCCGATCTACTTCGTGAGAGACACCGAGCGAGAGAGGGACCTGGTGTCATCCGAAGACCTGGTGGCGAAGCTGCGCGAGACGGGCGTGGAGGCGCACGCGTTCGCGGGGTTTGAGCAGATCGTGGAGCGGCTGTCGGGCACCGTGCGCAGCGGAGATGTGGTGGTGGTCATGGGGGCGGGGCCGGTGTGGAAGGTCGGCCGGGGGTTGCTCGCCGCAGGCACGCGGCAGGGGTGACGAGTGGGCGTGTTGCCTCGGGTGCCGGTGACGGAGCGGGCGCCGATCCCCACGTGGTTCGGCGTTGGCGGCGGCGCAGATCGGCTCGCGCGCCCCGAGACGCCCGAGCAGGTTCGAGAGTGCCTGGAGCTCGACCCCGAGGCGAAGGTGCTGGGCGATGGCGCAAACCTGCTTGTGTGCGACGCGGGGGTCGCGGAGCTCGTGATCGACCTCAAGAACCCGGGCTTCCGCGGTTGGGAGATCGACGACACCACTGGCGAGGTGCGTGCCGGGGCCGGCGCGGACCTCGCGAAACTGATCGGCGAGTGCGTGAGGCGGGGCATGGGCGGGCTGGAGGCGCTGGCCGGTGTGCCGGCGACGCTGGGCGGGGCCGTGGTGATGAATGCCGGGGGCGCGTTCGGCGAGATATGCCAGTTCGTGAGGGCGGTGCACGCCCTGGACCGTCAGGGCCGGCCCGTGACGCTCGCCCGCGAGACGATCGACTTCGGATACCGCCGGAGCGGGCTCGCGGGGCTTGTTATCCTGGGTGTCGACCTGAAGTTGAAGCACGAAGACCGCGCGGCGCTGCGGCAGCGGCACCTCGAAGTGATGGACTACAAGCGCGGGAGCCAGCCCCTGAAGGCGAACTCAGCCGGCTGCTGCTTCAAGAACCCGACGCTGACGCACGACATTCCCGAGCTCGGCGAGCTCGGGGCGCCGGGGAAGCGGGTGTCGGCGGGGATGCTCATCGATCGGGCCGCGCTCAAGGGTCTGCGCGTTGGGGGAGCCGTGGTGAGCGACAGGCACGCGAACTTTCTTGTACCGGAGGACGGCGCGACCGCGACCGACGTCATCTCGCTCATGCGGGAGGTCGAACGCCGTGTGCACGATCGGTTCGGCGTGAGGCTGGAGCGCGAGGTTGTGGTGTGGGAGCGGAGGGCGGGCACATGATCGGGGCGAGCGCATGAAGAAGGTCGTGCTGGTCCTGGGTGGCGGCCCGGACGCCGAGCGTGAGGTGAGCCTGCTCAGCAGCCGGGGTGTCGCGGACGCTCTGGCGGCGGGGAGCACGTACGACGTGAACTACGTCGTGATCGAGCGTCCCGGGGCGGGCGAACTCGCCGCGATGCGTGGCGACGTGGTGTTTCCCGTGCTGCACGGCCCCTTCGGGGAGGGCGGGGGGATGCAGGACCTGCTGGCGGTGGGCGGGCGGCCGTTTGTGGGCTGCGGGCCCCACGCGGCCCGGACCGCCATGGACAAGGTCGCTTCAAAGCTCGCTGCGGCTTCGCTCGGGGTGCGAACGGCGCCGGCCCACGTGCTGAACGAGGCAGATGGCGCGTGCCCGATGCCGCTGCCCGTGGTCGTGAAGCCGGTCCACGAGGGCTCATCGGTGGGGGTGCACATCTGCCGCGATCAGGCGCAGTGGGCCGCGGCTCGCGACGCGGTCGCCAAAGAGCGGAGTCTGGGCGTACGCAAGGCGTACATGGTGGAGGCGGGCGTGCTTGGCGGGAGCGAGATCACGGTTGGCGTGCTCGATGGCAAGGCCCTGCCGATCATCCGGATTGTCCCCAGCGTGGAGTTCTATGACTACGAGGCGAAGTACAACCGGGACGACACGAGGTACGAGGTGAACCCGGGGTTGCCCGCGGGTGTCGCGGCTGAGGTGCAGGCGGCTGCGGAGTCGCTCGCCAGGGCGATCGGCGTGCGGCACCTATGCCGGGTGGACTTTTTGCTGGACCGCGAGGGACGGCCCTGGTTCCTGGAGGTCAACACCATGCCGGGGTTTACGTCGCATTCGCTCCTGCCGATGGCGGCGAAGGCGGCGGGCCTGGATTTTCCGGCGCTGGCGGAAAAGCTCGTAGGTCTGGCGCTGCGCGATCGCTGACCCGAATCGTGCAGAGCGAAGCACCCTTGGGACGAAAATAGGGCGTTGGGCGGGAAGCCGCCCCGGTGTGCCATGGAGCCGCGCGGCCCGCGGTCCGAAGCGGGCAGCGCGGGCGGGGAACGGTCTTCGAGACGGGAGTGCCAATGGGTCAGAAGTCTGAGGGCGGGTTTGGCTGGCAGGAGTTTGCGAAAGCGCTCTCGAGCTTCTGCGTGATTGTGCTGTTCGGGGTGATGCTGGTCGGCGCAACGCTGGGCATGAAGCCCTTGGAAGCACGGGCGACGGCGCTGTCCGACGCGCGTGTCCACGTGGCGATCCGCTGGCCCGCGCTGCGGGCGGGTCAGGATGGCACGTGGCTCCCCCAGGCGGATCAGGAAGTGCTGCTGGACCTCGCGCAGGACGCTCTGGGCCAATCCCCGGATCGATTCAGCGCAGCACCCCTCGGGGCCGTATCCGCAACGCTCGGCGCCACCGGCTGGTTTGAAGGCGACCCAACGGTCCGTCGGACCGGCCCCGCGTCGTTCATCATCGAGGGCGAATGGCGAATCCCCGCGGCGGTCGTTCGCTGGCAGGACAAGGACTACCTCGTGAGTTGGGACGCGAGGCGGATGCCTCCGGTCTATGACCATGACCGGGCGAGGCTCCCGGTGATCCTGGGCAGCCGCGTGGGGCCCCCGACGCCGACCGGCCAAGCGGGCTCGGACGCGTGGGCCGGCGAGGGGATCGGCGCAGCGTTGGAGCTGATCGAGGTCGTGTCCGCTCAGAAGTGGGCCGCGCAGATCCGCGCCGTGGACATCTCGACGTACGCGGACGACAGCATCCTCAAGCTCGTGACGACCGACGGCGGGAGAGTTGTCTGGGGCGGGAGGCCCCGAAAGCCCCGTCTCGGGGAGGTGACCACACAGCAGAAGCTCGTGCACCTGGCCCAGCTCAACCACGACCACAAGCGAGTCGACGGGGGCTATCCGCTGATCTACATCAACACGCAACGGGTGCAGTTCGACTCTTCGGCGTCCGCGGGTGAGAGTCGGCCGACGCCATGACCGCTGGCGGACAGGGCCCGGAGTCCGGCCCGGGGCGCGATCCGTGGGCGCACCGCCGGGGCGAGCCCCGCACCTTTGCCATGGCCTGGGTCTGCTTCCTGTTCGTGGCGGCGGTGCTCTCGCTGAGCCTTGGCGGCGCGCTCGGGCTGGTCTCGACGGATGTGTATCGCGGCTCGGCGCGCGTGATGCTTGATGTGGTGGGCGTCGGGCTTGGTGTGTTGTGGCCCATGCTCAGGCTGAGCCAGGAGAGGCCCGCCGAGGTGCCCCGCGCGATGGTGCATGACGCGCTGGTGGTGTTCGGCACGCTCCAGGTGATCGCCATCCCGCAGATGCTTCCCTGGATGGGCGCATGGCCCCCGGAGCCCGTGCTCGCGCTCGGGGCCGGCTACGCCGCGTGGACGCTGCTGATGTCGGGCGTGCTGGGGTTGTGGTGGAGGCGTTCCCGTGTTCCCGGGTGGGTCGTCATGGTTGGGCTCGTGGGTATGGAGTGCGTTGGACCGGTGGTGACCCTGCTCTCGGGCGAGTGGAGCCGTGGTCCGGGCCGCGCCTGGTGGGGTTCGGCCTCGCTCGGCGCGTCTCCCCTCACGATGGCCCGCGAGTTTCTCGCGGATCGGACGTACCTCGGAGAATCGGCGGCGGTGGACGGCACGCACTGGGCGACGGTCGGCGTCGTGGGTCTGCTTGGAGGGGCGCTCTGGGCCGCCTCCTGGCACCGACGCTGAGCCGGGCAGAACAACGCCGCACGGACATCTATGATGGACGGCCCGTCCGGGCTGTCCCCGGGATCGGTGCGTGAGGATCGCCGATGGAACTGGTCACGAAAACCGAGAAGGAAGCCATCGAGGCCCGGCTGGCCGGGCTGGTCGGCAACAGGGTGAACATCTCCAACCGCATCGCGGAGGCGCGAGCTCTGGGAGACCTCAAGGAGAACGGCGACTATCACGCCGCGCGCGAGCAGCAGGGAATGGAAGAGGCCGAGATCCGGCGGCTGGAAGAGAGACTGAAGAACGTCAGCGTGATCGACGAGAACATGGCCAAGGCGGTGGCCAACGTCGTGTTCATCGGCTGCACGGTGAAGCTGCGCGAGCACGGGACGGATGACGAGGACCTGTACAAGCTGGTGGGGGAGGCGTCGCCCAGGCCACCCCTGGACTACATCGAGGTCACCGCCACCAGCCCGATGGGAGAAGCGCTGCTCAAGGCCCGCGTCGGAGAGGAAGTCCGTGTGAACGCTCCGCGCGGGGTCAAGCGGTTCACGATCGTCGAGATCGTGTGATGGGACCGCTCCCGGCCCCGTGGGGCCACCGGTCTGCGGCAGGGGCCCGGTGCCCGTACACTGGAGTATGAGCGCTCCGCAGGTGAGGGTGTGCGTCGTAGGCTCGCTGAACATGGACCTTGTGGTCCGATGTCCGCGGCTGCCCGCGCACGGCGAGACCATTCTGGGCGGAGCGTACCGGACCTACCCCGGGGGCAAGGGTGCGAACCAGGCGGTTGCAGCCGCGAGGTACGGCGCGAAGGTCTCGATCATCGGAGCGGTGGGGGACGACTCCCACGGGCCGAAGCTCAAACAGACCCTCGAAGCCGACGGGGTGGATTGCACGCACCTTCTGACTCGCCCCGGGCAGTCCACGGGGCTTGGGCTCATCACGGTCGCGGATGGCGGCGAGAACACCATCGTCGTGGCGTCTGGCGCGAACGCGACGCTGACCGAGGCGGACATCGACGCCGCAGCGGACGTCGTGCGAGGATCGGATGTACTGCTCATGCAGCTCGAAGTCCCTCACCAGGCAAATGTCGCCGCCGCGGCGATGGCCAAGAAGTCCGGGCGCGTCGTGGTGCTGAACGCGGCGCCGGCCAGGCCGGTGCCGGGCGCGCTGCTCGAGCTGGTGGACCTGCTCATCGTGAACAGGACCGAAGCCGCGAGGCTGCTTTCGATTGATCTTCACACGGACCCCGCGCGGCTGCAGGTCCGCCTCCCGGAACTCGGGCCGGTCGCGGTCGTGATGACACTGGGGGCGATGGGGTGCATCATCAGCCACCGGGGGAGGCCGAGGCGAGTGAACTCGCCGAGCGTCGAAGCCCTGGACTCCACGGGAGCCGGAGACGCCTTCACGGGTGTGCTGGCGGTCGAGTGGGTGGACGTCTGCCGGGCCGCGGCTCGGAGCGGGGATGAGGCGCGGCGGATGGAGCAAGCGCTCCGCATCGCGTCCGCCGCGGGAGCGCTGGCAGCGACCAAGCACGGGGCCATCCCTTCCCTTCCGGCGCGGGCACAGGTCGAGGAACTTGCGGCCAGGCCGGCGTAGGGGATCCGAAACCGGCGGTTCGTCTCGCCCAAGAAGGGGGAGCACCCGGAGAGGGTGTTGTCTCGAAGGAGCGACCGATGAAGAACGTGCGAGTGCTGGCTTGGGCTGGTGTGCCTCTGGTCCTGGCCGGCTGCGCGTTTACCGCGCCCCCGATGTTCAAGGGCGTGCAGTCCGCGACGGTCAAGGTGCTCGCGACCCCGCCCGTGTTTGACATCGAGACCGGCAACGGAGCGATCACTGTCGCCCCGGGCACCGGGGATTCGATCGTGGTTGTCGGCACGATCCGGGCGACTTCCCAGGAACGGCTGGATGGCGTGGCCATCACGACCGAGCAGGGTGAGGACGGCGTGATCCGAGTTCGCGTCACGTGGCCCGGGGGCAAGAGGGAGGCAAACGAAGGGTGCGCTCTTGACGTGCAGGCGCCGGCCCTCGCCGGCGTTCGCTGCAAGACCTCCAACGGGTCGATCACCGTCTCCGGCGCCTCGGGGGACGTTGACCTCAAGAGCTCCAACGGCGCGGTGCGGGTGGCGGGGTGCACCGCGGGCGTCGTCGTCGATACGAGCAACGGCGCGATCTTCGTGGACGGGGCGCGGTCCGCGCACGCGGTCACGAGCAACGGCAAGATCGAGGTGCGGCTGGCGCCGACCGCTTCGGGCCCGGTCATTGCGGATTCCAGCAACGGCGGGATCACCCTCGCGGTGGGGAGCGCTTTCACGGGGAAGGTCACCTGCGTGACCAGCAACGGCGCGGTCAAGAACACCACGGGTCGGGGGGGTGGCACGGGCTCAAAGTCCAAGGCGGCCTTTGACTTCGGGGATGGCCAACCCAGCAGCCTCGACACAAGCAACGGGCATATCACGATCGAGGGGCTTGGTACCAAGTAGCGCTGTCGGGAGCGCGGGGCGGCTGCCGGGCTCGTGCTGTATGATCCGGCCTTTCCGGCGTGGGGCCGGATCGAGCACGGAAGCCGGATGGACCAGCCTCGGGCGATTGCACACTACCTGATCGAGCGTGAGCTCGGCCGCGGGGCCATGGGCGTGGTCTTTCTCGCGACCGACACGCGCCTCGGTCGCCCTGTTGCCGTCAAGTCGCTCCCGGTCGACCTCGCGTCAGACCCATCGAGGCGTGACCGATTCGAGGGCGAGGCCCGCACGCTCGCGGCGATCAACCACCCGAACATCGGCTCGATCTTCGGCCTTGAGTCGCAGGACGGGAGCACGTACATCGTGCTGGAGTTCGTGGAGGGGCCGACGCTGACGGACCGGATCCGTGAAGGGCCGCTGCCGCTCGCGGAGGCGTTGGACATCTGCCGCCAGGTCGCGCTGGGGATCGACGCGGCCCACCAGCGAGGGATCATCCACCGCGACCTCAAGCCCGACAACATCAAGATCAGGCCCGATGGGCTGGTAAAGGTGCTGGACTTCGGCATCGCCATGGCCGGCGAGGTGATGCGCGAGGCATCGGCGTCCGCGGCGACGCTCGTGGTGCCCCAGCAGATCACCACCAGGACCGGCTTCATCGTCGGGACGCCGGGGTACATGAGTCCCGAGCAGGCGCGGGGCAAGCCCGTCAACTGGTCGACCGATCTCTGGGCGCTCGGGTGCGTCCTGTACGAGTGCCTCACGGGCCAGGTGGCCTTCGGGGGTGAGAGCCTCGCGGACGCACTCGCCTCCACCCTGCTCACAGAGCCGGACCTCGGAAGGCTGCCCGCCCGGACGCCCGCCAGAGTGCTCGACCTCCTCCGCCACGCGTTCGCCAAGGACTTCGCGAAACGCAAGACCACGCTCGGTGAGGCGGCGGGCGAGCTCGCGGCGGCGGGGCAGGAGCTCGCGGGAGGTCCGGCTCGCATCAGTGTGTCGTTCGCCGACGACGGCGACTGGCCGGCGAATCCCGGGAACCTCCCGCCCCGCGCGGCGCAGGAAGAGTGGCGAGAGGCCGAGGTTGCCTCCGCGGTGCGCATCCGGTCTTCCTCCAGGCTCGTCACCATCGCGGGGCCGGAAGGCTCGGGGCGGTCTTCCGTCGCCCTTGCGGCGGCGGCTCGCACCGCCGAGGCCTCGCCCGCGGGCGTCTGGAGGGTCCGCCTGCCCGCGACGAACTTGCCCGGCCTGCCCGCTCTGGTCGCGGCGTTTGAACTCTCCGCCAAGGGCCCCGCGCCCTCCCCCCAGGAGGCACTGGCCAGGCGGATCGCCGCGAGGCACGTCACGCTCGTGCTCGATGGCTGCCACCACGCACCCACCGCGTGCGCGACCCTCGCCCACGACCTGCTCTACGCCTGCCCCAACCTTCGGATTGTCGCCAGCGGCAGGTCGGAGCTTGGCATCGAGGGCGAGGCGGTGCTCCAGGTGGGCTCGGTGCTCGACACCCTCGGGCCGGCGGAGGCGGCGGAGAAGCTGCTCTCGCTCTCGGTGCAGGTGGCGCCGGGAATGAGCCTTTCGGCGGATGCCCCGGCGGCTGCGATGACCCTTGTTCGGCGTCTGCGGGGCTGGCCCCTCGCGATGGAGATCGTCGCGGGAATGGCGGCCCAGATCCCACTCCCGATCATCGCCGAGCAACTTGAGGCCCGGGGCAGACTGGAGGGCGCGGCTGACCCCGAGGGGCAGACACCAGAGCAGGTGCACCGCTCGCTCCTGCAGTGGGTGCTGGAGATGCTGCCCCCGGCGGAGCTTGCGGTCATTCTCCAGGCTTCGCCCTTTATCGCGCCCTTCGGGGTGCGGGCGCTGGCCGCGGCCGGCGGAGCGCGGGACTCCATCCCCCGGCCTGAGTCTGACGACCCGACGGGCGGCACCGTGACGGCGCGGGAAGCACGCCTGATGACGCTGCTCCCGAGGCTCGCGGCACGCCGCCTGATTCACATCGAGGGCTCCACGTCCGACCCCCTGAGCGTCAGGCTGCTCCTGCCGGACCCGGTGCGCGTCATGGTGGGGGAGAGGCTCGCGGAGATTCCGGCGTCGGCGGGCGCGGTGCGGGCGGCGAGAGAGGCCTACTCCATCGCGATGCTGGAGTGCGCGAGGCCGCGCTGGGCGGGTGCGGGCGGGGCCGCGTGGCTCGCGGTGATCGAAGACCACTACGCGAACATGGCGAAGTTGGCGTCGGAGCCAGGGGCGGAGGGCTCACCCGCCGCCGTGCTTCGTGGGCTGCTCGACGAGTTCCGCGCGGTGCGCGGGTTCTGACGAGCCCACCCGCGAGCGGGAGGCGCTAGAAGTCTCGTCTGACGAAGACCCAGCTCGCAAACCCGAGGATGAGGGCCTCGAAGCCAAGGGAGGTGCCGAGGATCCACCAGACGCTGCGCCTGCGGAGTTCCGCCTCGATGCGCTGCGCGAGCCTCTGCTGATCGGCCCGGGAGAGCCTCATCCAGCTCGGCGCGTCGTTGTCCGGCTCTTCCTCGGCGGCGTCGAGGTTCATGTCCTCTACGAGCACTCGCTCGAGGAGATCGGTGGTCTCGGTGGTCTTGGGGAAGAACGTCTTGGCGATGCGGGCCGCCTTCGCCGCCGTGGCCCAGGCCGGCGCGTTCTCGCGGGTGTCGGTGAGGTCCTGCCTCGCCTGCCCAATCTTGGGGTTGGTCTGGTCCCTTTGCTCGCTGGTGAAGGTCGCGTCGCGGGCCTCCGCCTCGGCCTGCTCGCGGGGCTCGCCCATGGAGACCTTCTCGGTGACCAGGTCGCGCCTGAGCTGGTCGTCGGCGCTCTTCTCCATGCGCTCGATCTGCTTGGCGATGGCCTCCGAGCGCATCGCGTTGAGCTCGCGGCCCTGGATCAGCGTCTGGTCGGTGATGTTCAGGCAGAACAAAAAGACCCAGAAGAGAAGCGTGAGGAGGAGGGCCGCAATGGTGGACCGCGTGATGAGGCCCACGAGCGCGCAGAACGAATAGAGGTAGCTGAAGAAGATCACGACGACGGGGATTGCGAGGAAGACGCCGGGCAGCCATTCGCCGCCCCGCAGCCCGATGACCAGGAACGACGCGGCGGAGAAGATGGTGACCTGCAGCGCAACGAAGAGCAGCCCGCTGAAGTACTTTGTGAGGAACAGACGAAGGCGCGAGATGGGCTTGGAGAGCGAGAGCTCGATCGCCCCGCCCGCGATGAAATCCGGGATCAGGCTGGCGGTGGAGATCAGCGCGAGGATGCTGGCGATCCACGTGAGCCAGAACTTGATGCCGAGCCCGGAGAACAGGGCCTTGTAGAACATCGCGGGGGGGAGGTTGTCGCTATTGACAAAGCCCCCGAAGTCCCCGATGTTCCACGCCGCGAGCTGCACGCCCTCGGGCGTAATGCCCAGCATCGCAAAGACGCCGACGACAAGGCCCGAGAGCATGAGGACCATCCAGAAGAGCTTCTTGGCGGAAAGCTCGCGATAGGCATCCAGGAGCAAGGCGAGGGTCTGTGTCACGGGCGGGCCTCCGCGGAATCGGCGCCGGGGAGCTTGGCCCGACCGGTCGTCGGGTCGGTCACGGCTTCCATGAACAGATCCTCCAGCGAGGGCCTCACGGGGCGGAGCGCCCGGAGCGTGAGCCCGGACTGCCTCACGCGGTCGATGAGGGGCGCGACCGAGGCAGGGTCCTGAGTCCCCACGCGGAGCGTCGCGCCGTCCAGCTCCACCCACGTGGACGCGTCCAGCATTCCTCTCGTCGCCGTGCGTCCGCCCCCCACGGGGGCGAGCGAGGCGGCGGCCGGTCCGGGCAGGCACGAGAGGAGCAGGTCGGCGGCGGCCCCGCTCGCGGTCGGCACGACCTCGATCTCGTAGAACTGGCGGAATCGGGTCAGGTCATCCACAGTTCCCTGGCTGGCGACGCGGCCCTGCACAAGGATGGCCACGCGGTCGCAGACCATCTCCAGCTCGCTCAGCAGGTGCGAGTTGAGGAAGACGGTCTTGCCCCGCTCGCGGAGCCTGGTGACCATGCTCCGGATATCGCGCCGGCCCACGGGGTCCACGCCGTCGGTGGGCTCGTCGAGGATGACGAGGTCCGGGTCGCTCATGAGGGCCTGGGCGATGCCGATGCGTTGGCGCATTCCCTTGGAATAGCCCTTGACGCGGTGGTTTCGCCAGGCGGTCATGCCCACAAGATCGAGGAGTTCCGCGCTCCGCCGCTTGCAGTCCGCGCGGGGAACGCCAGAGAGTGCGCCGAAGAAATCCAGGACCTGGCCCCCGGTCAGGTACTCCGGGAAGCGGTGGTGCTCCGGCAGGTAGCCGACCCGGGAGAGCGTGTGCTTGTCGCCGATGGGGCGGCCCAGCATGGTGCCGTCGGCGCGGGTGGCGCTGATGACGGTCATGAGGATCTTGACGAGGGTGCTTTTGCCCGCGCCGTTGGGGCCGAGCAGGCCGAATACCTCGCCGGCGTGCACGCGCATCTCGATGCCGCGGAGCGCGTGGACCTTGCCCTTGTAGACCTTCTCAACGTGGGTGAGGTCAATCGCCCAGGAGGTTGACGTCATGGGTTCCCCGAAAGACCGTGAGGCGAGGCCGGGTGTCACCAGCGTGAGCCCGGCGGAACGATCGGCAAGCCTAGGCATCGTGCGTGCCGATCCTCACGCCAGTTTGCGGGCGACGATGTGGTACACGTGCCAGTGCTTGGGGTGGCGTGCGGGGTCGACGCGGCTGGCGCGGTCTTCCTCCTGCCAGAAGAGGATGTCAAAGTCTCGGAACAGCGAGCGCGCCGCCCCCGGCGAGTGGTGGGTGCGATCCGGGAGCGTGGCCCAGTCGTCGCGGTCGCCGAAGAGCTGGCCCGCGAAAAGTCCCGCGGGCCGGAGCGACGTGGCGATGGCCTCCCACAGCGAGGGAAAGTGCGCGGGCTCGCAGAATGGCAGCGAGAAGGACGCGCAGACCAGGTCCGCGGGCTCGAGCATCATGCGGTCAAACGTGGCGAGCTGCGTGCGGACCCGGGGACCGCTGCATTCCGGCAGGCGATCTCTCAGCCGGCGCAGGCCCTCTTCGGACGAGTCCAGCGCGAGGACTGTCCAGCCGAGCGAGGCCAGGTGCGCCGCGTCGCGTCCGTCGCCGCAGCCGACGTCGAGGGCGTGGCCCGGGGAGCCCTGGCGCAGCGAGAGGGCCCGCAGCAGCGTGTCCCGGGGCGGGAGGGTCGCCAGGGCGTCGAAGTACCCATGCCAATCGCGCTGGCGGGCATAGACGTGGGCGGGGAGCGGTCCGGGCTTTGGGGGCGTGTCGCTCATACGCTGTGCCCTGAATGTACGCGAGCCTTCGCGAGTTTGTCGTGGCGCTGGACCGGGCTGGTGAACTAGCCCGCGTGCGGACGCGCGTCTCGCCCGTGCTCGAGATCGCCGCGATCGCGGACCGTGTGTCCAAGCTGACGGCGCCGGGGGGCCCTGCGGCGGCGGATAGGCACAACGACCCGGCCCACGCCCATCTTGGAGGCAAGGCCCTTCTCTTTGAGAACGTTGAGGGCGCGCAGGCGCCGGTGCTCATCAACGCGTTCGGCTCGTACCGGCGCGTGCAGATGGCGCTCGGCGCAACCCAGGGGCTCGATGCACTCGCGGCGAAGATCGGCGAACTGGTGAAGCCCGCGCCCCCCCGGTCGCTGCGAGAGGCGATCGGCCTGCTGCGCCGCCTGCTGCCCCTCCTGCGGACGCCTCCCAGACGCCGCAAGGGGCCCGGCCCGTGCCAGGAGGTCGTGGTCGAGGGAGAAGCGGTGGACCTCTGCCGACTTCCCCTCATCCGATGCTGGCCGCAGGATGGGGACTTCGCGTCGGTGGGCCATCCGTCCGGCGTGAACGATGGCATCGCGGGGCTGGGAAGCGGCCCCGAGTGGGATCAGCTCTTCCGGGGCCGGTATATCACGCTGGGGGGCGTTCACACGATCCACGCGGACGATGCAGACGACCGCAAGCCCGCGAGCCACAACATCGGGATGTACCGGGCCCAGCTTCTCGGCGCGCGTCGGCTCGCGATGCACTGGCACGTGCACCACGACGGGGCGCGCCACTGGAGAAGCTGGAAGGCTCTGGGCAGGCCGATGCCCGTCGCGATCGCGCTGGGGGGCGAGAGCGTGCTGCCCTACGCCGCGACGGCGCCGCTGCCACCCGGCATCAGCGAGCTGCTCCTCGCGGGGTACCTGAACGGGCGCGGCATCGAGATGGTGCGGGCCAGGACCGTGCCCCTGTGGGTGCCCGCGAATGCGGAGATCGTCATCGAGGGCTGGGTCAGCCACGAGGCGGGGGAGATCGGTTATGACCCCCGCCGCGACGGCCCGATCGGCCCGGGAGCGGTCTTTGAGGGCCCCTTCGGCGACCACACGGGGTTCTATTCGCTCCCGGACCGCTACCCGATCATGGACGTGAGCGCGGTGACATGCCGCAAAGACCCGATCTACCCGACCACCGTGGTCGGGCTCCCCGTGCAGGAGGACTACTTCCTTGGGAAGGCGACCGAGCGGCTGTTCCTGCCGTTGCTGAGGACGATCCTGCCGGACGTCGAGGACTACGACCTGCCCGCGTTCGGTGCGTTTCACAACTGCGCGTTCCTGAGAGTGAAGAAGAGCTATCCGCTGCAAGCGAGGCGGCTGATGCACGGCGTGTGGGGCGCGGGCCAGATGTCGTGGACCAAGACCATTTTCGTCGTCGATGAGGACGTCAACGTGCACGACGCGGCGGAGGTCCTGCGGGCCACCGCGAAGAACTGCAGCCCCGCGACCGACCTCGAGCAGGTGCGTGGACCGCTTGACATTCTCGACCACGCGGCCCCAGTTCTGGGCGCCGGGACCAAGCTCGGGTTCGACTGCACGAAGCGATGGCCGGCTGAGGCGGCGCTCGGCGGGAGGCAGACGGTTCCCGGGCCGGGGGTGACGCCCGAGCTGCTCTCGCTGGTGACCGGGCTGCCCGGCGTGGTGGCGGCGAGAGAGGCGTGGGAGGGCACGGGGTGGCTGCTCGTAGCCGCGGAAAAGCGGGTGGCGGGTCAGGGCCGAGAGGTCATCGAGAGGCTTGCGGCGCTGCCTGGCCTTCCTCGGTTCATTGTCGTCGTGGGGAGCGATGTGGACGTTGCGGACCCTGAGGCGGCGCTGTTCCATTGGCTGGCGCACAGCGATGCCGGCCGCGACGCCCAAGTGCGGGGGGGTGTGTGGTTTGTGGACGCAACACCCAAGGTGCCGGGTGACGAAGCGCACGGCTTTGGGGTGCGAGACTGGCCCCCGATCTTGAAGTGGAACACCGTGGTGCGGGCCCGGCTTGGTGCAAAGTGGGCCGAGATCGAGGCACAGATCGGGGGGCGTCGCTAGACTCCTGTTTGGTACCGAGACGCAAAAGGGGGGAGCGGCGCACGGGAAGTTGCCGATGTTGCCGATCGTTCGCGGCTTGGCGTGCGTACACCCGCCGGGCTATGCAGCTTCTGAAAGGGTCGGTCAGCATGGGCAATCGAGCTTTGTGCGCGGCGGTGGGCGCGGTCCTCCTTTCCGGTGCGGTTGTTGGGTGCCAGTCGCTCGACGCGCGGGTGCCTCGGCGTCCCGGGGGCAAGCCCGCGACCGTGGACCCCGTTCACACGGGCAAGCCTCCGGCCGTCAGCGTCGGGGGTTCCGGCTCCGGTGGCGGGGCCGCGAGGGACACGGGCGCGACCGCAACGGGCGTGAGGCCGACCGCATCGGGGTCCCCTGTGCCCGGGCAGCAGAATGTCGAGCGGGGCACCGTGCTCCGCGATCAGGGCTTTGTGGACGAGGCGCTTGCCGAGTTCGAGAAGGCGATCGAGATCAACCCGAGGCTTACGACCGCGTACCTCGGGGCGGCGGATATCTACAGGCAGCGCGGTGACTACGCGGAGGCCGAGAAGCGCTACGCCCAGGCCGCGGCGCTCGAACCCACCAACTTTCAGGCGCAGTACCTGCACGGCCTGACGCTGCAGCTCCTCGGGCGATACTCCGACGCGGTGCGAGCCTACCTTCGCGCCCTCACGCTGCGCCCGGAGGACTTCAACTCGAACCTCAACCTGGGCACGACGTACCTGCAGCTCGGCGAGCCGGGAGAGGGCCTCGCGTACGCGCAGCGAGCCGTCTCTCTCAACGGGCAGAGCCCTGAGGCGAGGACGAACCTCGGCGCCATCTACAGCGAGCTTGACCGGCACGCGGAGGCAGTCGTCGAGTTCCAGCAGGCCTCGGAGTTGACCGAGCTCTCCGGCCCGCTGCTGCTGAACCTGGCGAACAGCCTGGGGCGCACAGGGCGCTACGAGGAGATGGTGAACACTCTGCAGCAACTCACCAAGACCGAGCCGACGGCGAATGCGTTTGAGCGGCTGGGCGCGGGGCTCTTCCGCCTGCGACGGTACGACGAGAGCTTGGGCAGCTATCGCCGAGCCCTAGAGATCGATCCGAACCACTACCCGGCGCTCAACGGCGTGGGAGTGTGCCTGATGAACCAATGGGTGTGGAGCAACCAGAGCGACGAGGCCGCACGGAGCGAGGCGCTGCGCGCATGGCGGCGGTCGGTGCAGATCGAGAGCAACCAGCCCAAGATCATGGAGCTGATCGGGCGGTACAAGTAGACCGCCACCGAAAGCCGCGGTTCTCGGACGCCGACGCCGGTTGGGGGTTGGCGGCGCCCCGCGTTCGGGCTCACCCGGACAAACCGACCGCGTGATCGGACCGAGAGAGGGAGTGCGGGCTTGGGCCCGGGAAGGCGCACTCCATGCACAAGAGAACAGCTCTCGCGGCGGTCTTCGTCCTCGCCCTGTGCTGCGGCCACGCCGCCGCGGAACCCGTCGGCTCCTCGTTCACCTACCAGGGTGTGCTCGATCGCGACGGCGCCCCGGTGACAGGCCTCGCGGACATCAGGTTTTCGCTGTGGGACACTTCTAGCGGCGGCACAAACGTCGCTTCGACACTGGTGGCCCTGAACGTGCCGGTCGCCGGCGGCAAGTTCGCCGTCGAACTGGACTTTGGCCTCTCGCCCTTCACGGGCCAGGCCCGGTACCTCCAGATGGACGTGCGCCAGCCGGCGGGCTCGGGAACCTATCGCACGCTCCTGCCCCGGCAGTCGATCCTGCCGACGCCCTTCGCGCTCTATGCCCTCAATGGCGGCGCGCAGGGCCCGGCCGGGCCTCAAGGTCCCGCGGGCCCGGCCGGACCCGCAGGAGCCACAGGTGCCGCGGGGGCGACCGGTCCGGCGGGCGCGACCGGCTTGCAAGGTCCTGCGGGTCCCGCGGGCGCGATGGGCGCCACGGGCCCGACTGGCCCGGCGGGCGCGACCGGGCCCGCGGGCGCAGCAGGAGCCTCTCCCTTCACGCTCAGCGGGGCGAACGCAACATTCAGCACCGGCAACCTGGGCCTGGGCACCGCGTCGCCTCAATACCCGTTGCACGTCATCACGACGGGTCCGCGTGCCGGCTTCGCGCACGCCTCGGCGACCAGCGGCGGCTCATTCGGCCTCTTCGGGCGTGCGGACTCGAATCAGGGTGTGGGCGTCGTTGGCCTTGCGGGTTCGCTCTCGGGACTCACCATGGGCGTCCAGGGCCAAGCGGACTCGCCCGGTGGCCGGGGCGTCTTCGGCTGGGCGTTCGCGGAAAGCGGCGAGTGCTGGGGCCTTTGGGGCCAGACCAACAGTCCCGACGGCACGGGCGCCGTGGGGCACGCCGTCGCGACCACCGGCCTCACGACCGGCGTGCTCGGGCGCGTCGACAGCACCACGGGCGACGCCGCGGGGGTGTACGGCGCGGCGGCGGGCGCGAGCGGGGCCACCACCGGCGTCTGGGGAGTGAACTCCAGCACCGGCGCCGGAGCCGCGGCGGTCGTCGGCAACGCCGTCGCCACCTCCGGTCAGACCTACGGCGTCTTCGGGCAGTCAGACTCGGCGCAGGGGTACGGCGTCGTGAGCGCGGGCAACTCGCTGGCAACCGGCACCAAGTCGTTCCGCATCGACCACCCGTTTGACCCGGAGAACAAGTACCTCCAGCACTACTGCGCGGAAGGGCCGGAGCCGGTGAACATCTACCGCGGGCGTGCCACGCTCGACGCGCAGGGAGAGGCCTGGGTGACGCTGCCCGACTACTTCGCGGAGGTCAATCGGGACGAGACGTACCAGCTCACGGCGATGGGTGGCCCGGCGCCGATGCTGCACGTGGCCGAGAGGGCCTCGGGCAACCGCTTCCGGGTCGCGGGAGGAAGCGCCGGGCAGGAAGTCTGCTGGATCGTGGCGGGCGTTCGGAACGACCTGTGGACGCGTGCGCAGCCGCCCCTCGACGTGATCGACAAGCCGGAAGAGGCGCGTGGGAAGTACATCCATCCGCTCTTGTACGGCCAGCCCGCGGAGCGTGGAGAGTTCTTCAGGCGCACGAGGCGGCTAGATTGGCCCCAACCCGCCCAAGCGAGCGTGCCCTAAGCTGGCCCACTTCCCGGCTCGCGCGGGCGTGGGTCCGCCCGATCAGCGGGACTCTGAGGGGATCTCCTGCGGGATCGTGCCGTGCCACTTCTCGCCCGGGAACTGGGCGATGCCGTCCTGCGTGTTTGTCCGCCCCGTGCCCTTTGCGGTGGGGCTGCGCTCGGGGATGACGAAGTCGGCGTTGGGCAGCGAGTCGCTATGGGCGCGGAGGGCGGCGGCGGCGGCGAGCATCGTGTCGTCCGCCTGCTCGTACAGGTTGCGGAACTTGCCGTGGATCTCCAGCTCCGCGAGATCGAAGAAGTACATGGCCGCGGCCTTGTCCCGTGCGAACTCCAGGTCGCCCGCGCCGTTTCCGGCGTGCCGGCGGATATCCCGGTCGAGCTTCCCAAGTGTGCAGGCCCAGGCGTGCAGGTACAGCGCGACCTCCGCGAGGCGGGCCTGCACCGCCTGACGCTCCAGCAGCTTCACGTCGTAGCGCTTCGACATCACCTTGAACTGGTAGCTGAACTCGCGGATCAGGTTGCACAGGCGTTCCGCGACGGGGGCGAGCTCCGGGGAGACGTTCGGGGTGCGGGGCGCGCTCCTGCGGATGCCGAGGTAGACCTCCAGCCCCAGCGGGATAGCGAGTTTCATGAGCGCGGGCCGGAAGGAGTTCTTCGCCGCCTTCGCCAGAAACGCGCCGAGGCTCTCGTCGGGCTCCTTCAGCAGGGCCTGCTTCACGCCCAGCATCTGCTCGGCGAGCTGCTTGCCGCCGTAGCCGAAGATGTACGAGAGCATGACCTCGTTGGCGCCTTCGACGATGGTGTTGATCCGGGAATCGCGGAAGATGCGCTCAACCTCATTCTCGGTCATGTAGCCCTCGCCACCCATGACCTGCAGCGCGCTGTTGACGGCGCGCCAGCCCATCTCAGAGCAGAAGACCTTGCAGAGCGCCGTCTCGACCTGGTAGTCCTCTTCCTTGCGGTCGAGCATACCTGTGGTCATGTAGAGGACGGCGTCCATGGAATAGACGTACGCCGCGGCGGTCGCGAGGTGCTGCTGGACGAGCTCCTTTGACGCCAGGGGCGCCCCGAACTGATGGCGCGTCTGGCCCCACTTGGTGGACTGTTCGAGCGCCCGGCGCGCCCCACCCAGCATGCCCGCGGAGAGCGTGCAACGCCCGTAGTTCAGGCACGAGAGGGCCATCTGGAAGCCGCGGCCTTCTTTGCCAAGCAGGTGGCTCTTGTGCACGCGGACGCCATTGAACCGGATGCGGGCCTGCCAAGTGCCCCGGATGCCGCACTTGCTGCGGTTCTTCTGGTAGATGTCCACGCCCTGCATCCAGGGGTGCATGACGAGCGCGGAGACCTTGCCGTTGCCGTCGGGCCTGGATTCCTTGGCCATGACGGTGAAGAGGCCCGAGAGGGCGCCGGAGGTGGCCCACTTCTTCTCACCGGTGACAACGTAGTAGTCCCCGTCCTTGACAAATGTGGTCTCCTGCCCGCCCGCGTCGCAGCCGACGTTGGGCTCGGAGAGGCAGAAGGCGCTGAGCCAGTCCTTGGAGAGGTGGGGGAGCCACTTCTTCTTCTGCTCGTCGCTGCCGAAGAGCATGACCGCCTTGCAGCCGATGGACTGGTGCGCGGAGACCATGACCGCGGTCGACCCGCAGTATCGCCCGATGCGTTCGAGCACGCGGTTGTAGCTGGTGATGCCCATGCCCAGCCCGCCGAACTCCTTGGGGATGGTCATCCCGAGCACGCCGAGTTGGAACAGCCGGTCGACGACCGCCCGCGGAATCTCCTGATTCTGGTCGATCGCCACCGCGGGGTGCTCGTGCTTCAGGTAGTCATCCACCCGGGCCAGCAACTGGTCGCACTCGGCCTGTTCACGCGCATCCTGCTCCGGATAGGGGAAGTACGCCTCGTGCTTCAGGTTGCCCCAGAAGAGATTCTTCACCGCGCCCAGCTTCGTCGGCTCTGCGCCAAGCCACTCCTCGGCTTCTTCGAGGAGCTTCTTGTCGGCGGCGGAGATGCCCTTCATCTGCTTCAGATCTGCCATGGCACAAACCCCTTACTTCTTGGACTTCGCGAAGAAGGCGGCGATGGCCTCCTTCGCGGCGGGTGTGGAGCGGAGCCGGATCAGTTCCCTGCGTTCAACAGCGAGCGCGGCCTTCCAGCCCATTGCAAGCCCCCGGTCGACGGCGCTCAGCACCGCACGCCCGGGTTCGGTTGTTTCGACCTCGGCCCTCACCGCGTCGAGCCCGGCGAGCACCGACGCCGCCGTCGCGCTGCGACCGATCCACCGCGAGGGGGCACCGTCACGCCTCACCCGGTGACGCCCGGCGCTCCGTCTGACCCAAGCGCGGGCGGTTTCCAGCAGCGAGCCCGAGGTCGGGCTCACCTCGTCGAACAGCCCAGAGGCGGCTGCCTGGTCGAACAAGAACGTCTCGCCCACTGCGGTTCGGTGGATCGCGGTCGAGGGGTCGATCCGTGCGGGAAGCAGGTTTGTGCCGCCCCAGCCCGGGCAGATCTTCAGCCCGGCTTCGGGGAGGCCGACCGGATAGGGCCGGCCGGGGGCGCCGTCCGCGCCGGCCGGAGGCGGGGCGCCGATCAGCGCGTCGCAGTGCATTGCCAGTTCGAGCCCACCCCCGAGCACGGCCCCGTTGATGGCGGCAGCGGTGGGAAAGGGGAGTTGGCTGAGCATGCCGAACACCCGCGACGTGTACGCGAGGTACTTGTCGAGCTGGGCGTCGTCCATCTCCATGATGGACTTCAGGTCGGCTCCGGCGACAAACGCACGGGGCGTTGCCGAGGCGACGACGAGCCCCAGAAGCCCCGTGGGTAGCGCTCGCAGAGTCGCTTCCAGGCGTTGCACGAGCGGGAGATCGAGCACGACAACCGGGCGTTCGCCCGCGTCAAGAAACAGGGTCCCGACCCCGGACGCGGGGCCGGTCGACTCGACCTGGACACGGAATGTGGCTGGGGTTGTCATCGCAGACCACGAGAAAGCCGGGATATTGCGGAGTATAGCCGACGTAAGTGGCCTCAATGTCGCGCTGGGCGTGGAGCGGAGGGCCCGGGTTGTCTCTCCGGGGTCGCCACCCTATGGTTCGAGCCGCCGCGGGCGTGGCGGAACTGGCAGACGCGCTAGATTCAGGTTCTAGTGGGCGCAAGCCCTTGGAGGTTCAAGTCCTCTCGCCCGCATTCGGGCCCGTCGCAAGGCGGGCCCGATTTTCTTTTTGCCCGCGCAGGAGTGGCTACCTGGGTTCGAGCCACAGGTTGGTCCATGGCAAGGGCGGTACCCTGCCGCCGGCGGCCCTGAGCTCGAGGGTGATGCGCTGGGCCCCCTGAGGGACTACGGCCTCGATATCGAGCCGGTTCAGCTTCCCCAGATTCAGCGTGAGCACCGTCTGACCATCCACCTGCACCAGCAGCATGCCCCCCTCCTTGGGTTGCGTGCCCCGATCGGGTCTGCAGATGGAACCCCGAAGCGTCCACGCGCGGTCTCGGGCGATGGCCGCGACGCCGATGGTTGGCTGGCGGTTGAACTGGTCTATAGCGACCAGCCCTCCCTCCACGGTGGTGTCCATCTGGCCGAGGTCGCGCGAACTGACAATCGTGCTCACCGGGATCACCCCCTGCGGGGGTTCGACGAGGTACCAGGTGCCCTCCGGCCCCGAAGCCCGGAACACGCGAGCACGACCGGCCCACGGGCCGAGCGAGATCTCCCGGGGCGTCGGCACTTCCTCAAAGCTCAGTTGCGGGCCGCTGCGGTCGCCCGCGAGCGCAAACTTGGGAACGCCGCACACCACGGCGCCGTCGCGCTCCTGCGCAATGAGCTCCGCGCCGAGCATGGAGATGCCGAAGGTCCCATCACCTTTGCGTGAGCAGTTCCAGGAGTACCAGCGCAGGTCCGGCTCGCCGCCGCGCGAAACCCTCCACCAGACCGCCGGAAGCGTGCGCCCCGCCCAGCGGTCCAGCGTCGGCGCTGCAGGTGAGGCCGGCTTCGGGTCAGAAAC
>JADYXW010000049.1 GCA_020853975.1 Phycisphaerales bacterium
TCATCGCCGACATCAACCTCCTCCGCGCCCGCGTCCTCCTCGCCGACCGCGCCTGCGAGCTCATCAGCCGCCTCACCGCGATCGCCTCCGAATCCCGCAGCGACGAAACCTCCCGCCGCGCCGCCGCTCAACTCCTCCGCGTCACCTTCCCCGAAAGCAGCCCGCGCCCGCCGCGCCCTCCACGTCCACCCCGCCCCCCTCTCGGCGAACCGCCGTCGCCCGATCCTCAGCCCAGCATCCCTCCCGCTGCCCCGTGCGGCGGGCCGCTCGACTCTCCCCAGACCGCCCCCCGCGCCCCCGACGCTCCCAGTGGCCCAGTGCGCCACGCCGGCCCGCCAATTCCCACATCCGCCGCGCCCGGCGCTCCCTCCACAACTCCCTCCTCCGCCTCCACTTGTGCATTCCCGCCACAACCCTCGCCAAAACCCGCTCCCCGGCGCGCTACGTTCCCCAACCGATCATGCGTCCCCTCGCCGACAACCCCCGCCCCTCCAGCCCCAGGAGCCGCCCATGCGCATCCTGATGCTCGGCTGGGAGTTCCCGCCCTTCATCGCCGGCGGCCTGGGCGTTGCCTGCTTCGGCCTCACCAAGTCCCTCGACAAACTCGGCCATCAGGTCGTCTTCGTCCTGCCAAAGCCCGTCGACCGGGCACTCTCCAGCCATGTGAAACTCCTCAGCCCCGCCGCCGTCCCGGCCCGCGCTGCAGAGTCCGGCTTCGAGGGCCTCGTCGACGACGCGGGCCGCCCCCTCTTCGGCTTCCAGCACGTGCAGTTCCGGGGCGTTCCCGCCTCCTTCTCCAGCCCCTACCCCTCCTTCGACCCCGCAAAGTTCGTCGCCCTCACGGGCCGGTCCCCCGCGGGCTTCGCCGACATCGCCGGCAGTTCCGGTGCGCAGCCAGACGCGCCTCTGCACGCCCCCGTCAGCGCTGAGCCGCCGCCCTCCTCCGGCACGCCCCGCGGCTTTGTCGGCTCCGGAGGCGGCGCGGGCTTCGGCTACGGGTCAGACCTCTTCGGTGACGCCGAGCGCTACGCCCGCCTCGTCGTCGCCCTCACCCGCGCCGAAGACATGGACGTCATCCACGCCCACGACTGGCTCACCTACCCCGCCGGCATCGCCCTCGCCGCCGTCACCGGAAAGCCCCTCTTCGTCCACGTCCACTCCACCGAGTTCGACCGCGCCGGCGCGGGCGTCAACGAGCACGTCTTCAACATCGAAAAGGCCGGAATGCAGGCCGCGACGCGCGTCCTCGCCGTCAGCCAGATGACCAAGTCCATCTGCGTCCGCCGCTACGGCATCTCCCCCGACCGCGTCGACGTGGTCTACAACGGCGTCGAGCGCGAGTCCAGCCAGCCCCTCCCCGGCGCCCACGTCGAACGCGACGACCGCATCGTCCTCTTCCTGGGCCGCATCACCATGCAGAAGGGCCCGGAGTACTTCATCGCCGCCGCCAAGCGCGTCCTCGAGAAGGTCCAAAACGTCAAGTTCGTCGTCGCCGGCAGCGGCGACATGGCCCTCCGCATGATCGAGCTCGCCGCCAACATGGGCATCGGCCACAAGGTCTTCTTCACCGGCTTCCTCCGCGGCGCCGACGTCGAAAAGGTCTTCCGCCTCGCCGACTGCTACGTCATGCCCAGCGTCTCCGAGCCCTTCGGCATCGCCGCCCTCGAGGCCATCTCCCACGATGTCCCCGTCATCCTCAGCAAGACCAGCGGCGCCAGCGAGGTCCTCTCCCACGTCCTGAAGGTCGACTTCTGGGACACCGACGAGATGGCCAACAAGATCATCGCCGTCCTCACCCACCCGCCCCTCACCAAGACCCTCCGAGAGCACGGCGCGATGGAACTCCACCGCCTCACCTGGGACGAGGCCGCACGCCGGTGCGTCGAGTCGTACAAGTCCGGGATCGCGGCCGTGGCACCAAAGCCGAAGTAGACCTACTTCCCCCCGCTCAGCGCCCGCGGCGGCGTCACCCTCGCATAGGGCATCGCGAAGATGCCCCGCACCGCACGGACCTTGCCCCCTCCCGCGCGGAGCTCGCAGCGAGAGCTGCCCTCCACGGTCCTGACCGTGACCGTGACCCCGTCGTCGTCCGGATAGTTCGGGTCGTAGATGCGGAAGATCGTCGTCCCCGGCGCCGGCTCCGAAGATGCGTACGCGAGGACCTGGTGGTTGTCCCACAGTTCCCCCGCCCGAGAGCCCGAGGCCGCCGCGTTCCGCGAGTGCCGGACGTACACAAGCCCGACCGGCACGAGCCCCTTCTCCCTCAGGCGTGCCGTGATGATGGGAACTTCGGCCGCGGTGAGCGAGGCGGTGCTCTGGCCCTCCTCGGCGGTGTCGGGCAGGTTCATCCACTGCCAGAACTTCAGGACCATGAGAAGCTCGTCGCCAAGAGAGTCCATCTGCCGCGCGTGCAGGTACTCGTACAGCGGAGTGTCCTGGACCGGCGGGGACGTTGCGTCCGGGCGAGGAAGGTCGGCCCAGAAGAAGTCCGCCGCCGCCGCCGACATCCCGCCGCACAGCCCGAACCGGTCCGGCAGCTTGGCGTCTGCGAGCGCGGCACGGAAGACCGCCGCAACCGCCGAGTTCTTGTCGCGGAGCGAGGCCGGCAGCGGAACGCCCCGGAAGCGGTTGGGAAACCGAAAGCCGTGCGTGGACGGCAGAAAAGCCCGCGATTGTACGGGGGCCGTCGCGGGCGCGGGTGGAGCGGGGGCCGGTTGAGGCTGGCCCGCGGTCGCGATGAGGAGCAGCATGATGAGCGGCCGGATCATGTCGTGAGTGTACCGTGCAGCGATAAACTGCCCCGCATGCAGGAGACCAAGGCCAGACCGGGCGCGCTGAGGCTGCTGGGACGATCCGCGGTGAACTCGCTCTGCGCGCTGCACCCGGCGCTCGTGGAGCGACGGGTGGCGGAGGCCGCGTCGCGAGGCGTGCCGCGTGAACTGAGGCGGCTGGGTGTGCCGGGGTTTCAGTACGCGATCGTGGTCGGTGAGCGTCCTGTCGTGTGCGGGGGGCTGGGCTTGGCGCGCGCGGGCGAGGCGATGACGCAGCGCAGCCGGTTCCGGGTGGCGTCACTGTCGAAGCCGGTGGCGGCGCTCGTGATGCTGCAGGCGTCGGCGCGTGGCGAGTTCGACGCCGACGCGCCGGTCGAGCCCTACATCCCGGAGTGGGACTGGCGCGGCGCGAAGCGCCCGGTGACGGTGAGGCGGCTGCTCAGGCACGACGCGGGGCTGCCGAGGGTGCACCCGGCGCACGCACCGGACGGCGAGCGTGCGACGCTCGCGATGCAGGGGATCGAGTGCGTTGGCGGGATGAGCGCGTACAGCGGGCTGAACTACGCGGCGGCGCAGCTCGCGGTGGAACGGATGACGCGGGTGAGGTTCGAGGACTTGGCGGCGCGGCACGTCTTTGAGCCGCTGGGGGTGGAGGGCGCGGGGTTCGGCGCGGCGTGCCGCGGGGCGACCGTCGGGTTTCACGACGCGGAGGGGCGCGAACTGGCGCGGATGTGGTCGCCCGCGCAGGCGTGCAGCGGGCTGGTGGCGAGCGCGTCGGAGATCGCCGTGGTGATGGCGCAGGCGTTGGGGGCGCTGTGCGACCGGCGGAGCATCTTCCAACCGGAGGTTGCGCGGCAGGTGCTGGTGCCCAGGGAGGGGGCGGCGTTCACGTGCGGGCTCGCGGCGGAGGAGCGGCGCGGGGTGCTGACGCACGGGGGGCTGAGGCCGGGTTACCGCGGGTTTGTCTTTGTGGACGTGCGAGCCAGGGTTGGGTGCGTGCTGCTGGCGAACGGGGAGCGGGGCGGAGAACTCAACCGGGATCTGTCCGGGCTGGCGGGGGACCTGGCGACCCGGCTGCGGGCCTGATCGGCGCGGGGGCTTGACCGGCGCGAAACACGTGTATAAAACACTCGTTTGAATGACGACCACGCGCGGGCCAACCCGGGATGACGCGACGGCGAGGCGGCTGCTGGAGGCCGCGGGGCCGGTCTTCGCCGAGCGGGGCTACCGCGACGCGACGGTGCGGGAGATCTGCGCCGCGGCGGGGGCGAACATCGCGGCGGTGAGCTACTACTACGGCGACAAGTTCGGGCTGTACCGCGCGGTGCTGCGGGAGGCGCACGGGGAGGTGAGGCGCCGGCACATGAGCGGGGTGCCGGGGGACGCGAAGCCCGAGGTGCAGCTCCGGGCGTGGGTGGAGGGCTTTCTGCGGAAGCTGCTGGACCCGGAGCGGCCCCAGTGGCTGCCCAGGCTGATGATGCGGGAGATGGTGGAGCCGACGGCGGCGCTGGACGAGGTGATCGAGGAATCGATCAGGCCCCAGTTCGATCAGTTGGCGGGGATCATCGGGGCTTTGACGGGGCGGGCGAAGGCCGGCCGCTGGGTCCGGGAGGAGGCGGTGGCGGTGGCGGGGCAGTGCCTGATCTTCCGGCACTGCCCGGTGGTGCTGGACAGGATGCTGGGCGTGAAGATGACGACGGCGGCGCAGATCGATGAGCTCGCCGACGCGGTGAGCGCGCGGGTGCTGCGGGGGCTGGAGCCCGAGCGGGGCGTGCGGCCCGCGCGCCCGAAGGCCGGCGCGAAGGCGGTGGCGAGGGGCGGTCAGAAGCGCGGGGGGGTGCGGTCATGATCCGGCTGGCGCTGCGGATGCTGCTGGGGGACACCTCGAAGCTGTTCGGCATCGTGATGGGCGTGACGCTGGCGTCGCTGGTGATCACGCAGCAGGGCTCGATCTTCGTGGGGATCATGTCGCGGACGTACGCGGTGGTCTCGGACATGGGCGCGCCGGACATCTGGGTGATGGACCCCAAGGTGCAGTACATCGACGACGTGAAGCCCCTGCAGGACACGGAGCTGTTCCGCGTGCGCGGGGTGGAGGGCGTGGCGTGGGCGGCGCCGCTGTACAAGGGGCTGACGCGGGCGAGGCTGGAGGACGGGACGTTCCAGAACTGCGTGATCCTGGGGCTGGAGGACTCGACGCTGACGGGGGGCCCACCCCGGATGCTCGAGGGGAAGGTCTCGGACCTGAGGCGCGCGGACGCGGTGATCGTGGACCAGATCGGCGCGACGACCCGGTTTGCCCGGCGCGACGCCGACGGCAGGAGCACGCCGCTGCGGGTGGGCGACGAGATGGAGCTGAACGACCGGCGCGCGGTGGTGGTGGGGATCTCGGGGAACACCAGGTCGTTCCAGAGCCAGCCCCTGATCTACACGACCTACTCCCGCGCGACGGCGTTTGTGCCCAAGGAGCGCAAGCTCCTGAGCTTTGTGCTGGTGACGGCGGGCGAGGGCGTGGACCCGGCCTCGCTATGCCGGCGGATCTCGATGGAGACGGGGCTCGCGGCCTACACGCGGGAGGAGTTCAAGGGCAAGACCGTGCGGTACTTCCTGGAGAACACGGGCATCCCCATCAACTTCGGGATCGCGGTGGGGCTGGGCTTCTTCGTGGGCACCGTGATCACCGGCTTCATGTTCTTCAACTTCACGATGGACAACCTGAGGTACTTCGGGACGCTGAAGGCGATGGGCGCGCCCGGCGGACGGCTGCTCTCGATGGTGGTGGTGCAGGCGGTGTGGGTGGCGCTGGTGGGCTACGGGATGGGCGTGGGGCTGGCGGCGCTGATGGGGCAGCTCTCGAAGGGGAGCCCGTTGGCGTTCCACATGCCCTGGCAGCTGCTGGTGGTCTCGGGGCTGGCGACCTTGATCATCAGCCTGACGGCGGCGGTCGTGAGCATGCACAAGGTGCTGTCGCTGGAGCCGGCGGCGGTCTTCAAGGGGTGACGCATGGCGGTGGTTGCTGACAAGCCGGCGGTGTGGTGCAAGGGGGTCGTCAAGACCTACGGCAAGGGGGACGCGGCGGTGCGCGCGCTGCGCGGGGTGGATCTCGAGGTGCACCGGGGCGAGCTGCTCATGCTCGTTGGCCCCTCGGGCTGCGGGAAGACGACGCTGATCAGCGTCATCGCGGGGGTTCTGGACCGCGACGGGGGCGAGTGCAGCGTGCTGGGCGAGGATTTTCGTGCGCTGGGTCCCGCGGGAACGACGAGATTCCGGGCGAAGAACGTGGGGTTCGTGTTCCAGGCGTTCAACCTGATCCCGACGCTCACGATCGCGGACAACGTGAGCGTGCCCCTGCTGATCAACGGGGTGAGGCGGCAGGAAGCGCACCGGGCGGCGTGCGAGATGCTGGAGAAGGTCGGGCTGGGCGCACGGACGGGTGAGCTGCCCAACCGGCTGTCGGGCGGGCAGCAGCAACGCGTCGCGATCGCGCGGGCTTTGGTGCACGGGCCACGGCTCCTGGTGTGCGACGAGCCCACGAGCGCGCTGGACCACGCGACGGGCGGGAAGGTGATGGAGCTGCTGGCCGGGGTGGCCAAGCAGGGCGGCCTGTCGCTGGTGGTGGTGACGCACGACGCCCGGATCTTCGAGTTCGCGGACCGGATCGCGGAGATGGACGACGGGAGGATCGTGAGGCTGTCCGCGGGGCAGTCGCACAAGCACGCTGCGGCGGCGCCCCAGCAAGGAGCGAAGTAACGATGATGCGAGCATACCTGATCCCGGCGTTGGCGATCGCGGGGCTGATCTTCGCGCTGGTCACGGTGGTGAAGGGCGCCAAGCCTCCCGCGGCGACGCCCCCCGCGATCCAACCCCCCTCGGCGCCGTACGAGCGGTTCGTCGCGGGCGCGGGCCTGGTGGAGACCAGCACGCAGAACATCCTGATCGGGTCGCCCGTGGGCGCGCTGGTGGCGAAGGTTGGGGCGAAGGTCGGGCAGGACGTGGAGGCGGGCGAGGAACTCTTCACGCTGGACTCGCGGGAGTTGGCGGGACGCCTGGCGGAGAGCGAGGCGGCGGTGGGCGTGGCGGCGGCGCAGCTCTCGCGGCTGGAGGCCGGAACGCGGGCGGAGATGATCCCGCCCCAGCGGGCGAGGGTGGCGCAGGCGGAGGCGGAAGTCGCGGCGGCGGAGTCCGAGGCCTCGGACCTTGCGGTGTGGCTTGCGGACGCGGAGGCGCAGCTCACGCGAGCCCAGAGCGCGGACGTCAAGGGCGCGGTGAGCCCTGAAGAGCTGGACCGGCGGAGGGCGTCGGTGGGGTCGTATCGAGCGCGGGTGGGCGTGGCGGCGGCCAAGGCGAGCGTGGCCAGGCAGAAGCTGGAGGAGGCTCGCGGGCAGCTCGGGCTGCTGCTGGCCGGGTCGTGGACGCCCGACGTGGAGGTGGCGAGGTCGCAGGTGGCGCAGGCGCGGGCGGCGGTGGAGGCGGCGCGGATCGAGATCGAGCGGCGGACGGTTCGGGCGCCGGTGAAGGGCCGCGTGTTGCAGGTGAACGTGAGACCAGGCGAGTTTGCGCCCGCGGGCGTGGTGGCGACGCCCCTGATGGTGCTGGGCGGGGTCGACCCGCTGCACGTGCGCGTCGACGTGGACGAGCACGAAGCGTGGCGCGTGCGGCAGGGTTCTCCCGCGGTCGCGTTTGCGCGCGGCAACCAGGCGATCCGCGCGGAGCTGACGTTCGTGCGGTTTGAGCCCCTGATCGTGCCCAAGAGGTCGCTGACGGGCGACAGCACGGAGCGGGTGGACACCCGGGTGCTGCAGGTCATCTACCGTTTCGACCCTGCGGGGGCGGCGCTGTTCGTCGGGCAGCAGGTGGATGTCTTCATCCGGGCGGACGAGGGGCCAGCGAAGGAGCCCGAGACGGCGAAGGAGGGCGGGGCATGAGCGCGGATCGGAAGAACCTATGGGGCACCAGCGGTGCGGTTGTGGCGGTGGGCGTGGCGGCGCTGGCGTGGCTCGCCGGTTGCACCGTCGGGCCTGAGCACAGCGTGCCCGAGATGAAGGGACCGGAGCATTTTCGCGGGGCGGGCGGCGGGATCACCAGCCGTCCGGTGGAGGGCGGGGCTGCGCCGGGCTCGCTCGGGGCGTGGTGGGAGTCGATGGCGGACCCGGTGCTGACGTCGCTGGTGGAGCGGGCGCTGGAGGGGAGCCTGGACCGGAGGGTGGCGATCGAGCGCGTGCGTGAGGCGCGGGCGCTGCGGGGCGTGGCGGCGGGTGCGATGTCGCCCGAGGTCGCGGCGTCGGCGTCGGCGGTGCGCAGCCGCGGATCACAGTCGGTGGGAAGCCCGGTGGTGGACTCCGACGGGACGAACCTGTACAGGGTGGGGCTGGACGCGAGCTGGGAGCTGGACGTGTTCGGGGGGCTGAGGCGGGGCGTGCAGGCGGCGGACGCGGACCTGGGTGCTGCGGTGGAGAGCGAGCGGCTGGTGCGTGTGACGCTGGCGGCGGAGGTGGCGCGGACGTACTGCGAGTATCGGGGGCTGCAGGCCCGGGCCGCGCTGGCGAGGCGGACGATCGAGTCTCAGCGGTCCACGCTGGATGTGGCGGCGAGCCGCTCGAAGGCGGGGCTGTGGGCAGAGATCGAGGCGGAGCAGGCGCGGGCGCAGCTCGCGACGCGCGAGAGCCAGTTGCCGCCGCTGCTGGCGGCGCAGCAGCAGGCCTCGTATCGGCTGGCGGTGCTGATGGGCCGGGAGCCGGGCGCGCTGGTGGAGGAACTGGCGGCGGAGGCGGAGGTGCCCGTGCCTCCGTCGGAGGTGCCGGTGGGGTTGCCCGCGGATTTGCTGCGGAGGCGGCCCGACATCCGGCGCGCGGAGAGGCAGCTTGCGGCGGCGACAGCGCGGACCGGGGTGGCGACGGCGGAGCTGTACCCGAAGTTCTTTCTGACGGGGGCGGCGGGTCTGTCGAGCGGGGAAGTGGCAAGCCTTCCGGACTCGCAGAGCGTGGCGTGGAGCATCGGGCCCACGATGAGGTGGAAGCTGTTCCAGGGCGGACGGATCAGGGCGAACATCGCGGCGGCGGACGCGAGGCAGCGGGCGGCGGTGCTGGTGTTTGAGCAATCGTGGCTCACGGCGCTTGAGGATGTGGAGTCGACGCTGACGGCGTTTGTGCAGGAGCAGAGCCGTCGGGAGCGGCTGACGGCGGCGGTGGAGGCCAACCGGCGCGCGGTGGACCTGGCCGACAGCCGATGGAAGAACGGCATCGGGGACTTCCTGACGGTGCTTGTGAACCAGCGGCAGCTCTTTGACAGCGAGGACCAGCTCGTGCAGAGCCACACGGCGGTGTCAACATCGCTGGCGAGGCTCTACAAGGCGCTGGGCGGCGGTTGGGCTGATGTGGAGGATCAGGGGGCGGGTGAGGCCGGCGCAGCGGGCGGGGTGTAGCGTGTCGGAGCACAGATCGCACGGAGCGCGTACACGGCCACGATGAAGTAGAGCGGGAGGAGCGGGTCGCTGTAACGGGTCTCGCCGCAGAGGAAGACCCAGGAGAAGGCGAGCGCGTTGGCGAGGAAGGCGGCGGCCGCGGCGGTGATGAGCCAGTCTCTGCGGGCGAGCGAGACCGCGCCGCCCAGGAGGAAGAGGGCGCCGAAGACGGGCCAGAGCCGGCGGGCGAGCGCGTCGGCGTGGGAGAAGGCGCGCGCGTGCGGGCTGGTGGTGACGAATGAGATGTCGCGGACGGTGCGGCCCGCGATGACGTCGAGGGTGGGGAGGTGGAGCTCGTCGGGGCGCCAGCGGGGGTCGCGGCCCCAGGAGGTGGGCGTGGCGGTGGAGTAGAGGCTGCCCCGGAGCGGCTTGTGGTAGTACTCGTTGTTGCGGAACTGCGGGTGGGCGGGGTGCGAGTAGAGGTGAAGGTGGCTGAGGATGGCGCGGAGGGCGAGCACGCCGCTCTCCGGGCCGGCGCGGAGGCGGCTCTCGGTGGCGGCGGCGGCGCAGCGTTTGTCGCGGGCGACCCAGGGGTGGAGGGGTGAGGCGAGGCGCGGGGAGGCGTCGAGCTGGTCGAAGTAGTCGAACTCGTGGTTGCCTTGTGCGCGGCGGAGGAGGGCGAACTGCCAGCCCTCGCGGTTGTAGAGCGAGGTCTGGTTGAGATCGTGGAGGCCGGCGTGCCAGGCGAAGATGAGGCGGGCGTAGCCGCGGCCGATGATGATCGCGGGCTCGCCGAAGACGGTGCGGTTGCGTAGCACCCAGGGAGCGAGGCAGGCGAGGGCGGCGGCGAGCGCGAGCGCCGTGGTGGTGGACGCGGCGCGCGGACCCGGGGCGGCACGCATCGTGAGCCAGATCGCCGGAAGGAGCAGGAGCAGGACGGGGAAGGTGTTGGCGCGGGTGAGGATGGCGAGGGCGGCGGCGAGGCCCAGAGCGAGAGAGAGGAGGAGTCGGCGGCGCGGGGAGGCGGCGGGGAGGATCGAAGCGAGCCACCACGCGAGGGTGACGAGGAAGAGCGTGGGGGTCTCGGTGATGGGGTGCCGCTCCCAGGCGAGGAGCGCGGGGTGGAGGCCGATGAGGAGCATGGCGAGGATGCTCCAGCGGGGGCCGGCGAAGGGCAGGAGCGTGCGGTGGGCGAGCCATGCGGCGGTGACGCCCATCGCGGCCTGGACCCAGCCGAAGAATTCTTCAGGGTGGCCCGCGAGCGCGGTGAACGGCGTGAGGATGAGGGAGAGGCCGGGGAGCCGCCAGGCGTTGAAGTGGGCGAAGGAGCCGGTGTCGAAGAGGCGCTGGGCATTGTGGGCGTAGTCGACGGCGTCTGGCAGGAAGAGCATGGGCGCCCAAGAGGCGAGCCAGAGGTGCGTGAGCGCGACGATGGTGAGCGCGAGGCGCGCGGGCCAGAGGGCGGCGGGTGCCGCGGGCGTTGCGTGGAGGCGAGCGTGAACGCGGGCGTGCGCGGCGGCGATGACGAGTCGGGTGAGGTTGATGGTGGCGAGGAACGCGAGGAAGAGGAGGCCGACGCCCAGGGCGTGGTGGAGGGGTTGAACGGGCGGGAGATCCCAGCGGGTGTCGCCCGAGGGCTCTCGGCAACGGACGCGGGGGCGCGGGGCGACTTCGAGCTCACCACCGGCGACTTCGAGGGGGCCCCGGAGCGTGGCGGTGGAGAGGGTGACGCCCAGGAGGCGCGTGCGGAGGACGGCGGGGGTGGTTTCGAAGCTGGGGGCGTCGTTGGCGGCGGCGAGATCGTGCCAGCGGAGAGAGAGAGAGCCGGAGGCGTCTGCTGGGAGGCGCTGGCGGATGTCGTGGGCGGTCGGCGGGAAGGGCACGCGGGGGAAGATGGTGAGGGGTTGCCAGGGGCCGGGTGAGGCGCAGGAGAGGGTGGTGATGGCGCCGTCGCGGTCGATGGTGATGAGGCCGCCATTGCGAGTGCGTTCGGAGTCGATGACGAGGGAGGCGCGGGAGGCCTGGGGCGGGAGCGGGATGCTGAGTGCGCCGGGGGCGGTGCCGGTGAAGATGATGCCGCTGGTCGGAGCGCCCGGTGCCCACGAGCCGGAGAGGGACCAGCCGGTGGGCTCGCCGTTCTGTGTGCGGACGAGGTCGCGCTTGAGGTCTTCGCGCGAGAGGGACCAGTCTCCGGCGGAGATGCGGTAGATGTGGAACTGCATCGGGCCATCGCCGGAGTCGCGGCGGCCCGAGGGGCGGAGCTCGATCCGGGAGGGGTCGGCGGGGAGCGGGGAGAGCCAGATGCCCTGCGGGCCGCGGGGCGTGGACCATTCGAGGGACGCGTCCGCTGGGAGTCCGGAGACGGGGATGAACTGGAAGGAGAGGTCTCGGGTGAGCAGCGCGTGACGGAGGACGGGCCAGAGCGCGAGCGAGGCGAGCGCGGGGAGGAGCCAGAGCAGGAGTGCGCGGCGGGCTGGGGTCATGCGGTCCCCTCGGGGCGCGGGGATGGCGCGAGGAGGTCGGCGAGGCTGGTGGCAGCGTCGCGCGGGGTGAGGCCGAGGCGGCAGAGGCTCTGGGTGGGGTCGGCGGAGCGCATGCTGCGCAGGCCCAGGAGATTGTCGGACGAGACGGGGAGGCGCAGGCGGAGCGCTTCGGCGGTGCGGAGGGCGAGGATGGCGGGGCCAAAGGGGAGCGGGATCACGCGGAGAGGGCGGTGTTCGAGGCGGGCGGTGAGGAGGAAGAGGTCGCGGATGGTGAGGCCGGATGGCTCGCAGACGGTGAGGGTGCCGGTGAGGTCGAGCTCGAGGGCGCGTTGGAAGGCGAGGGTGAGATCGTCGATGTGGATGGTCTGGACGGGTTGGTGGCCGCCGCCGAAGAGGGGGGCGAGGCCCGTGGAGCGGATAGTTCGTCGCATGCGGGCGAAGAGGCCGGCGTGAGGCGAGAGGATGAGGCCGGGGCGGATGATGAGATCGCGGGCGGGGTCGAGGGTGCGTTCGACCTGGAGTTTGGACTGGCCGTAGAACCCCTGGGCGGCGTCGTGCGCGGAGACGCTGGAGACGAAGACGAAGCGGGCGTGGGCGCGGCGAGCGGCGGCGAGGACACGGGCGGAGCCCTCGATGTTTGTGAGGCGGTCCCGGCTGCGGCTTCGGGAGCGCATGGAGTATGCGGCGTGGATGACGGCGTGGGCGTCGTCAAGGGCGGATTCGTCGAGCGTGGTGGGGAGATCGCAGGGGTGGTGCGTGGCACCGGGCGGGAGAGAGGCGGGGCGTGTGCGTGAGAGAGCGCGGACGCGCCAGCCGGAGGAGGCGAAGCGGGCGCACAGGGCGGAGCCCAGGAGGCCGGAGGCGCCGGTGATGGCGATGGTGCCGGGGTTCATGGGAACGAGGCCGCGAGGAGCGAGGCGATGCGATGGGCGTTGGCCATCATGGTGAAGGTGACGCCCCGGGCGGGGAGGCGGGGGAAGACGGAGCTGTCGGCGGCGAAGACGCCCGGGAGGCCCTGGAGGGCGCCGTCGGGAGAGGTGTTGAGGGGCCCTGGGTGGTCGGACATGGCGAGCGTGCCGGCGTAGTGGATGCTCGCGCCGTGGCCCAGGTGGACGCGGCGGAGGGCGAAGCATGAGAGTGAGCGGAAGAGCGCGCGGACGCGGGACTCGGCGGTGAGCTGATCGGCGTCTTCGCGGGGCGAGGTGTGGTAGCGGATGTGGAGGGAGTCGGAGCCTTCGCGCGCGCGGAGCTCGCACTGCTTATCGGGGGAGGGGAGGTCCTGGTGGTGCATGCCGACGAGGGAGAGGATGGGGAGGAGCGCGCGGAGGACGGACTTGCCCTCGGGGAACGCGAGGGGCTGCTCGCGGAGGAGCTTGAAGGTGAGGAGCGAGCGGTAGGAGTAGACCTGGAGCTGCATCTCGGGGCCGCCTTCGGGCGGGGAGAAGAGGCCGGTGAGTTGGGTGAGGCTGTGGCGGCGTTCGTGCTGGGGTGCGCCCACAGCGGGGAGGTTGAGGAACGCGTGGTAGGTGGAGGTGTTGCTCACGAGGGGGACGGGGGTGGAGAAGGCGCCGAGGGAGCGGAGCGCGATGCGGGCGCTGCCCAGGGCGCCGGCGGCGAGGACCACGCGCGTCGCGCGGGTGTCTTCGGCTGTGTTGTCCGCGAGGCGGCGGAGCGAGATGCGCACTCCCGAGGCGTCGGGGTGGAGCGTCCGGACGAGGACGCCCGGGACGTACTCGAAGTTGGGGAGTGCGAGGAGTTCGCGGAGGGTGAAGCGCGGGCGGTAGACGGCGTCGCCATGGTCGCACCAGAAGTCGAGGTCCAGGTTCGGGTGCGGGCCTCGGCCACGGTGGATGCGGGAGCACGCGGCGAGGCGAGCGCGGCCGAGGCGGAGGCCCTTGCGCTGGAGGTCGGCGCGGTGCGCGTGGTAGCGGGCGAGGAGGGCTGTGGAGGCGGGGTCGGTGTCGAGCGGGGGCATCATGCCCTGGGGGTTATGCATGAGGGGGGAGAGGTCGTCGCCCGCGTCGCCGCAGACGCCGATGAGGTCGGCGATGGCGTCGTAGTGGGGCAGGAGGTCGGGGAGAGAGATGGGGAGGCCCTCGAAGTCGCGGGGCCCCCAGGGGGAGATGGCGGCGCCCCAGGCGGCGGCGAGGCCGCCGAGCGCGACGGACTCGAGGCCGACAAAGCCCTCGGCGGTGCGGGGGAGAAGTGTTGGGGCATCGCGGGTGACGAAACGGCGAGGCGGGGTCACCTGGGAGCCGACGCGGGCGGCGCCGAGGGGGATTCCCTCGAAGGAGTCGCCCAGGAAGAAGCGGTGCTGGTGCGGGTCGGTGCGGCGGATGCGGGCCCAGTCGGCCATGGGAACAAGGGGCGCGTCGGGTGGGGCGTCGACGCCGACATCAAGCATTCGGACGGAGCGGCCCGCTCGGGCAAGCGCCCAGGCGGCGGCGACGGCGCTGGCGCCCGAGCCGATGACGGCGACGTCGGGGGTGGTCATGCGGGCTGCTCCGAGTGCGAGCGCCAGCGGCCACCGAGCAGGAAGAAGAGTGGCAGTCCCAGGAGGAGTCTGAGGGCGGTGAGCAACGCCGCGAGGACAAGCGTGAGGATGAGTCCGGGCCAGGGCATGGGGCGCGGCATGAAGTCGTGCGCGCACTGGGGGAGGGTCTCGGTGATGGCGGCGGCGATGAGGAGCCTCTCGCGGAGGGGGGAGTGGGGCGCGGCGAGGCCGGAGGCGGCGTCGAGGAGGGGGAGGAAGAGGGGTTGGCGGATGGCGGCGGCGCCGACGGGATCGTGGAGAGGCGAGCCGCCGAAGCGTGCGCGGACGGCGGCGGCATAGCGGGGGCCCGCCTCGTCCGGGGGCGAGCGGCCCAGGACGTAGCGCGTCAGCAGTCGGCCTTCGGCGATCAGCGGGTCCGGGGCGTCGGTCATCCGGGTAGAGTCTATCGCGGGCGGCCCCTGACAAACCCCATGAACGGGCGCGGTGACAGTTCCGCGGAAGGCTGGTACGCTCTGCGATTCCGCGGCGGGCGCGGTGACGGGAGCAGCATGGCCATCGAGAACCTGACGGAAGAGCAGATTCGTACCTGGACGCCGGAGCAGAAGGACCGGTGGTGGCTGGCGAACGTCTTCCGCGGGAACATGGCGCAGCTCACGTGGCGGTCGGCGGCGGTGGGGTTCGTTCTCGGTGGGGCGCTCTCGGCGACGAACCTGTACGTGGGCGCGAAGACGGGGTGGACGCTGGGGGTGGGGCTCACGAGCGTGATCCTGGCGTTCGCCATGTTCAAGGTGCTCTCGAAGATGGGCGCCAAGGACATGACGATCCTGGAGAACAACGCGACGCAGAGCATCGCGACGGCGGCGGGGTACATGACGGGCCCTCTGATCTCGGGCATGGCGGCGTTCATGTGGATCAACAACGCCAAGATGCACTGGTTCCACATGATGGCGTTCAACGTGGTGCTGTCGATCCTGGGGGTGCTGGTCGCGTTTCCGATGAAGAGGCGGTTCATCAACAACGAGCAGCAGCCATTCCCCGAGGGGCGTGCGTGCGGGGTGGTGCTGGACACGCTGTACACCTCGGCGGCGGCGGTGGGGCTGTTCAAGGCCAAGGCGCTCGCGATGGCGGCGGCGGCGGCGGGGTTCATCACGTTCGTGAGCGGGGCGGCGTACATGAGCCTGATCCAGGAGAAGCTGCTGAGGATGAAGCACGCCTGGCACCTGCCCCACGACATGACGGGGGTGTGGGACTGGCTGCGGGCCAGGGGGATGGAGCCGGCGATCAAGGGGACGACGTTCCAGCAGATGGGCCTGACGCCCGGGCTGGACCTGGCGATGATCGGCGCGGGCGGGCTGATGGGCATCCGGGCGGCGTCGAGCATGATGCTGGGGATGGTGATCAACTTCGTGATCGTGGTGCCGTGGATGATCGCGGCGGGGGAGATCCTGCCCAGGACCAACGCGCAGACGGGCGCGGTGCTGCTGGATGCGAACGGGCTGCCCGTGTTCGGGCGGGCGTGGATCCTGAACAGCTGGGCCCTGTGGTGGGGCATCAGCATCATGGTGGTGGCATCGATGGTGTCGCTGTTCGCGAAGCCCAAGGTGTTTGTCGAGGCGTTCGCGGGGCTCTTCGGGAAGAAGGGGGAGAAGCGCGAGGACCCGGTGGGGCACATCGAGTTCCCGCTGTGGGTGTCGTGGGTGGGCGTGCCGGTGGTGGGGGCGGTGGGCGTGTGGATGGCGCACGTGTGGTTCGGCGTTGAGATCCTGCACGGCGCGCTGGCGATCCCGCTGATCATCGTGCTGACGCTGATCGCGGCGAGCAGCACGGCGCTGACGGGGATCACGCCCACGGGCTCGCTGAGCAAGATCCCGCAGTTCCTGTTCGGGTGGGCGGCGCCCAAGCACCCGGCGACGAACCTGATGGCGGGCGTGATGTGCGTGGAGGTCGCGAGCAACGCGAGCAACCTGCTGATGGACATCAAGCCCGGCTACATGCTGGGCGCAAAGCCCAGGCAGCAGGCGGTCGGGCACATCATCGGGATTCTCTCGGGCGCGATCGCGAGCACGGTGCTCTTCTTCCCGCTGTTCACCACGGGCTATGACCCGGCGGTGGCGGCGGTGGACCCCGGGCACATGCAGGCGGTGATGGCCCCCGAGGGCGGGCAGTTCGGCTTCCCCTCGGCGCTGCAGTGGAAGGGTGTGTCGGACCTGGTGACGAGCCTGTTTGGCGGGGAGACAGCGGCGAGCCTGCTCAAGCCCTCGATCGTGACGTCGATGTGGATCGCGGCGGTGGTGGGGCTGGTGATGGAGATTCTGCGGCTGGCGACGAAGAACAAGTTCCCCATCAGCCCCCTGGCGATCGGGCTGGGCGTGGTGGTGCCTCCCGATTCGACGATCTGCATGTTCGCGGGCGCACTGTTCTTCACGATCGCGCACGCGGTGTACAAGGACCGCAAGGAGAGCACGGGCCACAAGCTGTGGGTGGCGACGCAGGAGCCGATCTGCGCGGGGATCATCGCTGGGGCGGCGCTGGTGGGGATCGGCGACGTGCTGGTGAGGGTGTTCGTGCTGCCAAGGCTGTGAGATGAGGGACCGCCGCGGCGAGGGCGAGCACGGCGGGGAGGGGCCAGAGAGGCCAGGTCGTGCGGGAGTGGCCCTCGACGACGTCGCGCTTCATCCACCATCTGGTGGGATGGAGTGTGTTCTGGTGGAAGAGCACAGTGACGCCCGGGTCAAGAGAGAGGCGACCGGCGATCGTCTCTACGCAGCCGGCACGGACGAACATGGTGGACCGGTCGAAGGTGACTTCGGTCTGGACGAACAGGGAGAAGACGGCAAGGGCGATCACGCCGGCGGAACTGAAGAAGAGGACGCGAGAGCAGCGCACTCTCGTGCGGGTGAGGGACAGGGCGGGGTGGTTGGGCATTGCGGTGACGTCGGTGGCGAGGCCGCCGCACTCCGGGCAGGCGGCCCTGTGGGGCAACCCAGCGAGCGAGTGCCCGCACGAGGAGCAGTGTTGTCGATGGGGTCGGAGGCGCCGCCGGAACAGTGCGGAGGTCCCAAGGGCGACCAACGTGGGACCGAACCAGGCGGGGAGAAAAAGGTCGAGTGACCAGTTGGGGGCTGGGTCGGTGTGGACGGAGAACCACCAGCGGTCGCGCTGCTGGCGGGTCTGGACTGCCGCAAAGCCCCATTGGGGGAAGAGGGGATGACGCTCGATGGTGAGCCGGGTGGTGGAACGCTCGACGGTGACGGACGCGGGACCGGCGAAGACCGAGACCTGGCGCCAGAGCGAGAGCGCGAGGCAAAGGGCGGACAGGGTCGTGAGGGCACCAACGCAGCCGAGAGCGATCCGCACGAGCCGGGGGCCTGTTGGTCGACAGAGCACGTGCGGCCCCTCGGTGATGGTGCGCGTAGAGAATCGCGGGTTCCAGGGCGTACCTGACGGGCTTAGTTCCAGAGGTATCTTGTCGAGTCGGCGCAAGGGGACTGGGCGGGGACGGGGGGGTGTCCGGTGGTCCCTCCCCCGCAGTCGGTACGCCCGGCACCTTGTTCGTCGCAACACTCCTGGAGGAGTTTCTTGAAGCGGAAACACATGTCCTGATCCTTCTTCCCCTTGCGAGGATGGTCGTCCGGGAGCGCGCAATCCGCGTACCAAGGGGGCTCGGTGCCCGGCCACCACGGCGTGTCGACCGGATATGACTTTGGGTTTGGAATCGCGATCTCATCGTCGGCCTGGCGCCCCTGGTAGCCGTGCGCGACGAGCCAGTCGTAGATCGCCTTCTTGATCTGGCGAGGGTCGGCGGAGACGCGGTCAAACTCCGGGATGATGTCCCCGGACTGCGGATCAATCACGTAGACCTTGTCCCCGGAAGTGACCATTATCAGCGCATGTGCTATGGTCACTCTGGTCGTCGTGCCATCGGGGTTGGTGTGAATACAGGTCCACTCGAAGCTCATTTCCTTGATACTTGTTGCCGGAACTCCGCGCTGCTTGAGCCACGCCGCGATCACAAGAGCGAACGACTTGCAATCAAAGCGAGCGCGATCCTCCGGAAGTTGCGTGCCGTCCGGCGGGAAATACAGGCCCTTGTCGGCCATGCAGGCGACCAACGATTGGCCGAGCAGACACTTCAGAAAGTCGCGGTAGGGCTGCGGCGCTGGCGAGGGGCCAACCTGGACGTTGGTGACAGACGGCGGCTGGGCCTGGAGCCCCTCACTTACGAGTTCGCCTGCTTCCACGTAGACCGAACCCTGAAGTGTGTATGAATCCTGCGAACCCAAGGCATCGGCAAGTGCGGCGAGGTGCGGTTCCAATGAATGCTCAGTGCCGTCAATGGGTGCGGAAAACTTGCCGGTCGTGGTGTACTCACGAAAGCGGGCTCTAATCGCGGGGTCGTCTTCGAGTAGGTCTACGAGGTCATAGCAGTCGTCACCGAATGTGAACGCGAGTCGATCGGCAAGCAGATTCCGAAACAGCTCGATGCCGTCCGAGAGGGCAGCCTCCGGCCACATCGTCGGGATGGCGGAAAAGCGGAATCCGGCCATTGCGCTCGGCACGTCTCCTGTATCGAGGCCAACCCAAAGGCGCCGGGCGTACTCATGAAGCTCTTCGACAGTTGAAGAGTTGTCCGGGTCGAATGTGAGTGCTTGCGGCTGGGCAACAGCGACGGAGAAGGAACACCGCATTCCTCCAAGCAAGACGCCGACCTGTCGTAGCGATGGCATTCTCATGCGGATCTTCCTGTAATAGAAGACCGTAGCATGCAGCGCCAGGTGCCGCTAGGCCACTACTTAGGTCCCGAAGAGGACCTTGAAGTAAAGGACGACCTCGCCCGCGGGGCTTTCGGACTTGGCCTCGTCGAAGCGGGCGCCGGAGGCGGACCAGCGGTTGATGACGGCGTCGACGAGCGGGCCGTCGACGTCGGGGTAGCCGCTGCCGCCGTCGAGGACTTCGGCCTTCGCGACGCGGCCGGTGGGGGCGAAGGTGACGCGCAGCCGCGTGTCGCGGGGCTTGGCGGACATGAGGGTGGTGAGGCTCCAGCGGGGCTTTGAGGTTTTGACCTCGATGCCTCGGCCCGCGAGAACCTTGCCCCATTTCACCTGGAGGGGCTTGCGGATGGAGCCGGCCTCGGACTCGTCGTTGGCGAGTTCGCCCGGGTCGGCGCGGTTGCCGGCGGGGCCTGGGGGCTGCGCGCTTGCGGCGGGCTGCGCGGACTGTGGTGGATGCGGCTCAGGCTGCTGTGAGGTGGGCAGGTCGGTGGAGCGAGCGGAAGGCGTCACGGCGGGGGCCGGGGGCGCCGGCGGCGGGGGCTGAGTTTGGGTGTGTGTTGGTTGCGCGGGGGGAGTGGGGACGGATGCGGGAGGCTGGACAGCCGCGGGCTCGGGTGCTGGCGGGAGCGTCTCGCCGAGCAGCGCGGGTTCGCCGGGCGCGGATTGCGGCAGGGGCTCTGAAGGCGCGGACGGCGGTGCTGGTTCAGCGGGCGCGGGATGCAGCTCGGGCTCGATGGGCGCGGGTTGCGGCTCTGGCTCGGCGGGCGAGGTTCGCGGCGCGGGCTCGGTGGGAGTGGGCTGCGGCGCGGGCTCGGCGGGAGCGGATTGCGGTGCCGTGGTTCCGCCGCCGACGCCCGGCGCACCGGGCAGGGGGGTGAGAGCGGACTGATCGACGCCGGCCTGGCGGGCCTGATGCTCGGTGGCTTCTGCAAAGCCCTTCCAGGCCGGGTCGGTGGAGGGAGATTCGTCGATACCGGCGCGGAGCGGCAGCGGGTCGGGTGTGGGCGGGGGCTGTGGAGGCGGAGGTGGGGCGGCGGGCGTGGGAGTTGCCGGGGGCGTTGTGAGTTCGCGCTGGCTGGGCGGGGGAGGCGGGGGGAGCGGGGGCGGCGACTGCGGAGCCTGGGCGAAGCGGATGAGGGTGGAGTCTGCGGCGGAGGGGCTGTCGGCGGGGACGCGGAAGGCCCGCACCGTGAAGACGGCGACGCCGGAGTGCAGGGCGATGCTGAGCCCGGCGGCGGCGATCAGGCGTTGGCCGTGGGTGGACAGCCTCATGGCTAGCAGGAGTTTAGGGGAGCGGGTGGGGTGGGGCGCGTGGGCGGGTCGGGCGGCCAAGGATTGGGCATGAAGCGAATCGCGATGGCGGCACTGGCGGTGGGGGTGTGGAGCGGGCTGGCGGCGGGGCAGGGGCAGCCACCGGCACCGACGGTGGAGCAGGCGAAGGACTATCTGCAGATCGGCGACGCGGCGCCGGCGTTCAAGGTGGCGAGCTGGGAGAAGGGCGGGCCGGTCGAGAAGCTGGACGCCGGAAAGGTGCATGTGCTGCTGTTCTTCGCGACGCACTCGAAGTGGTCGAAGGAGGCGCTGGAGAAGTTGGCGGCGGTGCAGCGGGACCACGCCGGGGTCTCGTGCATGGCGATCAGCCTGTGGGAGCGGGCGGTGCCGGCGCCGAACGGAGATTACGCGGCGAGGGTGAGGGCCTACTCGGCGGAGCACGGCGCGGGGTGGGGCTTCCCGGTGGCGTACGACGGTGATTTCGGGGAGATGAACCAGAACTGGATGCACGCGGCGGACCGGCGGTGGGTGCCGACCGTGTTTGTAGTGGATGCGAAGGGTCTGATCGCGTGGATCGGGCACCCGATGGACGAGCGGATGAGCCTGGCGGACGTGGTGGCGAAGGTGGAGGAGGGGACCTGGGACGCGAAGGCCGCGGCGGAGCAGGCGAGGCTTGACGCCGAGCGCAGGACGCGCGTGAGGCAGGAGGCGGGGAAGTGGAGCCTGGCGAGACGGGCGGGTGACTGGGAGGAAGTTCTGAAGAGGTGGGACGCGCTGGCGGCGGAGGGGGTGGGCAACGCGTCGGAGCAGTTCGCTGAGACGCTGGAGTGCGTCTTTATCGAGGAGAAGCAGTTTGAAGCGGGGTATGCGTGGCTGGCGCGGGCGGCGGAGGGTCCGATGCGTGAGGATTCCGGGCTGCTGAACACCGCCGCGTGGTTCATCGCGGACAGGGAGAACCTGGAGAAGCGGGACCTGGCGCTGGCGCTGAAGATCGCGCTGCGTGCGAGCGAGCTCACGGCGCAGAAGGACGCGGCGATCGAGGACACGGTGGCGCGGGTGCACTTCGAGCAGGGGGACGTGGACAGGGCGATTGAGGCGCAGAAGCGGGCGGTGGAGCTGTCGAAGAGCTCGGACGAGGGCAGGCGGGCGCAGTTCGAGGCCACGCTGAAGA
>JADYXW010000050.1 GCA_020853975.1 Phycisphaerales bacterium
CACCGACACCGCCTCAAAAAGCAATAAGCCTCGGCTTCACCGAGGCTTACGCAAACGAGGCGGACGGGACTCGAACCCGCAACCACCGGATCGACAGTCAACGGGGCGAATGCCCGAACCCCCGACAAAACGCGGACTTGCGCGACATCCGGCCAACCCCAGCAGCGCCGGGAGCAGCGCCCGGGGCCGAACCCCCGCTGCCGCCCGACCTGGCCGCCGTCGTCGCGGCCTGGCCGGCGCTCCCGCCAGCCGTTCGCGCTGGCATCGCGGCGATGGTGCAGGCGTCCGCCGCCACCCGCTGACCGCGGCGGATCGAGACGCACGCGGCAATGCCCACGAGGTCCGGGCGTCCCGGCGTCAACGTCTACAGAAACGCCGGTGATGCCGCGGGAACCGGGTATCTGTAGACGTATACGCCGTGGCGAACGCGTAGGTACTTGGAGAAAAACGGGTCGGACGCGATGCCTACGGGAACAGCCGCGAGCCTATTCAGAGTTTGTTGCGGATGCCGTCGCGGGCTGGATTACGACTGCACCACCGCCTTCACGCCCACCGATCCCGCAACCGGCTTTAATTCGAGTTCTGGTGCCGCCTGTCCCGCGAGTCGGGCGAACAGTCGTTCCCACGAGTCGAGCGAGTGCGCCCAGCCATTCCCCTGCGACACGGCCTCGGCCAGCCTGGCTTTCACGAGTCGGGCGACATCGACTTTCCAGCCATCACCCAGCGTGATCCCGTGCTTCGCCGCGTAGGCCTTGACCTGAGGAATGATCGCACCGGCGGCGTCGGCCGCGACGAACGGATGATCGTGTGGTCCCCTGAGGTATCGGTCGATGATGGGCGCGAGGAATGACTTCGGAAACAGGTCCTCAATTTCCCCGTGCTGCGTGCCGTTGAACTCGCTTGCCATCAAAACCCGGTCCGGCACCGCAGAATACATCTCGTCCTTCAGCGCCTTTGCCAGATTGACGCCCGCGCTGTCCCCGTCGCACAGCACGATGGGCAGGTCATCGTCCCGCCCGCCGAGAATGGCGGCAGAGACCTTGATGGCCTTCGCCCCAGAAGTCGGCACGAACACCACCTCGCGCGTCGGCTTGAATCGGCCCGCGGCGATGAGCACATTCTTGATCGCGCTCAAATAGAACTGGTCCGACTGCCCCTCCACCACCACCGCGCGGCAGCCCTGCAACAGCGAGTCGCACATGCTCAGGCCCAGGGCAGCGTGCGCCGCGTACACGGACTTGGACTGTGCCGCGACCGGCCCCGCACGCAGGTCAGGCGAGGCGACCGTGTAGCCGTCATCCTCGAAGTAGACGTTTCGGGCGCGGTCCAGATGGTCCGCGTCGATGAGGAACGGAGAGTGCGTCGTGTAGACGATCTGATTCGACTGCCCCAGGTGATCGAAGAACTTCGACAACTCCTTCTGCGCCAGCGGGTGGAGTGAATGCCCAGGTTCATCGAGCAGCAGGATCGCGCCGTTGTGCGCCGCCTTGCTCTCGACCAGGAAGATCAGGTAGAAACTCAAAAACCACTGCAGGCCCGTGCTGCGTCCCTCGAGTTCGATTTCCTCCGGCCGCTTGTCGTCCGAGACCCAGATGCGGAAGTGGTTGCCGTCCGCTTCGAACCGAATACGGTACTCGCCCTGCTTCCACCAATCCCGGAACTTCTTGGTGAGTTCGGTTCCAGCCGACTGCATCAGGACGCTGCGCTCCTTCTTCTTCTCGTTGAGCGCCTGAATCTGCGTCTCGTTCGGCTTTCCCTGTTGCTCGTTCCAGTCCTTGCCCAGATCGAGAATCTCCTCGGGCTTGAGCCGCACGAAGTCGAACAGCACGCGCAGTGTCCGGGCGCGTGCCTCGGCCTTGCCCGAAAGGTCCGCCCGCTTCAAGTCTTCGATGACGTGCGGGAGGTAGATCTCGGAGTCGAGATTCCCGTAGGTCGTGTAGTACACGAACACGGGCAGGTTGTCCACGACCAGTTTGCGGGCCGGAGCCGAGTCGTTCGCGCCCGGTTTCCCTGCCTTCTGCGCCGCCTTTGCCAACGCCGCGGTGAGTTGGTTGTATCGAGCCGCGATCACCGATGCCGCACCGGCGTCCTTGGACACGGTGGGATCAATCGCCGCCTTCACCTGATCCAACTCCGCCGTCTTGAGACCGTCTGGCATCTTGGACATCAACCCCGCCGCCTTGTCGATCGCCGCGACGGCGTTCGTCTTTCGCGTTCCATCCGCGTCATCCGTCGGTTGAAGCCCGGCGATCTCGGTTTTCGCGGCATGAAGCAAACTGCTGACTTCCGACTTCGCCACGGTCGGTGACGACTTCGCCTTCGGGAAGTGCACATACCGCTGCCCGCCCAGGTCGCGGCTGACCTCGACCTCCTGGACCTCTTTGGCGGGCACGCCGGCCGTCGTCGCGACCTGCTGAGCGAGGGCGTCCGTCAACGTGAATCGAGCGGTGATAAAGACAGGTTTGCTCTTCGCTTGCCGGATCGCATTGTAGTCCTTGCGGGGCGCGTCCGCGATCAATTTGATCTCGCCCTCCTTGGCAGGGTTGAGTTTCCACAGCGGGACCACCAGATTCGTCTTGCCGGATTCGTTTGTGCCGATGAGCGCAGTGATCTCGGCGGCGTCGATCCAGCCGCTGTCCTTCACAGAGCGGAAGTTCGTGACTTTGAAGCCGGTCAGTTGCATTTGGGCTGTGGTCATGGGCCTCCTTGTCTGCATTTCACGTGCCGATGGCCACGTATCACGGCGCGTTCGAGGGCCCTCCGGGCGCTCGCCTGTCGCGAGAAGTATACCAAACACAACCCATTCCTCTCCATTGGCGTTTCGACCGACTCGGGCTCCCCGGTGCCGGTTTGGCAGTCAATCTGTTCCGATGACGGACGCACGCCGCGCCGGCGCCGGCCGCTGAGCAGACACGCACGAATCCCCTACGATGTCCTCGAATCCCTACCTCTCGCGGGAGCGCCATGCCCAGGATCACTCAACAGCAACTCGAGGCCATGCTCTGGGGGGCGGCCAACGTCCTCCGCGGCCGCACCGCCGGGCAGGACTACAAGGGCTACGTCCTCAGCCTGCTCTTCTTCAAACGCCTGTCTGATCAGTGGGACCACGAGGCCGATGCCCTGGTCGCCCAGAAGGAGGCCGAGCGCGGCAAGCCGTTCACAGAGGCCCAGCGCAAGGCCCTGATCGCCCAGGGCGGCCACCGCTTCACCATCCCCGACGGCTGCCACTGGGGTGACGTGCTCAAGCAGGCCACCAACATCGGCGAGGCCCTCGATCGGGCCCTCCAGGGCATCCAGTCCGCCAACCGCGAACTCAGCGGCGTGTTCACCGCCCGCTGGAATCTACCCGCCCCCGACGGCGACGGCAAACTCATCGGCAACGAGGTCGTCCACGAACTCGTTCAGCGCTTCAACGACATCCCCCTCTCGAATGCCCATGTCACCGCCGACATGCTCGGGCGCGCGTACGAGTACCTCATCAAGATGTTCGCTGACGATGCGGGCGCGAAGGCCGGCGAGTTCTTCACGCCACCCGAGGTGGTCGATTGCCTCGTTCGCATTCTGCGCCCCGCATCAGACCAGACCGTGTACGACCCCACCTGCGGCTCGGGCGGCATGCTCATCCATGCCCACGACTATCTGAAGGAGCAGGGCGAGAAGCCCGCCATGCAGATCCGCTATCACGGCCAGGAAATGGTTTGGACCACCTTCGCCATCGCCAAGATCAACTCCATCCTCCACGGCATGGAGGCCGACATCCGCGGCGGCAAGTCCACCATCACCGACCCACAGCACCTCAACTCCGACGGAAGCCTGCGTCAGTTTGATGTCGTTCTCTCGAACTTCCCATTCTCCGACGAGATGTGGTGGCTCAGCGAAGACGCCCGCGCCCGGGCCGAGTCGCAGAAGGCCGAGGAGAAGGCCACCGGCAAGAAGAAGAGCGGGAAAAAGTCCGCGAAGGCCAGCCGCGATGACTTCACCGACAAGTTCAGCCGCTTCGTGTTCGGCACGCCCCCCGCCGGCTACGGCGACTACGCCTTCATTCAGCACATCATCGCCTCCCTGCTCCCTGGCGGGCGCGCCGGCGTCGTCTGTCCCCAGGGCGTCCTCTTCCGTGGCCAGCCCGAGATCGAGGAAGAAACTGGCGAGTTCGATGAGGATGGCAACCCCAAAATCCGCCGTCGCAAGGCGGACGATGAATACCTCATCCGCAAGGGCCTGCTCGATGCCCGCCTCATCGACGCGGTGATTGCCCTGCCGCTGAACGTCTTCTATGGCGCGGGCGTTCCGGCCTGCCTCTTCATCATCGACAAGAACCGCCCCAAGGCCCGGCGAGACAAGGTGCTCCTGGTCTACGCCGCGCGGCACTACCGCGAACTCTCCAACAAGAACCAGTTGCGCCCGCAGGACGTGATGCGCATCCTCGTCCACTACCACGCTTACGGCGACGCGAAGAAGGCCGCGGCGCTGGTCAAGGAGCACAGCCAGCGCCTGCGCGACGAGATCACGCGCGAGGAGCACGAGGAGATCGAGCGCATCACTGCCGAGTTTGAGGAAGATGCGAACAGACTCGCCTCGCTTCAAGCCGATCTGGCGAAGGAGCAGAAGGCCTTGGCCGCCGCCACGGCAGCGAAGACGAAGATGGCTGACCTGGCGAGGTTCGAGGCAACGGTCGCGAGGATCGAGAAGGCCATCGAGCGCCCGAAGGCGAAGGTGGCGCAGCGGGACGAGCGCATCGCCGAGCAGCGCAAGCGAGCAGAGGAGGATCGGCAGGCCGTCGTCACCGCGGGCAAGGAACTGGTGGCGATGTACGCCGACCCCGCCGAGTTGGCCAAGCACGCCCGCGTGGCGGAAATGAGCGAGATCGAGGAGAACGAGCACAACCTCAACATCCCGCGCTACGTGGACACCTTCGAGCCCGAGGAGCCGATCGATGTGCGCGAGGCCCTCAAGGCGCTGGACGAGGCCGAGCGCCAGCGCGCCGCGGCGGACGGCGAACTGCGGCGGTTGCTCGCGGAGGTGGGGTATGCGCCTTGATTGCTTCCCGGATGCTCCGCCGCAGTGGGATCGGGTTGTTGTGGATGCCTTCGCAAAGGTCGCGCCTCGTTACCGGCTCGACAAGTCCAAGGAGTACCCGTTCGTCGAGATGGCCGCGGTCGCGGAGCAATTCGGCGGGATCACACGCTGGGAATGGCGGAAGCCGGAATCGTCGGGCTTGGCCCGATTCAAGAAGAACGACATCCTGTTCGGCAAGATCACACCATGCGCAGAGAATGGCAAGGTCGCCCTGGTCCGGGATTGGCCTACGGACTTTGGCCTCGGCTCAACCGAGTTCATCGTGCTTTCCCCCAGGGAACGCGTTGACCCTCGCTGGGCGTACGCAGTTCTGTGTGCGAACCCCGTGCTGGGTCGAGCGATCTCCCGGATGGAAGGGTCAACGGGTCGCCTGCGAGTGACCGAGGACACGTTCACAAAGTGGTTGTATGTGCCGCTTCCTAGCCCATCGGAGCAGGCCGGCATCGCCAAGATCCTCGATGCGACGGACACCGCCATCGAACGCACCCGCGCGGCGCTGGATGATGCGCGTCGTGTGGAGTCGGGAGTGCTCCATGCATTACTCACCTGCGGGATTGACCTCCGCCGAGGCATTCGCAAACGCGAGGAACGGCCCTCCGAGTTCACCGCCCTTCGCTGGGGCTGGTACCCGACGGCCTGGGAAGCGTCAAGCGTGGCGGAAGAGTTTGACCTTGCGACGGGATTCACGCTCGGTGAGCACCGGCGACCACGACTGAATCGTCGCCGCTACCTGCGCGTCGCCAACGTGCAGCGTGGGTACATCGTGCTCGATGACGTGGCCGAACTGGAGGCCAAGGACCGCGAGATGGTTGACCGTACTCTTGCGCTCGATGACATGCTGATCGTCGAGGGGCACGCGGACCCGTACCAGATTGGTCGGTGCGCACGCGTACCTGCCGAGGCCGTTGGCCTGACGTTCCAGAATCACCTGTACCGCCTTCGGTGTCGTCGCCTCGATCCTCGCTTCGCCGAATTGTGGATGAACTCGCAGGAGAGCCGCCGCTATTGGCAGCGAATGTGCTCAACGAGTTCGGGGCTCAACACGATCAACCAGCGCAAGCTCAAGGCAATGCCGATCTTCGTGCCGGAGCCCGACGAACAGAAGCGAATCGCCGACATCGCACGTTGCCACCGCATCCATGTCGCCGCCTTGGAGTCGGAGGTGTCGCGGATGGAACGTCTTAGGCGTGGCCTGATGCAGGATTTGCTGACGGGCCGCGTCCGCACCGGCGTGGCGGGATCGGCGGTGCTCGATGCGGACGGCGCGCTGAGCGGGTCCGAACCGACTCGGCGACCCCGCGCGGCTGCAGGAGTCGCCGCCCGATGACCGATTCTGGAGACCGCATCCCAGACCCTCGCTTTGGCCGGCCGCACGTCGTGCTGCTCGGCGCGGGCGCGAGTCTCGCCGCATTTCCCAACGGTGATAGGCGGGGCAAGCGCCTGCCGTTGATGAACAACCTGATCGACGTGCTCGAACTCGGATCACTGCTCGACCGGCATGGGATCGCCCACAAGGGAGTCAACTTCGAGGCGCTCTATTCGGGCTTGGTCACGAGCGGGCAGCACCCGGATGTCATCCGGGCCATCGAGGCCTCCGTGTTCAGTTACTTCCACGGCATGAGGCTGCCGGACCATCCGACGATCTACGACCATCTGGTTCTGTCGCTGCGCCCAAAGGATTTCATCGCCACCTTCAACTGGGACCCATTCCTCGAGCAGGCCATCCAGAGGAACTACGTGGACCGCCGCGTTCAGCCGCCGCACATCGCGTGCCTCCACGGGTGCGTGTCTCTCGGATACTGCGATCGGCACAAGCCCTTGACGTTCGGCAAGGCGAACATGAACTGCCTTCGCTGCGGTGAGGAAGTTAAGGGGATGCGCCTCCTCTATCCGGTGACGCAGAAGAACTACAACGCCGATCCCCACACGATCGCGGCGTGGCAAGACACTCAGATGGTCATGCGCCACGCGTACCTGTTCACCGTGTTTGGCTACAGCGCCCCCACCACGGACGTTGAGGCGGTGCGCCTGCTCAAAGAGGCCTGGGGTGATCCCTCGAAGCGGGAACTGGAACAGGTCGAAGTCATCGACATTCGAGCCTTTGAGGACCTGGAGAAGACGTGGTCGCCTTTCGTCCTGCGCGAGCACTGGGAAGTGCACCATTCGTTCTATCACTCCTGGATCGCTCGTCACCCCAGACGATCATGCGAGGCGTTTTTCAACGCCACGATGATGTGCGCGCCGGAGTCTGAACGGCCAATTCCGCGGGAGTTGGGCTTTCCGGAGTTGTGGAAGTGGTATCAGCCCATGATCGACCAGGAGAATGAGTACGAGGCGAAGCGAGCGGCTGAAGATCACCACCAAGGCGTCACGGAGGCAACACAATGACCGAACTCGGCTACGTCGAGAACCCGGTCATCGAGTGGCTCAGCGGCAAGCCCGCCGACCCGAACGACCACGGCCTGGGCTGGACGTACCGCTCGCCGGAGGACATGGAGGCCTTCAACCGTCTCGAGGCCGACCCGATCGTCGAGGCTCTGCTGATCAAGGCGCTGATCGGGATCAATCACGCCAAGGGGATGCGGACAGAGGCGCAGGCACGCCAGGCTGTCGAGGTGCTCCGTCGGGTCATCACGCGCCCAGACCCGCTGGACGCCAACCGGGCCACGCTCGAACTGCTCCGCGAGGGCACGCCGATGGTGCTCACGCCCGGCGCGCCGCCCGTCACCGTGCGTTTCATCGAGTTCGACCCGAAGAAAGAGGACCTCAACGACTTCACCGTGACCCGCCAGTACAAGGTTCGCGGCACCGCCGGCGTGCGGGCTGACACGGCGCTGCTGATCAACGGCATCCCGCTGGTAGTCTGCGAGTTCAAGAACTTCACCACCAGCGGCGATTGGAAGGAGGGGCACAAGCAACTGCACCGCTACCAGCGCGAAGCCCCGCTGCTGCTGGCCCCGAGCGTCTTCTGCGTCTCCAGCGACGACCAGGAGTTCCGGTACGGCACCGTGCTTTTCGATCAGAACGCCGGCGCCGATGATGTTGCGCGCCACCGCGACAACTGGGGGCCGTGGTTGAGCAACTGGCCGGCGCAAGCGGGATATTGGAACCTACCCACCGACCAGCAGGATGACGACCGCGTGCGGGCGGCGGTGAACGGGCTGCTGCGCCCCTGCAATGTGCTGGACTTCCTCCGGCACTTCATCGTGTTCGAGACCAAGCGCGGGCGGACGGTGAAGAAGGTGGCCCGCTACCAGCAGTTCGAGGCCGCGAACCAGATCGTGGAGCGCGTGGCGTCACAGTACGGGCAGAAGGTGAAGGCTCAGGACCGCACGGGGCTTGTGTGGCACACGCAGGGCTCAGGCAAGAGCCTGACGATGATCTTCGCCGGGTACAAGATGCGCCGCGACCCGCGCCTGGACAACCCGCTCGTGCTGATCGTGGTGGACCGGACGGACCTGAAAACCCAACTCGCCGACGACTTCCTCGACTGCGATTACCCCAGCGTCGCCAAAGCCCTGGGCGTGCGTGACCTGCGCGACAAGATCGCCAACGACCGGCGCGAGACCGTGGTCACGACCATCCAGTGCTTCCAGCGCATGGACGACCTGAAGCCCAACGAGCGCGACGGGATCATCTGCCTGGTGGACGAAGCCCACCGCGGTCAGAAGGGCAAGGGCGCGGGCTTCGCCATGACGATGCGGGCAAAACTGCCGCAGTCGTTCCGGTTCGGGTTCACGGGCACGCCGATCGACCGCACGCTCACCAACACGCACCGTGACTTCGGCCCTGTCCGCGACAACGTGCAGGAGCGCTACCTCAGCCGCTACGGCATCCGGCAGGCCATCCGTGACGGCGCGACGGTGCCAGTGCATTACCAGTTCCGCAAGGTGCCGCTCGCGGTCGCGGAGGACGCTGCGAGTGTGTCCTACGAGCAGATGTGCGATGAGCAGGAGGTCTACGACGAAGAGGAAAAGGACTTCTATCAGCGGCGCGAGGCCACCTGGAAGGCGCTGGTCATGCATCCCGACCGCGTGCAGAAGGTCGTCCGGCACATGGTCAAGCACTTCCTGGAACACCCGGACCCGAACGGGTTCAAGGCTCAATTCGTCGCCATCGACCGCATGGCCTGCGTCGAGTACAAGAAGGCGATCGACGCGGAGTTCGCACGGGTCGGCAGGCCAGAGGCCGCGGCGTGGTCGGACGCTGTGATCTCCGCAGCACAGAACGACCCGCCCGAACTGGAGAAGTACCACTACAGCAAGGAGAAGACTGACGAGCTCATCGCGTGGTTCAAACTGACGCCGGCCAAGTGGGAGGCGGAGAACCGCAAGCGGCATGGCGATGACGCGTCGAAGTGGCGTCCGCCGCTGAAGATCATGATCGTGTGCGACCGCTTGTTGACAGGGTTCGATGCGCCGATCGAGCAGGTGATGTACCTCGACAAGCCGCTGCGGGATCACAACCTGCTTCAGGCGATGGCGCGGACCAACCGGCCCATGGTCGAGATGGGCAAGATCAACGGTGTGATCGTTGACTACTTCGGCGTCTTCGAGGACCTGCAGCGGGCGTTGAACTTCAAGGAGGATGAGCTCGAAGAGGCGGCGATCGACTGGGAGAAACTCAAGCAGTTGGTACCCGGTGAGATCGCCGCGTGCATGAAGTTCTTCGATGGGATCAAGATCGAGGACACGCGAGCCTGCCTGATGGCGAGCCTGCGGCGGTTGGCACAGCCGGAGGTCGCTCGCGAGTTCGAAACGCAGTTCAAGCGGACCGAGACGCTGTGGGAGGCGCTGTCGCCGGATGAGTGCCTGTATCCGCACCGACACCAGTACGCCTGGCTGTGCGGCATCTACATCGCCCACCGTCGGCGAAACCGCCGTCAACTGGCGACCGCCGAAGAACTCTCGGCAAAGACTCGCGAGTTGATCCGGCAGAACACGACGTTCTTCCAGATCGCCGAGGATGTCCCTGTCTACAAGATCGATGCGGACTACCTCACCAAAGTGCGCGAACTGCCGACCCCGGCGGACAAGGCCGCCGAGTTGGAGGCCGCGCTGACCCGCGAACTGACCGAGCAGCAGGGATTCCTGTACCGCCTGCTCGGCGAGCGCCTCCAACGCATGAAGGAGCAGCGCGACGCGGCGGACACCGCGGCCGTGGAGTGGCTGCGGCAGATGGAGGAGTTGACCAGGCAGGTGCTCGAGACGAAGCAGGAGCCGGTTCGACTCGGGCTGACCGATCCGGCCGAGTACGGTTTGTTCACGGTGATCCGGACTCACGCGAAGGTGCAGGATGAGGCCGTGGCGGTGCGCGCCGCTAAGCACATGATCGGCGCGCTGCGGCGTAAAGGCCTGCTGCCTTCGGGGTGGTCCGGCAGCCGCGCCGGTACACAGCAGGTTCGGACCACGCTACAAGTGGAATCGTGGGAGTCCGAGTTTGACGCACTAGCACTCGCGCCCGCCGAAACCGAGGAAGCCGCGAGCAGGTTCCTGAATGATGCCGTCGAGGAGTTGGCTCGGGCCACAGACCAGACATGAACGTCGCCACGACCAATGTGATCGCGATGGGTGACAAGAGCGTTGAGTACGCGGTGAAGATCTCCCCAACCGCGCGGCGAGCCAGAATCCGAGTGAGTCCGGCCGGTGTGCAGGTCACGGTGCCGAGGCGTTCGCCGGATTCGCGCGCGAGCTCTTTTCTGCGAGAGAACGCCGATTGGGTGCTGGAGCAACTGCGGTTCGTACAGAGGGCTGGGTCGCTTCGAACAGTGCGATCTGACGGACCTGCGGTGACGATCAATGGGCGTCGCATGACCGTGCGGATGGTTGAGGATCCTGGGTCATTGCGTTTTCCCAAGGTCTCGCTCGACGGGGACGTCATCACGATCAGATTGCCGGTGGCAGGCAAGCGGGATGCGTCCGCGGCCCTGGAGCGATGGATTCGCCGCCAGGCACGGTCAGCAATCCGCGCCCGCGTGGAGTTTCGAGCGCGTGAGATGCGTCGCCGGCCAGGCAAACTGTTCGTGATGGGCCAGCGGACGAAGTGGGGAAACTGCTCGCGGCATCGGAACATCTCGATCAACTGGCGGCTGATCATGGCCCCGCCAGAGGTGTTGGACTATGTGGTGGTCCACGAACTGGCGCATTTGATCGAGCCCTACCACTCACCGAAGTTCTGGCTGGTCGTTGCCTCATTCTGCGAGGGTTACGCCCGGCATCGGCAGTGGTTGAAGGAGAACGGCAGCGCTCTTTCCCATTTGCCGCATCCCCAATCAGCGATGCTGTGAGGGCGTTGGGCATCGCATGGGCGCAGGTGCGTCTCCTCCAGGCGTCGAACGTGCGCGACGGAAGCGTGCCGCAAGTCATTGTCCTGCCGAGATTTATCCGGATTCCGCGCACAGCGGTCAGTCCGATTGCATAATTGACCACTAGATGACCACGCATGGCAAGGCGAAGACCGGAATCTGCACAAGCCGTCCCTTCGGGTCGTCACCCGTCCTTGAAGCGAGCGAGATGCTTTGTAGGGGAACCGCGCAACAAGCCGGCGGGTTCGGCAGAGGGGTATAGGGACAGGGCTTGACAGGAGGTGACGGACACGCCGAAACGGCGCGACAGTTTTCCGGGCACGCGCAGATATAGGGATCGCCGGGGTTCCACAGGTTCCTGGCAAGTCCCGCCCAGTCCCCGCCACACGGCGTGGGAAATGCGTAGTTGAGTAGGGGCTCGCCCCACCCCACCACGCACACAATCGATCCAGCCACCAGCCGATCCACCAATCGAACCACCCACTGAGCCGCCCCCGGCGCACGGTGCGTCGGGGTTTCCGTTGTCCTGCGCCCGCGGTTGGGCTGATCGCCGGCCGCGGCGGCACTCTGGGTGTATTCATGGATGAACTTCAGGTTCGAAAGACGGACGTCGCGGTGGTCAACGTGCGCGAGGTGGCGGAGCTCCTCGGTGTCTGTGTTCGCAGTGTTTGGAGAATGAGTCTGAAGGGCGAGATCCCCGCGCCGATCCGGTTGGGCGAAAGGGTGGTTCGCTGGCGGCTCTCCGACCTTCGCGAGCACCTCGACCGCAAGGCCGCAGGCAAAAACGTGGCTGGCGGCGCGCAAGGGGGGCGGGGGACGCGTCGATGAGCGTGGCCCCCGACGAGAACAACCTGCCCCCGGGCACGGCTGCCCACGGCTGGCTCGCCATCGGCGGCGAGCGGATCGAGGGCGGCTGGCGCTACCCCGAGCGCAATGCCCAGGGCGAGCGGATCGGCATGATGACCCGGTGGGACGCGCCACCCGAGGGCGGGCCGCGCTACACGTCGGCCAAAGGGGCCAAACGCGGCCTGATCTTCCCCGCCGATGGCCTGCCTGCTTATGCGGGCACGAGTTCGCACGATCCGGTCCTCGTCGCCGAGGGAGCGAGCGATGCCGTGTGCCTCGTCTCGTTCGGATTCACAGCGGTCGGCGTGCCGATGGCTGGCCAGGCAGCGGGCGAACTTGCGGCCCTCGTGCAGCGCCGTCACGTCGTCCTCGTCGGCGACAACGACGCCGCCGGGCGGCGGAGCGTCGAGACACTGTGTGCGGCGCTGATCGACGTGTGCGCGTCGGTGCGGTTCGCATTCCCGCCCGAGGGGCACAAGGACGTGCGCTCGTGGGTCGCCGACGGCGGCGCGGGCGACACGGACATTGCGAGGCTCATCGAAGAGGCCCAGCCGTACGCACCGGAAGGGACGAGGCCGGCGGAACGACCGTTCGCTCCCGCATTCTTGCCGTTCCCGACCGACGCGCTTCCCCGTGCAGCGGCCAACCTGGTCCGGACGGGTGCGGATGCGCTTCAGGTTGATGCGGCGATGCTGGCTCCGCTCGCCTTGGCATCGATGGCGGCCGCGATCGGCAACGCACGGGTCGCAGAACTCTCGGCGTCATGGCGCGAGCCCGCGGTCCTGTGGTCGGTGGTTGTCGCACCGTCGGGTACCGGGAAGTCGCCGGCCCTGGAACTCGTCACCCGCCCCGCCGAGCGCCGCGACGCCGAGGCGCTGCGCGAGCATCGGGAGGCCACGAAGGAACACGCCGTCGCGATGATCCTGCACGAGAAGGCGCTGCGCACCTGGGAGCGTGGGTCCGCCAAGGGCAACCTTGCCGACACGCCGCCCACCGTACCCGAACCCCCGGTGTGCGAGAGATTCATCACCTCGGATGTCACCGTCGAAGCGCTCGCCGCGATGCTGGCCGCAAGCCCGCGCGGCCTGCTCCTGGCCTGCGATGAACTGGCGTCCTGGCTCGGCGGATTCACGCGGTACACCGGAAACACCGGGCGCCCTTCGAGCGAGGCCGCCCGCTGGCTGCCCATGCATAGGGCCGGCCCCCTGAAGGTTGACCGCCGTACGGCACCGCCTGTCCGTGTCGAGCGGGCGACGCTCAACATCGCGGGGCTCATCCAGCCTGGCGTGCTCGCCGCCGCGCTGACAGGCACGGATTACGACTCGGGCCTCGTCGCCCGGCTGCTGCTGTCGATGCCCCCGACACCGACACGCCGATGGCGGCCCGGCGGTCTTTCACCCATGGTCGAGCGGGTGTTCAGCGCGATGATCGAAAAGCTCTACGCGCTCGACATGCCCGAGGATGAGCACGGCACGCCCATGCCTCGGTCGGTCTCGCTCGACGAGCAGGCGGGCCGCTCCTGGGCCGAGTACTACAACGAGCTCAATCACGACATGGCGGGCCAGGACGAGCGGACGCGTGCGATGCTCTCGAAACTCGAAGGGGGCGCGGCACGGCTGGCCCTGGTGGTCCATCTCGGCAGAGTCGCGAGCGGCGAGAATGTGCCTGGCGATGTGATCGACGGTGAGTCGATGCGCCGGGGCATCACGCTGGCAAAATGGTTCCGCCGCGAGGCCGAGCGGGTCTATCTGCGCCTGGCCGAGAGCGATGAAGACCGCGAGGCAAGCCAACTGCTGGATCTGATCCGACGCAAGGGCGGCAGCATCAGCGGACGGGAGTTGGTGCAGTCATCGCGAGCGTTCCGCAGCGTGGCGGATGCGGAGTCCGGCCTCTCCCGCTTGGTTGATGCGGGCCACGGCTCGTGGGTGACGCCGCCACAGCGCGGCCGGGGCGGACCCAAGGCCCGCCGCTTCGTGCTGCCCGGAGAGTCCGGTGAGGGCGTCTACAGAAATCCCGCTGGAGTTGCTCAGAACAGGGTTTCTGTAGACGTTGACGCTGTAGACACCACCAGCACCAGCACCGAGGGAGGTGCCGCGTGCTGAAGTGGGATCGCTGCTGGATCTCGTCGTTCGCGGAGGGCCGGCACATCGATGGCCGGTGCAGCGGTGACATCGTCGCCCGCGTCGTTGCCTTGCGGCAGATCTCGGACATCCCGGTGATGTCGCACCCCAGCGGCCGCCAGCGCTGTCTTTACCTGGCGATGGCCAACCGCGGGAAGGGCTGGGAGGCCGTGGGCATTTTCGGCACGGCGAACAAGGCCATACGCGAAGCCGAGTGGTCGCTCCGAGAGGTGGCGCAATGAACCGATGGATCGTCTCCCTCCACGAGGCCGCTCACGCCGTCGCCGCGTGCGTACTGACTGGCACGCGCGTCGTGGCGACGCTCCACCAGAATGGCGGTGGCGCGGCGTGGCCGCTCGATGATCTGGCCCCGACCGACAACGCAATCATGGCCGCGGCGGGACCGCTGGCCGAGGCTCTCGCCGAACGCTACTCCGCGCCGGAACATCCATCGCTCGTAGCCTGCGACACGACCCCGCCGCCGCTGCCGACCGTCGAGACGGTCGCCACCGTCAGGACGGCCGCCGAACTCCGAAGCATCGTCGTGCGTGGCATCCCCGACCACGTCGTGATCGCGCGGTGGTGCATCGCCGGCGTCGAGAAGCAGCCCGAGCGATGGGCCCACCGGCATGCATGGATTCAGTCCTTGGCCAAGCGGCTCATCCGCTCGCACGAGAAGTCGATCGTTGAAGCCGCGCGGGTGCTGTACCTGCGCGGCGTGGTATCTGTCCCCGTTGAAGAAAGGAACGCCTCATGACAACGCTCAGTCAGATCGCCCGGGAGAAGAAGCAGCACGCCCGCGCCGCGTTCATCGACGCGGTCTGGTCGGACGAAGCCCCTGACCACCTGGCCGCGTTGGCGCGCGAAGCCGAGATGGATCTCGCCGACGCCGACTCGCTCATCGCCCGTGTCGCGGAAGCCAAGGGCGACATCCAGGTAGCCTCGGACGTCCTGCGGCTGCGTCGCGTCGCTTCGAAGGCCAAGGCCCACTCCGACGCGACCCACGCCCAAGCCGAGGCTGCGATCGAGAAACTCGAGTCCGAAGCCGAGGCGGCGGCGCAGGAAGCCGACAGCGCTCGGCGGGAGTTGAGCACCGCCGAATCGGCCGCACAGCGAGTACTCGCGATGTACGACGAGGGCTTTCTCCCCGCGTTACGGCTGCCCAATGACGTGGTCGCGATGATCGAGCGACGCGAGCAGGAGGACAAGGCCACCAAGGCCCACGCGGCGATGATCGCGGTAATCAACGAACGCAACCGCGTGCGCGATGACGTGGAGCGGATCGAACGGCGACTCTGGAAACTCCCCTTGTCTCGTGAGCGCAAGGAGCAGGAGGCGCTGGTGCGAGAGGAACTTGAGCGGGCGAAGGCCGCCCTGACCGCGGCAGAGGCCCGGCTGGCCGACGCCGAACGGGCGCACGCGACGGCCCGCAAGGGGCTGTAGCCCCGCGTCCTGGCCCACATCTTCGCCTGCATCGCCCCCTGGCCCACCGGCCGGGGGGCGACTTGACCCGTGCCCAGTGCCGCCCCTCACTGTGGTGCCGCCGTCGCCCCGGATGGCCCGCACGAACGGAGTTCCCATGCCCACCGTCTACAAGACCGCGTTGGATCGCACGAAGAAAAACGTCCGCTGGATGGTCGCTTGGACCGACGAACTCGGTCACCGGCGCACCCGCCGCGGCTATACCGACAAGGCCCTCAGCGAGCGACTGGCCCGCCAACTCGAGGACGCGGCCCGGGCGCGGCGCGAAGGGACAATCGACGCGGCCGCCGAGCGCATGGCCGACCATTCGCGTCGCCCGTTGGCCGACCACGTCGCGGACTACCGCGTCTACCTCGCCGCCAAGGGCAGTACGGAAGAGCACGTTGACCTGACCGAGGCCCGCATCGAGCAGGCGGGCAAGAACGCGGGCTGGAAGACCATCACGGACATCGACGCCGCGACGCTCAGCCTGCACGTCGAGCGCCTGCGAGCCAGTGGCCGAGGCCCCGCGACGATCAACCACCACCTCCGCGCGGTGAAGGGGTTCGCGCGATGGCTCATGACGAACCACCGCCAGGCCCGCGACCCGCTCGTCGGAGTGAAGATGCTCAACGTGAGCACCGACCGCCGGCGCGAGCGGCGGGCTCTCGACGACAACGAACTCGCCCGGCTGCTCGCGGTCGCCGGCGCGAACGAGTCGGTGACTATCACGAAGCGCTACAAGCGGAAGGTCGGCCCGAAGAAGGGCGAGATTCGCCTCGGCACGCGGACGTTCGCCATCCCGCGTCGGGATGCCCTCTACCTGCTCGCGGCATCGACGGGCTTCCGCTGTGGCGAGATCAAGTCGCTGACCACCCGGTCGTTCGACCTCGACGCCGACCCGCCGACGGTGACGGTCGAGGCGTCGTACTCGAAGCGCCGCCGCCGCGACGTGCAACCGTTGCGACCCGACATCGCTGAGGCGCTCCGGGCGACGCTCGATGCCACGCCGCGCGGCGAGCGCGTATGGCCGGGCTTGCCACACGAGATGGCGCAGGTCATCGCGGCAGACCTCGCAGCCGCGGGCATCGCGGTCAAGGACGACGCCGGGCGCGTCATCGACTTCCACGCGCTGCGGCACACGTTCATCACGCGGCTCGCCCGCTCGGGCGTCACGCCCAAGGTCGCCCAAACCCTGGCCCGCCATTCGACCATCACGCTGACGATGGACCGGTACGCCCACGTCGCCTTGGCGGACACGTCGAAGGCGCTCGCCGCGCTGCCCGCGCTTCCGTTGACCAGCGCCGCCAACGAGGCCGCCGTTGCCGCCACGGGTACGCACGGGCGGGAGGTGGCACAACGGGGGGGCTCGGCAGCGCCTTCCGCCCACGGCCCAACGTGGCCCAACGGGGCGGGAACTGGCCCGGCATCCGCGCTGCGAATCGCGCCAGGAGGCCACCAGGAATCGCAGCGCCGGCAGCAGCGCGTAGGGTGCAATCCGGGCCATCCCGCGTCATCGCCCGCCAACAACGGGAGCGCCGCAAAACGCACCGCGGCGGCCCGTGGGGACCGCCGCAACTCGCGAAAACGTCGGGGTTTGTGCGCTCCTGGGCACGCCGTGTCATCGGCTGCCAACGCGGAGGTTTCAAGCGAGGCGGACGGGACTCGAACCCGCAACCACCGGATCGACAGTCCGGTACTCTAACCAATTGAGCTACCGCCCCTGATTGTCTGCCCGGGAGTCAATCCCCAAGCCAATCTCGAACAGGACAGGGAATGTAGGAGCCCCCGCAGCGTTGTCAAGTCCCCCGCCGTTCTCCCGCGCGCTGCACCAACCCCGTCCGGCCCACGCCGTCCCCCATTCCATCCACCCGCGTGGTCCACCCAAGTTCGATCACGCCGTCTCTCCAGCCGCCCGCGGCTGCCCGTCCCGCCGCTGCCGAGCGCCCGAGCGACTGCGGAGAAGGGCCTGCTGCCCCGGTTCGCCCGCGGACGCGTCCCGTGACCACTGGCCGCCGAGCGGTTCCCCACCATGCGCCCCCGCGCAATCGCCGGCCCCCGTCCCGGGTTCCTCCCGCGGCCCCGAGAAGCATCGGCGACGATGGCCGCCATGCGTCGTCGCGACCAAAGAATAAGGGCCCAGCCTTCTCCGGCCGGGCCCTCGATCGTTCCATTCACATCCCGCGACGCCGCGGGCAAATCTCACTTCGCGGCCGGCAGCTTCACCTGATTCGGCCCGGACTGCTGGATCCCGAAGGGGTTCCCATCCACGCCGACCTTGCTCGCGGCCCGGTACATCACCGCACACGCGACCACCAGAAACACCGTCGCGATCACCGCGAGGCCCGTGTACACGTCCGGCCCGCTCGCCCGGCGACGCTGCGCCCCGGTCATTTGCATTCCAAACTGGCTCATGGCGTTGCTCCTTGCTCCCCGACGGGGCTTCCCCCGCGGGGCTACAGACTCCGAGCGGACTACTCGAGGCGGCTGACAATCTGGTCACCGGGCTGCACGCTCACGTCCTTGCCCAGCGTCTGCACCGTCGCCAGAGCCCACTTCATGTCCGCCTGTACCACGACCAGGTTGCACAGGAACGCGTTGTTGCGCACCACCGCGAACTTCATGTTCTTCGCCACGCGGTCGTTGCTCCCCACAGAGATCCGGGCGATCTGCCCGCGGCTCGCCGGGTCGGTCGAAACTTCTTCAACCGAGCCACGGATCACGGGCCCGCGATACTCGAAGGGCTGCTCCGTCAGGCCAGCCGCGGAGGCCACGGCACCGGACAGTGTCGCATCAGATTGCCGCTTCAACTCCGCGAGTTGCTCGCTCAGCGCCCGATAGCGCTGCTCCAGCACTTCCTTCTGGGCCTCCAGGTCCACCACGCGGTTGTCCATGTCGAGCGCCTGCTTCCGGAAGGTCAGCTCGTTGGTCCGCAGGGTGCTGTTCTCGCCACGCAGCGCCTCGATGATCGAGGCCTGCACCTTGGCGGTCTCGCCCAGTTCGGCGATCTTCGCCTCGATGGACTGGCGGGCCGCCTCGGCCTTGTTCTTGTCCGCGAGCAGGGTCGCGCGCTCGGCCTGAAGGGTGCCGAGCTGGTTCTGGAGCGCCTGGTTCGCATTCTCCAGGTCCTGGACGCGGGCCAGGTCGTTGGTCCGCCTCGCCTCGCTCTGAGAGGTCAGAGACGCCATCGCACCGGCGGTCGCCGTGTTCTGGGCCTGGACGTTGTGATAGTCCGCCGCGATCCGGTCGGTGTTCACCGCATACGCGACCACCAGGGCGGACAGTGCCGCGCACAGGACAGCGGCGATCACGACAAAGACTTTGGTCAAGAAGTGCACGGCTGACTCCTACTCACGCCCCTACGGGCTCCTGCCCTTGGGGTGCTCCACACTGGCTCGGTTCACGTTCGCCGCCCGTCGGGGCGGACACCAGCCATTTGATACCCGATCCGCGCTCCCACTGTCAAACCGGCCCCAAACAGGGCCCGCCCGCAGCGGTCGCTGCCGCAAATATAGCACCTCCGGCCCCCCACCGCAGCCCGGACTAGTGCCTGCCCCCAGCCCGCAGCACGGCACCCGCCGCCGCCACCCGCACCGCCTCCTCGGAATCCTGCAGGAGCCCGGCCAACCGGGAGGCAGACTCCGCATCCCCCGCGTCCGCGTACACAAACGCCGCCTGGGCCCGCTGGGCCGCCACCGTGGATGCCGCAAAGGGGTCTGCAAGCCTTGCCAGCGATGGGTCTCCCAGGCCGGCCAGAGCCGCAGCGACCGCCAGGCGAATCTCCGCGGGATACGGATTCCCGTCCCGATCCTTGTACTTGGCCAGCGGCGCAACCTGCTCGTAGGACTCGCGATCCTTGAACTGGGCGATCATCCCCACCGCCACCGCGACCGCTTCCAGCTCCTCGGGCTGAGACGGGTACAGCGCACCGCGCAGCGACTGCCTCGCCTTCGCGTCACCCAGCTTCGCCATCGCCTCTGCGACGTGCAACTGAAACAGCTTTGCCTGCGCCCTCGTCGCCGACGGCAGCGGGTCCACCGCCGCGGATCGCAGAAGTGGCAGGGCCGAGTTGTCGCGGATCTCACCGAGCACCCACGCCGCGTGACGCCTCACCCACGGGGACGAGTCCTCCAGGAGCATGGGGGCGAGGGGCGAGCGGTCAACGTCCCGCCCGGTCCGCACCAGCGCGAGGATCGCCGACGCCCGCACGTGCGGCTCCGCATCTCCTAGCAGCGGGTACACGCTATCCGCCAGGTCGTTCAGCCCCGCCCGCGCCACCGTCATCGCAGCGACGGACCGCACCGCCGGGCTCGGGTCCGTCAGGCCTATCGCCACGATGTCGCGCAGGCGGGTCGCGGAATACCCCGAAGCCTCGACCGCGTTCGCCCTCACCTGCGGGTCGGCGCTCTTTGACGCCTGCTCGACGATCGAGATCGCCAGTTCGCGCGTCTTGGACTTGGACAGCGCGGGTGTGGATGCCGCCGTCGCTGGCGCGGGCTGGGGCTGCGCCCCGCTCGCCCCCGCCGCCTGGCTCCGCGAGGGTTGGTTCTGTGGCCCGGCCGCGCATCCTCCCAGCGAAACTACCCAAGCCGCGCACAGAACCAGCTTCAGACCTCGGCATGCAAAACTACCCATCGTCTGTCCTTCCGGTGTGTCCATCACCGCTTATCGGCCCTGCGCCCCCGCCCTGTGGAGTTTGCAAGTCGCCCCTTCGCCAACCCCGTCACCACCAGAACCCCGACCACCCCGAGGGCCCCCCAACCCACCGCATCCCCCACGCTGGCGTACGCCGTGGCCCCCCGGGGCAGTTCGATCTCGGCCGTCAGGGCCCCGTCCAGCCACGCCGCGCCAGGCGCCCCGTCAACTCCCGCCGCGACGATCGCCCCCCGCCGGTCGATCACCGCGCTCACCCCGGTGTTCGCCGCCCGGAGCGTGGGCGTGCCTGTCTCCAGGCTTCGCCACCTCGCCATCTGCAGGTGCTGCATTCTCCCGGCGCGGCTGGCCCCGAACCAGCCGTCGTTCGTCACGTTCACGATCAGGTCCGCCCGCCTCACACCCCCCGCGTACACCATCCGCCGGCACAGCGATGCTTCGGTGCTTTCAAAGCACACAGGCGTCACGGCCCTCAGCGTGCCGCCCGCGTGCGCGACCTCAAAGACCGTGAGCTCAGAGCCCGCACTCAGGTCAAACGTCATGCCCCCGGCGCCCACGTTCAGCATCTGCTGCTGCAGCCAGGGCCACGCCCTGATGTAGGGCATCGTCTCGCCGAAGGGCGTGAGCCTCACCTTGTCGTACCGCACCGCACCGATCCGGCCCCCGCTCACCAAGTACACGCTGTTGTAGTGGCGGTCGCAGGGAACACGGATCATCCCGTCCGCCGTCCGCTCCACCCGCGTCCCCACCCGCGCCTCTTCTCCCACGAGCATCGGAATGCCGAGTTCTCTCTGCAGCCCCGCCAGACGCTCCGCGAACGCATCGCCCGGCAGGCTGCTCCCGTCCTCCAGCTTCCACTCCAACCCCGCGAGCGCCCGCACCGCGTCCGGCTCCAGCGACAGCCCCGGCATCATCGTCTCGGGCCACGCGATGAGCACCGGCCCGCCCCGCGCCGCCTGCCGGGTGAGCTCCTCGAACCGCGACATGTCGCGGACCTCGTCCTCCAGCGTCCAGTCCAGCTTGTTGTTCTGGGGCAGGTTCGTCTGCACCGCCGCCACCTTCACCACCTCGCCGGCGGGAGTATCCCTCCCCGCCCACCATGCCGCGCCGCACAGGGCAAGCACCCCGGCGCACACAGCGGCGGCCCGCGCCGGCCTCGCCCATGCTTCGACCAACGCCACGCCCAGCGTCGCCACCAGCAGCGACACGAGGTAGAACCCGCCCCACCCCGCCGGCGCCGCCAGCACCGGCGCATCGATCAATGGATGGGCCGCGAACCCCCACGCGTACCCATCCATGATGATCTCGCCCCGAGCAAACTCGAGCCCCGTCCACACGCTCGTCCCGAGCACCAGCAGCGGCACCGACGGCACCGCCCGACGCAGCCACGCAACCCCCGGCACGTAGGCACCGACCACCAGCGACACGATCACGGCGAGGGGCACCATGCCCAGTTCCGACACGTCCAGCACCCACCACTCCCACGCCAGCCACAGGGGAAGAACCCCAGCCGTCGTGAGCAACCACGCGCGCCACCACGGCTGGTTGGTTTTCGCCGCAGCCCACATGAGGGGCACCGCCGCCACCAGCGCGAGCCACCACCAGCCCACGCCCGGACCCGCGGCGTACATCAGCGCCGCGTGAGCCAGGCCCGCGGCCGGGCACGCCCACCATCGTCCCTGCTTGTGCTGTGTGTCGGTGCTCACGCCTCGCCGCCAGCGTATCCCCCCAGCCGGACTACCCTTTTCGTCATGCCAACCATCGCCCGACGAGTGACCACCCTGAAGCCCTCGATGACCATCGCGTTCATGAACCGCGCGAAGGCCTTGCAGCGGGCCGGGAAGGACGTGCTCTCCTTCGCCGCGGGCGAGCCCGACTTCGACACCCCTCAGGTGGTCAAGGACGCCGCCACCCGCGCCCTCGCCGCCGGCATGACCAAGTACATGCCCACCCTGGGCGACCCCGACGCCCGCGCGGCCATTGCCCAGAAGCTCACCACCGAGAACGCCATTCCCAACTGCACCGCCGACCACGTCGCCATCGGCGCGGGGGGCAAGCACCAGCTCTACGTCGCCCTGCACTGCCTGCTCGACCCGCCCCCGCCTGGCCAGGCGCCCCAGGAGGTCGTCCTGCCGGTCCCCGCCTGGGTCTCCTACGCGCCGCTCTCCGAGCTTGCGGGCGGCAAAGTGGTCGAGGTCCCTACCACGCCCGCCTCCGGGTTTCTCGCCACGCCCGAGCAGATCGAGCGCGCCATCACCCCCCGCTCCAGAATCCTGCTCCTCAACTCCCCCAGCAACCCCTGCGGCACGATGTACCCGCCCGACCAGCTCCGCGCCATCGCCCGCGTCGTCGAGCGCGCGGCACGGACCATCGCCCCCGATCTGGTCATCCTCTCGGATGAGATCTACGAGAAGATCGCCTACGCCGGCATCCCCCACTTCTCCATCGGCTCGGTGCCCGAGGTCGCGGAGCGAACGATCACGCTCAACGGCCTCTCCAAGGCCTACGCCATGACCGGCTGGCGGATCGGCTACACAGGAACCTCGGGCGACTGGGGCAAGAAGTTCATCGCCGCGATGGGCACCCTGCAGGGGCAGATCTCCACAAACATCACCTCGTTCACGTACCCCGCCATCCCGGTCGCGCTCCGCCAGTGCGCCCCGGAGGTCGAGCGCATGCGACTGGCCTTCGCGAACCGTGCCAAGGTCATCAACGCCCGCCTCGCCGCCATCCCGGGCCTGAAGACCTACCCCGCCACCGGCGCCTTCTACGCCTTCCCGGACGTCTCCGCGTACTTCGGCAAGACCACCCCCGCCGGCACACGCATCGACACCTCCCTCGACTTCGCAAACGCGCTCCTCGACGAGGCCCTCCTCGCGTTCGTCCCGGGCGAGGACTTCGGCGGCTGCGGCTGCAACCACCTTCGCATTTCCTTTGCCTGCTCCGAAGATCAGATCAACAAGGGGATGGACCGCTTCGCGGCGTTTCTCGCGTCGCTCCGATAGAACAATCCCCGATTGGGAATGAGCCTTGGACTACGCACTCGTCTGCGCCGTCGCGCTCATCGCCTCCAGCCTCACCTTCTTCTCCGGCTTCGGGCTGGGCACGCTGCTCATGCCCGCGTTCGCGGCCTTCTTCCCTCTTGAGATCGCCATCGCCGCGACCGCCGTCGTTCACTTCGCCAACAACCTCTTCAAGCTCGTCCTCACGGTGAAGTCGGCGCACGCCCGCACGCTCCTGGGCTTTCTGCCCGCCGCGGTCGTCGCCGCACTTTTTGGCGCCTGGTTCCTGTCCTCTCTGGGCCACGCCCCGCCCCTCACGACCTACACGCTCGGCGACACCGAGCGCACCGTCTCGCCCGTCAAGGCCGCCATTGCCCTCGTCATCCTCTTCTTCTCCATCATCGAGTTCCTGCCCGCCTTCGACCGCCTCGCCTTCGACAAGAAGTGGCTCCCCGCCGGCGGGGCCATCTCCGGGTTCTTCGGCGGGCTCTCCGGCCATCAGGGCGCACTCCGCGCGGCGTTCCTCATCCGCTGCGGCCTCACGAAAGAACAGTTCATCGCCACCGGCGTCGTCTGCTCCTGCGTTGTGGACTTTTCCCGCCTCGGGGTCTACTCACTCCAGGTCCGCTCCTCGCACGAGCACATCCCCTGGGGGCTCGTCGCCGCCGCGAGCGCCGCGGCCCTCATCGGCACGCTCGCGGGAAGCCGCCTAGTGCACAAGGTCACCATCCGAACCGTCCGGGTTGTGGTCGCGGTCGGGCTGGGCCTGTTCGCCCTGGCGCTCGGCGCCGGGCTTGTCTGACAGCCCCCCACAGCATCCGGTATGCTCTGCGAATGGACCACCCCTCCCGCCGGTCGTTCCTCGCCACATCCGCCGCCCTCGCCGCCGCGGGCGTCATCCCCTCTCATGTCCGGGCGCACCAGCTTCAGCCCGATCCCAAGCCCTCGGGAGGCCGCAGCGCCCGCGGGCCCGTCGTCATCGCCTCCCTTAACGGCAGACCGGCCTGCGACCGAGCCGCCGAACTCCTCGCCGAGGGCTACGACCCCGCGGATGCCGTCGTGCAGGGCGTCCGCATCGTCGAGGACGACCCCAACGACGACTCGGTCGGGCTCGGAGGCCTCCCCAACGCCGACGGCGTGGTCGAGCTCGATTCTTGCGTGATGCACGGCCCCACACACAAGTCCGGCGCTGTCGCCGGCATCCGCAACATCAAGAACCCCGCCATGGTCGCGCTCCGTGTCCTCCGCGAGACCGACCACTGCCTGCTCGTGGGTGAGGGCGCGTACCTCTTCGCCCGCTCCAAGGGTTTCCTCCACGAGGACCTTCTCACCGAGCACGCTCGCCGCGAGTGGCTCAACTGGAAGCACAACATGAGCCACGACGACGACTGGCTCAACGACGACGAGCGAGACGCTCCATCGGGCAAGACCTGGGACCTGCTCCCGTGGCAGTCGGCGCCGGGAGAGGACAACACACCGCGCACCAACGACGGGCCCGACTTCCGCAAGAAGACCTCGGCGCGGCCATACATCATGGAAGTCACCGGCACCGTCCACTGCTCCGCCCTCACCGCCAAGGGAGACATCGCCAGCGTCACCTCCACCAGCGGCCTCAACTGGAAAATCCCAGGCCGTGTAGGCGACTCCCCAATCATCGGCGCCGGCAACTACTGCGACAACGACATCGGGGCCGCGGGCAGCACCGGGCGTGGCGAGGCCAACATCACCACCTGCGCTTCCGCACGAATCGTCGACTTCATGGAGCGGGGCATGTCTCCCACCGAGGCCTGCCTCGCCATGTGCGACTACATCGTGAAGCACACCAGGGAAAAACGCCTTCTCCGGCCCCACGGCACCCCCACCTTCGACCTCAAGTTCTACGCCCTCCGAAAGGACGGGGCCTACGGCGCCGCCTCGCTCTTCTCGGGAGGCCAGTTCAGCGCGTTCGAAGGCAGCGGCCCGGCCAAGGTCCTCCCCATGGCCTTCCGCCTCCAGCGCCCCAAGGACTGACGCAACCCCAACCGCCTACCAGCCCGGTCGGCGCGGAGTCTTCGCCACCGGCTCCAACTCCACCGGCTTCCCGGATTCGTCCGCGAGTTCGAGCCTCGCGCCGAGCGAACGCAACTGAGCCAGTTGCCTCCTGCCGATCCTCGCCCGCAGCGTCACCACGCCCTCGCCGTAGGTCCGGTCCAGGACCTGCCCGCGGGTCTCGATCAGGTGCACGGTCTTGCTCTCTGCGAGCGGCACGGTTACGTCAAAGACCCCGACGTCCCCCGTCGCGGTCCCCCGCACCCGCGCCCGCAGCGCCTCGATCCCAAGCCCGGGCGTGCCGTCGTCCTTCGCGAGCGCCGAGATCGCCATCGCTCCCGGAACCGCCCCCTGCCACGCCAGCACAGAGGCGTTGTCCTTCAGGAGGTCGCACTTGTTGAGCAGCAGGATCCGCTCGGGCCTGGCCCACAGCCGATCCTCCTCGTGCCCGGAGCGCTCGATCTGCTCGAACAGCTCGTCCAGCACCACGTTCACAGTGCCATACTGCATCTCCGCCGCCTCATCCGACACGTCCAGCACGATCAGCAGCACGTCGGCGTGCGTCGCCTCTTCGAGCGTCGCCCGGAACGACGCCACCAGGTGGTGCGGGATATCCCGCACGAACCCCACCGTGTCCGACAGCATCACCTCCAGCCCGCCGCCAAGGTCCCACGCCCTCGTGCGGCTCACCAGCGTCGCGAACAGCCGATCGTCCGCGTACGCGCCCCCCGCGGTCAGCGCGTTGAAGAGCGTGCTCTTGCCCGCGTTGGTGTACCCGACGATGCCGACCGTGAAGTGCTCCCGCTTTCGCGCCGCGACCTCACGCCGCCTCCTGGACTGGATCTCGGCGAGCTCCCTCTGCAGCGCGAGCTTGCGCCGCTGGACCAGCCGCCGGTCGATCTCGAGCTGCTGCTCGCCCGGACCGCGCGTGCCGATGCCGGTCAGCCCGCCGCCTCCCACGATGCGCTCCAGGTGGTCCCACATGGCCCGCAGCCGGGGAAACGTGTACTCGAGCTGCGCCAGCTCCACCTGCAACTGCGCCTCGCGCGTGGTGGCGCGCCCCGCGAAGATGTCGAGGATCAGCTCGGACCTGTCCACGATCTTCCGCCCCGTCTCCTTCTCGATGTTCGCGATCTGCCGGGGCGACAGATCATGGTCAAAGATCACGCTGCTGGCGCCAAGCTCCTCGCACAGCGCCTTCAGCTCCGCCACCTTCCCGACGCCCATGTATGTCCCGGCGACCGGCCGCTCCAGCTTCTGCGTGCACTCCCCCACGACGATCGCGCCCGCCTGCTCGGCGAGCGCCCGCAGCTCCCCGAAGGGATCGCGCTGGTCGTACTTCGAGTCGGGAAGCCTCACCGCCGCGAGCACCGCCCGCTCCGACGCGACATCAAGTTCCGTGCGTTCTTTAGCCATGATTTGCGGGCGGATGGTATGGCCCGAGGCCCAGCCGCACGCCCCCCGGGTTGGCCATACGATCCATGAGCGCCGCGAGACGGACACACGCACCTCGCCCGCCCGACAGGGCCGAAGGAACGGCCCGCAGGAGCACCGCCGTGACCAAGAGCCGCGCGATCATCGACCTCTCCCTGGTGGGCGTTCTGGGCATCGCCGTCGTAGGCTCGACCCTCGCGCTGGGCCGCAGGGGAGACGACTACTCCTTCTTCGACGAGCTCATCGAGGTCCGCCAGGAACTCGCCCGACGCTACGTCGAGCCCGTCGACGACACCCGCCTCCGCGCGGGCGCCATCAAGGGCATGATCGAGTCCCTCGACGACCCGTACACGGTCTACGTCCCCGCCTCCGAGAAGCGGGACTTCAACAAGGACCTCACGGGCGAGTACGTGGGCATCGGCGCCCAGGTCAACCAGCTCGAGGGCTGGCTCACCATCGTCTCTCCGCTCGAGGACTCCCCCGCCTTCCGCGCCGGCATCATGCCCGACGACCGCATCGTCGAGATCGAGGGCAAGTCCACCTACAACGTCAGCGTCGACGACTGCATCGACATGCTCCTGGGAGAGCCGGGCACGCTCGTCCGCTTCATCGTCGAGCGCAAGGGCGAACGCCTCCCCTTCGAGATCACCCGCGACCGCATCAAGACCCGCTCGGTCAAGGGGGTGCACCGCGCCTCCTCCGATCCCAACGCGTGGGACTACACCATCGACCCCGCCTCGGGCATCGCCTACGTGCGCCTGGTGCAGTTCACCCCGCGCTGCTCCGACGAGGTTCTCGCCGCCCTCCGCGCCGCCGGAGCCGAGTCCGGCTCGCTCAAGGGCCTGGTTCTGGACCTGCGCTTCAATCCCGGGGGCCTCCTCGAGGAGGCCGAGGCCATCGCCGACCTCTTCCTCTCTGAGGGCGTCATCGTCTCCACCAGGGGCCGCTCCTTCCCGGAGGTTGTCCGCCGCGCGCAGCAGCCCGGCACCCTCCCGGACTTCCCCATCGCCCTCCTCCTCAACGCCCAGTCCGCCTCCGCCAGCGAGGTCCTCGCCGGGGCGCTCACCGAGAACAACCGCGCCATCGCCATCGGCACCCGCTCCTTCGGCAAGGGCAGCGTGCAGTCCGTCCTCGAGCTCTCCTCAGGCCAGGGGTCCGAGCTCAAGATCACCGAGCAGGGCTACTACCTGCCCAGCGGCAGGAGCATCACCCGCAAGGACGACTCCGCCTCCTGGGGCGTCGACCCGACCGATGGCTTCTACGTCCCCATGACCGACGAAGAGACCCTCGCCATGCTCGAGGTCCGCCGCAAGCAGGAACTCCTGATGTCCGGCGCCGCCTCGGGCGACGCCGCCCCGAAATGGTCCGAGGCGGACTCCGTCCTTGATTACCTGAAGGACCCCCAACTGCTCGCCGCCGTCCGCGCCGTGCGCACCCGCATCACAACCGGCGCCTGGTCGCCCACGGGGCAGCCCGGGCCGCAATCCACCGCCATCGCCTCCAGCGAGCTCACCAAGCTCGCCAAGTACCGCGAACGCCTGCTCCACGAGCTCGATCGCACCGAGCGACGCGCCAGCGCCATCGAGGCCGGCGAGTCCGGCGCGCAGGCGCAGCTCCCCGACCTCTGGCCCGACGACGCCGATCTCGTCGGGGGCCAGCTCGAGCTCCGCGACAAGTCGGGCAAGGTGATCTCGGTCCTGGAGATCACCGGCCGCAACCTCGAGCGGGTGCTGCAGGATGCGGACGTCCGCAAGAAGCCATGAGCCCATGCTGATCTTGGGCCTGGAAACTTCCTGCGACGAGACCGCCGCCGCCATCGTCGACGCCCGCCGCCGCGTTCTCTCCAGCGTGGTCGCCTCGCAGACAGACCTCCACGCGGAGTACGCGGGCGTGGTGCCCGAGATCGCCAGCCGCGCCCACGCCGAGCGCATCCTTCCCGTCGTCCGAGAGGCTCTCGCAGAGGCCGGGGTCGGCCTGGGCATGCTCTCCGCCATCGCCGTCGGCCACCGCCCGGGACTCATCGGCTCTCTGGTAGTCGGCGTCTCGGCCGCCAAGGCCCTCGCCTGGTCCCTCTCCCTGCCGCTCATCGGCGTCGACCACGTGCACGCCCACCTCTACGCCGGCGCCCTCGACTCGGACGACGCGCCGCTCTTTCCCGCCCTCGGCCTGGTCGTCAGCGGCGGGCACACCAGCCTCTACGAACTCCCCGACTGGCTCTGCCCACGCCGACTCGGGGGCACCATCGACGACGCCATGGGCGAGGCCTACGACAAGGCCGCCGCCATCCTCGACGTGCCCTTCCCGGGCGGCCCGAATCTCGACCGCCTCGCCGCGACCGGCAACGACCGCGCCATCGACCTCCCCGTGAGCCGCCTCGGAAGAGACTCGCTGGACTTCTCATTCTCCGGCCTCAAGACGGCGCTCCTCTACGCCGCCCGTGGCGTGCCCGGCGAGCGAGCCCCCGCACCCCCGCCCCCCCTCGACGATCGCCGCCGCGCCGACCTCGCAGCGTCCTTCCAGCGGGCCGCCAGCCGTGCCATCACCATCAAGCTCGAACGCGCCCTGGAGCACGCCTCCCAGCGGGGCGTGCGCTACACCTCGCTCCTCACAGGAGGCGGCGTCACCGCGAACTCTCGCCTCCGCGCCGAGCTCGCCACGTTCGCCGCCACCCGCGGCCTGCGCCTGGTCCTGCCCCCGGTGCACCTGTGCGTGGACAACGCCGCCATGATCGCCGGCCTCGCCCACGAAGCGCTCCGCGCCGGGGCCACGAGCGATCTCACGCTCCGCGCCGTGCCCACCGCGGGGGTCTGAGCCATGTCTCCGCCGATCACTGTTCCCCCCCCACACCCCGCCTCCCTCGACGCTGAGACACTCCTCCGTTCATGCGAGATCGGAAAGGGCCGCTCAGGCGGCCCGGGCGGCCAGCACCGCAACAAGGTCGAAACGCTCGTCACCATCCATCACCTCCCGACCGGGCTCGAAGCCCATGCCGGCGAACGCCGCAGCGCCGAAGAGAACCGGCGCCGCGCCCTGTTCCGGCTCCGGCTCCGCCTCGCGGTAGAAGCCAGGGCTCCCGTTCCCCTGGGCGAAGTCCGTTCGGAACTCTGGATGTCGCGCTGCGACCGTCGGGGCCGCCTGGCCTGCAACCCCGAGCACGACGACTACCCGTCCATGCTCGCCGAGGCCCTCGACGTGATCTGGGCCGGCGCCCTCGACGTGAAAAAGGCCTCGCTCCGCCTCTGCTGCACGTCCAGCCAGCTCGTGGGCCTGATCGCGAACCACCACGCCGCGCTCGCTCACCTCAACCAGGCCCGCGCAGACGCGGGCCTCGGCGCCCTGCGTTAGCCTCGCCCCCAAAAAACGACCCGCCCTGCACCACGAGGCGCAGGGCGAGTTCGTTCAGGGAAAACACTGTTGCGAGAACGAAACGAATCGACAGAGAACTCAGCGACGGCGGCGGCCGGCAACCAGCCCGCCCAGGCCCAGCAGAGCCAGCGAACCCGGAGCGGGCACGGTCAGCTCGAAGCGGTGAGAGTGCGTGGTCGTATCACCCAGCGCGCGGCTCTCGGTACCGACCGTGGGCAGTGAAGTGGACAAGTACCACTGACCGGTCACGCCCGCGCGGGTCGAGAGCTGCAGGAAGCCCTGATCGTGGATCACGACGGGAGCGCCCAGGGTGATCGTCCAGATGAAGTTGCCCGCCTGCGGGAACTGCACCGCGAACGCGCTCACCGGCGCCGACCCGACATCGAAGAAGTTGAAGTCGATGATGCCGCCAACCTGCGACACGCCGCCCACGAAGCGCAGCACCGTGAGGTTGTCCTGCCCGCCGGGCAGAACCGTGTCGTAGTCGTCAAAGCCAAGATTGCCCGCGGCCGCCGCAAACGCCTGGAACGGGCCGGTCATCGCGGAGTAGATCACGCCGGGGCCGCGCTCCACGTACATGCCCTCCGGGATCGGATCGGCATGCAGGGTATAGGACTGGGCCATGGCGGTCCCGGCGAACATCGCCACCGCCGCACACGAAACAAACTTGAGCATGTCTAGCTCCTCCAAGCACATGTCCACGCCTGGACAACGACCGTCAGCGGCGGCAACGTACCGACGCCCGCGCAACGAACGCGCGACCTGAGCCCGGGGAACAAGAGTGTCTTGTCTCTCTATCTCGCTCCCGAGCAGCCGCCAGTATCCACGGTCGAGGCCAACCTGTCAAGCCAGTCTGCCGGTTCTTGCGCGGCCCACGTCCCCGCACCGGCTCCACACGGCCGCTCGGACAGGTTTTCGGACCTCCCGGCCTCGGGACCATCCACCCCTACCCCGCTCGCCTCCATCTCCACCCGGTCTTGAGAACTCCTCAGGAAGGCTGATCAGCCTGCCACCCCCCCCAGCCTCCCGATTGGCCCCGCACAAGGCCGGAAACCGCACGAGCAATCCTCGGATATCTATGGCATGTATTGGCGCCAGACTTGCATGCTGCTTGCTGCCGACAGCCGCGAGTCCCCCCTCTGGGGACCAGGTGCGCTCCCCATCCTGTGCTCGGTTACCGTCCTTTTGACCGGCATGGTCCTGGGCAAGCACTTCTGGGGGTACTCGTGGACGTGGCGCCCGGGTCTCACCCTCATCCTCTGCGGGCTCTTCGGCGCGATCGCGCTCCTGACGCCGTTCCTCCACCCTTGGAGCAGGCGCGCGACCGTCTGCGCCGCCATCGCGTTCCTCGACGTTCCCCTGATCTGCCTCTCCGTGCGGCTGCTGCCGGACGCCCACCCTGCGTACATCCCCCTCACGCGGGAGATGCGCAACACCCTGGGAGAGACTGGTTCGTGCTGTTCTCCCTGGTGAGCGTGATGCTCGCGCGGATGCCAGCCCTCCCCGCCCCCGCGTGGACCGGCCGCTCGCACGGCGCGATCCGGGGGGACTGAGCCCTCCGGCCGCTGCCGCCCTCAGGGCTTCGCGATGCTCCGAACCATGGCGTGGAACGCATCCCGCTGGCCCTCCATCGCCGCCTTCGGGCCCGTCATCTTGATGAAGAGCAATCCCGCGGGTGTTTCCACGATGGAGCCCCTCAGCATCCAGCCTTCCTTTGCCGGCCCCTCTCCCATCCCGGCATAGGTGCCCACGAACTCCGCCGTTGTAACCTTCATCCCACCAATCTGCTGCTCGACGCGCTCACCAGCAGTCCCCCCCTTCACCTGCCCCTGCCAGCGGTCCATGTTCAACTGCACCGTGCCGCCCGCCGAAGAGAAGGCGACCAGACACGCTTGGGCAGCGTCCCCCCCCGCGCCCGGCACGTGAATCTCCGCGAGCCGCATGCTGTTCGAAGGCGGCGCCACCGTCCAACCGTCGGGCACCGACAGCTTCAGCCCGAGCACCTCCACGCTGGAAGCGCCCTCGGTCGAGGGCTTAGCCGCCTCCGGCTGCGCCGGCGCCGCCGGCGCGGGCGTCGCCTGGGCGGGTACCGAATGCGCCTGGGGTAGGGGCACCTCTGTCACGGTCTTCGCCTCGGGCTGCTTCTCGCACCCACCCACCGCCGCCATCACGCCCGCAACGCACACAATCAGTTGTGTCTTCATGAGGGCATCCTAAGGCACCGCGCGGTGGGTCGGGCCGCCAGCGGGGCCGCGCTCGCTCGCGTCGCTCGCAGCGTTGACGCATGCCTCCAGCGGCAGACGATCAGAAACACGATCTCGGCGACCGCCCACAGCCCCTCCCAGGCCTCCCCGCCCGAGCCGAATCCGTAGCTATGCAGCCCGGTCGCCATGACGTAGTTCACGCCGTAGAACGTCCACACGATGACCACAAAGCCGAGCACCTCCGCCGCCGCGAGCCCGAAGTCGCACGGCCATAGCACCCGACCTCTCCATACCCCAGATCGTCCGTGATGGCCAGCACGATGTTGGGCCGCTCGCGTCTCTCGGGCCCCGCGGGCTTCGACGCGCAGGCACGGAGCTGCAGCGCCGCCGCCATGACCGCCACGAACCAACCGAGCCTGATGCGCTGCGGGAGCGTCATGGCAGAACACAGGACCGCCGCGCGAGTCCGTGTCACGCGCGCCGAGCGACTCTCCCAGAGCCCCACCCCCGCCGGTACACTGCCCTCATGCCGCTCTCCCCGCTCTCCCGCCGTCGCGCCCTCTTCGCCATCGCAGCAGCGCCCGTGCTCCTGGCGGCACCCCTCGCGCTCGGAGCCCCACGGGTGCGCACCTCGCCCAAGTCCGGCCTCGAGCCCGTGATCCTCGGCGCGGGCGAGCATCGCTACGAGTGCCTCCACGACTGCCTCACCCCGCCCCCGCACATCGCCTTCGGCAATACGCACGGCGTGTGCACCGACGCGTCGGGCCATATCTACATCAAGCACACGGTCCACGCCACCAGCAGCACCCCCGACGCGATCGCCGTCTTCGACCCGCGTGGAACGTTCGTCCGCTCCTTCGCACCGCGGCACAAGGGCGGCGCCCACGGCCTGCACTACGCGAAGGAGCCGGCAGGGGAGTTTCTCTACCTCTGCGACCAGGCCCGGGGAATCGTCGAGAAGACCACGCTCACCGGCGAGGTCGTCTGGTCCAGGGGCTGCCCGCTCGAATCAGGCGTCTACAACAATCCCGGTGAGTACCACCCCACCAACATCGCCGTCGTTCCCTGGGGCCTGCCCGGCCCCGCCGCCTCCCGCGCCGGGGAGTTCTACGTCGCCGACGGCTACGGCAAGTCGTGGATCCACCACTTCTCCGCCAAGGCGGACTTGCTCCGCACCTGGGGCGGGCCCGGCAAGGAACGGGGCCAGCTCTCCTGCCCCCACGGCCTGATGATCGACGCACGCGACCCCGCGGCGCCCCGCCTCGTCGTCGCGGACAGGTCCAACCGCCGCCTCCAGTACTTCACACTCGATGGCGTGCACGAATCCTTCGTCACCGACGAACTCAAGGCCCCTTGCCACTTCGACACACGCGGCGAGGTGCTGCTGGTCCCGGACCTGCAGGCCCGGGTCACGCTCCTGGACAAGTCAAACCGGCTGATCACGCACCTTGGCGATGACAACGACTTCCGCCTGCGCGACAAACCCCGCGACCAGTTTCTGCCCGGCAAGTTCATCGCGCCGCACGGAGCGTGCTTCGACGCCGCCGGCGACATTCTGGTGGTCGAGTGGGTGGAGGTCGGCCGCGTGACGCGCCTGCGCCGGGTGGGCTGAACGCCGCCCACTCCCGCGCGGCCCGCCTACTGCACGAGGCCCTTCGTCAGCCTCATGAAGGCGGTCTCGAGGTTCACCGGCTCCTCGGAGAACTTCGTGATCCTGAAGCCATGGTTGACCAGCACATTGGGGATATCAGTGAACGCCATCCCGGTGCCGTCCTCGATCGTGACGTGCAGCACCCTCCCACCCTTGCCGTTCACCACGGTCGCGTCGTCGGCGGCCACCTTCACGCCCTTCACACCGGGCAGCTTGCCGAGGATGGCCCCCGCCTCCTCCACGCGGTCTGTCACACCCACGTGCAGGACGTGGCCGAGCTTGGCCCTCCTGAGAATCTCGTCGACGGTGCCGTTGAACACGAGCTGTCCTCGCTCGATGATCCCCACCACGTTGCACAGCTCCGCGAGCTCTGGGAGGATGTGAGACGAGATCAGGATCGTCTTGCCCATGCGGCGCAGCTCCTTGAGGAGCTCCCGCATCTCGATCCGGGCACGTGGGTCCAGGCCGCTCGCGGGCTCGTCCATCAGCAGCACCTTCGGGTCGTGCAGCAGCACGCGCGCCACGCTCAGCCGCTGCTGCATGCCCCGCGACAGGCTGTTCACCTCGGCGGTGGCCTTGTACGTCAGGTCGGTCAGCTCGAGCACATCCGCGACAACCTTGCGGCGTTGCGGGCCGTGAATCCCGTATGCCGCCGCGAAAAACTCCAGATACTCCGTGACGACCATGTCCTCGTACGCGCCCATGAAGTCCGGGACGTAGCCCACCATCGGGCGGATCTGACGGTTCTGGTAGCCGATGGTGAGCCCGGCGATGTTCGCCTGCCCGCTGCTGGGCTTCAGCAGTGTCGCCAGGATCTTGATCGTTGTGGTTTTTCCCGCCCCGTTGGGTCCGATGAACCCGAAGCAGTCACCCTCGTTGATCGTCAGGTTGAGGTTGTTGAGCGCCACGAGGTCCCCGTAGCGTTTGGTGAGGTTGATCGTTTCGATCATCGGCACGGCGGTCGGCCTCCTGCTCTCTGTCGGCCCTGTCTCTCTAACGACCCGGGCTCTCCGCGGGGAACGAAGGGGGATTCGTCCCAAGCGGATAGACCCAGCGCACCACGGTCCGCCCACGCGTCGGCACCGCTTCTCCATCCACGATCAGCGGCACCGGAGAGGGCGCGTCCACCCCGTCCCCCCCCAGATGCCCGATCACCATCACCGAGGGCTGCGTCGCCCACCTCGAAAGGTCCCAGCCGTGCGTCGCCCTGCGGAGCGCCGCGTACTGGCTCACCGTGTTGTCCTGCAGGTTCGGGGGCGGCAGCAGGTGCAGCAGCGCCAGCCCGGTCAGCCGGTTCACGCGTGAACTGCGGTCGTTCGGTATGGGCGCCGCGATCGTGTACGCCGCCGGAGGCCGGGGGATGATGTCCCCGAGCACCTGCGATAGGTCGACGCTGCCCGCCCCACCATCGGCGATCCCCGCGGGCCGACCGGTCACGATGCCCAGATCGAGCGAGTTGGCCGTGCCCGGCGCCCAGTCGGAGGTCACGCGGAACGCCGTCGCGCGAACGATGGGCTGGTCCAGCGCCGCGTTCACGCCGTCCCCGCCGCTTGCCCTCAGTGTGTCCTGCCTGCGGAAGACGACGATGAGCACATCGTGCAGGGGCCCGGGGAGGTCGTGCGTCAGCACGCCGCTGAGCACCGGCGCGGTGCCCGCGGGCCAGGCATCTGGATTGAGCGTGATCGCGCCGGGTCGGCCATCCTCCCCCGCGACCGGCATGGGCATCTTCCACGCTGGGCCGCCGGCCCAATCCGCCTGGATGTGCTTGGACGTGGCGCGAGTCGGCACGAGCACCGTGCCCGGGTCCGCGTTCTCGATGGCATACTCGCGCGCATCCGGGAACTTCGCCCACGACTCATCGTCACCCGGCGTGTCCCACGCCGTCACCGCGTTGGGCCCCAGGCCCGAGGGCGCGCCCACCGACACCCGGCTCTCGCCGTAACCGGGCAGAAACACGCTCGCCCACAGCCTCGCACGCTGGACGGGCTGGCCGTACACGTGGTCCAGCAGCGTGAAGTGCCTCGCCTCCAGCCGCTGGGGCCTCAGCCCCGCGGCGCCACCCCACGCCAGCGCCGTGAAGACGATCGTGGCGCCGACGAACCCTACCCACGCATGGCGCTGCAGGCCCCGCGCCTTGAGCACCGTGTAGCCCACCGGCCCCGCCACCAGCCAGTACGCCAGGAACACGAAAAACCCCGCGATCACGCCCACCGCCGTCTTGCCCGTCTGCGCGATCTCCGACGGGATGTCCCCATCCATGTAATAGGGCGTGCGGCTGGTGCCGAAGATGCTCGCCGCGTTCGGCCCCGCATTGTTCTGGTCGTCGGGCGTCAGCTTCCCCCGCCAGCCCAGCACCCTGTGCCAGAATACCTCCGCGTCGAGGGCGCCCCCCTGCGAAAACCCCGTCTCGTTGAGGTCCAGCCCCACCAGCGTGACCGCCCCCGCCCCGACGAGTCGGCGCACGACCACGCAACGCCCGTCCGGCCCGTTCAAGACCTCCATCGCGTCCTGGGGCTCGGCGTCCGGTGGCACGCGGAACGTGTGCACCGTGATTCCCTTGGTCGGATACCGCAGCGTCGGGCGGATGTTCAGGAGGGGCCGATACGGCGCGGGGTCCACGCTCTCGTTCCGCTGCACAGCGACCGACGGCATGATGTCCTTCAGCCTGTTGCTCTCTCGGTTCGTCCACACCTGCCCCACCGCCGGCAGCACGATCACCAGGTGCCCGCCCCGCGCCACATAGTCGCGGATCGCCTCGGCCTGCCTTGGGTCAAGCTTGTTCGGCTCGTGCAACTCCAGGGGCTCCCCACCCGCCCACACGATCGTCTCATACTGCGTGAGCCCCAACCATGAGTCCGGGAGCGACGCCGGAGTGAGCCCCGGCACCGCTTCCACGTTCTCGTGCAGCCTCAGGTGATACGCGTCGCTCAGCGTCCCCGCGGCGGGTCGCTCGGAATACCCCGAGAGACCCAGCGTCCGGGGGCCGATCACCCCCGTCAGTCCCATCTGCGAGTCCATCACCTTGTTCGGCGTCGGCGTCAGCGTCGCGCGGCCCAGCAGATCACCGGGCGCAAACCACGGCTCGCCGCTGGGCTTTCGCCCACCCTCCCGCGCTTCATACACCGAGAGCGTCAGATCATCGCCCCCCTTGAAGTTGAACGGCAGCCGCACGTACATCCACACAAACTGATCCACACCCGGGTTGAGCGTGAGGTCGCGCGTCGAGACCGGGACGTCCCCGTCCGGGTCCAGCCCGTGCAGCCTCACCAGCACCTCACGCGACGTGCTGGCCGAGTCCCGCAGCCTGACCCGCACGCCCGTCCACTCCCCGGACCTCGCGATATCCCCCGCGCCAAACTGATCCAAGACCACCTGCACGGGCAGGTTGGGGTCAGAGGCCAGCGCGCCCTGACCGCGCGCGCCCAAGGCCGGAACGAGCAGGGCCACAAGGCACACCACGGCACGCACGTAATCGGACGCCCATCGCATGGTTTGGATTCTACAGGGGATCAAGCGGAAGGGTTCAGAACCCGATGCAGGGGGAATGAACGTCTGGCTCATGTTGGCAAGCACGGCGGGGGTTATCCTGGCGGGCGCCTGGGGGGTCGCCAAGGCGATCCAGACGGGCCTGGGGGATGTTGACCGCCTCCAGACCCTGCGAACGGAGGTCGAGCGCCGCAAGGAAGCTCGCCTCGAACGCCTGCGCGAAATGGCCGCGAAGAACCCCCTGATGAAACTGCCCCCTACGCCCAACGCGTGACGTGCCAGTTCTTCTTGCCCCGCCTCAGGGCGATGACCCGACCATGGAGCAGGTCCGACGTCGCGACCCGGTCCTCAGGACCGACCTTTCGCCCGTTGACCGTGACCGACCCCGACGCGAGGAACTCCTTGGCCTCCCGCTTCGACTGCGCGAGCTGAACCGTGACGAGCAGATCGACCACCGGCACCCCCGCGCCCAGCGAGGCCTTGTCATGCGTGCTGCTCGGCGCCGAGGCCAGAGCCTCTTCCAGCACCGCCGGGGGCAGCGCCGCGATGTCGCCCGCGAAGAGCGCCCCGGCCGCCGCCTCCGCCGCGTCGGCCTCCGTCGGCCCGTGCAGCAGCTCGGTCATGTGCCGAGCGAGCTTCCGGTTGGCCTCTCTCGCCGCCGGGTTCGCCGCGTGCGCCGCGATCACCGCCTCGGTCTCCCCGCGGCTCCAGAGCGTGTAGGTCAGGATGAACTTCGGGATGTCCGCGTCCGCCGCGTTCAGCCAGAACTGGTAGAACGCGTACGGGCTGGTCCGATCGGGTGACAGCCACACCGCGCCGGACTCGGACTTGCCGAACTTTCCCCCGTCCGCCTTCGTGATGAGAGGTGTGGTGAGGCCGAAGGCCGCAGCGGGCGCCGCCGGATTCCGCCTCGATATCAGATCCAGCCCCGCAACGATGTTCCCCCACTGGTCGCTGGCGCCCATCTGGAGCGTGACGCCCCCCTTCTCGAACAGGTGCAGGAAGTCGTACGCCTGCAGGATCATGTACGAGAACTCGGTGTACGAGATGCCCTGATCGCGGTTGTGCAGGCGGTCCCTCACCGAGTCCCGCTGGATCATCGCGTTGACGGAGAAGTGCTTGCCCACGTCGCGGAGCGCATCCAGGAACGTCAGGGGTCCCAGCCAGTCGAGGTTGTTCACGAGTTCCGCACGGCCACCCCCAAAGTCGATCACGCGCGAAAAGATCTTCTTCTGCGCTTCCACGTTCGCCGCGACTCGCTCCCGGGTCATCAGTTGCCGCTCGGCGAACTTGCCCGAGGGGTCGCCGATCAGCCCCGTGCCCCCACCCATCAGCACCACCGGCGTGTGCCCACACCGCTGGAACCGCGCGAGCAGCATGATGGGCACGAGGTTCCCGACAGTCAGCGAGTCCGCCGTCGGGTCAAACCCGATATAGGCTTTCCGCCGCCCGCCCGCGAGGTGCGCGATGAGCCCGGCCTCGTCGGTCGCCTGGTGGATCAGGTTCCGCCGGCGCAGTTCGGCGAGAAAGTCGGTCTCTGGGTGCCGGGCCTCGTGTGACATGGGCGAACCGTAGGTGCGTGCTCCCTACGCTAGGGCCCATGTCCTCCCGTGCCATCTATCTCCCGGGCAAGGTCCGCCTCGTGCACGAGGACGAGCACGTGCTCGTGGTCGACAAGCCCGCCGGCATTGTCACAGCCGGCCTCGCGCACCAGCGCGTGCCCAGCGTCTTTGACGCCGTCAAGACCTACGTCCGCGACAAGTCCAAGCGCCGCGGCACACGCGTCTGGATCATCCATCGCCTCGACAAGGAAGTCTCCGGCCTGCTCGTCTTCGCCAAGACAGAGACCGCCTTCGGCGTGCTCAAGGACGAGTTCCGCTCGAAGCGTGCCGGCCGTATCTACGCCGCCATTGTCGAGGGCGCCCCCCCCAGCCCCGAGGGCGTCATCCAGAACTTCCTCTGGGAAGACCCAAAGGGCAAGATGCACTGCAGCCAGACTCCGCGCGGCAGCGACCCCTCCGACGAGGACGAGGGCAAGCTCGCCGTCACGCGCTACCGCGTGGCCCGGCGCGGTGGAACGCGCACCCTCATGGACGTGAAGCTCGACACAGGCCGCAAGAACCAGATCCGCGTGCACATGGCGGAGCTCGGCTGCCCCATCGTGGGCGACCGACGCTACGGCGCGACGTCCGATCCGCTCGACCGTGTCTGCCTGCACGGCGCATCGCTCTCGTTCTCCCACCCCGCAACAGGTCGTCCCCTCACCTTCGAGAGCCCCGTGCCGGGCAGCTTCGCCGGTCTGCTCGGGAGGGCGTCGATCCCCGCGCCCGACGCGCCAGCCGCTCCGGCGTCCGCCCCCGCAACTTCCCCCCCCTCGCAGCAGGACAGTCCGCCCCGTGAGGAGCCCGCCATGGTCAGCCGCGTCCCGGACCGCGCCCCCCGCTCCGACACCCGTAGCGGCGCCCGCCAACAGTCGTGGGATCACGTCGCCTCCTGGTACGAAGCCCTCATCGAGGAGCGTGGCAGCGACCATCACGAGCAGATCATCCTGCCCGGCACCCTCCGCCTGCTCAGCACAAAGCCGGGCCAGCGCGTGCTCGACGTGGCCTGCGGCGAGGGCGTGCTCTGCCGCCGCCTCGGAGCCCTCGGGGTGCATGCCTTTGGCGTAGACGCCTCGGAGCGTCTGATCGAGGCCGCCCGGCGCGCCCGCGGCGCCCGCGTGGAATACGCCGTGGGCGACGCCCGTTCTCTCGCGAGCGCCGCGCGTGGCCCCTTCGACGCAGCCGCATGCGTCATGGCCCTCATGAACATCGAGCCCTTGTCACCCGTCCTGTCGGGCGTGGCCTCCCTCCTCAAGCCGGGGGGAGCGTTCGTCGGCGTGATCCTGCATCCCGCATTCCGCGCGCCGGGCCAGACGAGCTGGGCCTGGGACCCGCCCCAAGGGGCCGGGCACGCGACCAAGGGCCCGCCGCGTCGAGACCAGGGTGCCAGGCCGGGCCGCCCCGTCAGGCAGTACCGGCGCGTGGATGGCTACCTCTCTCCCGGCCAGAAGGAGATCGTGATGAACCCCGGCGCCGCCTCGGAGGGCCGCGACCGCGTTGTCACCATCACCTACCACCGCCCCGTGCAGACCTATGTCAGGGCGATGGCGGAGGCAGGCCTGCTGGTGGACGCGCTCGAGGAATGGGCGAGCCGGCGCGTGAGCCAGCCCGGCCCTCGCGCCGCGGAGGAAAACCGCGCGAGGCAGGAGATCCCCATGTTCCTCGCGATCCGCGGGCGCAAGCTTCAGTAGAACCCGTTCCGCCGGCTGCCGGTGAAGGGCGTCGCGGTCGGCGCGGGTGCCGCCTGCGTCCTCGGTTCGCCGCCCCGTGCCGCCGCCAGCGCGGGCATGCAGGTGGCGCCGATCGTGAGCAGCTTCTCCCACTCGCCCGAATGCCCGTAGGGTTCGCCGTACAGCGTTCCGAGTTCGTGCATGAGCGTGTCGTAGTACGCCGCGTCGCTCGGCCGGTTGTCCTTGGTCGTGTAGAACTCGACGATCCTCGCCGCGCGCCGTTCGAGGATGCTCTTGACGCTCCCCCGCACCGTCGCGTCGTACAGGCTGGGATTGAGCGCCTCGTTCCAGTGGTCCGACACGAAGTCCCCGAACCACCCGGACTCTGGCCTCACCCGCGTCGAGAGCCTCCAGTACACGCCGCACCGCATCACCAGCGGCTCGACCTCGCGCCCCTTGAGCTGCATCGGCTCCGTGAGATTCCGGTAGAACTTGAACCCCGCGTAGTTCGCCGCGAGGTCCGCGTTCGAGTACACCCCGGTCGCGAAGAAGCCCAACAGCGACGACTCGCCGATCGGGCCGCCCTTCGAGTACGTGTGCAGCAGCGCATTCACCGCCTGCTGTTCTTCCATTCCCTCACGCCGGTGCCCGCGGTAGGCGTCGTAGTAGTACATCCCCATGTGGTGAAAGTGGGACAGCTTGTCGGTCCCGAAGTACACGCCATAGGCCTTGACCGTGGAAGACTGAAAGAGCAGCACCAGTCGCCTCGGGTCCAGCGGGAAGTGGACGTAGGTGTACATCCAGTTCGCGTCCCAGTTCGCCGTGACCTTGCCCGGGTACATCGCCCGCGCCCAGGGGCCCCGGATCGCGTCCTCGATGTCCAGCACTTCGGTGAACGCGTCGGAGAACGCCCCGTGCACGCCCCGCACGATGTTCTCCGGGTCGTGCAACTCCGCCAGCCGTCGGGCCCGCCGATCCTGGTCCCGGATCCGGAGCGCCGCGTCGATCTGCGCATTGAGCCTCTGCACCGTCCGCTCGATCGCCCGCGTGTGCGCCGCGTCAAAGAACGCGCCCACGTCGGCAAACGCCCGGTCAAGGGGCAGGTAGAAGTTGTCCGTCTCGTGCGCCCTCGCCGCAGGTCCGCACAGCGCAAGAACAAGCGACGCGATGGCAAGTGGTCTGCAGTTCATGCGTAAGCCTCGAATCTGTCTTCTGCCGATAGAATCCCGCATGACTCTATCGATCAGAAGGCCCGTCCTTCTTTGCCTCCCCGCCCTCATCCCGCTCCTCTCCGCCTGCGGCTCGGTCTATCACAAGGGCCGCGAGGACCTGCCTCCCCAGCCACAGGCCCGCGTCGAGCAACGCGCAAAGACCGCCGAAGAAATGAAGTCCGATCTCATCGCAAGCCTGGCCGAGATGCGGGCCCTTCTCGCCGCCATGGAGCCGGGCTGGATGGACCGACTTCCCGAGGTCGGCGACCGGCTCGAGCTCCGGTCGTTCGAGCTCGAGCGCACCGCCAAGTCCGTTCAGGATGCCGGCGCGGAGGGCCCCGCCGCCGAAGAGGTGAAAAAGCAGGTTACCTTCGCCCGCACCTCCCGCTCCGCTCTCTCCGTCTGCCGGATGGGCCCCCCGGAGCGAGGCGTCGCCGCCATCGACGAGGTCTACCGCATGTTCGGGATCAAGCCCTGAGGCGCGGCGCGGGCTCAGAGTCGGGTTGGCACCCGCCCGTCCGATCTGGCATAATGAGGCGATGATGAACTCCAAACTGGCGGGGGCGGCCTGGGCGTGCGTGCTTTCGCTTCCGGTTGGGTCTGTCTTCGGCGCGGACGGCTCCATCCCCGACGCCTGGTTTTTCGACGGGGCCAACCGCCCCGCCGGCCTCAAGGGCCTGGAGGGCAAGCCCGCCGCAGCCATCGAGGGCGAGGGCTGGATCGGCGACGAGGTGTCTCTCTCCAAGCAGCGTGGCAAGGTCGTCGTGATCGACTTCTGGGCCACCTGGTGCGGGCCCTGCATGGCCTCCGTCCCCGAGAACATCAAGATGGTCAAGGACTACGCCGACAAGGGGCTCGTCTTTGTGGGCGTGCACGACGCGAACTCCGGCTGGGAGAACGCCGCCGCCGCCGTCAAGGAACACAAGATCAACTACCCCGTCTGCAAGGACAAGGGCGGCACCTCCGCCACCACCTATAAGGTGCAGTTCCTCCCGACCTACGTGGTCGTGGACCGAAAGGGCGTGGTCCGGGCCGCGGGCCTCATGCCCCAGCACGTCGAGGGCGTCGTCAAGATGCTTCTCGCAGAGGACGGCCCGAGCGTTGAGGAAGCCGCGGGCCCCTTCGGGCCGGACTGCTACTACGGCGGGGTCAAGCGCCCCGAATCCCTCCAGAAGCTCGAAGGCAAGCCCTGGCCCGGCATCAAGGGCGACGAGTGGGCAGGCGAAAAGCCCGGCGAGGGCCTGCTCAAGGGCAGCGTCGTCGTCGTCCACTTCACCAGCCCCGGACGGGCCATGGCCTCCAAAGAACTCGCCGCTCTCTCCAAGACCGAGGCGGAGTACGCGGGCCGGGGCGTCACTTGGGTTGGCGTCTGCGAGGGCTCCGGGTGGGAGGGGATGAAGTCCGCCGCCGACGCCGCAAAGGTCAAGATGCCGGTCGTGAAGGACGGCGAGGGCGAAGCCGCGAACGCCTCGGCCTGGGGCGTGAAGCACTGGCCCGCGACGATCGTCGTCGATCGCAAGGGAATCGTGAGGGCCGCGGGCGTCCGGGCGGACAAGCTGAGTGATGTCATCAAGACGCTGCTGGCTGAGTAGCGGGAGGCGTGCATGGGCAGTGCGAACGGCGTTGGAAGTGTCGAAGCGGCCCGCTGCGAGTTCGCGGACCGAGTCCGCGAGCAGGTCGCCAAGACCGTCGTCGGGCAGGAGACCGTGGTCGAGCGCGTCCTCATCGCGCTCCTCACGGGCGGACACCTGCTCCTCGAAGGCGTGCCGGGCATCGCCAAGACCCTCATGGTGCAGGCCGTCGCAAAGGCCATCCACCTCCAGTTTGCGAGAGTTCAGTTCACCATCGACCTGCTCCCAGGCGACATCCTGGGCTCCGAAGTGCTCGACCAGAAGAGCGGCGAGTTCAGGGTCCACAAGGGCCCCATCTTCACCAACCTCTTCCTCGCGGACGAGATCAACCGCGCCTCTCCAAAGGTCCAGTCCGCGCTCCTCGAGGCCATGCAGGAGCGTCGCGTCTCGATCGGCACCGTCACCCACGACCTGCCCGCCCCCTTCCTCGTCATCGCCACCCAGAACCCCGTCGAGCAGGCGGGCACCTTCGAACTCCCCGAGGCCCAGCTCGACCGCTTCATGCTCCGCCACCGCCTCACCTACCCCACCCCCGAGGGCGAGGCCGAAGTCGTCCGCCGCAGCCTCACCCTGGGCCTCAAGCGCAAGGGCGACGGCGCCGTTCCCATGTCGGCCTTCGACGCGATCGACGACGGCCGAAAGCTGGGCCTGTCGGACCTCACCTCGGCCATGGAGCGGGTGCAATCCGTCCACGTCAGCGAAGTCTTCATCCGCGATTGCGTGGAGCTCGTGAATCTCACCCGCAAGCACGAGGACATCGAGCTGGGCTGCAGCCCCCGCGCCGCCCTCGCCCTCGTGCACGCCTCGCGCGCCCGCGCCTACATCCACGGCCGGGCGTACACCATTCCCGAGGACCTCTTCGCCCTCGCGGAGGACGTCGTGCTCCACCGCATGAGGCTCAAGTACGCGGCCCTCGCCGAGGGCCGGTCCAGCGCGCAGGTGCTCCGCGAACTGCTCGACACCATGGCCTGAGGGGGTTGCGATGCGTGTGCAGCCCGGCTCAGAACCTCAGACGCTCCCCGCGCCCGACACCCTGGCGCGAGAGAACTTCGACATGGTCGTCCGCCGTCTCGCCGACGATCTCGCCCTCGGCACCGACTCGTCGCTCTTCATGGGTGGCGGCCTCGAGTACGCCGGCTCCCGCGCCTACGAGGCAGGCGACTCGGTCCGCGCCATCCATTGGAGGCTCACCGCCCGCATGGGTCGCGCCTTCGTCAGGCAGTACGAAGCGCTCAAGCGCACCTGCGTGTACATCGTCGTGGACACCTCCGCCTCCATGGCGGTCTCCTCGACCTCCGTGAGCAAGCACGACCTTGGCGTCTGGGTCGCCGCGTCGATCGGTCTGGTCGCGCAGCGCCGCATGAGCCCCACCGCCGTCATCGGCGCCGGCAGCCGGGGTGGAGAGATGCCCGCGAGCCTGTCCCGAAGCGACCTGTGGGCGGGCGTCGAGCCCCTGCGTCGCCGTGACTACGCCGAGGGAACCTCGCTCTCAACGACCCTCGAGCGTGTCGCGGGCCGTGCCGTCAAGCGCAGCCTCATCGCCGTCGTCAGCGACCTCCACGACCCCGGCGCGGTCCGCGCCATCCGCCGCGCCGCGCAGCGCCACGACTGCATGGTCCTCCACACCCTTGACCCCATCGAGGTCGAGGGCGCCCGCGCCGGCTTCGTCCGCGCTCAGGAGGCCGAGACCGGCCGGGTCTGGTTCCTTTCCCGGCGGGGGGGCGACACCGACGACGGCACCCTCCGCTCTCAGTTGCTCCGCTGCGGCGCCGACTACGCGCGCCTGCGCACCGACACGCCCTTCGTCCCCGTCCTGCGCAGGTTCCTCAGCATGCGGGGCGCCGCCTCGCGGGGCCGCGGATGAGCCCCCGCGCGCGCACCATCCTCGGCTGCTCCCTCGCAGCGCTCGCGACCCTCGTGGCCCATGCCCAGGTCGTGGAGGCCAACCGGGGCGTCGTCGGGGCCGTCGAGGTGCGCACCCCCGCGGGCGGGCTCAGGGCCAGAGCGCAGGAGCCCGGCTCGCCCGTCCTCGTCCGCGTCCGAGACAAGGGCGATGGCGTCTTCCGCGTCGAGTTCCTGGGCCTCCGCAGCGGCGAATACGACCTCGCCACCCTCCTCGAACGCGTCGACGGCCGGCCCGCGCAGCTCGGCGACCTCCGCGTCCGAGTTGTTTCTCAGTTGCCTCCCGGTGGAGGGACAGACGTCTTCGGACTCCGCGCACCCGCGGTCACCTTCGGGGCGTACTACCGCGAGTTCATGTGGGCATTCGCCGCGGGCTGGGCGGCGGTTCCCCTCGTGGCCCTGACCCGCCGTGCCCTCCGTCGCAAGCACGCGACCCCGCCCCCACCCCCGGCCCCGGCGCCCACACCGGGCGAACTGCTGCTCGAACTCGCGCGCATGGGCCGCTCCCGCACGCTCTCCACCGCCGAGCAGGGCCGCCTCGAACTCCTCCTGCTCCGCTGCGTGCGCGAAGGGGCTGCCCCGGCCGGCTCCTCCCGCGACCTGGCCCGTGCCGTCGCCAGCGCCCGCCGCGAGGGCCAATGGCGCGACATCGTCCTTGAAGTGGAGCGCTGGCTCCACGCGGGCGCCGGCACCTCCGACTCGGCCCTCACGCAGCGCATCGAGGACGCGGCTCGGCGCGCCCCCGCCCCCGCCCCCGCCCCCGCCGCCGGCCCGGTCCCCGCGGAGGCACCATGACCTTCACCCATCCGTGGATCCTTCTCTTCCTGTGCCTCCCCGTCGTGCTGCTGTGGGCCGTCGCGGCCCGCGGCGCCGGCATCGTCGCCCCTCTCGACCACGCCGGCCCGCGCGCAAGGGACCACCGCTGGCTCCGCTGGACGCTCGGGGTCTTCGACACCGCCCCTCTGGGGATCATGGCCATCGCGATCGTCGTGCTTGCGGGCCCGCAGACACTCCAGAAGCCCAGGCGGGAACGCCTCCTCACCAACATCGAGGTCTGCATCGACGTGTCGGGCAGCATGAGCGGCCGGAACTACCGCATCGCCAGCGAGGCCATCGAGGCGTTCACACGCGCCCGCGAGGGCGACGCCATGGGCCTCACCATGTTCGGCACCGCGCAGGTCAAGTGGCTCCCGCTCACCAAGGACCTCCAGGCCCTCCGCAACGCCATGCCCTTCGCCAACCCGGACAACCAGCCAAGCCACATGGGTGGCACCGCCATCGGCGCCGCGCTCCGCTTCTGCCGTGACAACATGGAGATCGAGGCGACCCAGGGCGACCGCCTCATCGTCCTCGTGTCCGACGGCTTCAGCTTCGACCTTGGCCAGGGCCAGGAGTACGAGATCGGCGAGGAGCTCAAGGCCGCGGGGATCATCGTCTACCACATCCACGTCGATGAGTCCGAAGCGCCCGCCGAGATGGCCGAACTCACCCGCATTACCGGGGGCGAGTCGTTCCGCGCCGCCGACGCCGAAAGCCTCAAGAGCGTCTTTGCCCACATCGACCGTATGAGGCCCGCCAGGTTCACCAGCGTCGGCACCGTTCCCATGGACTTCTTCGGCCCCTTCGGCTGGACGGCGCTCGCGCTTTGCGCCATCCACACCCTGGGTCTCGCCTGGCTGAGGTACACGCCATGGTGAACATCGCACTCCTTGCCGCGCTCTCGACCGCGCTCATCGCCTCCCTCGCCGAGTGGCGGCACGCGCGCCGCGTCGCCCGCGTCGCACGCCTGGCATTCGGCCCCGGCGGCGCCCCCGCATGGTGGGCCCGTGCGGCGCCGCTGGTGCGCGTCATCGGCCTCTCCGCCGCCGTCTGGGGTGCGATCATCCTTGCACACTGGGACCCGGTGGAGACCGATGTGAAGCCCTCGCCCCGCGCATCCCGCCAGTTGCTCGTGGTGCTCGACGTTTCCCCGAGCATGAACCTCAAGGACGCCGGGCCGGAGGTCGAGAAGGTCAGCCGAGGCGTCTGGGGAGGCCGCGTGCTCCAGGGCGTGCTCGACCGCCTGGACATGAAGGACACCCGCATCTCCCTGGTGGCGTTCTACACCAAGGCACTCCCCGTGCTGCAGGACACCACCGACAAGAACGTCGTCAGCATGGTCACGGGGGGCCTGCCCCTCTACGTCGCGTACGACGCGGGAGAGACCGACATGGCCTCCGGCTTGGAGCAGGCCTTCGAGCTCTCCAAGGGTTGGGCTCGGGGCTCCACCACGCTCGTAGTCATCAGCGATGGCGACCTCAAGGCCGCACCCCGCGTCCCGCGCAAGCCCCCCTCCATCGCGGACGTCATCGTCATCGGCGTGGGCGACCCCTCCAAGGCCACGCTCATCTCCGGCCACACCTCCAAGCAGGACGAATGGACGCTCAAGCAGGTCGCCGCGTCGCTCGGCGGCTATTACCACCAGGGCAACACGCGTCACCTGCCCACGGAGGTCGTCGAGAAGCTCGCGTCGATCTCGCCCCGCGTTGGGTCGCTCGTCGGACTCAGAGAGGCCGCCCTCGCGGCCCTCGGCTCGGGCGGCGCCCTGGTCGGCCTCATCGGCCCCATGCTCGCATGGTTCGGCGTGAAGCGTGACTGGAAGCGGGCCCGCGCCGGCTCGTTCCGCGCCGCGCCCGCGGGAGGTGCCGCGTGAACAAGACGTTGCTCTGGCGAGCCATGTGGACCCTTTGGGCCATCGCCCCAGTCGTCGCGGCGGCGTACCACTTCGGCCCGGGCCAGCGCCACTACCAGGCGGACCGCGCCGCCGGCGTGCTCGCCCGCGCCGAGCGTGAACAGCAGTACGCCGTGGCCTTGCAGGAGGCCGCCTACCAGTCGCACCTGCGCGCCCTCGAGGCCCGCGCCGCCGCGTTCGGCACCGACGATGCCACCCCGCACGAGATGGCCAGGCAGGCCGGCGCCGCCGAAGAGCAAGCCTACAGCGCCGCCGCGACCTCCTGGCAGCGTGTCGCCGACACGCTCGGCGGCGCCGAGGCCCTCATCGAGGATGGGGATCAGTCCCTCCGCCAGCGCGTGCGCGTCGCCCGCGGCCGCGCCCTGGTGCGCGCGGGCAGCGTGGGCTCGGGTGCCGAGGTACTCGAGGGTCTCCTGAAAGAGTTTTCCACCGCCGGCGCATCCGATCCCACGCTGGAGCGTCAGGTGCGGGAGGAACTCGCCACCGCGTACTACTACGGTGCGCGGCTCATGCGCATCGCGGGGCGGCCCGCCCCCGAGTGGAAGGAAATCTCCGGACGCGCCGCCCAGCAGTACCGCTACCTCGCCGAGGGCGCCCGCACGCGGGGCGAGGCCTCGGAAGCCCTCGACCAGGAAAAGAACGTCGAGCTCGTCCTCAACCTCGAGCAAAGCTCGCTGGACGAACTCTTCGCCAAGGCTCGCCCCAAGGACTCCCCCACCGGCAGTGGCCGCATCGGCACCGAACCCCGTCCGGGGGCTCGCGGCAGACGCCGGGGCGATCGCCCAGGGGGCGGCGCAGGGCTCGACGGCGAGATCGGACAAGGCTGGTAGATCGCGTTCGCAGGAAGCACAGTCATGAACACCAACGCATCGCTCTCCCTCTCCACCCTCGTGCTCCTCGCGTGCGCGGGCGCCGCGCTCGCGCAGACACCGGCCGTAACCCTCCAGCCCGCCCTGGCCCGGCCCGCCGCCGCCACGCCCGCCACGCCCGCCACGCCCGCCACGCCCGCGCAACCAGAGTCAGCCGCGAGTGACGAGGGCGAGCCCGCTGCGGCCGACGCGCAGCCCGGTACGCCCGGCGGCGCAGCCAAGCCCGCCGGCGACACGCCCACCAAGGCCCAGCTCGATCAGCTCCGCAAGGAGTACGACGCACTCTCGCCCGACGACCGGGAACGCATGCTCGCGTACTACGCCGACATGGGCCTGAACCTCGACGAGGCCCTGGGCCTCGCCGCGGAGCGCGGGGCGCAGGCAACCCGGGGCCAGCAGATCACGATGGCGATGCAGCCGATGGACTTCACCCGTTCTCCCGCGGCAGTGCTCGGAGCCCGCGCGCGGCTCGGCTTCGGGCAGGTCGCGCAGCCCAACGCCGACGTCGCCCCGCCCCCGGACGTCGCGAAGTGGGTTCATACCAACGTCCTCGCGGGCGAGTGGGGTGTGCTCGGGAGGTTCCTCGCCTCCCGCCCTGCCCCGGAGGCCGAGGCAGTCTTCGGCTTCATCGTGCAGACACTCGGACGGGGCGACGCGGGTCTCCTCCCCGAGGAGGTCCTCGCCTTCGCCGAGGCCTCACCCGGAGAGTTCAAGCCGTGGCAGATGGAAGCGCTGGGGAATATGCTCCAGAAGGCCTCGTCCAAGAGCAGCACCGGCGCGATGATGGAACGTCTGCGCGCGGGGACCACGTTCTTCGGTTCCGCCGACGCCGCCCGCCGCGCCCGCACCGTTGAGTTCCTCGCCAACGCGGGCCTCGTACGCGAGGCGTACGAGTTCCTGCCCTCGCTGGAAGAGGCACGGGCCGGGGGCCGCGCCGAAGACCTGCTCGTGCACTCCCGCTACAAGTCCGCGCTCGCCGCGGACGCGGGCCAAGGCCTCGCCGCCGAGTCTCTCAGGCGAGAGGCCTGGGAGCTCGCCTCGCAGACAGCCCTCGTCGAAGGTGCGAAGTTCGAGACCCGCCGCGAGGCGCTCAGGCTCGGCATCGAGGGGCTGAACACCGTCCCCCGCACCAGCACCACCTCGTGGCTGCGTCAGGTCTTCGCGAGCGACTCGCTGGGCCCCGTCGCCCTCGAGCTCATGGCCCTCCGAGCCGCCAACATCGGGGACGCCAAGCAGGACGTCGCGGAGCGTGCCCAGGCCATCCTCACCCTCAAGGAAGGCATCGACGTCCTTCTCGAACGCGAGAGCGTGGACACCTCCGCCCTCCGCGTCCCGCTCCGCGTGCTCACCTCGGCCCTGGTCAACGAAATGGAGCAGACCGCCCAGGCCCGTGGCCAGCAGCGCGTCGTCGCGCGCGAGGCCCAGCTCCTGCTCCGCGCCATCCCCAGCGAGAAGTGGCTCTCCTCGCTCGAACCGAGCCTCGCCATCCGCGCGCGGCGCGCCTCCATCGCCATCGCCACCACCGCAGACGAGATCGACCTGGCCCTGGCCCTCACGCGCGCCGCGAACCAGGCCCTCCCCTCCGAGGCCGCCGGCACCGCCAACCACTTCCTCGAGTGCTGGGAAAAGCGCCTGAACCCCGCCCCCGACGAGAACGATCAGCAGTTCATGTTCTACTTCTACTACCGCGAGTTCCTCCCCATGGCGCCCCTCACGCGTGGACGTCAGCAGCGCAACCTCGACCGGCTCGCCGCCCTGATGAGCGACCTCCAGAGCCTCGGTGCGGACCCCGCCAAGCTCCCCGGCGTCGTCGCCACCTTCAGGGCCTGCCACGCCAAGACCGAGGTCTACCAGCGCGCCGACATCGAGCGCGTCCTGGGCCCGCTCCCCTCCCTCCCGGCACCCACCGCCATGGGCCTGGCCCGGACCATGGCCGCCGGCCTCAACGGCGACTGGCGCAGCCGCCAGGCACAGCGCTCCACGGGCGCCAAACGCACCGACACCGAGATCGCCGCCATGGTCGACAAGGGCTATGGCCTGGCGCTCGAGCTCGCCGACGCCGCCATCGCGCGAGAGCCCGGCGAGTGGAAGAACGCCGCCACCCGCGCCGCCATCGCCTACGACCGGATGCAGTACCTCCAGTCGCAGGGCCGGGTCACAGACCCCGCGAAGCAGAATGAGTACCGCAAGGAGGCCTTCGAGGCGTTTGCACGCGCCGCCGATCGCTACGGCACCGCCATCTCCGAAGGCCTGGAGCGCGACGACCCCTCGATCTATCGACGCTGGTTCGGCGCCGCCATGGGCACCGCGGAGCTCAACTTCCTCCGCGTCGACGACCTCCCCAAGGAGGGGACGCTGCAGGACGACCAGGTGGACCTTGTCCGCAAGGCCATGACCGGCCTCCCGCAGGAGGCCGCCGACCGACACCTCGCCGCCTTCGCCGCCGACATCCAGGCCGCCGTCGAACGCGCCGAGCCGGAGGTCAAGCCCCGCCTCGTGAGGCACGCGCTCCGGGTCATCGGCGACCACCCCGCCGGCGCCAGCCTCCGCTCCATGGACGAGCTCTACCAGGACCTCGTGAAGAACGAGCTCCGCCTCCGCCTCACCATCGATGGCGACGACCGTGTGGGCGTTGACAGCCCCTTCGGCGTCCTGGTTTCCCTCCGATACACCAACAGCGTCGACCGCGAGACCGGAGGCTTCTCCAAGTATCTCCAGAACAACGTCTGGGGCCGCGTCGGCAGCCAATACCGCGAGATCAACTACCGCGATCAGCTCCAGAAGGAGATCGAAAGCTCTCTCTCGAAGAGCTTCGCCGTCGAGTCCCTCGGCTTCTTTGACCCCTTCATGCCCGCCCGCGGCGTCGTCGAGGACGGCCAGGACGGCTGGAAGGAAAAGCCGATGGCCTACGTCATCCTCCGCCGAAAGGACGCCAGCGTCGACCGCCTCCCCCAGCTTGTCGTCGACATGCAGTTCACCGATCAGACCGGCCCCGTCACGCTCGCCGTTCAGAGCAACACTCCTCTGCTCGCTCAGGGTGAGGCCCGCGAGCGCCGGCCCGTCAACGCCCTCAAGGTTTCCCAGATCGTCGACGTTCGATCCGTTGAGTCCGGCGACGGCACCGTCACCCTCGAGGTCCGCATGGTCGGCGAGGGGGTCCTCCCCGATGTCCGCGATGTCCTCGCCGGGCTTGACACGCCGCTCGACGGCTACGCCCTCGGCAAGGAGGGCGTCGAGGCACGACCCGCCCTCGTCCTCCAGGAGGGCTCCGTCGCCACGGGCCGCTTCGGGTGGAGCAACAACGACCCACCCAAGGAGGGCTACCCGGAGCCCGACGACAACGGCATGTACCGGCTCAAGGTCGAGCGCACCTTCCTGCTGACGTACTCGCGCGGCTCAGGGCCCGTCGGCGCCTCGTTCGCGCTGCCCACGCTCCGGCCCGACCACAAGGCAGAGCTCGAATCCAGGGCCTACTCAGACCTCGACATCGTCCCCGTGTCCGGCGCCGCGGTCGCCGTCGACGGCGCGTGGTGGACGCCGGCCCGCGCCACGCTCGCCGCGCTCTTCGCCCTCGTGGCGGCTGCCTTCGCCCGGTGGCTATGGAAGCGCAGGCCCGCGCACGAGCCGCAGGGCGCCTCCTGGCTCGCCCCGGCGCGCGTCACCCCGCTGGGTGTCGTCACCTCGCTCCGCCGCCTGCGCACCTCCGCGGGCGGCTCCCTGGGTCCGGACCGCGTGATCGAGCTCGACAGGGAGATCGCCGCCCTCGAGCTCAAGTACTTCGGCCCCGGCGCCGCCGACGATGGCGGGGCCAGCCTTCGCGAGGTCATCCAGCGCTGGGCGCACGCCTCCGACCCCCCCAAGCGCTAGGCCCCGGGCCTGCCGGCCTGGTCGTCCAGCAGCGAAGCCAGCAGCGCACCCGCGCTCCGCACATCCGCCACGCGCTCTTCACCGCCCTCGCGCTCGATCACGAGCGCGCCGACCCCCGGCGCACCCGCGAGCAGGTCCAGGAACTCCGACCAGGGAACGCCGCCCTTGCCCGCCGGCGTTTCGGTCCCCCAGACCCCAGGCCTCGGGGGCGGGCTCGCGTCCTTGATGTGTGCCTGCACGACGTGGGGCAACAGCGCCGCGAGCGCGTCCAGAGGTCTCCCGGTGCCGTACAGGATCATGTTGGCCGGGTCAAAGTTCACGCCGATCCGCTGCGCTGCGCTCTTCCCCTCGTTCAGCTCCGCCAGGAACGTCAGCAGGTTGGTCGCGCTCTCCTGCCCCGTCTCGAGCGCCACCCGTACGCCCCGCGCGTTGAACGCGTCCGCAATGGCCCTTGTCCTCCGCACGATCGCCGCCCTCTCCGGGTCCTTCGCGTCGTGGGGCACGAACCCCGCGTGGAACGTCACGAGCCCGATGTCCAGCGACGACGCGACGCCCGCATTCGCGTGCGCCGCCGCCAGGTTCCTCTCCCAGGTCGCGTCCGGCCTCACCCCCCCGGTGCGTGCGATCGACTCCAGCGTCGCGTAGTCCTCACCTTCCATCGCCATCATCCCGGACACGACCGCCAGCCCCGCATCCGCGAGCGCGCGGCGCGTCGCCGAAAGGTCCCACGCCCCCGCGCGGATCGGGTCCAGGTGAAGTTGCACCCCGCCCACCCCGCATTCCTTCGCCTTCGCCGCCAGGTCCGCCGGCGATGCCGCCCGCAGCGACCACGAGCACACCGCGCGGGGCAGCCTCGCCAGCACCCGCCGGGGCGACGCCGGCTGCGGCGCCTCCCGGTTCCACATCACAAAGCCCTCGATCGCCTCGTACTCCGCCAGCCCCAGCGCGTCGAACAGCTTCGCCGTCGCCTTGTTCCGGTCCTCCGCACGCTGCCAGAACTCCCGCGGGTCGTTCGGCCCCGGGAACAGCGCCCGGTCCTTCTGGCTCTCGTGCTTGAAGATCGCCATCCGCTTCCGCGCCACCTCGTCCGGCGCCAGCGGCACCGCCATCTGGATCTCCTCCGGCCCCCACTCCTGCCACGCCCCGCGGTACAGCCACACGCGACAGTGCTTCATCCAGTCACGACCCGCGAGCCGTCTCACGGCCTCCTGCACGATCGCCAGGCACACCCGGTGCGTCCCGTGCGGGTCAGACAGGTCCCCCGCCGCGTACACCTGGTGGGGCTTCACCCGCTCCAGGAGCTGCATCGTCACCGCCACGTCCGCCTCGCCCATCGGGTTCTTCCGCACCCGCCCGGTCTGATAGAAGGGCAGGTCCAGGAAGTGGATTCTGTCCTCGTGCACCCCGCTGTACCTCGCCGCGGCCCGCGCCTCAGAACGCCTGATCAGCCCCTTCACGCGCTGCAGTTCCGACGCGTCCGCCTGCCCCGGGGCCTTGCGCCTCAGGAACCCCGAGACCGACTGCTCCATCGACTCCGCGAACTCCCGCCCCAGCGCCGGGAACGCGAGCGCCAGCTCACGCACGAAGTCCAGGTGCCTCAGCGCGGACTCATCCCACACCGCGATGTCGCCGCTGGTCTGGTACGCCACGTGCACCTCATGCCCCTGGTCGCACAGGCGGATCAGCGTCCCACCCATCGAGATCACGTCGTCGTCCGGGTGCGGACTGAACACCACCACCCGCTTCGGAAACTCCGCGTCACTCCCGCCCTCGCTCCGGGGCTTGCCCCCGGGCCACCCCGTGATCGTCCGCGACAGCGTGCGGAACACCTCGATGTTGATGTCATACGCCCCGCCCCGCGCCGACAGCAGGTCCTGCAGCCCGTGCTCGTTGTAGTCCTCGTCCGTCAGCCTCAGGATCGGCTTGTCCAGCGCCCGCGCCAGCCAGATCGCCGCCCGCATCGTCGTCGCATGGTCCCAGGTGAGCCCCAGCGGCTCGATCGGTCCCAGCAGCCAGGGCGTCTTGAAGCGCGTCAGCTCCGCCGCCGCCGACTGGTCCAGCAGCACCGTCGCGTTCGGATGCTGCTGCAGGAACGACGCCGCCACCGACGCCGTCACCTCTCCCTCCACCGCACGCCGGATGATCCCGGCCTTGTGCTCCCCGAACGCCAGCAGCAGCACCCGTTTCGCGTCAAGGATCGTTCCAACCCCCATCGTGATCGCCTTCCGGGGCACGTTCCACTCGCCGAAGAAGTCGCTCGCCGCGTCCATCCGCGTCACGCGATCGAGCGTGATCAGTCTCGTGCGGCTGTCACGCGCCGAACCCGGCTCGTTGAACCCCACGTGCCCGGTCCGCCCGATCCCAAGGATCTGGAGATCGATCCCCCCCGCCTCGCGGATCATCCGCTCATACCGCTGGCACTCCGCCTGCACACTCGCGGGCTCCGCGCCCCCGTTGGGCAGGTGCGCGTGCGCCGGCGAGATGTCCACATGGTCGAACAGGTGCTCGTGCATGAACCGGCGATAGCTCTGCGGGCTCTCCGCCGACATCGGGAAATACTCATCCAGGTTGAAGCTCGTCACATTCGCGAACGACAGCCCGTCCGCCTGGTGCAGCCTCACCAGTTCCTGGTACACGCCCTGAGGGGTGGACCCCGTCGCCAGCCCCAGCACCGCGCGCCTGCCCTCCGACGCCCGCTCGCGGATCAACTCCGCGATCTGCCTCGCGGCGGACCGGCTGGCGTCCCCGGGGGACGCGAACACGCGGACGGGAACTCGCTCTGTGGAATGCGCGGATGCCATAATCGACAGAGTACCGGCGCGCCGCACGTCCGGCGCGGCCGCACCCCCGTCCTACTTGACGTTGGCGCTTGTGAGGGCTTTACTTGGGGCTCATTGAACCGGCCGCCCGGGCGACGTGCCCGCGCGGATTGACCGGATCAGCCCCCGCCGGCCCGAAGTCTCGGCACCCGGCACTGATCGCCGCTCCACGCGGTACCCCGCGGGATACACCCACGCGGGCGACGGAGGTACGAATGGCTCGTTACACAGGCCCCAAGCTCAAGCTCTCCCGTCGTGTCGGCGTCCCCATCGCCGACACCCCCAAGCACACGTCCAAGCGCCAGCTCACGTTCCCCGGCATGCACGGGTACCGCGGCCGCCGCCTCCGCGACTACGGCGTGCGCATGAACGAGAAGCAGAAGCTCAAGTACCACTACGGCGTGCTCGAGAAGCAGTTCCGCCGCTTCATGGCCGAGGCCAACGGCATGAAGGGCAACTCGGGCGACATGCTCCTCCAGCTCCTCGAACGCCGCCTCGACAACGTCATCCGTCGCGCCGGCCTCGCACGCACCATCTGGGGCGCACGCCAGATGGTCGCCCACGGCCACGTCTTCATCAACGGCCGCAAGACCGACCGCCCCAGCGCCCGCCTCGGCGTGGGCGATGTCATCACCCTCAAGCCCAAGGCCCAGAAGCTCGCCAAGGACGCCATGGAATCCCTCGCCGGCTTCGAAGTCCCGGGCTGGATCGAGCTCAACCCCGCGGAACACAAGGTCCGCGTCGTAGCGCTCCCCACCACCGACCAGATCCCCTTCGACGTCAACACCAACCTCATCATCGAGTTCTACCGCTAAGTCCACCTCCCGCCCCGCGCCTCAAACGCGGGGAGCGGGACCGACGAACCGCACCACGGCCGATCGGTCACCCCGGTCGGCCGTTTGCACTTCCGCCCCGCAACGCCTCGCGCTCTCACGAGATCCACCATGGTCAAGGTCATCCGCAAGTACCGCAAGTGGGCGATGGGCATCTTCGGCGTCGTCCTCATCGTCACCTTCCTCTTCACGGGCGCAGGCAACAGCCTCATGGGGGGTGACCCCATGAAGGTCACCGTCGCCGAGGTCGGCGGCCAGAAGATCAAGCGCAAACGCCTGCTCGAATCCGAACGCGAGCTCGAAACCCTCAAGTCCCTCGTCCCCGACATCCTCGGCGCCATCCCAGACCTCAAGTCCGGCGTCCACTGGATGCTCCTCGTCCACGAGGCAGACAAGGCCGGTCTCGTCGGCGAGGCCGGCGATGGCGAGGCCTGGACCGAAGAGCTCGCCCAGGCCCGCCTCCTCTACTACGCCGAGAACGAGGTCATGACGGAGTACGCCTCCCTCGCGGACCTGCTCCGCAACAACCCCCAACTCCTCCGCAACCTCGCCCTCCAGAAGCTCAACAACTCGCAGTGGCTCTTCTCCACCACCACCAGGGCCGCCGACGACCTCCGCGCCAACAAGGACCTGGTCTGCCGTCGCATGGGCATCGCGCCCGAAGAGCTCAACCTCGCCCTCGCCCGCCTTCGGGGCGTCCTCCGCCTCGTCACCAGCTACACCGGCGCCTCCGCCCGCGTCTCCGACGCCTACCTCATCCACCATGCGCGGCGGCTTGTCGAGCCCGCCACCATCGACGCCATCATCATCGAGGCCGATCGCATCCTCGACGAGGCGCCCACGCCCAGCGACGCCGAGATCACCGCCCAGTACGAGGCGCTCCGCAGCGTCACGCCCGGCACCCCGCCCCACGGCCTGGGATACATCCAGCCCCGCCGCGTCAAGCTCGAGTGGATGCGACTGAGCCGCGAGGCCATCTCCAAGGCCATCGAGCTCGACCCCGTCGCCGTCCAGAAGCACTACCTCCAGAACCGTGCCAAGTTCGTCGGCGAGTTCGCCGCAGAGCGTGCCGCGGTCGAAGCAGAGCTCAAGGACGCCCGCATCAAGACCGTTCTTGATCAGTTCGACGCCATCTACAAGGCCCGCATCAAGGCCGCCACGCGCCGCCTGCCCGTCGAGGGCAACGTCCGCACCCTCGACGCAACCTGGGCCGCCTCCCAGCCCCGCATGGAAGGCCTCGCGGCCGATGTCGCCCAGGCCGTCCGCGAAGCCACGGGCGTCAACATGCCCCTTCCCGAGGTTCGCGTCGCCTCAAACTCGTGGACCCGCCTCGACCGCGCGGGCTCACTCGAGGGCATCGGCGCCGCGCAGTTCTCCAGCGGCACCCGCGCCGGCAGTTTCCCGGAACTTCTCTCCGGCCTGCACGAGTTCATGCCCACCGCCAACCTCGGCCTCCAGTCCCGCGTCCCCTTCGACACCATGGTCGCGGGCCGCGAGGGCGACCGCTACTACTTCTGCGTGCTCGACTGGCGCGAGCAGTCCTCCCCGGACTCGCTCGACGAAGTGCGCGACGACGTCGTGACCGACCTCAAGCGGCTCTGGGCCTACCGCAAGCTCGCCGCCGACCTCCCCAAGTTCGAGGCCCTGGCCTCTACGAGCGGCCTTGAAGCCGTCGGCAAGCTCTTCGAAACGCCGGCGCAGGGAACCATCCCCGGCAAGCCCGCGATCGACGTCCAGAAAAACGTCCGCATCACCCGCACCGTCGCGACCACCCAGGACCCGCGCTTCCAGGATGACGCCTTCCGCGCCAAGGTCATGGACCTTGCCGCCAAGGTTGGCTGGACCACCGCACCCACCCCAGAGAACGCCGCACAGCGCACTCTCAGCGCAGAGCTCCCCGCCGGCCTCTCCGTCGTCGTCTGCCAGCTCTCCTACCCCACGCCCCTCACCGAAGAGACCATGCGCATCCTCCGCAACGAGCTGATCAGGGAACTCACCGTCGAAGAGATGCGCCGCACCGGCGGCGCCGACTCCCCCTTCTCCTTCGAGTCCCTCAAGGCCAGAACCGGCTTCAAGGACCTCGAAGCGCCCAAGGCAGCACCCGCGCCCGCCGCCTAGCCGCTGCTCCGCCATGCAGATCAAGCTCGCCATCCAGGCCCAGCCGGACGAGTTCACCTGCGGCCCCGCGTGCCTCTACTCCCTCTACCGCCACTATGGCGACACCGACCTCTCGCTCCGCCAGGTCATCGAGCAGATCGAACGGCTCGACCATGGCGGCACCCTCATCGAAGTCCTCGCCTGCCACGCCCTCCAGCGAGGATTCCGCGCCACCATCTACTCCTACCACATCGACCTCCTCGACCCCACCTGGTTCGCGCAGGACGGCGGCGTGCACGACCCCGCCGACGTCATCGCTCGCCTCGCCCAACAGGTCGCCCACAAGAAGCCCGACCCGCGCTACCGCCTCGCCACCAGGGCCATGCAGCAGTTCCTCCGCCTGGGAGGCGAGCTCCGCATGCAGGACCTCACCCCCGCACTCATCAGCGGGCACATCGCGGCCGGCAGGCCCATCCTCGCGGGCCTCAGCGCCACATACCTCCTCCGCACCGCCCGCGAACGCAACGAGACCATGACCGACGACGACGTGTGCGGCGAACCGCAGGGCCACTTCGTCATGCTCGTCGGCTACACCCCCCGCACCCGCGAAGTCCTCGTCGCGGATCCCCTCGACCCCGCGCCCCCCTACCACACCGCGACCTACCGCGTGAACGTCGACCGACTCATCAGCTCCGTCATGCTGGGCATCATCACCCACGACGCCAACCTCCTCGTCATCACGCCAAGCGGCGCCGACGACCCTCCGCCCGCGCCGCGCGACAAGCCCCGCGCGACCCGCCGCCGCAGGCCCACGCCCAAATAGCCCCACCCCGTCGGATGCGTCCGCCGACGCGAGACCCACCATCCGGCGTACCGTTCGCCCATCGCACGGCGTGCGTGCAAGCGGCGGGCTCCCCGGTGTCGATCCTCCTGATCCTCGACAACCCCAAGGACTGGCCCCTCAACATCGAGGGCCTCGAGGTCATTTCCTCCCGGAAGTACCTCGCCGACCCCGCCTTCTCCGAGCGCACGCCCCGCCGCATCTTCAACCTCTGCAAGAGCTACCGCTACCAGACGCTCGGCTACTACGTCTCTCTCCTCGCCAGCGCCCGTGGCCACAAGGCCCTCCCCGACATCACCACCATCCAGGACCTCAAGCTCCCGGAGCTCGTCCGCGTCGCCAGCGAAGAGCTCGAGGACGTCATCGCTTCATCCCTCGCCGACGAGCCGGGCGACGAGTTCACCCTCTCCATCTACTTCGGCCGCAACGTCGAAGAGCGCTTCAACCGCCTCGCGCTCGCCGTCTTCAACCAGTTCCCCGCGCCCCTCCTCCGCGCCGAGTTCGAAAAGACCGCCGGCAAGTGGCGGCTCGGCAGCGTAAAAACGATCTCCGCCAGCGACGTTCCCCCCGACCATTTCCTCGACGTGCTGAACTTCGCGACGCAGTACTTCAACCGCCCCCACCGCCGCGCCAAGCAGGAATCCTCCCGCTACGACCTCGCGATCCTCCGCGACCCCTCCGAGCCCAACCCCGCATCGGACGACAAGGCCATCCGCCGCTTCGTGAAGGCCGCCGAGTCCATGGGCATCGAGGCCGAGATCGTCACCCGCGACGACTACGGCCGCATCGCCGAGTTCGACGCGCTCTTCATCCGCGACACCACCTCCGTCAACTCCTACACCTTCCGCTTCGCTCGCCGCGCCGCCGCCGAGGGCCTCGTCGTCATCGACGACCCGGAGTCCATCGTCCGCTGCTCCAACAAGGTCTACCTCGCCGAGCTCCTCCAACGCCACCGAATCACCACCCCCGCCACCCTCATCCTGCACCGCGACAACTGGGAGAGCGCGCCCGATATCCTGGGCCTGCCCCTGGTCCTCAAGCAGCCCGACAGCGCGTTCTCCCTCGGCGTCGTCAAAGTCAAGACCCGCGAGGAGTTCGAGCGCGAGGTCGAGCGCCTCTTCAAGGTCTCCGACCTCCTCATCGCCCAGGCCTTCATGCCCAGCGAGTTCGACTGGCGCATCGGCGTCCTCGACAAAGAGCCCTTCTTCGCCTGCAAGTACTTCATGGCCGGTGGGCACTGGCAGATCCGCGACAAGGACCAGGCCGGCGACGCCGCCTTCGGCGAAACCGAGACCTGGCCCGTCGCCGCCGCCCCTCCGGACGTCGTCCGCGCCGCTGTCAAGGCCGCCAACCTCATAGGCGACGGGCTCTACGGCGTGGACGTCAAGGAAATCGATGGCAAGGCCCACGTCATCGAAATCAACGACAACCCCAACATCGACGCCGGGCACGAGGACAAGGTCCTGGGCGACGAGGCCTACGCCCGCGTCATGCGCTCCTTCCTCCGCAGGCTCGAAGGCCGAGGCCGCTAGCCCATGACCTTCCACCTCTTCGAACGCTTCGGCATCGAGATCGAGTTCGCCGTCGTCGATCGCTCCGCACTCCGTGCCGCGCCCGTCGTCGACCGCCTGCTCCGCGAGGCCGCCTCCCTCCCCAGCGCCCGCGTCGAGTCCGAGAGCGTTCCGGGCTGGCCCGACGAGATCTCGCTCGGCCCCATCACCATCGGCAACGAGCTCACCGCTCACGTGCTGGAGTTGAAGGTCTCAGAGCCCGCGCCGACCCTCGACGGCCTCGCCGACCACTTCGCCGCCGCCCTCGCCTCCCTCCGCCCCACCCTCGACCACCTTGGCGTCATGCTCCTCCCATCGGGCATGCACCCCACCATGGACCCCGACCGCGAGATGGTCCTCTGGCCCCACGGCAACTCCGATGTCTACGCCGCCTTCGACCGCATCTTCGGCTGCAAGGGCCACGGCTGGGCCAACCTCCAGTCCTGCCACCTCAACCTCCCCTTCGCCACCGACGAAGAGTTCGGCCGCCTCCACGCCGCCATCCGCTCGCTCCTCCCCATCATGCCCGCGCTCTCCGCGTCCACGCCCTTCATGGATGGCAGGGCAACCGGCCTTCTGGACAACCGGCTGGAGGTCTACCGGCTCAACAGCCGCCGAGTCCCGCAGGCCGCGGGGCTGGTCATCCCGGAACGCGTCTACACCCGCGCCGACTACGAGCGTGTGATCCTGGGCGAGGTCTACGCCGGATACGCCCCCCACGACCCCGATGGCCTCCTCCGCGATGAGTGGGCCAACGCCCGCGGCGCCATCGCCCGCTTCGGCCGGGGCACGATCGAGATCCGCGTGCTGGACTCGCAGGAGTGCCCCCGCGCCGACCTGGCCATCGCCTCCACAATCGCCGCCGTCACTCGCGCCATCACCGAGGGGCGTCTGGGCAACGCGCCCGCACTCCGCGCGTGGGCCGTGGAACCGCTCCACCAGGTTCTCCTCTCCGTCATCCGCGACGCAGACCAGGCTCCCCTCACGCTCACTTCCTACCTCCGCGACCTCGGCTACGCCGGCGCCTGCCCCGCGCCCGCCTCCGCCGTGTGGGCCGAACTGCTCGACCGCGCACTCGCGGGCAGCCACCCCGCCTGGCGAGCCGACGCCGAGCGCATCCTCGCCTCCGGCTGCCTCGCGCGCCGAATCTCCCGTGCCACCCCAACTCCCGCCGACATCCCCGCCACCTATCGCGCACTCGCCGCGTGCCTCGATCGAAACGCCCTCTTCGGCGTCTGACTCCGCCGGCCCCTCGCTACGCTCCGCTCATGCCACACGCAGACCCGCCCCTCGTCGCCGTCACGCGGGCCCTTCCAATGCCGCTGGACCTTGGCCCCGCCCGCGTCCGCCTCGTCGAGGGCATGCGCTCCCTCGCCCGCCCCGCGCTCCTCGATCACGTCCGCGGCGCCACCGTCGTCATCACCTGGGTCTCCGAGCGCGTAGACAAGGAGTTCCTCGACGCCGCCGGCCCCACCCTGCGAGGGGTCTGCAACTTCGCCGTCGGCACCGACAACATCGACCTCGCCGAGTGCCGCGCCCGCGGCATCAAGGTCACCAACACGCCCGGAGCGGTAACCGAAGGCACCGCCAACCTCGCCTGGGCGCTCCTCCTCGCCGTCGCTCGCCGCATCGCGGAGGGCGACCGCTACGTCCGCAGCGGCCGGTTCGCCTCCGAGGGCCCCCTCGCGCCCGCCGAGTTCCTAGGGACCGACATCACCGGCCGCACGCTCCTCATCGTCGGTGCGGGCCGCATCGGCTACGCCACCGCGGTCCGGGGTCTGGGCTTCGGCCTCCGCACCCTCTACACCGCCCGCTCCCAGCACCTCGACTTCGAGCTCGCCCCGCTCTCCGCGCAGCGCGTGCGCCTCGAAGACGGCCTCGCCCGCGCGGACATCGTGAGCCTCCACACACCGCTCACCCCAGAGACCCGCGGGCTCATCAACGCCCAGCGTCTCGCTCTCATGAAGCCTGGCGCCATCCTCATCAACACCGCGAGAGGTCCCGTCGTCGACGAGGCCGCCCTCGCCGCCGCCCTCCGCGGCGGCCGCCTCTTCGGCGCGGGCCTCGACGTCTTCGAGAAAGAGCCCGCAGTCCACCCCGACCTGCTGACCCTCGACAACGTCGTCATGACGCCCCACGTCGGCAGCGGCGAGGCCAAGTACCGCGCCCTCATGGCCTCCATGGCCTGCGCCAGCGCCCGCGCCATCATCGAGGGCACCGAGCCCCCCAACCGCGTCGCCTGACCCCCGCCGCTCAATCAAACCACAACCCCGACGGGATCGAGATCAGCGCCCCCGTCTCCGGGTCAAACTCCCCGCTGTTCCAGTTCCGAAGCAAGTTGTTCGAGTTCGACGTCGCCCCGCTCCGCACCTCGTTCGTGCCGTCCTTCTGCCTCGTCGCGTCGTTCTCATCGACGAAGATGTTGTCAAACTGCGTGCGGCTCCCCGCCGGCAACCCGGAAAACGTGAACGGCACCGACTCCGGGTCCGGGCGAGTCTCAAAGTTCACGTGCATGTCGTTGTACGCGATGTTGCCCTCCCAGACGTTCGACTTGCCGTGAATCCCCAGCGTGTACGACCCTGTCCCGATCTCGCTGTTCCCAGGCCCCGTCCCGCCCGGCGTCAGCAGCAGCGACCACGCGCCCTTGGCGTCCAGCACATACGCCGGCCCGCGATTGCCCAGAATCGCGTCGGTTGCGTTGAACGTGCTGCTCCACTTCGCGCGCCTGTTCCCCACAGGAGGCATGAGCGCATACGAAGTCCCGCCCGGTGTCGCCTGGCTCTCACCATACGTATTCACTTCCGTCTGCAGAGCCTTGAACGACGGGTCCCACAGCGCCTGCGCGCTGTTCACCGCCCCCGTCGGCATGGAATACTGGTAGTACGTGGCGACCGCGATATTCGGGTTCGTCTCCGCCGGGCTCACCAGCAGATCCGGGCTGATGAACCCGTTGAACACCAGAATCGAGTAGATGTGCCTCGGCAAATCCTTCCCGTGTGCCTTGGGAAGCGTCGCGTTCGCCCGGTCGATCCGGCTTGGAAGCGGATACAGGTCCTGGTTGTTCTGAGCCCACACGACCATGCCCTGGCCCACCCCACGCACCTGCGTCGAGTCCTTCAGTTGAGTGGCAGTTCGTTTCGCCTTCCCCAGCGCCGGCATCAGGATGATGACCGGAATCACGATCAGGCAGCACAGCGCCAGCGCCACGCCACCGATCACCCACCCCACCACCGACTTCCCCTTCCCCGCCGCCGGGGCCATGTCCCCGCTCGTCGCCGGCATCGGTGCATAGGGCTGGCTGAACGTCGACCCCGCCCCGGGCGCCCCGCCCGCGGCAGGCGGCACCGGGGCGCTCCCCGCGGCGGGCTGGGCCACCGCCGGTGGCATCAGCGGCGGCACCGCAGCCGCGGCAGCAGCCAGCGCCCCGCCAAGCTCCGGCACCTGCTGCACCGGCGCCCAGTTCGCCATCCCCTCTTTCCACACCAGCGACGCGGGCCCCAGCTGCCGCTGCGCGATCATCCCCGCCAACTGCTCATCCGTGAGCGGGCCCACGCGGCTGCGCCCGTCCGGCGTCGCAAACCACTGTGACATCAGGCACCTCCCGAGTGGCAAAGCGTACCACCCCGACGCGCCCGCCGTCAAAGCGGTTCGCTTACCCGTTCAGCACCCTCAGGCACCGCTCCAGCACGTCCGCCAGCGGCACCAGGTCGCCCTTGCCCGGCACCGCCCGCGCCTTGAACTCCACGGCGCTCTGCTCCAGCGCCTTGTCACCCAGCGTCAGCCTCACCGGAATGCCGATCAGGTCCGCGTCCTTGAACTTCACGCCCGCACGCTCGTCGCGATCATCCACCAGCACGTCCACGCCCGCCCCGGTCAGCTTCGCCGACAGGTCCGCCGCCACCTGCTGGGCCTTCGCGTCTTCCGGCTTGATCAGCGTGATCAGCACGTGATACGGCGCGATCCCCGCGGGCCAGACGATGCCGTCCGCGTCGTGCGACATCTCCACGCACGCCGCCATCGTGCGGCTCACCCCGATCCCGTAGCACCCCATGATCGCCGGCTGCCTCTGCTGGTCCGCCCCCATGATCAGGAGCCCCATCGCCTTCGAGTACTTGTCGCCAAGCTTGAAGATGTGACCCACCTCGATGCCGCGCCCCGTCACCAGCACGGCCCCGGGCGACCTCGGGCTCGGATCGCCCGCCAGCGCATTGCGGACATCTCCCACCACCATGTACGTATCCCCGCCCCGCAGGCCGCCCGCCGCATACCCCCTGTCCGCGTGGTGGGCCTGCGCGTCCGTCGGGTCCTTCCCCAGGTCCCGCACCCAGTTGAAGTGCTTTACGTGGTAATCGACCTTGTCGGCGCCGGTCACCCAGAACATGGGCTTGCCCTTCGCGCTGTCAAAGCCCACCGCCGCATCGCGGTCCACGACCAGCAGCACGCCCTTCTTCCCCACCACCGCCCGGGGCGAGACAAACCCGATCGCAAAGCCCGCACGCAGCGCCTCCACGGGGTTGGCCAGCTCCACGGGGCAGCCCGCGATGTCGCGGACCTTGCCCTCGTTCACCTCGTGGTCGCCCCGCACCACCGCCACCACCCACTCCTCGCCATACTTCGCGAGGCCCTGCTCGGTGGACTTCACCTTGAAGACGATCGTCTTCAGCATGTTCTGCGGCTTCACCTTCAGCAGCGCGCACACGTCCTCGATGCCCGGGCACGAGGGCGTGCGCACCTCCTCCAGCGCGCCCGACGGCTCGCCCGCGAAATACCCCTGCGCCGGCGCGGCCCGCGGCCCGATCTCGCACTTCTCCACGTTCGCCGCGTACCCCGACGCCGAGCACTTCAGCACCGTGTCCTCGCCGCTCGCGCAGTTCACCATGAACTCGTGCGACGCCGAACCGCCGATCGGCCCCGACTCCGCCTCCACCGCCGAAAAATCCAGCCCGCACCGCGTGAAGATGTTCGAGTACGCCCGGTACATCGCGTCGTACGCCTCGTTCAGCCCGCCCGGGCCCTCCACCACGCTGTGGAACGAGTACGCGTCCTTCATGATGAACTCGCGGCACCGCAGCAGCCCCGCCCGGGGCCGCGCCTCATCGCGGAACTTCGTCTGGATCTGGTACAGGTTCATCGGAAGCTGCTTGTAGCTCGACACACACCCGATCAGGAGCTGCGTAATCACCTCCTCGTGCGTCGGCGCCAGCGCGTTCATCCGGCCCTTGCGGTCCTTCAGCCGGAACAGGTTGTCCCCGTACGTCTCGTCGCGCTTCGTGCCCTCGAACAGCTCGAAGGGCTCCAGGGCCGGCATCAGCATCTCCGACGCTCCCGCCCCGTCCATCTCCTCCCTCACAATCGCGCTGATCTTCCCAAGCGTCCGCCACGCCATCGGCAAGTAGTCATAGATCCCCGCGCCCACCTGCCGGATGAACCCCGCACGGTGCAGCAGCACGTGGCTCGGAACCTCCGCATCGTTCGGTGCCTCGCGCGTCGTCGGGATCAGCGTGCGCGTCCAGCGGTGAGAGACCCCGGACCGAGTGCTCGTAATCGTGGTGTGGATAGCCATGGGACGCTAGCGTAGGTTCGCCCCGGCGCGGCCCTCCGCCCTAGAGCAGCGGCTTCAAGTCCCGCCTCAGGATCTTCCCCGTCGCGTTCCGGGGCAGCTGCTCCACCGCCCGCACCTCGTCGGGAACCTTGTACCCCGCCAGCCTTTCGCGGCACCACTTCTTCAACGCCAGCTCATCAAACGCCTGCCCCTCCCGCACCTCCACAAACGCCACCGGCAGCTCCCCTCGCATCGGGTCCTGTCTGCCGATCACCGCGCTCTCCCCAACCGCCGGGTGCGCGTTCAGCACCTCCTCGATCTCCCTCGGAAACACGTTCTCCCCACCGATAATCAGCATCTCCTTGATCCGCCCCGTGATGTACAGATGCCCGTCCTCGTCCATCCGCCCCATGTCGCCCGTCCTGAAATACCCATCCGCCGTGAACACCTGCGCCGTGAGCTCCGGCAGCCTGTAGTACCCCCCCATCACGTTCGGCCCCGCCATCTGCACCTCGCCGTCGGCCCCGACCACACACTCCCGACCCGTCGCAGGGTCCGCGATCCGCTGAGACATCCCGGGAACCGCGCGCCCCACCGAGTGGGACCGATACTCCTCCGGCACGCAGATATTCGACACGGGAGAAGTCTCCGTCAGCCCGTACCCCTCTGTCAGTGTCACCCCGAACCGCTCGCGGAACCGCGCCGCCGTCGCGTCAGGCAGCGGCTCCCCGCCCGACACCGCCAGCCGCAACGACGAGAAGTCCGCCCCGTGGGCGTCCTTCACGCTCAGCAGCGCGTTGTACATCGACGGGATCGCGATGAAGAACGTCGGCCTGTGCTCGCGGATCAGCCTCACGACCTTGGGGGGCACGAACCGCGCCGACCACACGATCTTCATGCCGCACGTCAGGGGCAGCAGCGTCAGCGCCGTCATCCCGAACGAGTGGAACTGGGGCAGCACCCCCACCGCCACGTCCCGCCCGCCGATGCGCACCAGCTTCCGGCACTGCGCGATGTTCGTCTCGATGTTCGCGTGCGAGAGCATCACCCCCTTCGGCTTCCCGCTCGTCCCGGACGTATACAGCAGCACCGCCAGCCCGTCGTCCTCCGCGCACGCCGGGCGGATCGGCTGCGGCACGCTCCGCATCCGCAGATCCTCCAGCCGGATCAGGTTCCGCACGCCGGGCGTGTACCCAAGGTGATCCAGCATCGGCTGCACCGACACGATCGTGTCCGTCCCGCAGTCCCGGATCACATACTCCAACTCCTCCTTCTTCAGAAGGTAGTTCAGCGGCACCACCGTCTTCCCAACCATCCACGCGCCCAACGCCGCAATCGGGAACGCCCCGCTGGTCGGAACCAGCACCCCCACCGTGCTCGACTCGCAGCACGCGCGAATCGCACCCGCCGCGTGCATCGCGCCCACCAGCAGCTCCACGCCCCGATACGCGCGGCTGTCGTCCACCGCCACCACCCGCGTCGGATACCTCAGCAACCTCCGGATGATCGGCCAGTGAATGCTCACGCTCGTTCCTCCGCCCTCGTCGGTCCATCGCCCACTACGGCGATATGCTATCGAACCGCTCCGGGGCACGGGCGCCCCACACCAGAGGTTGGCATGATGCTGCACACTTGGACTCGCGCGCTCCTCACCCTTGTCCTCGTCGTCGCCTCCGGGTGCGCCCAGACGCCCAAGGCCGCCGCGAGCGACGACTACGTGTCTCTCTTCAACTCGGGCCGCTACTCCGACGCCTACGAGGCCTCGAGCAAGGCCGCGGGCGCTCTCCGGGGCTCCAACCGCGAGCTCGCTGCGCTCATCGCGGGACAGTCCGCCTATCGCCTGGGCCGTCCCACCGAGTCCGAGCGCTGGCTCAAGCCCCTTCTCGACTCCAGCGACCGCGCCGTCGCGGGCCGCGCCGCCGCCACGCTCGGATCTCTCGCGCGCGATCGGGGCGAAAATCGCCCTGCCTTTGAGCTCTTCGACACCGCCGCTTCCACGCTCACCGGCGACGACGCCGCCCG
>JADYXW010000051.1 GCA_020853975.1 Phycisphaerales bacterium
GACTGTCGATCCGGTGGTTGCGGGTTCGAGTCCCGTCCGCCTCGTTTGCGTAAGCCTCGGTGAAGCCGAGGCTTATTGCTTTTTGAGGCGGTGTCGGTGGAGGTGGTTTTGGGCGTTTTTGGCCTACATGCGTCCGACATGCGTCCTGAACTCGGAGCCCCGGCGTCGTCGCGTGTCATCGCCTCCAACGCCTCGCGTGCACGGTCGCCGTCCTGCGTCTCGGCCGCCAGGTAGTACTCCTGCGTGGTCGTGATTTTGGCGTGTCCCATGTACTCCTTGAGCACGTGCATGGGGATGACGCGCGCCATCCGGGTTCCGTAGGTTCGCCGGAGGTCGTGCGGGGTGCCGAGGTCCCAGCGAACCCGTTCGGATTCGACGCCACGTTCCCGTGCAAGGAACGCCCGGGCGTTTTTCTGGATGAGGTCGAACCGGGCCTTGAGGTTGTTCGCGAGCTCGTAGTTGGGCCCCAGCGCCTCTTTCTTTTCGATCTCGGCGGCGAGCTTCGAGAGACGGACGAGGGAGAGGAACACGTACGGCGAGCCGTCGCTTTCATTCTGGAGCTTGGCGAGCAGGTTCACCGTGGACTCCGGAAGGGGAACGGTCCGTTCCTCGTAGCTCTTGGGTGTCCAGGCCAACAAGGGGAAGGTGCCCTTGTCCTTCACGGTGAATGTACCCTCCCGCTTGGCACATACCCGAACGGTGCGGCGCTCGAAGTCGATGTCACGCCACTGGAGGTTGGTGAGCTCGCTCTTCCGGAGGCCGGTCGTCTCGTCCAGCAGGATGAAGGCTTTCCACCACAGCGAACTGGCGACGGCCCGCATCGCCCGGGTCTCGTCCGCGGAGAAGATCCGCTTGGAGCGTGCGACGATCTTGGGCAACCGCACGCCGGTGAGCGGGTTCTCGTGGATGATCCCCTCATCGGCGGCACGCTGGAACATGGCCTTGAGGGTGCGCAGCGTCTTGCCGAGCGTTGTCTGTGAGACCTTCGCCTCATCGAGCAGATACGTCTTGAGCCGGGCGATATGGGATGCTCCGATGCTGCCGACCTTGGTGTGCTCCCCCCAAGCCTTGGTGGCGTGCGCCGCCGAGTGCTTCATGCTCTCCAGTGTGTTGAGCTTCACCGTGCCGCGCACGGTCTCGGCGTCATGGCGGAAAAACTCCGCGAGTGTGACGGGCCGAGGCCGGTCGCGACGGATGTTCCCGGCGCCGATGGCGAGCTCTTTTTCCCGGCGGCACGTCTCGGCCGCGGCCTTGGTCATTTCCCCCACACGGCCGACCGACTCTGAGAAGCGCTTGCCGTTGGTTCCCCACCAGCGGAGCGTCCAGTAGACGACCTTGACCCCGCTCGGGTACTTCACGGTGCGCTTGTGGAGTTCAACCTTGAGGGTCATGCGGTGCTCCTCGAACCGGATCAATCTAGGCGTGCTTCGGCGTCGGGATTATCGGGGCGGACACCGTTTGTCGTCCCGCCGCGTGGGGCGTAACGCTCGGTCTGGTCGCTGATGAAGCGGTCGAGTTCCGCGCGGGAGTACCGGTTCCAGCGGCCCACGCGGCACGGCCGGAGCCTGCCCTCATTGACCAGGTGTTCCAGGGACTTGATGGCATCGGCGATATCGCGGCCGTCTTGGTTGAGGCGGAGGTATGTCGCCGCTTCCGCGGCGGTCATGAGGGCCGGAGCGATTCGGGGCGGGTCCGTCGGCAACCACTCTGGTGTGAACACGGTCAGCGACCTTCCCCTCTCGCACCGTGGCGGGGTGGACGGACCGGGTTCGTGCGCAATCCCATGAGGGCGGCGACTTCGGCAGGCGAGGAGTGGGCGGTGACACGAATCCGAAACGTCTCTCGGAGGGCGGCCACCGGACGGATGGGCCACCGCGTCGGGGCCGACCTTGATGCGTGCATCAAGCTCAAGAGGGGATGGGCGTGACGTTGCAGCGCTACGAAGGCTTCGGACAAGCCGGGAGCGAGGTCCGAGGGCCGAGGCACGAGGCCGCGGTCGTAGAACGGCCAGAGTTTGCCAAGACGCCGTCCCGGAACGAAGAGGTACGGCGAGTCCAGATGCACGAGCAAGCCGGAGAGCGCTGCGTGCGTATCACGAGACATCGGCACGACTCGGTCGCGGCTAGATGGCTTCGGGGTCGAGAACACTGGCCACCATCCGTCATCGACTTCGGCGACATGCTGCGTTCTCGACGTCACGCGGACAATCCGCCGAGCGAGGTCCACGTCGCTCGGAGTCAGCCGCAGTGCTTCGCCGGCGGTGAGGCCCGCTTCGGCTCCGATGAAGATAAACGCCAACCACCACGGGCTCGACGATGCCGCACGAGCTAGGGCCCGCATTTCGAGTTCTGTAAACGACATCATGGCCTCCATGGCTGACAACTCCGCCGCGTTGGACCCACCGCAACGCGGCGGTCCGAGCACATCTCTCGATCTACTCGCCGCATCCGATACACCGCCGCGCACCGCACCGGCGACAAGCGTCTATGGCGCTCGTGGCGGCCTCACCGCACCGAGGGCAGAAGAAGAGGTGCTGACCCGGGCAGTCCCGCGGTGGTGCGTCTGTCGGTGATGCCCGGTCTGGTGAGGCGGAGGTACGGCCGTCATCCAGCGACAGCCGGAACGGCTCCTCCTGCTTGGGTGGTTGGTGGCTGGTCATGGCGAAGACTCATTGCATGAAAGCGTACATGCGAACATCAAGCGCGCAAGGAAACCCCTATGACTGACGGCGGCCGTCTCGGGCCGGGTCCGGCGGAAGAAGTTGGGCGCAGACCTCCCAAGGGAGGGCCGTGTCGCCGGTGGGCAACTGGACATCGCAGAATCGCCGGGCCGCGGCGGACAAAGACACGCCGAACCGGCGGGTAATGTGCGGCAGAACGTGGGAGCGAAGAAGGCGGAGCGATTCGGGATGCGATGCACGGGCAGAGGCGAGGACCGCGCCTGGGTCCGTGCCGTGCTTCGCCGTGACCCGTGTGAGTTCCACCCCGAGCGCCGGGAGCGGCATGAGGAACGCCGCTGCGAACCGGTCGGCTTCCCGCTCGATGCGATCCTCGACGTAGTCCCCGTCGGCCCGCTCTCGGAACTCGGCGTGCAACCGTGGGTGAAGCAGGATGTGTCCGAGTTCGTGCGCGATCGTGAACCGGAAGCGTGGCTCCGCGTTCACGAGCGTGTCGCTGATGAGCATCTCGCGGGCCGGTGGCCGCGCGATGCCCAGGACGCCGGGGCCGAGGTCGGCGATGCCGAACGTGACCCCGAGCGGCCCCTCGACCCACTGTTCCACCGGGATGGGGAGCGGGAGCGTGCTGAGCTTCTCGGCGCGGGTGCACCGCACGATCGCGTTCCACGCCGTGCGCTCGACGCGCCGCATCGTCGGCCAGAGTTGGAACGCCGGGGCTCTCACGTGCCGGACGCTCCTTTCTCACGCGGGAGCTTGCGGGCCTGCTGGATGAGCCGGTCGTACTGCTCCGCGGAGAGGCCGCGGACGGAGCGGAGCAGTTGAGGCACCTTCTCGGACGAGGTCGGGCTCTCGCTCGCGATCTCGTGGACGATCGCGTCGGGCTTGGAAAACGCCGAGCGGAGCTCGTGCTCCGGCACCTGATACGCCGTCGCCATGCGGAGCATCAACTCTTCGGAAGGGCTGCGCCGTCCGCTCTCGATGTCGGTCAGGTGCGCGGGGGCGATGTCCAGGGCTCTCGCCATTTCGCGGAGGCCCTTGCCGAGCGTCTCGACGCGCTTCAGGCGGAGCCGCTCGCCGATGGGCTGTGGAGTGGGGGCACGCTTGGCCATTTCGGTCTCCTGTCGCTTGTGTGTACGCATACATGCTAACAAGGGTTCCGATGGTGTCAAGAGAATCTTCGCCGACAGGGATGTCCGATTCCGGACCGTCGTCCGGTTGGTCGTCGGAGTTCCGCCCCCGGTCGAGCGTTTCGCCAAAGTCCATCTCGGCGAGCCGCCTGCGGGCACGGTCTTCGTCGGCCTGGGTGATGTTCCGCCACAGCCCCCGGCGGATGATGGACACAAACAGCCCGGGGACGTTCCGATCCCCGGCGGCGAACGCATGCTCGCAGGCGCCGAAGAATGCAAGGCGCATCGCTTCGCTCGACGGGAGCCAGCGGCGGGCGATGGCGTCACGGTACAGGGCGTCGAGCCGCGAGGGTTCCCGGAGGTCCTCGGGCTCAACGCGGAGCATGCTCGGTTGACCGGCACAGACACCAGCGGCTTCGCGTTTCTGGTTCCCAGATCTCCGTAAGGAGAGATTCCTGTTCTTCTCTGGGGGTGGTGGTTGAAGCGCCTGCGACCCGGTCCGGGGTGGTGGTTGGCGGTCGTGCGGAGGGGCCCAGCGCATGTCGAGAAGGAACCGTGGGCCAAAGCGGTTCAGGAGGATCTGGGGCGTGGGCCGGGGTTGGAGCCAACCGATCCTGGTGAGTTCTGCCCTCGCCGCCTTCACGGTGCGGAGGTCGAGCCCAAACGTATCGGCGATCCACGACGCCTTGCACGTGCCGCCGGCCACACACGCCCCCGATCGGTAGTACATCCCGCGGAGCAGATGGCCGAAGGTGGCCGCCATGACCGCGGGGCGTGTGCAGCGGGCCAGGAACAGGAGCACGCGGCGAGGGACGGGCACTCGGCGGCGGTGATTCTGGACCAGGGACCGTGTGCCCGGGTCGAGCATGGCAACGAGAGAGTCGATGTCCGGCCGTCGGGCCGACAGCTTGCCAGCGGGAAGTCCGGCGGATTCCAGCCGACGGAGCGAGGCGTTGATCCGACGTAGGTCCGTGCTCCCAGTGAGCCGCTGCAGCATGTGCCGCCGGGACGATGCGGTCGAGGCGATGCGACCCATCGACACGCGCGTGACCACCTCGATCGCCGCAAGTCCGACGCGGACATCGAGCAGTTCGAGCTGCCCATCCCGGTAGGCCCGCCACAGCGCGAGCAATGTGGCGGCGGGTACGAAAGCGAACCCGCCGTCGGGTTTGTCGATGATGATGCGGCCCGCGTTCTGGGGGCTGGGTGCGTTGTTCATGGTGGCTCACCTGTTCGGTCGTCCGGGACAGCCGCCGATCGCTTGAGCCGAGCCGCACCACGCGCATGGGTTGCGGAGACCCTTGACAGGTCCCCGGGAACTGCGCTACTCACGGATGGTCTGCCGGACCCCTGCCGCTCCCGCGGCGGGAGGGTGCTCCGGTGCTCGACCAATCCGCGTGCTGGTCGGTTCGACACTGGCGCCGGTCATCTCGACCGGCTCCATCCCTTCATTCAGTCAAAGAGGTTGGACGCCCGTTCCTGCGCGGGCGTCTCGCCTTTCGGCCTCACCGTACCGCAACGGCCGTTGTCCCGACAACAGGCGATCAATCACGGTCTGAACCGGCCATGCGCTCGCGGCCGAAGCGTGGTACGGAGGAGGGACAGCGGGCTGCCCGGCCATCGCACGGGCCTGCCCGCTCCAACCACACGGAGGACTATGGAGACACGACTGAAGAAAGGCATATGCATCGCCGTCGGCAATCAGAAGGGCGGTGTCGGGAAGACGACGACCGCCGTTCACCTCGCCGCCGCCCTGAGCATGCGCGGACACACCTGCTTGCTCATGGACCTAGACCCGTCCGCGGGCGCGACCAAGCACCTCGGCGTGCACCAGAACTCGTACGCCGGGGCACTCGAACTGCTGACCACCGAGGAGCCTTTAGAGGTCCTCGTGGTGAATGAAGGATTGCCGGAGCGGCTGCACCTTCTGCCGGCACGCCCGCAACTCGCGGAGCTTGACTCCATGCTGTCCAAGTTCGTGGACCGGACACGTGTGCTGGACCGAGCTCTGGCGGCTGCCAGACACCTGTACGACTTCATCATCATCGACACGCCGCCCTCAGCCGGAGCCGTCACGACCGTGGCCGCGTATTCGGCGGCGGAGTGGTTCCTGCTCGCCGCCTTCCCGCACCCCCTGGCCCTGGCGGGACTGAGCGAAGCTTGCCGCGATATCGCGGACGTGCGGGCACGCCGCAATCCCGAACTCGAAGTGCTCGGAGTGGTTTTCACAAATGTCGATGGCAGGACAAGGAAGCTCCGCGCCCAGCTCGATGATCTGGTGCAAGCGCTCATGCCGGGGAGACGATTCCGCACGGCCGTGAGTCAGGCCGTGGTGATTCCGACCATGTCCGGGCTGGGCAAGACCGTCTTCGAGCACGAACTTAGCGACCGGCTGCTTGTGGCCCGGCAGTTCAAACGACTTGCTGATGAGGTGGAACACCGGACTTTGCACCGGGACCGGTTCCTCGGTGGGACACTCGGCGAGCCGCCGGGGTGGAATACGCCTGCGCTCCTCGCGATGGCCGACGATCTTCTGGAGGCGCACGGACAACATGCCTAAGCCTCTTGCAACTGTTCCGACCATCAGCGCCGTCGCCCGGCTGCTGGACGCCGCCGCCGTCTCCGGTGCTGTCGACCCACGCCCTGCCCCGGAGCGTGTCCCAAACCCCGAGAAGGGCGAGGTGCCCCGAGCCCGACGTCGGGCTCACCCCGTCAAACGCGAGGTGGTTCTCACGGAGCACACGGCCGAGGTGCTGGATGTGCTCGTGGAACGGCTCCGCGCGGCCACGCGCACCCGGTTGAGCGCCTCGCACATGCTGCGGGCGATGATCACCGCGGTCGAGCCGGCCCTGAGCGCTGTTGAGGTTGAGGTGGCCTCGTCCGGGCCGTGGCGACTCCCCGCCAACGGTGAGCAGCACGACGCCGACCGGGCCGAGTTCGAGCGGCGGATGGCCGACGCGATCCTCGCCGCGCTGCACAAGCGACATTGGCCATGACATCCGAACAGCGTTCTGGTACAACCGCGGCATCGCGGAGGTGACTCCGTGTTGCTCTGTCCAGAACCCTGGCGCAACCGGTGGCGCTGTACGCGCGAACAGTCGTGCATGAGCAAGCGACGGCGTGAACGTGGGCTGTTCGGGCAGCCGATCCGCGAGGCGGGCGACCAACAGATCGTGCGGATCGTGAAGCTGGCGGCGCGGCTGGCGC
>JADYXW010000052.1 GCA_020853975.1 Phycisphaerales bacterium
ACCTTCCCCGTGAGGTCGCCGCTGATTGCCGCGGCAAGGATCACCTTTGTGCCCTCGGGGACCGTGTTCTCCACCACAAACGCGTCGTCGGAGCCGCCCGGCGTCAGCGGCAGGCCCCAGTGACGGCAGGCCGGAATCGGAATGGGAAAGACGTTGTTGGTTGGAAATGCCCCAGAGCTAACCAAGCTGCCCAAGAGGACTCTAACTTCGTCAGGAATCGCAGTGTCTTCGCCCCGATAGAGACTCACCCGTGAGAGATCCCCCGGTGGTTCCGCCAGGTCGATGACTCGGACAAACGAGAAGTTCGAGTGGTTTGCACTGATGTCCGCGAGGTCGATCCGGACATCCTCCCCGTAGGCAAAGTTGCCTACCGTGTGCTCGCCGCCAGCGGCGTCAACCACACTGACTCGGATCGACTGGGCACCGGCGTGCGCTGCCCAAGCCGCAAGGCCGAACAATGCGATGGTCCCGACGGCGAGGCGCCACGATTTCATGAGTCTGTCTCCGGCGTCGTCCGAAACAACCAATACAGCCGACTGCAATCGCCACACCGGAGGCTGGACTGGGCACCGCCGCAGCAATCCGGAAGCCGAAGTAGTCCAGGTGACTACTAGGTACCTCACCGCCCAATCCCCCAATGGTGTCGAGATCTCCCGCAGGCAGGCCCCATCCTGACCCATCCACTACACGGTATCGGGTCCGGGCGCCAGTCGGGAAGATACTCTCCGTGTACTCAACAGTCGCCCCCGCCACGTCGTACAAGCCCCAGGGCGAGGTGATCTCGTACGACCCCAGCGGAATCTCGTACGGGTTAGGCGTCTCGAACCCGGCGTTGGCGTGCCCCCCGGGAGGCGGGCCGTACAGGTATGGCGAGTCGGTGCCGTTGCTGTATTGCCACCAGCCGCCCACGCTGCCGTCGGGGTTCTGCTTGCTTGGGTCGTAGTGCGCGGCTTTCAACCACTCGTCCATGGTGGGGATCCAGTACCGCGCGCCGGGCGAGTGGGCCTGTTGGTCCGTGAACCCTCCCATGCCGTCGTTGCCGAACGTCGAAACGTCGTAGGCCCCGCTGAGGAACGCGGCACGTTCAAGGCTCTTGTTGTTGTGCAGCCAGTTGGTGAAGATGGCGCAGGTGCGCCAGGTGGCGCCGCCCGCCGGGCGGATGGCGTTTGCGGGGGACGCGTTGAACGGCGCGAACTGCCCGCCCGCCCACATCGTGGGCACCTCGACCCAGGGGATGGGGTCGGGGCGGTTGAGCGCCGCGTTCATAAACTCCACCCACTGGCCGGTGGTCATCTCGTACCGCCCGATCTTGTACTCATAGGCGACCGAGCCCCGGTTGTGCTCGAAACTCCGCGGGTCGGCGGCCTGATACGCCGCGTTCCCCGGCGCGCCGATGGTGACAAAGTCGATGCCGGAGGGGTCCGGCTGGGCAAGGGCGGGTGCGGCCCCCAGCCCGAGAACCAGGCAGGCGATGACACGGGCACGTGCGATCCGGCGGCGGGGCGTCATTCCTCAACAATGCCACAGAAACCCGGACCCGGCCACCAAAGTGGCGGGATTGACCGAAAATGGGCGAGCAGGACGGGCACCGGCGCAAGAAAACAGGCCGCCCCTGGTGAGGGACGGCCTGCGTGAGTGAATCAGAGGATCGGGAGCGGGGGCTCAGGGGCAGCCGCCGCCGCCGACGGTGTTGATGAGCGAGGAGACGTCGTCCTGATCGACGTTGCCGTCCTGGTTGAAGTCCGGGTCGATGCCGGTGGGGTTGGCGCCGCCGCCGACGACGTTGATGATGTAGGTGACATCGTCCTGGTCGACGTTGCCGTCCTGGTTGACGTCGGGGTCGCACTGGGGCGGGGTGGGGACGCAGGAGAGGGTGACGATGCCGTTGCCCGCGGCGTTGTTGGTGCCGCCGATGCGGATGAGGTAGTGGCTGCCGGCGACGACGGGGATGGAGATGCTGGAGCGGCCCGAGCCGCAGGCGCCGTCATCGTTGCAGGCGATGATGGGGCTGCCGCAGGTGCTGCCGGCGTAGACGGCGAGGCGGGTGTTGAAGTTGGTGGAGACGTCGCAGGTGTCGATGGTGAGCGTGCCGGTGCAGAGGGCGGGGTGGTTGTACCAGATGTCGTTGGTGATCTGGTTGAAGCCGCCGGAGTTGCAGAGGGCGTTGGAAGAGCCGTCGGTGCTGGCGCCGAGGGTAGAGAAGGGCGTGGGCCCGAGGCCGATGCCGGCGCGGTTGGCGCAGTCATCGTTGGCGGGCGGGACGACGCCGCCGCCACCGGTGACGGTGACGGTGGAGGCGCCGACGGCGCCGTTATATCCGGTGACGCGGATGTAGTAGGTGGTTCCGGCGACACCGTTGAATGTGACGGTGCTGAGCAGGCCGCAGGTGTCGTCGTTGCAGGCGAGGCGGGTCATGGCGCCGCAGGCGCCGGAGTAGGCCTCGAGGACGGTGTCGTAGGAGCCGGCGGACCCGCAGGTGCTGGCGGAGACCGAGCCGCTGGTGAGTGGGCGGTACTTGAACCAGACGTCGGGCGAGGTGCCGGCGCTGCCGCAGACTCCGGAGGGGATGACGTCGCTGAAAGTGGCGGCGGACTGGGTGGGCGTGGCGCCGGTGTTGGTGTTGGTGGCGACGCCCGCAGCGATCCAGAAGGCATTGGCGCAGAGGTCGTTGGCCGGTGGGCCGGGGGGAGCGCAGTCGCTCAGGATGCTGACGGCGCCAAGGCCCCCGGCGCCGTTGTACCCGCCGACGCGGATGAGGTAGGTGGTGTTGGGGGTTGCGTTGAAGGAGAGGTAGGACTGGAGAGACCCGCTGCCGCAGGTTGTGCTGTCGTCGTTACACGCGAGCTGGCTGCCCGCGGCGGTGGGGCAGGAGTTGTCGTAGATGGCGATCTTGGTGTCGAGGTTCGTGCCGCAGGTGCTGATGGTGAGCGGGTTGAGGGCGTCGCAGTTGGGGGTGGTGTAGCGGAACCAGACGTCCTTGGTGATCTGGGTCTGCCCGGCGGCGAGGCAGGCGTCCGGACCGTCGGTGGTCGCGTTCGTGGAGTCGAAGTAGTACGTGCCGTTGCCCACGGTCTGGGCGTTGGCGCAGTTGTCGTTGGCGGGGGGAGAGCCGGAGCCGACCACGTTCGTGGGTACGGTGGTGGAGACCGACATCTGCGTGGGGGTGCCGCCCGGCGCGCCGGCGGGAACGGGCTTGAAGATGGGCAGGACGACGTCGCCGGTGCTGGGGGAGGCGTTGCACTCAACCCAGAAGTTGTACATGGTGCCCCAGCGGAGGGCGTTGGCGTTGACGTTGGTGGCGTAGGTCTGGGTGGACCAAGTCATGGTCCCGCTGCCGCTGCCCACGGTCCAGTCGGTGAGGGCGTAGGGCTCGCCGGAGTGGTGGTCGACGTCGCGGAAGCCTGCCTGCAGCACCGTGGCACCCGCGGGCATGGGGAGCTGGAAGGCCTGGAAGGCGCGGTCGACAGTGAGATTCTCGACGGCGTATTCGTAGCGCCAGCTCGTGGCGGAGGTCTGGATGACCTTGGACGCGAGGAACGCGCGGCCGGTGGCCCAGAGGCCGCTGGCGGTGGGGGCGCCGGCGCTGCCGCCGGAGCCCACGGTGCGGAGCTGGCGGGCGTCGTTGGGGACGTCGAAGACGGCGATGTTGACGCTGGGGTCGGGAACATTGGCGCCCAGGCCGTGGTCGCGCCAGGCATAGACAGCGGGGATGCCGCGCTGAGTGGAGCCGACCACCGTGAAGGTCTGGCCGCTGAGGGTCATGCGGCGGTAGGACTCGTTGTTGTTGCCGTTGCCAGCGATGGCGTCGTCATGGCAGACGTACTGGCCGGAGCAGAACCACTGCGAGTTCGCGGCGGTGAGGTCGGTGGTGCGGACCTGGAGGCGCTTGTGGATCGCGCCGGAGCCCGAGCCGTTGTTGACCCAGGGGTAGGGGTATTCACCGGTGGAGGGGGTGACCTCGGACTTGGGACCAAGGCCGGACTGGCCGGCGTTGAGGCCGGCGGAGTACGGGTCGGAGCAGCCGACGCCGAGCGTGGTGCCGGCGGTGGGGCTGCACGAGCCGCAAACCGTGCCCTGGAGGGCGGTGAAGCCGTGCTTGAGCCAGATCTGACCAACCTGCATGAAGCGGTTGTTGGCCATGTCAAGGCGGTAGATATTCTGCCCGATCACCGGGTGCTCGTTGACGCTGGACCACCAGTTGAGCGGGGTGTCGCCGACGTTGCATGAGGTGGTGCCGATGGCGTAGGCGTAGACCTGCTCACCGGAGGCGTTGGTGCCCGGGCCCATGGGGCTGGTCACGGCGGGCAGATCGCCGACGATGACGTCGGGGCCGGCCTGAACGGTCGCGACGCCCGCGAGCGACGCGAGAACCACCGCGAACAGACCGCCACGCGTCATTTTCTTGTGTGTCTCATTCACCATTTTCTTCCCTCTTGATCTGAAATACCACGGTACACCGAACCACATAGAACACTGGGGCGAGATCGAGTGATCGCCGCCCATGCCCCCGGGGAACCCTGTCTGTTTTCGAGATTGTCCCTGAGTCTACCGCATTCATCGGCCCGTGCAAGGGATTCCTCGCCTGTCAGGGGCAGAAGTGAGGACAGCCGCGGGGGCATTCTCGGACTTATATACGCGCCCACGCCGTCCGCGTTTCCGCAGGGCGAACGGTCCTTCGGTATAGTGCCCCGCCCCCGAGCGGGAAGCGCCGGAATGGAGGACCTCATGGCCAACGGGCCTGTTGCCTATTTCAGCATGGAGATCGCCCTCGAATCGGGGCTGCCCACGTACTCGGGCGGGCTGGGCGTGCTCGCGGGAGACACGATCAAGGCGGCGGCGGACCTGGGCGTGCCCCTGGTCGCCGTGACGCTCCTCCATCGCAAGGGGTACTTTTTTCAGAGGCTTGCGGGCCGTGCGCAGGTTGCCGAACCTGTGTCGTGGTGGCCCTCGGAGTGGTTGGAGCCCACGCCCGCGAGGGTGGTGGTGGAGCTGGACGGCGCCCGCGTCGCGATTCGAGCCTGGCGTCGGACTGTGCGCGGCGCGAGCGGCGCCTCGGTGCAGGTGGTCTTTCTCGACACGGACCTTGAAGAGAATGAGTCTCAACATCGCGGGATCACTGACCAGCTCTACGGCGGAGACCACGACCACCGGCTGAGGCAGGAAGTGGTGCTGGGAGTGGGAGGCGTGCGGGCGCTGCGTGCCCTGGGGATCGGGGACTGCCGCGCGTACCACATGAATGAAGGGCACGCGGCCCTGCTGACGTCGGAGCTGCTCCGTGAGCACGAGGCGCGGACGGGGCAGGTGGCGTCGAGCGATCAGGCGGCGGCGGCGGTGCGGGCCCTGTGTGTCTTCACCACGCACACGCCGATCCCCGCGGGGCACGACCGCTTCGGGCTCGACCAGGTCCGGCGGATCGCGGGCCCGGAGCAGGTGTACGCCACGAGCCCGCTCTTCGTGCTGGGCGGGGAGTTGCACACGACGCACGCGGGGCTGTCGCTCTCCCGGTTCGCGAACGGGGTGTCGCGCCGGCACGGGGAGGTCAGCTCGCGGATGTTTCCCGACGCCCGCATCGAGTACATCACCAACGGAGCCCACACGTCGACCTGGGCCTCTGCGCCGATGGCGGCTTTGTTCGATCGGGTCGCGCCCGGGTGGAGGCTGGATGCGGCGGGATTGGAAGCGGTGCGGAACGCCGGCGATGCGGACCTGATGTCGGCGCACCGCGAGAGCAAGTCGGCGCTGATCCGCCGGGTAAACAGGGAGACCAACGCGGGGCTATGCGAGCGGGACTTCACCATTGGGCTGGCGCGGCGCGCCACGGGCTACAAGCGGCTGAGCCTGGTCTTTTCTGACCCGCAGAGGCTGGCGCACCTCGCGAGCGTGCACGGTCCGATTCAGATCGTCATGGCGGGGAAGGCCCACCCGAATGATGGCGGCGGGGCGCATGTGCTGCACGACCTCATGGAGGTCGCGGAATCGCCGCCCCAAGGCGTGAGGGTCGTGTTCCTGCCGGGCTACGACATGGACCTTGCCGGGATGCTGGTGGCGGGCTCGGATGTCTGGCTCAACACGCCCGAGCGGCCCATGGAGGCCTCGGGAACCAGCGGCATGAAGGCCGCGATCAACGGCGTGCCCTCGCTCTCCATCCTGGATGGCTGGTGGCTCGAAGGGTGCGAGGAGGGCGTGACGGGCTGGGCGATCGGAGATGACGGGCCGATCCGCCCGCACCCCGAGGGCTGGGATCAGGACGCGAGCGCGCTGTACGACGCGCTGGACCGGGCCGTGCTGCCGCTCTTCCGGGCCGACGGGCCGGGGTGGGCGGCGGTGATGCGCGGGGCGATCTCGCGGAACGGGCCGAGATTCAGCGCGCACCGCATGGTGCGCGAGTACGCCGCCCGTGCGTGGGGTGTCAGCCTCTCGCCGCCGGCTGCCGGGCCGCGTCCGGCTTCTTGAAGAGCAAGAGATAGTTGAAGCCCCGCAGGAAGAAGTTGCCCTCTTCCGCGGCTTTGCGCCAGTTCCCGCGCTGCAGCTTCTGGTTGTGCCTCACGACGCAGATGATGTCCACGGGCGTAAAGCGTTGCTCGAGGATCGAGAACAGGCGGAAGCCGATGGGCATGAAGACGCCGCCGGGCTTGCGCTTGCGGAATGAGTCCGAGACGTAGACCGCGAGGTAGCGGCGCGGGCGCAGCACGCGATGGGCCTGCGCGAAGACCTGCGTCATCGCGTCGTAGTACGCGCGGCCCTCGTCGTCGCCCGCGGCGTCGAGCTTGCCGATGCACGCGGGGTCGTCGGAGTAGTCCACGTGCGTGGAGTAGGGGGGATCGACGAAGAAGAAGTCGGCGCTCGCGTCGGCCAGGGGGAGGCGGCGCGCGTCTGAGCGGGTGATATCAGCGCGGGAGGGGGCGAGGTCAAAGCCACGGGGCTCTCGGCCCAGGTCGCGGCAGACGTCGATGGTCGTGCCGCTGCCGCACATCGGATCGACGACCACGTCTCCCGGGCGCGTGTAGCGTGAGAGGACCTGCCAGATGACCCAGCTCGGTGTGGCGCCGACGTATTCCTTGTCGCCCTGGGTGACGAAGCGGCCGCCCGTCCCGGCGGTGGTCTTGTGGAGCAAGCCCTCGTCGTCGATCCACGCGTCGTAGTGCTGGCTGGGGTACTCCCAGAGCGTGGTGGGAAAGACGCGCAGCGGGGGACGCGGAGAGGGGCGTTCGCGCCGGGCCGGGCGTTCAGGGGGCATCGGCGCGGCTCCCGGATCGGAGCGATTCACCCACGAGTCTGATGACCTCGGTCTTGGCGCGGTCCATGCTCAGGGCCGGGCGAGCGCCGGCGGCCCGCACGTGCCCGCCCCCTCCCAGTGTGCGGGTGATGGCGTTGACGTCTACCGCCGGGTGCGTGGGCTTGCTCCGCAGGCTGATCTTGGTGACGGGCCCGTTGCCCGGGCCGTACTCCCCCGGGGAGGCCTCGGTGAGCAGCGCCGTCACCTGCACGCCCGTGATGGACTGGCCAAAGTCGACGAACCCGCCGGACTCGCCGGCCTGGGCGGCGGTCTCGGCGAAATCACGCCTCGTGAGAGACATGATGGCGAGGCGGCCCTGTTCGTGGAGTTCGAGCGAGGCGAGCGCGCGGGAGAGAAGGCGGAGGCGGGAGGGGCTCTCTCGCTGCTCGACGGCCTGATAGAGCGCCACGTTGTCGGCGCCGGCGTCCAGGAGCGAGCCCGCGGTCTCCATCACTCGGTGGTTCACGTTGCTGTGCCGGAACCAGCCCGTGTCCGTCGCGAGGCCGAGGTAGAGGAGGTGCGCCACGTCGCGGGGCAGAGCCGTGAGGGACGGCTTCTCAAGAAGGATGCGACAGAGTTCTGCGACGGGCTGGCACGCGGCGGCGGCGGCGGTGTCGATGTGCCTCTGCCGCGCCACCTCGCCATCGCCCTGCACATGGTGATCGATGATGACCGTCCGCTCGCGCCTCGGAGCCAGCCACTCGCGGAAGGGCTCCAACTGGCTCCACGAGCCGGTATCGACCACGACGACAGCGTCCACTCCATCGAGCTCCGGCGGGCCGCCGGCCCCGATCACGGTGTGGGGAGTGTCTCCCGCGACGTCCGCGAGCCAGGGGGGCGTGGGGCCGGCGTACCACGCCTGAGCGCGGTCCCGTGGAACCCAGGGTCCGGGCTGGTTGAGCGCTCGCACGAGCGACAGCGAGGACCCCACGGCGTCGCCGTCCGGCTTCAGGTGCGTGAGCACCACGACCCGCCTGCACGGGCGAAGCCCTTGGGCGATGTCTTCGAGCGTCGCGTTGGTGATCCAGTCGGTCACGGTGTGTGGCGCGGGCCGGTGGACAGATTAGGCGGACGGGACAAGGGTGGCGCGGGCGCGGCGGCAGTCGCGGGCCAGTTGATCGGTCAGGCTCGCGGCGGAATCAAACCGGACCTGGTCGCGAATCCACGAAACAAAGCGCAGGGAGATCGGCCAGTCGTAGTCGGGGTGCGACGCGGGCGGGGCCCACGTGCCGCCTCCCGGGAGCATGAGGTGTGCTTCCAGGCGGCGGTCAGCGCCGCGGAAGGTCGGGCGGGTGCCGACGTTCACCGCCGCGGGAAGGGTGGCCCCGTCCGACATCGTTGCGAGGCCCGCGTAGACGCCGTCCGCGGGGAGCAGGTGCCCGGTCGCGATGTTTGCCGTCGGGAAGCCGATGGTCCGGCCTCGCTGGTCGCCACGCGTCACGCGGCCGCGGATCTCGTAGGGCCGGCCCAGCACGATGGAGGCGTCGCGCACCCGGCCCTGGGACACGAGCCATCGCACGAGGCTGCTGCTCGCCCGGACGATCAGGTGATCCGAGAGAGCCGCCTCCACGGGAGGCACGACCTCGACTCCAAAGCCCAGGGCGGCGCCGAGAGACTGCAGCGTCGCGATGGTCCCGGCCCGCCCTTTGCCGAAGTGGAAGTCGGTGCCCTCGACGAACCACGAGTTATTCCGGGCCAGCCTGTAGCGGTCGATCTTCGAACGCACGAACGACTCCGGATCGAGGGAGAGCAGTTCGGGCGTGGGGTCGAGTTGCTCGACGGCGTCTGCACCGGCCTCTCGCAGCCACGCCTCCCGCTGCTCGAAGGTGGAGAGGAGCGCCGGGGCCTGCCCCGGGCGCAGGCGGCTGATCGGGTGCGGGTGGAAGGCCAGCGCGAGCACGCGGCCCGTCGGCCCGGCAAGGCGCCGCGCCGCACGCACGAGCGCCGCGTGGCCCACGTGCACGCCGTCGAAGTTGCCGATCGTGATGGCGGAGCGGGTGGTCATGGGCTACAGGGCTCCCGCGGGGTCGGGCGAGTCCACGCCGCCCCGGAGTCCGCCCAGCGCGAAGCGGTCGAGCGCGTCGTAGACGTGGGCGGGCGTGGTGGCGGTGCGGACCGCTTCCTTGAAGGGCTTGATGCTCTCGAGCTTGCCGCTGGCGAGTTCGCGCTGCAGCGAGCGTGCGAACCAGGAGACGCGCCTGTTGATCTGGAAGACGGCGTACCGATCATCGCGGTACTCGCGCATGAGGTCAAAGAACCGCCTCAGGCACGCCAGAACCTGTGCCTCATCGGGCGGGGCCGGGCGGGGGCCGAGCGGGCCGTCGGCGGGCGCGAGCCCGGCGTGCCGCAGGCGCCACCACACGTCGCGGAAGACCCAGGGCGTGGCGAGCGCGCCGCGCCCGATCATCACCCCGTTGCAGCCCGTGTGCCGGAGCATGCGCTCCGCGTCGTCGGGCGTTCGCACATCCCCATTGCCGATGACGGGGATGCGTCCCGCGACGGATTCCACCACGCGCGCGATGCCATCGAGCCTCACGGACCCGGCGAACTTGTCCTCCGTCGTGCGCCCGTGGACCGTGACCGCCCGCACGCCGGCGTCCGCGAGCATGCGTGCCAGCCCCGGAGAGCACGCGCGGCCTTCGAGGAAGTCGGCGGTGTGCCAGCACAGTCGGATCTTCGCGGTGAGGGGCACGGGCCGCCCCGTCGCGGGCGCGGGGCCGCAGCGCTCCAGCTCGCGCGAGACATGCTCGACGATCCGTGCGGCGCGGGGCAGGTCGGTCAGGAGCTTGCTCCCGCCGTCTTTCTTGGTCACCTTATCGACGGGGCAGCCCATGTTGATGTCGACGACGCTGGCACCGTGCTCGAAGGCCCAGCGGGCGCCCTGGGCCATCAGGTCCGGGTCGCTGCCGTAGAGCTGCATGCCCACCGGCTTGTCGAAGTCGTTGGTGCGGGCGAGGTCCAGGCTGGTGGCGGTGCCTCGGAGGAGCCCCTGGGGGGAGAGGAGGTCGGTGCAGGCCAGTCCCACGCCTCCCCATTCACGGCAGATGGTCCTGAACGCGAGATCGCAGTACCCGGCGATGGGCGCAAGCAGCAGATTCGTGCGGAGTTGGAGGTTGCCGATGCGGAGCACGCGGGGATTATTGCGGCCTGTGCGTGGGACGCCCGCGCTGGCCAGCCCGGTTCGGCTTGCGGAAGGGGCCTGGCTGGCCGATGGAGAGGGCGCGACTAGAATTAGGGCTTTGTGGCCGAGCGCCGGGGCCTGATCGGGCAATACCCGGACGTTCCCGACTCTGAACCTTCACCCGGCCCGCTTTGGGGCCCATCCAGGAGCCAGATCATGAAGATGCGTGCGAGCGTGATGAGCATCGTGAGCCTTGTGACGGTGTGCGGCGTGGCGGCCTCGGCGCTGGCCCAGGTGGCGGCCCCGGCCAAGCCCGCCCCCCAGCCGATCGTGAAGCCGGTCCCGGTCCCCCAGCCCGCCGTCAAGGTGGGCGACGCCCCGGTCGTCAAGGGTGGACCCTACACCCCGACCATCACCACCCAGGACGGACGCGCGAACTTCGAGACCACCGACGTCGACTTCGGCAACATCTCCGACGACGTGGTCAAGGAGGCCGAGTTCAAGTTCACCAACGCCGGCACCGGCCCGCTGGAGATCACCAACACCCAGGGCTCCTGCGGCTGCACGGTCGGCACGCTCGACAAGCGCGTGTACGCGCCCGGCGAGTCCGGCTCCATCAAGGTCACCTTCAACCCCGCGCACAAGCGCGACCAGCAGCACACAACCGTCACCGTCACCACCAACGACGGCACCCGCCCCCAGACCGTGCTCAACATCAAGAGCTTCGTGAAGCCGCTGGTCTCCGTCGAGCCCCAGTTTGCACTGCTCAATCAGATCGCCAAGGGCCAGAGCGGCTCGTCCAAGGTCACCATCACCTCGCGCATCCCCGACCTCAAGGTCCTCAGCGTCACCCCCAACGTCGCCTACGTCGACGCGGCCATCGGCGAGATGAAGGTGGTCGAGATCAACGGCGAGAAGGTGAACCAGTGGGAGCTCACGATCAGCACCAAGCCCAACGCCCCGGTCGGGCCGGTCAACGCGGGCATGAGCATTCGCACCTCCGACGAGAAGCGAGTGCTCTCGGTGAACACCACGGGCGAGATCGTGGGCGACGTGATGGTCACCCCCGCCCGCGTGCAGCTCGCCAACCTCTCCCCCGGCGCCCCCATCAGCGCCCAGTTCACGCTCTCTGCCCGCAACGGCAAGGCCTTCAAGGTGCTGAAGGCCGACGACGCCCCCGTGAGCTCCCGCGCGTTCTCGAAGATCGAGTTCCGCGAGGATACCTCGACCACCCCACCCAGCTACATCATTACGATGACGGGTCAGACCTCCGACCAGGGCGGGCAGGTCGCGGGGCAGATCCTCGTCGCCACCGACGTGCCGGGAGAGGAGCAGGTGAAGGTTCCCTACTTCGGGTTCGCCCGCGCGGTGCCCAAGGCCGTCCCGGCGCCCCAGAAGCCGAACTCTGTGTGGGACGAGAACCCCAGCACGCTGGTCCCCTCCGGCCCTCGCTGACCTGGGGAAACCACTATTCTAAAGAGACCATTGGCCAGGACGCCGGGCGCCGCCGCCCGGCGGTCCGGCCATTGACGGAGGTATCGCCTTGAGCCTCTCGAAGCTGGTGCAACGTGCCTCGACTCTGGCCCTGGTGGGCGTGGTGGTCGGTGCGGCGCACTCCATCGTGCACGATCCGATCAAGCTGCGGCCCGATGCGCCGCTCCCTTTGACCGTGCCCGCGGCCAATGGCGAGCCCTCGCCGCAGGTGCTCGGGCTGGAGATCACGCTGGCGCAGGGGTGGGACCTATTCGGCAAGGGGGTGCCCTTCGTGGATGCACGGCGGTCAGAGGACTACGAGGCGGGGCACATCGAGGGCGCCGTGTGGATCGCGCCCGAGTCGTTCATGGGCGGGGTGCCCGAGGTCGCCAACTTCCTCGATCGTGAGGCGCCGCTCGTGATCTATTGCACGGGCGGGGACTGCGACGCCTCGCACAACGTGGCGGCGATGCTCAACCAGGCCGGCTTCAAGCGGTGCCACATCCTGAAGGAGGGCTACCCCGCGTGGGTCGGCGCGGGGTACCCGACCGCGACGGGCAAGGGGGGCATGCCGTGAACGAGAGGCCCACCGCCATCGGCTGGCTTGTGTTCCCGCTCCGGCTCATCCTGGGCGGGCTGTTCATGCTCGCGGGATACCTGAAGCTGAGCGCGGTCCCGGTCTTCGCCGGGGCCATTCTCGGGTTCAAGATGGACCTGCCCGACCACATCGTCATCGGCTCCGCGTTCGTCGTGCCCTGGGTGGAGATCATCGCGGGCGCCATGCTCGTGCTCGGCTTCTGGACGCGTGCCGCGGCGGCGCTCATCGGGGC